>NZ_JBFRGP010000022.1:0-54589 GCF_052115385.1 Dyella sp. 2RAB6
TCCTGGTTGAACTTCAGGCCCGAGCCCGCCTCCAGCAACGGCACGCACACTTCCTCGGTGCAGCCGGGATAGACGGTGGACTCGTACACCACCATATCGCCGCGCTTGAGTACCGTCGCCAGCATCTGGCTGGCCTTTACCAGCGGCCCCAGATCCGGCCGCTTCGCCGCATCGATCGGCGTCGGCACCGTCACGATATAGACGTTGCGGTCGCGCAGATCTTCCAGCGCGTGGCTGTAGCGCAAGCGCGTGGCGGACTGCAGTTCCTCGGCATCCACTTCCAGCGTTGCATCTTTCCCGCCGCGCAGTTCTTCCACCCGCGCGTCGCGGATATCGAAACCCACCGTGTCGTACTTCTTGCCGAATTCCACGGCCAGGGGGAGGCCGACGTAGCCCAGGCCGATGACGGCAATCTTGGCATTGATCACTTGCTGCATCCGATCTTCCAGATAGTGGCGGTCCGGCGTCTTAGCCTGTGTCGATGGACCGTGAATGGGAGAGCCTCGCGGCTCGGCTGCGAACACAAGAGCCACCTACTGTGGCAAGCGCTTCTTTACTCACACCTGAAGCACGGCGAATGACGCGCGACGCGTTTCAAATACAGCGATACGCATCAACGTTTAGCCGTCCAAACGTCTGGATGTTCGCCTGCGCTCTTGACACGCTTATGAAGCGTGACGGCTAAATTCACAACGCGCATCGCAGATTCGATCTTATTGACGGCCGGCGCACGCCTTACCGCCATTCATGCGCGAGCGAGACCACCGGCGTGGCGCCACTCGCGCGACCGCCGCTTACGTGCCGTTCTTGTATTCGTAGTAGCCGTACGAGTAGTAGCCACTGCTGCGGCGCTCGACCGCGTTGAAGATGGCACCCTTGATCTCCACGCCGTTCTGCGCAAAGCGTTGACGCGCCAGGGCGATTTCGCGCGCCTGATTGAGGCCGAAGCGCACCACCAGCAGGCAGGTGCCGGCCATATGGCCGATGATCGAGGCATCGGTGACCGCCAGGATCGGCGGCGTATCGATCAAAATCAGGTCGTAGCGCGGCATCAGTTCGTCCATCAACTCGCTGAAGCGCTTGTTCATCAGCAGCTCGGACGGGTTCGGCGGAATCTTGCCGCGCGCGATGTAGTGCAGGTTCTCCAGCGAAGCCAGCGGACGGATCGCGGCAGCCATGTCGATCTGGCCGGAAATGAGCTCGGACAGGCCGTTGTTCGGGCGCCCGCCCATCACCTTGTGCAACGTGCCCTTGCGCATGTCGCCATCGATCACCAGCACGCGCTGCCCCGCCTGTGCCATCACCGCGGCGAGGTTGCCGGAGACGAAGGTCTTGCCGGCTTCCGGACTGGAGCCGGAGATCATCAGCACATTGTTCTTCGCTTCCATCCGGGCGAAATGCAGGCTGGTGCGCAGGCTGCGCAAGGCTTCGGTAGCGAGATCGGCCGGCGAGCTGATCGCCAGCAGATGATGTCTGCCGTCGCCGCGCGCATGATCGGACAAGCCGATCTCGTGCTCGGTCGGGCTGACCGGCACCGAGGCGTACACCGGCAGGCCGAGCTGCTCGATCACCGACGGCTCTTCCACGCCGCGGTTGAGCATCTGCCGCACGAACACCAGGCCGAAAGCGAGGAAGGCGCCGACAAAGGTGCCGCCGAACACCACCAGCACCTTCTTCGGCTTCACCGGGCTGGTGACGTCGACCTGCGCGTTGTCGACGACATGCACATTGCCGACCTTGCCGGCGCGCGCGATATCCAGCTGCTGCGCCTGGTTGAGCAGGCCGGTATAGGTCTGGTTGCTGACTTCGACGTCGCGGGTGAGCTTGAGCAGTTCCTGCTGCGTGTCGGGCAGCACGCCGACCTGCTTGTCGGTTTCGTTCTTCTGCTGCTCCAGCTGGCCGATCTGCTGCATCAGTGCGCGATAGGCCGGATGCGCCGGGGTGAAACGCCGCTCGATATCGGCCTGCTGCATGCGCAGCTGCTGGATATTGGCCTCGACCGCGACGCTCTGGTCCAGCAGCGCCTTGGTCTGCATGGTGATGTCGACCGACTTGGCCTGGATCTGGAAGGCATTGAGCGCGGCCTGCGCACGGTCCAGGTCCTGCCGCACCTTGGGCAGCTGTTCCTGCACGAACTTCAGGCTGTTGGCCGCTTCGGCCGCGTTCCATTCCACGTTCTGGCGGACATACCACTCGCTGACCCGATCCAGCAGCGAGACCGCGAGCTTCGGGCTGGCGTTCTGGTAGGACAGGCCGATGATGCCGGAGTCCTTGCCCTTCTCGGTGGCCTGGATCGCGGTCTGCAACTGGTTGATGGTGGTGAGCGCGCGTTCGCGCCGCACGTCGAAGCGGGTGCCGGGATTAGCCTTGAGCGAGCCGACCTGGAAGGTCACGCCATGGCCGGTGGCGATCTGGCCAGGCGCACCTTGCAGCAGTTCGTCGCCGCCGGGACTGAACAACGTGTACGCGCCGTTCTCGCCGGCGATCAGCGTCATGGTCTTGCCGAGCAGATCGTCCGGCACTTCGATGCGCTGCAGTTCGAGCTTCGCGCCACCCCAGTCATAGCGGCTGAAACCCAGCAGCGGGCTGGCCAGCTCGCCTGGATTGGCGGTGGCGAAGCGCCGCGCGATGCCGGTGCCGATCAGCGGGAAATGCCGCGCCGACACATTGATGTCGAGCTTCAGATCGTCGACCGCCTTGCCGATCACCGCACGCGAGGTGATCAGCGCGATTTCCGTATTCGCCTGCGAGTTGGAAGCGCCGAGCGTCTGGCTGAGCGCACTGATGCCGGGCAGTTCGGGCACCTTCTGCTCCACCTGCACCATCGCATCGGCCTGGTAGATCGGCGTGGCGAGCAGCGCATAGGCGAGGCTGCAGGCCAGGAACAGGCCGGTGATGGCGAAGATCAGCCATTTGTTGTCGACCAGGGTGCCAAGAATCGCACCCAGGTCGAGTTCTTCGTCGTTTCGCTGCGTGACGGCGCGGGGATCGGTCATGAGGAAGCCGCTCTGGAGAAGGAGGGGGTCAGATATGGCTGCCAGCGCGCGATGGCCTGGTCGATCAGTCCGTAGACGTGCTCGAAGGCCGGGCGCGACTGCCCGTACGGGTCTGGAATCTCCTTTTCACCTAACCACTTGCCGAGCAACAACACCTTGCCACTGGCCTCGGGCGCGAGACGGGCAAGGCGGGCGGCGTGGCTTTTCTCCATCACCAGCACGAGATCGATCTCGCGCAGCATCGACGGCTGCAGCTGGCGTCCGCGATGCGCGCTCGCATCGATGCCGTGCTCGGTGAGGAGCGTTGCCGCAGTGGCGTCCATGGGATGGTCTTCGAGCGCGCCGAGGCCGGCGCTCGATATCTCAAGCGAGGCATCGCGCAAGCGATCCCTCAGCAAGTATTCGGCGGTGGGGCTACGACAAATGTTGCCCACACACACAAGCAGGATACGTTGGAACACAGCGTTGCCTGACTCTGCAAAAAGATGTGGAGGCCGCGTACACGCGAACCTGAAACCGACATCCCCCTGTTTCGTCAAACCATGTCTGCCGGACGAAAACCAGGTCGATAGTAGAGAATGTTCCGATGCGATGGCGAGATTCGCGTCGCGAATAACGCACACTCGTACAGCCCACGTTAGGGGTCGAGCTGTGAACGTCTACAATTCCTAAACATGCAGCACACATGAAAAGAGCCCGCAATGCAGGCTCTTATGTGAAGGTTCTGTGTCCGGTCGATGGCGCGGACGTGTCGCCGTATCAGGACGATGGCGACGCAATAAGTTGCTCGATCGCGCCGAAGATCGATGCATCGTCGCGATCGGTGACGTCGATGCGGATCACATCGCCGTACTTCAGGAACGGCGTGCTCGGCTTGCCGTCGCGCAAGGTTTCGACGGTGCGCTGCTCGGCCAGGCAGGACGCACCCTTGCTGGTGTCTTCGTTGGCGATGGTGCCTGAACCGACGATGGTGCCGGCGGTGAGCGGACGCGTCTTCGCCGCGTGGGCGACCAGCTGCGCGAAATCGAACTGCATGTCGACGCCGCATTCGGCGGCGCCGAACCAGCTGCCGTTGATCCAGGTGCGCATTGGCAGATGCAGCTTGTCGCCGTGCCATGCATCGCCGAGTTCGTCCGGCGTCACGAACACCGGCGACAGCGCCGAGCGCGGCTTGGACTGCAGGAAGCCGAAGCCCTTGGCCAGCTCATTGGGGATCAGGCCGCGCAGCGAGACGTCGTTGATCAGGCCGACCAGCTGGATGTGTTCCGCGGCCTGGGCCGGCGTCGCCGCCATCGGCACGTCGTCGGTGATCACCACCACTTCGGCTTCGAGGTCGATGCCGTATTCCTCGCTGGGCACTCGCACCGGATCGCGCGGCGCCAGGAAGCCCGCGCTGGTGGCCTGGTACATCAACGGGTCGACGTAGAACGATTCCGGCACCTCGGCGCCGCGCGCGCGGCGCACGCGCTCGACGTGCGGCAGGTAGGCGCTGCCGTCGACGAATTCATAGGCGCGCGGCAACGGGGCGGCCATCGCGGCGACGTCGAGCGCGAACGCGCCCGCTGCGGTGCCGGCCTGCAGTTCGCCGTACAGCGCGTTGAGGCGCGGCGCCACGTTGGACCAGTCGTCCAGCGCCGCCTGCAGCGTCGCGGCGATGCCGCTGGCCTTGACGGCGCGCGACAGATCGCGGCTCACCACGATCAGGGTGCCGTCGCGCCCGCCTTCCTTGAGACTGCCCAGTTTCATGCCTTCGCTCCGATCGCTGCGCCTTCAGCGGCAGCGTTCAACATAATCGATGAGGGGGTCGATGCCCATGCGCGCCTGGCGGCGCGCGGGATCAGCTTGCCTTGAAGTGCTTGCGGATGCCCTGCCAGCACTCGTAGTAATCGGCCTGCAGCTGCGGCGCGTCCAGTGCCTGCCGGGTCGGCCGGATCACCTTGCGCGTCTCGAACATGAAGGCCATGGTGCCGGTAAGGTGATCGGGCTTGCTCACGTCGGCGTTGGATGCCTTCTCGAAGCTCGCCGCGTCCGGGCCGTGGCCGCTCATGCAGTTGTGCAGGCTGGCGCCGCCCGGCACGAAGCCGCCGGCCTTGGCGTCGTAGGCACCCTGGATCAGGCCCATGAACTCGCTCGCCACGTTGCGGTGGAAATACGGCGGGCGGAAGGTGTGCTCGGCCACCAGCCAGCGCGGCGGGAAGATCACGAAGTCGACGTTGGCCGTGCCGGGCGTGTCGCTGGGCGCGGTCAGCACGGTGAAGATCGACGGGTCCGGATGGTCGACGCTGATCGTACCGACCGTGTTGTAGGTGGTGAGGTCGTACTTGTACGGCGCGTAGTTGCCATGCCAGGCCACCACGTCCAGCGGCGAGTGGTCGATCTTCGCGCTCCACAGCGAGCCCTGGAATTTCGCGATCAGCTCGAAGTCGCCCTCGACGTCTTCGTACGAGGCATGCGGCGTGAGGAAGTCGCGCGGCAGCGCCATCGAGTTGGCGCCGATGGGGCCCAGATCCGGCAGGCGCAGCAGCGCGCCGAAGTTCTCGCACACATAGCCGCGCGCCTCGCCGTCCGGCAGCTCCACGCGGAAGCGCACGCCGCGCGGGATCACCGCGATCTCCAGCGGCGCCACGTCGAGCACGCCCAGCTCAGTGCACAGGCGCAGGCGCCCCTGCTGGGGCACCAGCAGCAACTCGCCGTCTGCGTCGTAGAAGAAACGCCCCTGCATGGAGCGGTTCGCCGCATAGATATGAATGCCGCAGCCGGCCTGCTCGCCGGCACCACCATTGCCGGCCAGGGTGACCAGGCCATCGACGAAGTCGGCCGGCTGCGCCGGCAGCGGCCACGGGTCCCAGCGCAGCTGGTTCGGCGTGGCCGGGGCTTCGTCGAAACGGTTATGGAAATGCTCGTGCGCCAGCGGCTCGAACGGCCGGTGCATCGACGCCGGCCGGATCCGATACAACCAGCTGCGCCGGTTGCTGTGGCGCGGCGCGGTGAACGCGCTGCCGGTCAGCTGCTCCGCATACAAACCATGCGCCACGCGCTGCGGCGAGTTCTGGCCGTGCGGCAGCACGCCGGCGACGGCTTCGGTAGCGAATTCGTTGCCGAAGCCGGATTGGTAGCCCTTCGTTTCCATCGATCGCACCCGTTGCTTGTCCGAGTATTCCCCTCTCCCGGAGGGAGAGGGGCTAAAGCTCACAGCACGCCGCGGCGCATCTGGTCGCGTTCGATCGACTCGAACAGGGCCTGGAAGTTGCCTTCGCCGAAGCCCTCGTTGCCCTTGCGCTGGATGATCTCGAAGAAGATCGGGCCGATGTTGTTCTGGGTGAAGATCTGCAGCAGCTTGCGCTGCTTGGTCTCCGGGTCGGCGTCGATCAGGATCTTGTTCCTGGCCAGGCGCGGCACGTCTTCGCCGTGGTCGGGGATGCGCAGGTCGATCACTTCGAAGTACGCGTCCGGCGTGTCGAGGAAGCTCACGCCCTTGGCGCGCATCGCCTCGACGGTGGTGTAGATATCGTCGGTGAAGCAGGCGATGTGCTGGATGCCTTCGCCGTGGTACGCGTCGAGGTATTCGTTGATCTGCGACTTCGGATCGCTCGACTCGTTGAGCGGGATGCGCACGATGCCGTCCGGCGCGGTCATCGCCTTGGACACCAGGCCGGTCTTGGCGCCCTTGATGTCGAAGTAGCGGATCTCGCGGAAGTTGAACAGGCGCTCGTAATAGTCGGACCACTTCTGCATGTTGCCGAAGTAGAGGTTGTGCGTGAGGTGGTCGATGAAGGTCAGGCCGAAGCCGGCGGGGTTCTGCTCGACGCCCGGGATCGGCGCGTAGTCGCCGTCGTAGATGCTGCCCTGGTTACCGTAGCGGTCGATCAGGTACAGCATGCAGTCGCCGATGCCCTTCACCACCGGGGCGTTCACCGCCTTGCTCGCTTCCTGCTCGCCCACCGGCTCGCCGCCATTGGCCAGCACCTTGGTGTACACCTCGGGCGAGGGCTGCTTGAAGCGGATGGCGAAGCCGGCGGCGCAGGGGCCGTGCTCGGCGGCGAAGGCGGCGGCGAAGGAGTCCGGGTCCTCGTTGACCAGGAAGTTCACCCCGCCCTGGCGGTACACCGTGATGGCGCGGGTCTTGTGCTTGAGCACGGCGGTGAAGCCCATGCGGCCGAACAGCTCGTGCAGCTCGGCGCCGCGGCCCGCGGGGGCGGCGAATTCGACGAATTCGAAGCCGTCGATGCCCATCGGGTTCTCGAAAGTGGTCACCTGCATGCCAAGATTGGGCTGCGCGCTCATGGTGAATCTCCTGGGTCGGAATGCCTGGGGCGATGGTGGTTCGCTCCGCCGGTCGCGACATCACTGAAAGGATGCGACCGCCGGTATGACCTGAGCGTTATAGTTACATGTGAAACCATTTGCAAGGAGTGGTGCAGCAGTGCCCGCAGACCAACGCCCCGACCACGCCCCGCTGGAGCTGGAACGCTTCCTGCCCTACCGCCTGTCGATCCTGTCCAACACGGTCAGCCAGGCCATCGCCGACGACTACCAGGCGCGCTTCGACCTCAGCGTCACCGAATGGCGGGTGATGGCCGTGCTGGCCCGTTTCGAAGGCCTTTCGGCCCGCGAAGTGGCCGAGCGCACCGCCATGGACAAGGTCGCGGTCAGCCGCGCCCTGGCCCGCCTGGTCGAAGCCGGCCGGGTCAACCGCGGCACCCACGAGGGCGACAAGCGCCGCTCCGTGCTCAGCCTGAGCGAAGCCGGCTGGGAGGTGCACGACGTGGTCGCCCCGATGGCGCGGGCGCGCGAGCGCGAGGTGCTGGCCAAGCTCGACGCGGACGAACAGGCCTGGCTGTCGCGCATCCTGGACAAGCTGTTGGGGCCGCCGGTGCCGCCGCGCAGCGGGCAGCGGGAAAGCGGTGCCGAGGCGACCGCGGCATAAAAAAAGAGGCGGCCGATGGGTCGCCTCTTTGCATGGCAGCTAGCCCACGCCTGGGCGTTACTTCACCCCGTGCATCAAGCGGTTGATCAGCGGTGCCACGCCCAGCAGGATCACCGCCGCGATGCCCAGCAGCCAGAAACTGAAGGTGAAGCCGCTCAGCGCCGAGGCCACCGTCATGCCGGTCTTGCCGCTGACGTGGCCGGCGAAGATGCCCGACAGGTTGTTGCCGATGCCGGTGGACAGGAACCAGCCGCCCATGGCCAGGCCGACCAGGCGGCTGGGCGCCAGCTTGGTCACCATCGACAGGCCGATCGGCGACAGGCACAGCTCGCCCACCGTCTGCAGCACGTAGACCACCACCAGCGGCCAGAACGGAATCAGGCCCTTGTCGTCCACCAGGCTGGACAGCGCATACATCAGCGCCACGAAGGCCACCGCATTGCCGAGCAGGCCGAAGCCGAACTTGCGCGGGATCGACGGCTCCAGCTTGCGCTGGTCCAGCCAGCCCCACAGGACCGACATCAGCGGCGCCAGCAGCACCAGGGCCAGCGGCGCGACGGACTGGAACCAGCCCACCGGGAACTCCCAGCCGCCGAACATCTTGCGGTCGACGATGTTCTCGGCGAGGAAGTTGAACGAGCTGCCGGCCTGTTCGTAGAACATCCAGAACAGCACGTTGAAGACGAAGATCACCAGCATCGCGATCACGCGGTCGCGCTGCACCTTGCCCTCGCGCACGCCGTCGATCATCAGCAGCACGCACAGGCCCACGAACAGCGCGCTGAGCAGCCACTGCAGCACCACCGCGCCGGCCTTGGCCATCACCAGATAAACCAGCGGCACCGCGATCACGCAGCCGATCAGCACGTAGACCACGCGCATGCGGTTGGCCTGCTCCGGCAGCGGACGGCCCACGCCCTTCAACTGGCGGCGGCCGATCCAGAACCACAGCAGGCTGATCAGCATGCCGATGCCCGAAGCCAGGAACACCAGCTTGTAGTTCTGCTGCATCGGGGTGTCGGTGAAGTAGCTGGCCAGCCAGCCGGTGAGCAGCGGCGAGGCCAGCGCGCCGGCATTGATGCCCATGTAGAACAGGGTGAAGCCGCGGTCGCGGCGCGGGTCGCCCACGCCATAGAGCTGGCCCACCATCGAGGAGATGTTCGGCTTGAACAGGCCGTTGCCGACGATGACCGTGGACAGGCCCAGCAGGAAGATGTCCTGGTTGGGCAGCATGATCATGAACAGGCCGGCCGACATCACCACCGCGCCGACCAGGATCGAGCGCTGGTAGCCGATCACCTTGTCCGCCACGTAGCCGCCGAACACCGCCGCCGCGTAGACCAGGGCCAGGTAGGCGCCGTAGGTGCGGCTGGCGAAGGCCTGGCCGGTGGGGCTGCCGCCGAAGAACTCCGCCACGATGTACAGGGTGAGCGCCCAACGCATGCCGTAGAAGGCGAAGCGCTCCCAGAACTCGGTCATGAACAGCATCCACAGCGGACGCGGATGACCCATGGTCTGGGGGTAGTCGGGCACCGTCGGCGCCGCCGACGTTTGAGAAGCCGTAGTGGTATCGGTCATGCGATCCCCTGTTGTGCAGGCATGTCGTGCTGGAAAAAATGTACTGATCTGCACATCGCGTACAGATCGGAAATTCAAAACTCGCGACATGTAACCGGGCCGGAGCCGTGGCGTCAAATGCGGCGCAGCATCTTGCGAAAAGCCGGACAAGACATGATCCGAAAGTGCGCGTCGCGAAAAAAGCGGCTTTCCCGCTTTTTCAGACCAGCTCGCCTCGGCTCAGGTGCCCAGCACCGTGCGCACGTCCAGCAATTCGGGGAAAAACTCCAATTCCAGCGCCTTTTTGAGGAAGGCCACGCCGGACGAACCGCCCGTGCCGCGCCGGTGGCCGATGATCCGCTCCACCGTCTTCATATGGCGGAAGCGCCACTGCTGGAACTGGCCTTCGACGTCCACCAGCTGCTCGCACATGTGGTACTCGGGCCAGAACTCCGCGCGGTTCTCGTAGATGCGCTTGAACACCGGCAGCAGGCCTTCGTTGCGCTGGTGCGGCTGGGTCAGGTCGCGCGTCAGCAGCTCGGCCGGCACGGCGTGGCCGCGGCGGGCGAGATAGGCCAGGAATTCGTCGTACAGGCCGGGCGCCTCCAGCACCGCGCGCAGCGCGGCCTGGGCCTCGGGGTCGTACGCGAACACCGCGAGCATCTGCTCGTTCTTGTTGCCGAGCAGGAATTCGATCTGCCGGTACTGCAGCGACTGGAAACCCGAAGAAGAGCCCAGAATGTCGCGGAATTCCAGGTATTCCGAGGGGGTGAGCGTTTCCAGCACGCCCCACTGTTCGTACAGCTGGCGCTGCACGTGTTTGACCCGGGCGAGAATTTTCAGGCAGGGATCGATGTGATCCCGGTGCAGATGATCGATTGCCGCCTTCAACTCGTGAATGATCAGCTTCATCCACAGCTCCGCCACCTGGTGCTGCACGATGAAGAGCATCTCGTCGTGATGCGGCGGCTGGCTCAGCGGCTGCTGGGCGGACAGCAGCGCGTCCAGCCGCAGGTAGCCCCCGTAGGTGAGCCGGCCCTGCAGGTCGGTCTCGATACCGGCTTCCAGGTCGCGCCGATTGTCGGTCATGACGTTCCGATCACGGGAAAAGCAGGCATGTTACCTGGGTTTAACGCAAGCCCCCTACCGGCCCTACATGCTGCACCGTGCCTTGCGGCGCAACATGCCGCCCTGCTTCAATTACGGTCTTGTCAGGGCCCTGTATGCGCGCTTGACCCCACTGGATGGGTCGCCGCCGGCCTGCAACTCCCTCACCCGTTTTCGTCTTTAACTCACTCCCGGAGCGAGTCGTGTCCATCGCCGCCAAGTTCGAAATCGAATACCTGCAGTATCTCGATGCCGAGGGCAACCAGGTCCGTGACGACCTGCCTGCCTTCGCCAAGGATCTCGACCATATGGTCGAGCTGTACAAGCTGATGCTGTCCACCCGCGTGTTCGACGCCAAGTCGGTGGCGCTGCAGCGCACCGGCAAGCTCGGCACCTATGCCAGTTGCCTGGGCCACGAGGCCGCGCACGTGGGCATCGGCAGCGCGATGAAGCCCGAAGACGTGTTCGCCCCCAGCTACCGCGAATACGGCGCGCAGCTGTACCGCGGCGTGCAGCCGCGCGAGGTGTACATGTACTGGGGCGGCGACGAGCGCGGCAACGACTACCAGAAGGAACCGGCGCGCCACGACTTCGCCTGGTCGGTGCCGATCGCCACGCAGTGCCTGCATGCCGCCGGTTCCGCGCTGGCCTTCAAGATCCGCAACGAGAAGCGCGTGGCGGTGTGCACCATCGGCGACGGCGGCTCGTCCAAGGGCGACTTCTACGGCGCCATCAATATCGCCGGCGCGCAGAACCTGCCGCTGGTGGCGGTGATCGTCAACAACCAGTGGGCGATCTCGGTCCCGCGCAAGATCCAGTCCGGCGCACCCACGCTGGCGCAGAAGGGCATCGCCGCGGGCCTGTTCTCGATCCAGGTCGATGGCAACGACATCATCGCCGTGCGCAAGGCGATGGAAGACGCGCTGGACCGGGCCCGCAACGGCCAGGGCGGCAGCGTGCTGGAGCTGGTCACCTATCGCCTGTCCGACCACACCACCGCCGACGACGCCCGCCGCTACCGCGGCGAGCAGGAAGTGAAGGACGCCTGGGCCAAGGAGCCGATGAAGCGCCTGCGCGCCTGGCTGGTGGCCAAGGGCGTGTGGGACGACGCCAAGGAAGAAGCCTGGAAGGCCGAATGCGACGAGTGGATGGACAACGAGGTCGACGCCTACCTCGAGACCAAGACCCAGCCCGTCACCGCAATGTTCGACTACACCTTTGCCGAAGTGCCGGCGGACCTCGCCAAGCAACGCGACCTTGCTCTCTCGCTCGACAAGAAGGCCCACTAAGCCATGGCACAGATCACTCTTATCGAAGCCGTCACCCAGGCGCTCGCCTATGAAATGGCGCACGACCCGAGCGTCGTGGTGCTGGGCGAGGACGTCGGCGTCAACGGCGGCGTATTCCGCGCCACCCAGGGCCTGCAGGAAAAGTTCGGCGAGCTGCGCGTGCTGGACACCCCGCTGGACGAGACCACCATCGCCGGCGTCACCGTCGGCATGGCCGCGCAGGGCATGAAGCCGGTGGCCGAGGCGCAGTTCGAAGGCTTCATCTATCCGATGATGGAGCAGATCGCCTGCCACGCCGCACGCATGCGCAACCGCACCCGCGGCCGCATCACCGTGCCGGCCGTGTGGCGCGCCCCGTGGGGCGGCGGCATCCGCGCGCCGGAGCATCACTCCGAAGCGAACGAACACCTGTTCACCAACATCCCCGGCCTGCGTGTGGTGATGCCCTCCTCGCCGGCGCGCGCCTACGGCCTGCTGCTGGCGGCGATCCGCGATCCGGATCCGGTGATGTTCTTCGAGCCCAAGCGCATCTACCGCCAGTACAAGGAAGAAGTGCCGGACGACGGCGAGGCACTGCCGCTGGACGTGTGCTTCGTGCTGCGCGACGGCACCGACGTCACCATCGTGACCTGGGGCGCGCAGGTGAAGGAGGCCCTGGAGGCCGCCGACGAACTGGCCGCCGCAGGCATCAGCGCCGAAGTGATCGACGTGGCCACGCTGACCCCGCTGGACTTCGACACCATCGCCGAATCGGTGCAGAAGACCGGCCGCTGCGTGATCGTGCACGAGGCCCCCAAGACCGCCGGCTTCGGCGCGGAAATCGCCGCGCGCGTCGCCGAGGAATGCCTGTACGACCTGCTGGCGCCGGTCGAACGCGTCACCGGCTACGACACCCACATTCCGCTGTTCCGCCTGGAAATGAAGTACATGCCCAGCACCGAGCGCGTGGTCGAAGCGGCCAAGCGTGCGCTGGCTGCCTCGTAATCTCAACACTTCTACGAAGCGTCATTCCGGCGTAGGCCGGAATCCAGTGAAATACGCAGTGCGAAGCACACAAAACCTTTTCGCGACAATCGTGCCTCTCCGCTACTGGATCCCGGCCTGCGCCGGGATGACGAGCTGAAAAACAAGCCTGATTACCGGAACCGACTCATGGCCGACATCAAGACATTCCACCTGCCCGACCTCGGCGAAGGCCTGCCCGACGCCACCATCGTCGAGTGGCACGTGAAGGAAGGCGACTACATCAAGCTCGACGCACCGCTGTGCTCGATGGAAACCGCCAAGGCGGTGGTCGATGTGCCCTCGCCCTACACCGGCACGGTGAAGAAGCTGTACGGCGCGGCGGGCGACATCATCGAGACCGGCTCCGCGCTGGCCGATTTCGAGCCCGATCCGAACGCCAAGCAGCGCGCCGAGGCCGAAGCCACCGGCCACCACCACGGCCCGAAGAAGAGCGTGGGCAGCCCCGCGCCGGACAACGCCGCCAAGGTGGTCGCCTCCGACGAAGGCGGCGAAGTCGAAACCGACGGCGCGCGCGAAGACGAAGGCACCGTGGTCGGCGCCATGGTCAGCGGCAACACCGTGCACGTGGAGCAGGTCAGCAGCGCCGGCGGCGTGAAGGCCGTGCCGGCAGTGCGTGCGCTGGCCAAGAAGCTCAAGGTCGATCTCACCCGCGTGCGCGCCACCGGCGCCGACGGCGTGGTCACCCTGCAGGACGTGAAGACCGCCGCCGCCAACGGCTCCGCCCCGCTGGGCGCCGCGCCGGCGCGTGCGGTAGCGGCCTCGGCCGGCCGCCACCTGGCGCCGGAACTGCCGGAGCCGGGCGCGGCGCCGTCGCGCACGGCCGTGTCGCTCGCCGGCAAACCGGTGCGCACCGCGCCGCCGAGCGTGCAGGCCAGCGGCCAGCCGGAACAGCTCAAGGGCGTGCGCCGCAATATGGCGCGCGTGATGGCCGAGGCCCACGCCAACGTGGTGCCGACCACCCTGGTGGACGATGCCGACCTGCACGCCTGGATCGGCAAGCAGGACATCACCGCCCGCCTGATCCGCTCCATCGTCGCCGCATGCAAGACCGTGCCGGCGCTCAATGCCTGGTTCGACGGCAAGAACCTCACCCGCACCCTGCATCCGCACGTGGACATCGGCATCGCCGTGGACACCGACGACGGCCTGTTCGTGCCGGCCCTGCGCAATGCCGACGTGCTGGACGGCGCCGGCGTGCGCGCGGCGATCAAGCGCCTGCGCACGCAGGTGGAAGACCGCTCCATTCCGGCCTCGGAACTGAGCGGCTACACCATCAGCCTGTCCAACTTCGGCATGTTCGCCGGCCGCTACGCCACCCCGGTGGTGGTGCCGCCGACAGTCGCCATCATCGGCGCCGGCAAGCTGTGCCACGACGTGGTTGCGGTGATGGGCGGCATCGAAGTGCATCGCCGCATGCCGATCAGCCTCACCTTCGACCACCGCGCCGCCACCGGCGGCGAAGCCGCGCGCTTCCTCAAGGCGCTGCTCGACGATCTGTCGCTGCCGAACTGAGGCAGTCGCACGGAACAAAAGAAAGGCGCCGCGAGGCGCCTTTCTTTTTTTGCGCGTGCGCTCACCTCGCCGCGCCTATAGTGCGGCGTGTTTCCTCAGCCGGAGATCGCGCCATGCACCACAGCCGCCTCAGCACCCTGGTCCTCGATTGCCAGTCCGCCGACCTCAAGCAAGCCGTCGATTTCTGGAGCCAGGCCCTGGGCAAACCCATCGTCAGCTACGACCAGGACGGCGACGGCAAGTACGCCGAGCTCGCCACGCTGGCCGACGAACCGATCATCCTGCTGCAGCGCGTGGCGCACGAAAGCCGCGTGCATCTGGATCTCGAAACCGACGACCTGGAAGCGGAAGCAACCCGCCTGGAACAGCTCGGCGCGAAGCGCGTCGAATGCGTGCATGGACGCTGGTGGGTGATGCTCGCGCCGAGCGGGCATCGCTTCTGCGTGGTGAAGAAGCAGCGCGAGCAGTTCGGGCCGCATTTGAACAAGTGGGGGTGATCCGCACCGCCCGGGACTGAAATCCATCTCCCTCCGGCGACCCGAAGGTAGTCCCCGTGGGAGAGAAGGTGGCGGCAGCCGGATGAGGGTACGGGCGGAGCGACGCGCACCACTCCGCCCGCACCCTCACCCCAACCCCTCTCCCGGAGGGAGAGGGGCTCTACGTCTGTGCAGCTTTGTGCGCGCTCGCGCTATCGAATTCTGATACCTCATAGTCTTCGATGAGCGACATCAGCATCTCGAAGCGCTGGCCTTCGACAAAGCCGGGCTCAGGTTCGTTTTCGAAGTAGGAAGAGGCCTCGCGGAGCACGTCCTCATAATCCTGCTTGCTGTGAATAGAGGTGACGGTGTGCATAGCAGCCGATTGTCCTCCATCACCACATCGAAGAAATCCTAATGTGGGACTGCCTTGGGTTTCCTGCGCCCCCATGCGAGTGCGCGCACCACCAACCCCACCAACAACACTGCCACACAAGCGCCGTACCCATACAACGCCGGCAACACCTGCTGCCAGATCGCCCCGCTCGGCGGTCCGAACTGTCCGACGGACGGCACCACCGCCGCCTCGAATCCCGCCAGCGCGGCCCATCCCGCCGCCACCGCCGCCAGGATCACCGCCAGCAGATCGAACCCCCGCCGCGCCTTGGTGCGCGGCAGGCTCTTCGGGTAGGCCCAATAGGCCCAGGCCAGGATCAACAGCCAGGGCGCCAGCAGCAGGATCGCGAGGTAACGCATCGGTCAGGTCACTCCAGGAAACGGTTCAGCGCCTCCGCACGACCGCATGCTCACTCTTCGCGGGCACCGTCACTCCAGCACGGAAAGCTGGTCCAGCGCCTCGCGCAAACGCGCCAGCGCACTGTCGCGGGCCGGCTCGTCGCCGTATTCGGGCGTGCTGCCGACGAACTCGCCGTCCAGTTCCAGATGCAGCGCGCGCGGCTGCACTTGCAGCACGGCCGACGTCGCGCCCGGGCCTTTCAGCTTCTTCTGGTAGGTGCCGGCCGCCTTCGGATCGGCGAACGGCCTGGACAGCAGCAGCTCTTCGCCTTCAGCGGAGAACAGGCGGAAACGGAAACTACCATCGGCCTCGCGGAAACTGGCGAAGCGCGGCAATTTGCCCGCACGGCCCTCGGCCTTGCCGGCGGCCGGCGCAGGTGCCGCCGCCACCGCGACGCCCGAGCGCAGGCCGATCGCGTCGCGCAGCGCGGCGATCTTCGGCGCGGCGATGGCGCGGGCTTTCAGTGCGCCTTCCTGCAGGATCGCTTCGATCCGCTCGGGCCTGGACATCAGCTCGTCGTAGCGCTCGCGCATCGGCGCCACGTCGGCCTCGATGCGCTCGAACAGCACCTGCTTGGCCTCGCCCCAGCCGATGCCGTCCAGCAGCGCCTGGTGGAAGGCGCTGGCTTCGGCTTCGGTGGCGAAGGCGCGGAAGATGGTGAACAGCGAGGAGCTGTCCGGATCCTTCGCCTCGCCCGGCAGGCGCGAGTCGGTGACGATGCGCATGATGCTGTCGCGCAGATGCTTCTGGCCGCCGGCGAACAGCGGGATGGTGTTGTCGTAGCTCTTGGACATCTTGCGGCCGTCCAGGCCCGGCAGCGTGGCGACCTGTTCCTCGATCACCACTTCCGGCAGCACGAAATGCTCGTGGCCGTAGATGTGGTTGAAGCGCTGCGCGATATCGCGCGCCATCTCGATGTGCTGGATCTGGTCGCGCCCCACCGGCACCTTGTGCGCGTTGAAGGCCAGGATGTCCGCCGCCATCAGCACCGGATACATGTACAGGCCGGCGGTGACGCCCGCATCGGCGTCCTCGCCCGCTTCGGTGTTCTTGTCCACCGCCGCCTTGTAGGCGTGTGCACGGTTGAGCAGGCCCTTGGCGGTGACGCAGGTGAGGAACCAGGTCAGTTCCGGAATCTCCGGGATATCCGACTGGCGATAGAAGGTGACGCGATCCGGTTCCAGTCCGGCAGCCAGCCACGTCGCAGCGATTTCCAGGCGCGAGCGTTCGATCCGCGCCGGGTCGTCGCTCTTGATCAGCGCGTGGTAGTCGGCCATGAAGTAGAACGCATCCACTTCCGGACGGAGGCTGGCGGCCACGGCGGGGCGGATCGCACCGACGTAGTTGCCCAGGTGCGGCGTGCCGGTGGTGGTGATGCCGGTCAGTACACGGGTTCGCATGGGTCTTCTGCTTGGCTCTGTTGGGTGTCGCGGATCAACGGATCAGCGTGGATTTGCCGAACAGCGATTCGACCAGGTCCACCGCCAGCTTGGCGGTCTGGTTGCGCTTGTCGAAGGCCGGGTTGAGTTCCACGATGTCGAGCGAGGCGAGGCGGCCGGTGTCGGCGATCATCTCCATGCACAGCTGCGCCTCGCGGTAGTTCGGGCCGCCGCGCACCGTGGTGCCGACGCCCGGCGCGATCGCCGGATCGAGGAAGTCCACATCGAAGCTCACGTGCAGGTGGGTGTCGGCGTCGACGCCTTCCAGCGCTTCTTCCATCACCCGCTTCATGCCGGATTCGTCGATCTGGCGCATGTCGAAGATGCTCACGCGCGCCTCGCGCACCAGGCGCTTCTCGCCTTCGTCGACGGAGCGGATGCCGATCTGGCGGAACACTTCCGGCGAGGTGGCCGGCTTGCTGCCGCCCAGCCCGGTCAGTTCGGACGGACCCATGCCGCACAGGCAGGCCACCGGCATGCCGTGGATATTGCCGGAGGGCGTGATCTGGGCGGTGTTGAAGTCGGCGTGCGCGTCCAGCCACAGCACGCGCAGCTTCTGGTTGCGCTCGCGGCAGTGGCGGGCGACGGCGGTGATCGAGCCGATCGCCAGGCAGTGGTCGCCGCCGAGCATCACCGGCAGCCGGCCCAGGCCGAGTTCGGCGTAGATCGCCTCGTACACCGCGCGGTTCCACTCCACCACGGCGGACAGGTGACGGTAGCCCTCGCGCGGCGGCTCCCACGGATTCAGCGGACCCTGCAGATTGCCGCGGTCGACCACGTCGATGCCGCGCGCCTTCAGCCGCGCCTGCAGATTGGCCACGCGCAGAGCCTCGGGGCCCATCGAGGCACCGCGGTGCCCCGCTCCGATATCGGTGGGTGCACCGATCAGCGATACAGCCTGATTACCCATGCTTCCTCGGTCGTTCAAAGTCTTAAGGGATGCACATCCGCGCGCTGGCGGCGGCATCGCCCAAGTCTACAAGAACGCCTGCGCCGGTTCCCCGGGGCAAAAACCGCTTCAAACGCCGGCGCCGAGGTCCAGGGCGAAGCTGCCGCGCCGCCCCAGGTCCGCCGCATGGCGCGCCAGCCAGCGTTCGGCGGTCTCCCGGCCCAGGTCGTGCAGGGCGCGCAGCTGGCTGGTGCGGGTGTCCGCGGCGGAGTGGCCGAGCGCGGCCAGGCCTTCGTCCGGCGCCAGCACGTGCAGGCGCAGCTCGCGCAGTTTCCGCTCGCCGGCGTTGGGCCATAGATGCGCGGCGGCCTGCGCGCGCGCCGCGCCGAGATCGCGCAGCTCGCGCGCGAACGCGGCGCCGAAAGACAGCTCGGCCGACAGCATCAGGACCTCGCGTGCGTTGCGCGGCATGCTCTGGCGCAATTGCGGCTGCAGCAGCACGCACAGCAGGTCGTCGCCGCCGAGGCGCAGCAGCGGTTCCAGCGCGGGGTTGCCGGCGAAACCGCCGTCCCAGTACGCCTCGCCGTCGATCTCGGTGGGCGGAAACCACGGCGGCAGGCTGGCCGAGGCGAGCAAGGCGTCGTGGCTCAGGCGCGCGCCGGAAAACACTTCCAGGGCGCCGTCGCGCATGCGCGTGGCGGCCACGTACAGCGCCACCGGGCCGTGGCGCAGCGTGTCTTCGTCGAAGAACTCCTGCACCAGCGGGCGCAGCGGATTGACGCCACCGCTGGTGCCGGACACCGGCGGCTGCGGCCACGGCAGGGCATCGCCGAACAGCCGCGACTGCGCATGCCACCAGTCGGCCACCGCATTGCGACCGGCCAGGCCCAGCCAGAACGCATCGAGCGAAGCGCGCGCACCCGCCGCGCCGTCGCGTGCCCAGCCTTGCGCGAACGCCGCGGCGTTCATCGCGCCGCTGCTGGTGCCGCTGATCGCGGTCACCGCCAGGCCGGGCAGTTCCAGCAGGCGGCACAGCGCACCCCAGGTGAATGCGCCATGCGCACCGCCGCCTTGCAGGGCGAGTTTCAAGGCGAGCATGGGGCGGGACGATTGCTGCGTCGCATCACGCGATCTTCCCGGGCGTTCGCGCGGGGGTCAAGTGAAGCCTTGCTTACAGTCCTTCAACTACAGACCTTCGACCGCCAGGCGATAACACGCGCGCCCCGCTTCCTTCGCCTCGTACAGCGCCTCATCGGCCTTCTGCACCAGTTCGTCGAGCGAGGCGGTATCGCGGCACAGCGCCGCGCCCACGCTCAGCGTGACCTTCAGCCGCGCCGCATCCAGCGACACCGGCGGGGCCATCGAGGCGATCACCTTGTTGGCCATGCTTTCCGCCGCGTAGGTGGCGTCCACGTCGTCGCACAGGATCACGAACTCGTCGCCGCCCAGCCGCGCCACCAGGTCGGACTTGCGCACCGACGCCTTCAGCCGCCGCGCCACCTCGCGCAGCACCGCGTCGCCCGAGGCATGCCCGTGGCCGTCGTTGATCTGCTTGAAGTAGTCCACGTCGATCAGCATCAGCAGCATCGGCGCGCGCGTCACCGCCGCGCGCTCGAGCGCAGCCTGCGCGCATTCGGTGAAATAGCGGCGGTTGGCCAGGTTGGTCAGGGTGTCGTAGTGGGCCAGGAAGGACAGCTTCTGCTCGGCCAGCTTGATGCGGGTGACGTCGGTGGTCAGCGCATAGAAGCCGATGCTCTCGCCGGTGACCGAAGTGGCCGGCAGATAAGTGGTCTGCAGATAGAAATAGCGGCCGTCGCGCTCCAGCTCGTACTCGAAGGTGGTTTCCCGGCCCTGCAGCGCCACGGCGATGTGCGGCTTGAGCAGGCCGTACAAGCCGGCACCGCGCGTTTCGCGCACGGTGCGTCCGATCATCAGCTCCGGCTCCTGCCCGGTGATCTCGCGCGCATAGCCGCTGACGAAGATGTAGCGCTCGTCCGTGCCCACATGGGTGATCAGCGCCGGCACCTTGTCGGTGATGCTGCGCAGGCGCGCCTCGCTGTCGGCCAGCGCCTGCTCGGCGACGATGCTTTCGGTGACGTCGCGGCCGGTGTAGATCAGTTCCAGCTCGCCGGCGTGCTCCGGGCTGGGCACCGCGCGCACCAGCGCTTCGATCCACACGTAGTAGCCCTTCTTGTGGCGCAGGCGGTAGCGGGTCAGCGACATCCGGCCACTGGCCCACAGTTGCTCTACCGCGTCGGCCACGCGCTCGCGATCGTCCGGATGGATCAGCTCAGGGCGCGGCACGGTGAACTCGCCGACCTCCCAACCGAGCAGGTCCTTGATCGACGGCGACACGTAGCGCCGCGTGCCGTCGCGCGCGATGCGCATCACCAGGTCGCTGGCGTAGTCGGCGAGCAGGCGATAGCGCACTTCGCTGTCGCGCACGCGCCGCGCCAGCCGGCGGCGGTCGGCCTGGGCCAGCGCGATCGGCACCGCCACCAGGCATACCGTGCCGAGGAACACCTGCCCCAGCAGCGAGCGCTCGACCGCGCTGGAGCCGGGAATCAGGCCCAGCGGGCCGCCGCTCATCGCGATGGCGATATTGACGATCAGCGTGACCAGGGCCACGCCGATCACCAGGCCCGGGAAGCGATGGCGGATCACCACGTAGAACAGCGGCGCGAACACCACGAACAGCAGCGGATAGCGCGACTGCGCGAACACCGCGGCCGTCGTCGCGCCAAGCAGCAGCAGATCGCGCAGCAGCACCAGCCGATAACCCGGTTGCCCGAACACGCGCCAGCCCTGCACCAGCACGACCAGGGTGAGCGTGGCCACGATCACCATGCCCAGCAGATGCGAGCGGAACCACCAGTCGAAGCTGCTCCAGAAATCGGTATTGGCCGTGGCATAGAGCATGAACGCGGCCAGCAGCGCCGACACCAGCGAGGCCGCCAGCGTCGACAGCATCGCCACCTGGCCCAGGCGCAGGAACGGCGTGTCGTCCTGGATGCGCGGGAAGCTGCGGCGCACGCCGCTCGCCACGATGGTCACCTCGATACCGTTGACCAGGCCCAGCAGCACGCTGGAGAGGAACGGATCGCCCAGCAGCATCTTCCCGCTGAAATAGCCGGCGAACGCGGCGGCCAGATACAGCGGCCAGCGCTGGTTGCCGACGCGCAGCAAGGCGCCGACCACCACGCCATTGGCGATCCACATGGTGACGTTGCTGCCGGTATGGCGCGTGAGCAGCAGCGAGTACGCCGTGGCCACGAGCACCGCGGCAAACAGCGCCGAGGCTTCAGCCCAGCGCGTCCAGCGCAGGTTCGAGTCGATCCGCAGCTGCATCGCAATTCCTTGAGGAGAGGCGTGCTGAGTCCGTGCGCTTGCTTATATAGCGAGCGAGCGCTGAAAAAAATGTGGACTGGGCTTTGAATCTCGACGGAGAGACAAGCTCCGGAATGCCGCGGCGTGAGCCCCTTTCCCGTCGGCGACCCGAAGGTAGTCCCCGTGGGAGAGAGGGGTTGGGGTGAGGGTACGGGCGAAGTGGTGTGCTTCACTTCGGCCGAACCCTCATCCGGCTGCCGCCACCTTCTCTCCCACGGGGACTACCTTCGGGTCGCCGAGAGGAGAAGGATTCACTGTCGGAAGCTGATGAGAAAAATCGCGGGATGGTGCCGACAGTCTGACTCGAACAGACGACCTACCGCTTACAAGGCGGTTGCTCTACCAACTGAGCTATGCCGGCGAAGGAGGCGCAGTCTAGCAGGTCGCTCCGAGCCGGCGCGCTCAGAAACATCCAGTGCTGTGCGAGCCGATGCCGGTGGCGTTGCGCAGGCGGCTGTGCCAGTCGAAGTGCGCGCCGTCGGTGACGGCGAGGTCGAGCCAGTATTCGGGCACGGTCTCGGTGCGCTCGGTCATCTGCGCGGGGAAGCCGGCGGCGACCACTTCGTCGCGGCGCTTGCGCGCGTTCGCCGGGTCCTTGAACAGGCCCAGCGAGATGGTGTTGGGCTGGCCACCGGAGCCGACCACGAAGTAGTCGGCGATATTGGCCGCGCTGAGCCGGCGTGCCTGCGCCAACGCCTGGTCGCGGCTGGCGCTGGCCGGCAGGTAGACCCACCAGCCGCGCGTCTGCGTGGTCTGTTCCTGGCGCGAGCGCATGCGCGCGGCCTGCGCGGTGAGCGCGTTGCGGGCGTTGTGCAGATCCACCGGCGCGGCGAACGGGCCGATCGAGATGCAGGTGTAGGTGTTGGAGCGCGACGGCGTCGGCGCCAGCGTGGTCTGCGCCGGTGCCTTGGCGGCGCTGCTCGCGGGCGTTGCGGCGGCCACGGGCGCCTGCACGGTCGCCGCTGCCTCCGGTGCACTGGCCGGCGGCGCCGGACGCTCGGCCAGCAGGCGCAGGGTGGGCACCTCCGGATCGGCGGCGCTGCGGCCATGGGTGTCGTCCTGACCCAGCCACAGCCACGCGCCCACGGCGATATTGAGCGCGATCAGCAGTACGAACAGCAGGCGCAGAACCATGCAACGACCCAGGTGAGGAAACGGCAACGCGCCATTCTAGAGAGCGCGTGTGGCAGCCGGATGCGCATTCGCCCACACGGCCAGACCGTGGAGCACGCCGTCTTCCGCCAGTTCGGCGGGAGCTTCCAGCAGGGGCAGCAGCGCCGCGGCATCGCCGCCGCCCAGCCGCAAAGCGGGGTTGCCACCCAATGAATGGCTCATGCGCCGGACGAAGCGCTCGATCAGCGCGGCCGCAGCCTGCCAGCAACCGGAGGCCACCGCGTCGGCGGTATTGGCGGCCGCGTCCAGCACTTCGCCGGGGCGCTCCGGGCGCACCCGCACGGTGGCGCCGACCAGCGACTGCTGCATCAACTGCGGCCCGGGGGCGATCAGGCCGCCGAGGTGGCGGCCGTCGGCGGCAAGCGCGTCCAAGGTCAACGCGGTGCCGACACCGGCCAGGATGCACGGCGCATGGCCGGCGTCGTAGGCGGCGACCATGGCGAGGAAACGGTCCACGCCCAGGCGTTGCGGTTCGTCGTAGGCATTGCGCACGCCGCAGGCCGCAGCCGGGGTGCGCAGCCAGAACGTGTCCTGTGCGCAGCCAGCGCGTACGGCGTCGGCGACGGCGGCTTCGCGCGCGGCGTCGACCACCGAGGCGCCCACCACATCGTCCACCGCGGGCAGTTCGCCCCAGGCCTCGCGCAAGGCAGTCGCGATGTCGCTATCCCAGCTGACCGCGCCGCGCGCGCGCCACTGCGCACCTTCGCGCACGGCCCATTTCAGGCGGGTATTGCCCAGGTCCAGCAGCAGCTTCATGCGCGGCGCACCGTCACGTCGGCGCTGTCGATGCGCTGCAGGCCGTCGGCGGTCTGCACCAGCAGGGCGCCGCGTTCGTCCACGCCGGCGCCGACGCCTTCGAGCACGCCTTGTGCGCCTTGCACGCGCAGCGGCGCGTCCAGCAGCAAGTCGCGCGAAGCGTAGTCCGCGACGAAGCCGGCAAAACCTTCGCGCTCGAACCGGGTCAGCCCTTCGGCCAGCGCCGCGATCAACGCGGCGGCCACCTCGTTGCGCTCGGGCAGTTCGCCGCCGGCCAGCGTGGCCAGATCGCAGGCGGGCTGGCCGGCCTGCTCGCGCAATGCGTCGGTCAGCCGCAGGTTGAGGCCGATGCCGATCACCGCCGCGCACGGCCCCTGGTACTCGCCACTGAGCTCGACCAGGATGCCGGCCAGCTTGCCGCCGCGCGCCAGCGCATCGTTCGGCCATTTCAGCCCGGCCTCAGCGATGCCCAGCGATTCCAGCGCACGCAGCAGGATCACCCCCACCGCCAGCGACAGCCCCGACAGCGTGGCGAAGCCCCCGTCGAAGCGCTTCAGGCAGGACAGATAGAGATTGAGCCCGGGCGGCGACAGCCAGGCGCGGCCACGGCGGCCGCGGCCGGCGCTTTGCGTTTCGGCGATCACCACGCTCAGGTCGGGCAGGCCGGCACCGCGGCGCTGCAGTTCGCTGGAGGTGGAATCCAGCTCCCAATGCACCTCCAGCTCACCCAGCCGCTTGCGCCACGGCGCCGGCACGGCGGCGCGGATGCGCTTGGCGTCCAGCATCTGCAGCGGCCACGGCAGCCGGTAACCGGCGGCGCCGCGCGCCTCGATCGGCACGCCGCGCGAGCGCAGGGCCTCGATCTGCTTCCAGATGGCGGCGCGGGTCACCCCACCCTGTTCGGCCAGGCGCTCACCCGACAGCGGCTCGCCTGGCGCCAGCAGCGCCAGCAGTTCGCGCGCCTGCATCAGGGCTGCCCGCCGGCGTGGTGAAACCGGCGCAGGGCAAGCCTCGCCAGAGATGGGTCAATCGCATGCATGGCGGCATCTTAGAGCGTGGACCGGATGCCGAGTAGCCGGCGGCGCCCCGCCACGCCTAGTACTTGTGGGACTGGCGCGCCCCGGCTCGACAAAGCCTGGCACTGGCGTCCTAGGGATGATTCTGCGAGGATCCGACCCTTGGCTTGCGGATCAAGGGGTTGAGCCGCCATGTACATCAGACAGTTCCTGTTCGCGTGTGTACTGGGCGCCAGCGGCATCGGTGCCGCATCGGCTATGGACGCCGATAGCCAGGAACTGGGCGGCCTGCAGCGCCCCGGCGTCGACAGCGCCGTGACCCACGAGGTCAGCAACAACGGCACCGATGGCCTTGGCGTGCCGCACGACAGCAGCATCCAGAACGCTCCGGCTTCCGGCTCCTCCAGCGAGAACTGCCCCACGGGCAGCAGCACCGGTTCCAACGGCACGCAGCGCAGCCGTCGCATCAGCCTGGGCTGGCAGTCGCTGCTGCCGGGCTCCATCCAGTAAGCCGTTCCGGTGGCGGGGGCCTGGTGGCGACAGTGGCTGTCGCGCTTCGACCCGCCGGCAATTCCCGACGTTTTGTGGCGCCGCACCCTCTCCTCGTGCCCCCTGGCGCGCCGCCTGGATGACGACCGCCAGCGCGAACTGCACCGCCTCGTCGCCTATTTCCTCGCCCGCAAACGCTTCCACCCGCTCGCCGGCGCCGAGCTGGACGACCGGCTGCGCCTGCTGATCGCCCTGCAGGCCTGCCTGCCCGCCCTGCGCCAGGGCAGCGGCGCGCTGCGCGGCTGGCGCGAGATCCTGGTCTATCCCGGCGAGTTCAAGGTGCGCCGCAGCCATCACGACGAGCACAGCGGCGTGGTCAGCGAGGCCGACGACGTGCTGATCGGCGAAGCCTGGGAACGCGGCCCGCTGATCCTGTCCCTGGCCGACGTGCAGCTCGACCTGGAGCAGCCGTGGGACGGCTACAACGTGGTCGTGCACGAGATGGCGCACAAGTTCGACATGCTCGACGGCGCGCCCGATGGCGTACCGCCGCTGCCGGAGGAAATCAGCCGGCGCGACTGGATCGTGGCGTTCCAGCGCGCCTACGACCATCTCTCCGACGACGTAGCGCGCGGCCGCGACACCTTGATCGATCCCTACGCGGCAGAAGGCCCCGATGAATTCTTCGCGGTGACCAGCGAGCTGCACTGGTCGCAGCCGGGCGTGCTGAAGCGGGCCGACGCGACCGTGGCCGCGTTACTGGATGCCTATTACGGTCCGTCGCCGGCGCCGTACTGAGCGTCAGCTCGGCGGCAACCTCACGCTGAAGCGCGCGCCGTTGAATTCCGGCGAACGGTCCACCGCCAGCTCGCCGCGATAAGCCTTGATGATGTCCTGCACGATCGACAGGCCGATGCCATGGCCCTGTACGCGCTCGTCGCCGCGCACGCCGCGCTGGAGCACCTTCTCGATCTTGTCGTCGTCGATGCCGGGACCGTCGTCTTCCACGCTCAACCACAGGCCCGGGCGCTGGCGGCCGGCGACCGGCTCCACCTTCACCACCAGCAACACGCGGTGGCCGGCCCACTTGAAGGCGTTCTCCAGCAGGTTGCCCAACAGTTCGAGCAGGTCGCCCTGTTCGCCATGGAAGGCGGCACCTTCCTCGATATCGAACTCGCACAGCACGTTCTTCGCGGCGTAGACCTTTTCCAGGCTCTGCACCAGGTCTTCCGCGTGGCCGGCGATGGGAATGGCCGACGCAAACGTCTGCCGCCCGGTGGTGGCGGCGCGGGCGAGCTGGTAAGCGACCAGTTCGTCCATGCGGCGCACCTGGTCGATCACGTCGCTGCGCATCGGCGACACGTTGCCGTCGGTGATTTCCAGCCGCGAGCGGATCACCGCCAGCGGCGTCTTCAGGCTGTGCGCGAGATCGGCCAGCGTGTTGCGGTAACGCGTGCGCTGTTCGCGCTCGCTGTCGATGAATGCGTTGATGCGTTCGGTCAGGCCGGTGAGTTCGAGCGGGTAGCGGCTGTCCAGCTCCTCCGCTTCGCCGCGTTCGACGCGGCTCATGTCGCTGGCCACCTTGCGCAGCGGCGTGAGGCTCCAGCGCAGCAGCAGCAACTGCAGCAGGATCAGCATCACGCCCAGCGTGGCCAGCCAGAAGATCAGGCTGCGCCGGAACACCGCGTTCTGGCCTTCGAGCTGGTCCTCGGCCTGCGCCACCATGAAGGTGAGCTTCACCGACTTCTTCTCGGAGGTGTCCAGCGCCACGCCGTACGCGTAGTAATAAAGCCGGCCCATGCGCGTTTCGATCGGGCCGACGAACTGGCTCTGCCCCGGCTCCAGCCGCTTCAAAAAGGCGAAGTCGCGACCGATCGCCGAGGGCGATTCCAGCTTGGCGCCGTTCTCGCCCAGCGCCAGCGCATACAGGCCCGAACCCGGCTGGGAAAAGCGCGGATCGGGCGGTGTATCGGGCAGCAGCACCTTGCCGGAGCGACCCACTTCGGTGCCGGCCAGGTAAGCGACGACGTAATTCTGCAGGCGGTCCTGCAATTCCTTCAGCGCGGTCTCGGCGCTGGAGCGCGAGAGCGTAAGGCCTACGACACCGAGAAAGGCCGCCAGCACGAAGCCGGTGGCCAGCGCCGCACGCGCCGCCAGTGAGAACGGGCGGCGCGGCTGCTCGGGATCATTCGCCTTCGTTTTCGCTGCGGGGGATGGCAAAGCGGTATCCGCGTCCACGTACCGTCTCGATGGGCTTGAGGTGACCTTCCGGATCGAGCTTCCTGCGCAGACGGCCGATGAAGACCTCCAGCACATTGGAGTCGCGGTCGAAGTCCTGCTGGTAGATGTGCTCGGTCAGGTCGGCCTTGGAGACCAGCTCGCCCGCGTGCAGCATCAGGTATTCCAGCACCTTGTACTCATAGCTGGTGAGGTCCACCAGCTTGCCTTCCACCGACACCGTCTGCGCGGTGGTATCGAGCTTGATCGGGCCGCAGGCCAGCACCGGCTTGGACCAGCCGCTGGCGCGGCGCACCAGCGCGTTGATGCGCGCCAGCAGCTCTTCCACGTGGAACGGCTTGACCAGGTAATCGTCGGCGCCGTGCTTGAGGCCCTCGACCTTGTCCTGCCAACTGCCGCGTGCGGTGAGGATCAGGATCGGATAGCGCTGGCCGACCTCGCGCAGCGCCTTGACCAGGTCCATGCCGGACATCTTCGGCAGGCCCAGGTCGATGATGGCCAGGTCGAACGGCACTTCGCGGCCGAGGTAGAGACCCTCTTCGCCGTCCTGTGCCGCGTCGACGGCAAAACCGTCGCGCTTCAGGCGCGCGGCGAGTGTTTCGCGCAGAGGCGCCTCGTCCTCTACCAGAAGGATGCGCATCAGTGTTTCTCCTTATTGCCCTCGCCGTCGCCGGCCGGGTTCTTGGTGGAATCCGCGGAAGCCGGGGCCTTGCCCGCTTCCGTGTTCACAGTGACGACCCGCACGTGCCCGGACGGCGTGAGCACCTTGATCCGGTGTTCGAACGCATTACGGCCGCGCCGCACGGTGCTGGCCGACAGGATCTTGCCCCCGGTTTCCTGCTGCACCTGATTGACCGCCTGCTCGAGCGTCATGGACGGCTCCTGCGCCTGCGCGGCCACGGAAGCGGTCGCCAGGAGCAACAAAAGAGCCGAAATGCGCAGGATTGTCTTCATATCGCCAACAAAAGCCCGGGGAACGGTGGCTATCCTCGTTCAGACTATGGAACCGGGCCTGAATACTGACCCGATCGCCCCCCGCTGTCACGCCGCTACAGCCCGCCTGGGCAGCATGGCCCGCTCCAGCAACTCCCAGCCCGCACCGGGCAGATGCCCTTCCTCGCTGAGCAGCCGGCGGAAGCCTCGGGCGCCCGGCTCGCCCTGGTAGAGGCCGAGCAGGTGGCGGGTGATGTGCTTGAGAGCAGTGCCGCGGGCCAGCTCGGCTTCGATGTAGGGGCGCATGTGGCGCAGGACATCGTCGCGGTCCGGCAGCGGCTGGCCGTAGAGGGCGGCCTCGACCCGGGCCAGCACGTACGGATCGTGGTAAGCCGCGCGGCCGAGCATCACCCCATCGACCTGCCCCAGATGAGCCTGCACCTGCTCGGCGGTGGTGATGCCGCCGTTGATGACGATGACCAACTGCGGGAATTCGCGCTTGAGCCGGTAGACGCGCTCGTAATCCAGCGGCGGGATCTCGCGATTCTCCTTCGGACTCAGACCCTGCAGCCAGGCCTTGCGCGCATGCACCACCAGGATTTCCACGCCGGCGGCGATCATCGTCTCGGTGAAGTGCTGCAGGTCGGCGTATTCGTCCTGGTCGTCCACGCCGATGCGGCATTTCACCGTGACCGGGATATCGACCGCGTCGCGCATGGCTTTCACGCAATCGCCCACCAACGCGGGTTCCCGCATCAGGCAGGCGCCGAATTTGCCGGATTGCACGCGATCGGAGGGGCAGCCGACGTTGAGGTTGATCTCGTCGTAGCCCGCCGTAGCGCCATGGCGCGCCGCCTCCGCCAGTTCCGTCGGATCGCTGCCGCCGAGCTGCAGCGCCACCGGGTGTTCCTGCTGGCTGTGCTCCAGCAACCGGAGCTGCTTGCCGCGCACCAGCGCGGCGCTGGTCACCATTTCGGTGTAGAGCCGGGCGTGGGGGGAGAGCAGGCGGTGGAAGTAGCGGCAGTGGCGGTCGGTCCAGTCCATCATCGGCGCAGTCGATAGACGGAAGTCATTTTTATTGATGGCATGCATGGCGAATATTCTACCCGCATGCTCAACGCGAGGAAGTTACGTGGCACGCCTATGGTGTCTTGCGCAATGTCCGCTGTGGGTCAGAGGCGGACATTAAATCGCGCTCTACAGTAACTAATATCTGCAATGGGACAATAGCAAGAGTTGGCCCACATGCCCCCTAAACACAGGCTAACATCGCCCGCCATGGCCACCCTCGCCGATATAGCTTTGCCACTTTTCAATGGGCAACTGAGTCGTGGTGATCATCGAGCGTGTATCGCAGCGATCTTTAATGAGGTGAAGTAGTTCCTGGCGTGACCCGACCCGGAACAACCCTATAGACGTCGCTTCCGGCCAAGTTGCCCGGAGCAATCAAATGCTCATCTCCCCGCGTGGTCGTCGCCACCGTGCGCGGCGATGAACATGGCGGCGGCCGACCGGCAA
This sequence comes from Dyella sp. 2RAB6, assembly GCF_052115385.1. NCBI lineage: Bacteria > Pseudomonadati > Pseudomonadota > Gammaproteobacteria > Lysobacterales > Rhodanobacteraceae > Dyella > Dyella sp. 2RAB6. Next base: position 29,525 of record NZ_JBFRGP010000022.1, read on the forward strand.
TAGGATTCGATTTCGTTGTCGTCCTCTGCTTTCGCCTGATCGAAGCGCGCGATAATCAGAAGATCGGATCCTTTGAAAAGCGCGGCAAACAAGCGGGCAGACCGGAGAGGATCGGGCACGTTCAGGACTGACTTCACGTGCAACTGGCGCAACAGGGCCTCGATTTGGGCGATGACATGGGCGGGCCCGGCTTCGTAATGGAGCTTGCTTAACGACTTTTGATTCGTCTTGTCGGCCATGACCATGGCTTCGACGCTACGGACGTCTGATCTCAACAGCGTGCGAAGCAGTAATGATCCCACCGCCATCAGCCGATCTTCGACAGAACCTTCGAGGCCTTCAAGAAGGGTCTGTGGTGCAAATAACTGATGGCAGCCGGCCGCGATGGCTGCGCTGAACAGCGCCTCTTTGTTCTCGAAGTGCCGATAGATGCTGAGCTTGGATATCTTCGCTCGCTGGGCGACCTTGTCCAATGTCGTCGCTTGAAAACCCAACTCCACAAAGAGTTCGCGCGCGGCGTCGACGATCGTTTGGCCAAGGGCCTCGTTGGCGGGCCGGCCGCGCCGACTCTGGCTGTTTTCGGTCACGGAAATTACAGTCCTTTACAGTATCGTAATTCTCAAATTACGATACTGCGAAGTATCTAAATGTACAAGCCAATCCGAACCTAACCCTCATCCAGACACGGAGTCCATCACCATGGATGACGTCATCATCATCGGCGGCAGCTTTGCCGGTCTCGCCGCCGCCTTGCAGCTCGGTCGCGCCCGACGCGAGGTCACCGTTCTCGATACCGGTCTGCCGCGCAACCGCTTCGCCGGCCATTCGCATGGGCTGCTCGGCCACGACCACAAGTCACCGCTGGATATCCTTGCCGAGGCGCGACAGCAGCTGGCGCGCTATCCCACGATCAGGCTGGTCAATGCCCGGGCCGACAGCATCTCCGGCGCCATCGACGATTTCTCCGTACTCACTGCCGATGGTGAAAGCCTTAAAGCGCGCCGCCTGATCCTGAGCTATGGCATCGCCGACCAGATTCCTGATGTTCCGGGCTTTGCCGAAGGCTGGGGAACCTCCATCGTGCCCTGCCCCTATTGCGACGGCTTTGAAGTCGCCGGCCAGCATTGGGGCCTCATGTGGTCCGGTCCGCAGTCGCACAACCAGGTCAGGCTGTTCCACGATTGGACCGACAGGCTGACCCTCTTCGCCGATGGTCACGACATTCCGCCTGATATCCTGGCCGATGTAGCGCGCCGCAACATACCTGTCGTCGATGGCCGGGTCACCGCGATCGCCCATCACGGGGGCCATAGCGCCACCGTCAATCTCGATACCGGCCCCGATGTCGCGGTCGACATCTTGTTCGCGCATCCGCGCAACAAGCCGTCCGCAAGCCTGCATGAATCACTGGGCCTCGCCACAGTCGATACGCCCCTCGGCATCGTCCTCAAGGTCGACGAGCGCCGCGAAACCAGCATGCCTGGCATCTACGCCGCCGGCGACCTCGCCAATCCCCTCATGCCTTCGGTTACCACGGCATCATGGCAAGGCGCGACAGCGGGTATCTTCGCCCAGCAGTCGATGCTGGTTTGAGAGAACAGATTCCATCCTGGAGAGATCGATCAGAAGATCCGAGACGCGAGCTTGGAAGACATTCGAACGGCTTTGGGCAGCTTCGAATCCTCCGGGCGAGCATGGATCGACTCGGAGGTGTGGCTCGTCACCGCGCCTGTAATGCAGCGCCAAGTCGTGAGCCACTGCTCGAACGGACAGCAAAGGTTTGAAACGGGCGGCGCTCGCCCGGCGCGGTGACGCTGTGACGCGTCGTCAACGACCCCGACCTGGCGCAGGCCCTTCTGGGTGCGGCGGCCGAGCAGGTTCGCGAAGCCATCGCCGATCGAAAGGATAGGCGGGCGTTCCGATTGAGAATGTGGCTGAGCCCCATTCGCTGATCAGACGCTGTCATCTTCGCCCGGCTCGATCTGGAACGAACTCGACCGAAATCAATAGCCTTCCATCAGCATTGCTGCACTCCCTTGCCCACCGTGGATTAGATTCCCCAATGTCCGCTCTGGGTCGAAAACGGCCTTTAGCGGCTCGACTCAACATACGCCCGCAACTCTGCCTCGGGCAGCTCAAACTCGGGCCCCAAACCTTCGGGGCAACGATGGTGCAACACGGAGGAGATCGAGAGCCCTAACCCGCTGCCTTATAAGGCTTATGCGCCCTCGCCGGTCCAGTCCATCATGGGAGCGGCCGAGAGCCGGAAGGCGGAGGGAGCAGGGGTTTGCATCGGCAGAATTCTAACTGCCCTGGGACTAGTCGTTTTGGATTGTTGAGATTGATCTTCTGGCGAAGGTCGCCATTGCAGCTACTCAGCGTCTTGCATCCCCGCTTCGCAAACGCAGAAATACCGGCCTCATTGACCGAGAACAATCACTACCTGCCGCGTCGTCTCGCCGGGAGGCCCGTAGCGCTTGGCAACCCGAGCTCCCTTCATGAGAGGAGATGTCGAGAGAACAGGCTTAACTGCATCAAACAGTCTGTCTGCGCTGTGGCCATACATGTAGATGTAGCTATCGCGACCATCAGTAGCCAGCTCGTCACCATCGAGAACTCCAACGCCGGCGCTCTTGATGGTCGATTCAAGCTTGTCTTCTAAGGCAAAAAGTGGCTTGAGATCGGACGTTCCATACTTGAAATGAACAATCACGGCCTGATCATTGCCGATCGTCGGGTCACCGGCACCCGCTGGACGTGCAACGCCGAGTAGCATACCCATCAGTAGTATCCATACGCCTTTCATGTTCGCTTCAATGCTTCCAAAAGCTACTAGGGTGCATCTCTACGCAGAAACATATGCGTGGCCCGCTCACCGGCAATCACCTTATCGCACCGATAACCCAGCCCGTGCATATCAATCCCCTGGAATAACGGCTCGCCACGGCCAAGCAGCACCGGCCGTACCGCAAGATGCATCTCGTCGATACGCGATGCGCTCAAAAGCTGCCGTACGGTCGCTGCACCGCCACCAACACGCACGTCCTTGCCATTCGCCGCCGCGACGGCCTTCTTCACAGCGGAATCGATGCCGTCAGTGACGAAATGAAACACGGTGCCGCCCTTCATCACCAGCGGTTCGCGCGGGTGATGTGTCAGCACGAACACCGGTACGCGATACGACGGCTCGTCGCCCCACCACCCCTTCCAGCTCTCATCCAGCCATGGCCCGCGCACCGGTCCGAACATATTGCGGCCAAGGATCCATGCGCCGACTTCGGCAAAACCTTGCTGGGCGATCTCTTCGTCGACACCGTTTTCGCCACCGGTGGCGCCTTGCATCGACCGCCACGTGCGCGTGTGGAAAAACCACTCCATCAGTTCCGGACCGCGCACGCCCAGCGGGTTCTCCAGGCTCTGGTCGGGGCCGGCGGCGTAGCCGTCGAGTGATACAGCGAAGCTTCTCACCACAAGCCTGGTCATAAACGCTCCGTCGAATGGACGAATGATGCGGCCATGCGCTCATGGCCCGTGACGGACCTTGGATGCGTTCCAATGACCTGTCAATCGTAAGTTAGCTGCTCCAGCGATAAAGAGGCATGCAACGTGACCGGTGCGCTTGCCGACCTACTCCACTGGCAACTTGGCGATCACCTTGATCTCGAACTGGAACCCATAAAGCCACGTGACACCCACGGCCGTCAGCGTCGGATGCGGAGCATCGCCCCAATAGGTCGGTACGACGCTCCAGACCTTCTCGAAAGTCGATGCGGGATCGACGAGGAAGACCGTCACGTCGACCACGTCTTCGAACTTGCATCCGGCCGCCGCCAGTACCTCGTTCAAATGCTCGAACGCGAGCGCAACCTGCCGCTCCAGGTCCGGCTCCGGCGAGCCGTCATCGCGGCTGCCGACCTGGCCTGATACGAACAGAAAACCGTTTGAGCGGATGGCCGGCGAATAGCGATTGCGCTCATAAAGCGCCCGGCGGCCCGTGGGAAAAACAACGTCGCGTGTTGCCATGAATCCTCCTCCATCAATATCCAGAACGATAGAGACACACTCTAGGCAGCCGCACTGCCCCGATAAACGGCCACTCCCGGCCAACACTGTTTGTAGAATCCAAACAACCCCGCAGCAGTTGGAGCGACGATGGACCGGTTCGATGCGATGCAGGCCTTCGTCCGGGTCGTCGAGACCGGCAGCTTCACCAAGGCCGCGGAAACGCTGGGCATAAGCAAGACCACCGTGACCCTGCTGATACAGCAACTGGAAGCCCGGCTGCGCGTCCGGCTGCTCAATCGCACCACGCGCAAGGTCATCACGACCGCCGATGGAACCGCCTATTACGAGAGCGCCATCCGGCTGCTGGCCGACCTGGACGATGCCGAAAACAGCCTTTCCGAAGCCACCGCATCGCCCAGAGGCAAATTGCGGGTGGATGTACCCAGTCCATTGGCCCGGATGATCCTGATACCCGCCCTGCCCGCGTTCCACGCTCGCTATCCCGATATCCAGCTGGATATGGGCGTCAGCGACCGCATGGTCGACGTCATCGGCGAGCACGTCGACTGCGTCGTGCGCGGCGGCGAACTCACCTCGCTCTCATTAAAAGCCCGACATGTCGGCGATCTTCAACTTGCGATGTATGCGGCGCCAAGCTATCTGGAGCGAATGGGCACGCCTTCGCACCCGCGAGAACTGGAAGATCCGCACCATCGCATCGTCGGCTATGTATGGTCGCGCAATGGCAAGCCCTTCCCCTACGTCATGCGCAGCGGCAACGAAATCATTCGGATACAGGGGCGTTATGTACTGTCGGTCGACGACGGTAATGCCTACCTCGAGGCCGGACTCGCCGGCCTCGGCGCGCTCTGGCTGCCGCACTACATGGCTAAAGCGCACGTCGCCCGCGGCGAGCTGGTGCCGTTATTCGAGACTTGGCAAATGGATCGCATGCCGCTCTATCTGGCGTTTCCGCCGAACCGGCATGTAAGCGCCAGGCTGCGCGTCTTCATCGATTGGATCGTCGAGCTTATGGCGGAGCATGCGCCTGTCGGTCATCGGGCCGGCTCGCGATAGATCGTTTGGAGAGCCTCGGGGCGGTTTCCACCTTGCCGATCACGTGTGCTGACCATAAGGCCAAGAAGTACACCGAGAGGTAACTTCACGCATATTGCCGTGGGGACGCCCGATTATGTTCGCTTTGGGTCGAAAGCGGCCGTCTGCCTATAATGGCGCACACCACCCACGGCCAACCCCGATGACCGAACCCGTACGCCTCGCCAAACGTGTCGCCGCCCTGGCTCAATGCTCGCGGCGCGAGGCGGAGATGTATATCGAAGGCGGCTGGGTGCGCGTGGACGGGGTCACGGTAGAGGAGCCCCAGTTCAAGGTGCTGGAACAGCGCATCGAGATCGATCCTCACGCCCACCTCGAACCCGCCGAACCCGCTACGTTGGCCTTGCATAAACCCGCCGGCGCGACAGTCGAAGAAGCCCGCGCGTTGATTTGCGTGGAAAGCCACTCCGCCGAAGACGCTTCCGGCGTACGCCTGCTGAAACGCCACTTCGCCCGGCTGGAATGCCCACTGTCATTGCCCGACCAGGCCAGCGGCCTGCTGATATTTACGCAGGACTGGCGGGTAAAGCGTCGCCTGGTAGAAGATTTCGATCGCATCGAGCAGGAGATCGTGGTTCAAGTCGCGGGCGAACTGGCGCCGAAAGGCCTTGCTTTGCTCAACCACGGGCTGCGCTTTGACCACTACGCGCTGCCGCCGATCAAGGTGAGCTGGCAGAACGAAACCCACCTGCGCTTCGCCTTGAATCGGATCGCGCCCGACAAGATCGAGCGCATGTGCAACGCGGTCGGATTGAAGGTGCTGGCGATGAAACGCATCCGTATCGGCCGCATTCCGATGTCCAAGCTGCAGCCGGGTCAGTGGCGTTACCTGGCCAGCACGGATCGCTTTTGATTTCGTGAGAGGCCACCGAATAGGCCCTGCAGGCATTTTCTCTTCGGTATCTTCGAATAGCGCGCGATGACGATATTGCAGCCATCGCGATGCGATGGCTGCAAAAGATCGTTGACACACAACGATGCTCTCGACTCCGAGCCGCCCCGGCATCAGTGATCGTGCATCTCCGCGGGCGTTCCGTCGGACCAGGTTCCAGTCCCGACCAGGAACACGAGAATGGGCGGCAGCCCCTTCATATTGGTCGGGTTCGGAGAGAAGAACCAATAGGGACTGGACATAACCGGCGAGCCGTCCGCGCCAGAACCCCAATCCTTGCCGTCCTTGACCAGGGTGTCGAACATCAGATGAGGCATGTTGTGGCCCCCTTCGTCGGTCAGGTACGACGATTTCGACATCATGTAATCCATGGCGCCGCTTTCCAGCGCAGGCAATTGTTTACTGTCGTACGCGGCCTTGACCGCCGCCTGTATCTCCGCCTTGGAGCGCCCGGCCATCGTCAACTTGGCGCGTAGACGAAAGACCGGCACGAGCGAACGCGCAGCCTGGGGGTTCAGACAATCGGCGGCCTTTATTTTCGGGCTCCAGAACTCGGGCCAGTCAAAGGGTCCCGACCAACCTCGACCCACCAGGCAAACAAACCCGTTTTTGCCTTCGACTGCGGTCTCATAACCTTTTTGTCCCAGCACCAGGACCGTAGCGTCACGGGAGATGGATTCCGGTGCGGCGCTTCGCGCCAAGGCTATTTCGGCGTCCCGACTCATGAGGTATTGCTCGACCGGGGCCATTTTCGGATAAGCCGGCGCCGGCTCGGGTTTCTTTACATCCTGCGATACCGCCTGCTGCGACGCACCAAACAGCGCGAGCAGCATGAAGCTCATGATTTCGATAGCCCGCTTCGTCTTCTGCATGGGATTCCTCCTGACCATGGGTATATTTCGGACGGCCTGCAACAGGCGCCGGTTGGCTGCCTTCAGGATGTTGACGAACGGCCGGGGCGGAATTCGACAAGTCATTGGAATAATTTGGCCGCGTCGCTTCAAGTATGGATCGACTCGGGCGGTGTCGGCCAAATGGCCTTTGGACGGGTCGGAACTCGAACTGTCCGCCTAGTATGGAAAGCGCGTGTTCCGCCTGGCCCAGGCAACCAGACCTTTGCCCATTCATCAGGAGGCGCGCGCCAACTCCAGCGGCGTGCGCTCCCGGTCGATGACGACCGTAGCCGGGCTTGCCGGGTCGTAGAGCAGATGAACGGCTTTGCGCGGCTCCTGGAAGCTCGCCACCAGCAGCTCTTCGACGAACGTGTGGATCGATACCGTGCGCGAGGTGCCCGTGGTGTCGGTGTAGTCGATTTCAAATACCACGGCGCAGATGGACTGCCCGTACGACCCGGCACGTGTGAGGTTGCCGGAGTGAAGGCGCAAGCTGCGGATCACGCCTTCAGCCATCTGCCCCGTATGCGCCAGCGATGACCAGAGTTTTCCTTCTGCTGAGTAGAGCCTGTTTTCGCGGCAAATGTAGGCGACCGCGCCAATGCTCAACACAGTGACGCTGGTCATCACGACGGCGAAGACTATCCAGAGCAGCATTTCCCAATAAGGCATGACGTCCTCTCGTGACAAAGCGCATGACCCTTGGGTCTTTCTCAACGACGAAGCCTGCGCCGACAGCCTAGAAATTCCTTATGTCAGGCAAATGACTCAGTGTCTGGGAAGTCAGCCGCGGTGCCTGCAAGGGCCTCGCAGTGTTACGACACTGCAACATGCGCGTGTCTCCAGCCATCACCACCCATTAACCCGCAAGCGAGGAAAGTATTTCGACTGGGGAAGACCTATCGACGAACTGCACGAGTGTCGCTTATCGAAGCATTCGGCAGGCAGGCCATCGCCCCTTCCATAAGACTGAGGCGCGGAGAAAATCATGAGCAACAAACCTGCTGTCGTGCTGGTTCATGGATTTTGGGGCGGCGCCGCTCATTGGGCCAAGGTCATTCTTGAACTCCAGCGCCTGGGCTACGACAAGCTGCACGCGGTCGAGATGCCGTTGACGTCGCTCGCAGAAGACGCGGAGCGCACGCGGAAGATGCTTGCGCAGATCGAGGGCCCCGTGGTGCTCGTAGGCCATTCCTACGGTGGCGCGGTGATCAGCGAGGCGGGAAACCAAGCCAATGTCCAAGCGCTGGTGTTTATCGCGGCCTTTGCCCCGGACGCGGGCGAAAGCCCGGGCGGCATTACCCAGGGGAAGCCGCCCGAAGCCGCGCCGAACCTCGCACCGGATAGCGATGGCTACCTATGGCTGAAAGCAGACAAGTTCCACGAGAGCTTTTGCCAGGATCTGACGGCCGATGAGGGCCTGGTCATGGCCGTGACACAGAAGGCCCCACTGGCATCGACGTTTGGCAACCCGGTGACCGATCCGGCCTGGCGGCACAAACCGTCGTGGTATCAGATTTCCAATCACGACCGGATGATCCATCCGGAGAACCAGCAGAACATGTCTGCACGGATGAACGCTCGAAAGATCATCAAGCTTGATGCGAGCCACGCATCGCTCGCGTCGCAGCCGCGGGAAGTGGCTTCACTGATCAACGAGGCGGCATCGTCTGCCTCCTGAGCGGATGATGCGATGAACGGTGATTTCATCGAACCCGGTCGATGGGCCGCAGAGGCACGCGCTAAGGACTTGTCTTCTCCCCAACCGGGCTAGTGGATGGCTGCTGCGCGGCGCGAAACCGAATAGCCATGAAGTGCTTGGGCACACCGTTCTCGGCGGGCGTTCTTTTGAGAAAAGCTGCCGCCGCCGCATCGTGCTTCAGATGGGCATCGAGGAAGTTGAGGCTGTAGCGGGCCACCCACGCGTAGCCCTGGTTGGCATCGTCCCTGCCGTAATCGGCAATCTGATCTTCCGCAAAGCGTTCCGCACTCTTGCGCCGCTGGAACATCGAACTGAATTCACCGTGCGCCATGCCAACCATATTCGCGGTGTACAGATCACCCAGCTTCCAGGCGTTCAGGACGTTGGGTCCCACCAGGTCCGCCGGAGCGCCGTCATAGGAGCTGTCGAGATCTTCGAAGTAATTCGGATACTCGGAAGTAAAGAAGAGCAGCGGTATGGTCAGCCGCTCCGGATGGACGTCGCCGGCCTTTTTCACCAGCCCCGGGAAATAGCGCATGCTGCCGTCCATCTCCAGCAGGGCGCGAATGCGGGGATCCCGCGCCGCCGCAAACAGGCTGGAAATGCCGCCCCAGCTCCAGCTCACAGCGGCGACGTTCGACGTATCCGTGTCCGGCAGCGTTTTGGCGTAGGAGACCAGAAAGGAGATGTCGCGCGCCTGGGCGTTGATCCCGTCGAGATCGTCCGTCATATCGCGTGTCGATACGCCCATCGACGGACTGGCGATGGCGACATAGCCATGGCTGGCCAGGTATTCGCACAGATCCGCGTTCTCCCAGGAAATGGACGAGTCGCTGGGCGCGTAGACCAGAACCGGATAACGACCCTTTGCCGGCTCGGCGTCGCGAACGGCCCAGAGAGGGATGTCAAACGACGCTTTTAACTGCGTACGCCATTTGTTTCACTTTTCATCGGGCGCGGTGAAATGAATCTCGGCGTCCGCCAGCCGGGCATAGTCGCCGACGGTCATCGGCTTGCCCGTGCCGCTGCGCGACGGATACCAGACCAGGGTCTGCAGTGGTCTTGGACCTTCCTTCGCCGGCAACTTGCTCGAAGTGTCAGATGAAGCAGGAAAGCTGCGTGAGCTGTCGTACTGTTCGACCACTTTCAATCCGACGGGATACGCCCCCGGCTTTTCAAGAAACTGGAATGAAGCCGATTGAGCCAGCAGGGGCATGGCGCAAAGCATCCCAGCCAGCGAAAGGCAGCACCGACTCAAGGTCTTCATACGGAGTCCGCAGAACAGGCAATGCCCTTAGGCTAGGCTCGATCCAACAGCGCTACACATGCTGAAAGTCACCAATAAGCGCCCCGTTCCGTCAGAGGTGCATCGACTCGTTCGACGCGGTCGAACAAGTCCGTCGCTCTCATTGCACGTCATTGCATTCGTTCCGGCGCAATCTATTCCTGTCGTCGGTCACCGACGCCACCTGCCACACTGCCGGGGCCACCGCGAAGTGGTTGCGGCCAGGGATGGGGCGAGCAAGACAAACCGCTTTGTCCAGCGTCGGGGAACCATCGACTCATCACCATCTACCTTGGGAGTCTATCCATGATTCACCGCTTACTGATTGCGTGCCTGCTGGCAGCATCGAGCGTTCCAGCCGCCGCAAGCGTTCAACCGTTCCCTCCGTCGTTCCGCCTGCAGGATATCGAGAGCAATGGCGCCACGATCCATGTGCGCGTCGGCGGCAAAGGTCCGGCCGTGGTGCTGCTGCATGGCTTTGGCGACACCGGTGACATGTGGGCGCCGCTGGCGGCCGACCTGATGCGCAACCACACCGTCGTGGTGCCGGACTTGCGCGGCATGGGTTTGTCGTCGCATCCGGAAGACGGTTATGACAAACGATCGCAGGCTGCCGATATCCGCGGCGTGCTGACCAAGCTCGGTATCGACCATGCCGCCGTGGTGGGCCACGACATCGGCACCATGGTGGCGTACGCCTATGCCTCCCGCTATCCGGACAAGACGGACCGCCTGGTGGTCATGGATGCCCCGGTTCCTGGCATTCCGCCGTGGGACCAGATCGTGCGCTGGCCGGCGCTGTGGCATTTCGACTTCGGCGGTCCGGATATGGAACGCCTGGTTGCTGGCCGCGAGCGCATTTACCTGGATCGGTTCTGGAACGAATTTGCCGGCACTCCGTCGAAGATCGACGAGGCAGCGCGGCAACATTACGCCGATCTTTACGCCAGGCCCGCTGCCATGCACGACGCGTTCCTGCAGTTCCGCGCTATTCGTCAGGACGCGGAAGACAACAAGGTGGCAATGGTGACCAAACTCACCATGCCGGTGCTGGCGGTTGGCGGCGAGAAATCGTTTGGTCCGAATGAGGCCATCGTGATGCGTAACGCCGCGACGCATGTCACCGAGCTGGTCGTGCCCAACGCGGGGCACTGGTTGATGGAAGAGGCGACGGAAACCACGGTTGCCGCTGTCCACAACTTTATTGATGGCAAGCCGGTGGCACCGACCAAGGCGAAGTAAGGGATTAGGGTGGTGGTATTGCATAAATCCCCGGCAGCGATCCTTGCGTTTAAATATCCTTCCAGTTCGGCGGACATGCTGGTGGAAAGGAACAAGTTCGCAGAAGGGACTTGCTGATCGATGTCACTCATCCAGCATCCTTTCCGTGGCGGGTACAAGCTTTCCGGCCGAACAGCCTTCTGCCATAGCGGCCCGAAGAACGGGACTCAGAAGCGCTGCCGCTGAAGCCCCTCGCCCCGGAGGGGAGAGGGGTCCGGAGGGTGTTGCTGGATGGCAGGCGTAGGTTGGGGTGAGCCGCAGGCGAACCCCAACATGGCCACGTCCAGGCGCGTTGCATTGTTGGGGTTACGGGCTGCATCAGCAGCCCGCCCTTCGGGCCATCCGCTACGCGGATGTTCGCTACGGCATCCTGCCTTCGCAGTCGCTTTGCTCACCCCAACCTACGCCGGTGGTTGCGCCGTCTCATCCTGTATCTGCTGCCATTGCATCCGCTCATGCGCCTGCGTGGCGCAGCGTGCGCCCATATCGATAAAYGCGCTGATGCCTTCCAGCATGATCGGCAGGCGTTGTGCGTCGATGTTCTCGCGTTCGTCGACCAGCTCAGCCAATAGCTGGATGGCGTTGTACGCGTACTGCAGCCATTCGGTGGCGTCGTTCAACAATGCATCCGGCCCCGCATCGGGATCGGAGAAATAATGCGCGTGGCGGGTGATCCACGGATCGCCAAAGTCATTCATAAGCAACTCCTTGCTAAGCGCCGCGTCCTCGCGCCGTAAAACGGCACGCCGCCAACTGCTCGACGTGCCGCCGACCTTACGGACTCGAGGATTCACCGACGGCCCAAAACCTGGGCGCCGGGCGGCTTGATTGAGGAAGTGGGTTGCGGCTTCAGCAGCTTTCGTCGTTGCGCAAGGCAACGCGCCGGGTTACACGGCTAGGACTTATTACCTGCGAAAACTCTTAAGGCCGCGGCTCTTCAACCCTGTCCGCGATGTCGCCGGACAGCCTGAATGTTCGGTGGGTGTGCCGCCCGGGGGATCGGCGAGCGCGCGAATCTCGTATGATCTGGCACAGCCATGATCAACTCCTGTAGCGTTGGTGATGGTCAGCGGGTCAGGGGTGTTGGTAGCACCCTTGGCCCGCGCTTCTCACAGCATTGCTGCCATGGTTGCCTGCGACGCGTCTTGAAATCACTCCGCAGGCAACGCCACCAAACTATCAAATCGATTTTTGGTTGTCTGTAGGCGCACACCCGCGTTGTGCGTGTGCTAAGCACTTTACAGACAATTCCGATGGCCTCGCCGTCAGCACCTTCACGTGTTGCTACGGATTCGCGAACCGCACCACCACATCATTCAACGGCATCTGCAGCTTCCGCTGCTCCCCTGCCGGCTCCTTCCACGCCTCTCCCTGCCCGAACAACTGCGCTTCCGATTCCGGCCCGAGATAATCGAAGCTCTCGAACACATAGGGCAGCCCTTCCGAGCCTTCGAACGTCACTGCGGTCGATAGCTGGAAATGCAGATGCGGTGCCGCCGAATTGCCGGACTGGCCAAGCTGCCCCAATAACTGGCCGCGCTGGATGCGGTCTCCGGGCTTGACCTTGACGCTGCCTTTCTTCAAATGGGCATAAGTAGCGAAGATGCCCGGCTGCAGTTCCAGCACGACGTAATTGCCGAACAAACCATCCGCCGTCAGCGATGCGGGCTCGGGCTGCGGGCTGAGCGGCTTGTGCTCTTGCTCGCCGTCGCGGGTATCGCGCACTACGCCATCGGCGACGGCGATGACCTCCGCGCCATAGCCGATCCAATCCGCGTAAGTCGTCTTCTGCATATCCTTGATGCCCGGGCGCATTGCGTGTCCCGAGGCATCGACGCCGACCAGGTCGAGTGCATAACGCTGGGGAATGGTCAGGTCGCCATTGACGGCCACCAGGCTGCCCCAGTGATGCGAGTGCGCGTTGCCGGGCCCTTCGTGCGCCAGCCAACGACCGCCGCGCAGGGGCGGCCCCAGCGTCATCGGCTTCTGGCTACCGACCTTTGTCGCCGCGCCATCGAGCGTAGTGACGGTCTTTTTCTCGGTATCGAATTCGATATGGTGCCGCAACGTGTGCGGTACAGCCGCGCCCGCAGGCAGCGTGATCCACACGAAGACGACTGCGCGCTTTCCGGGAGCGATCGACACCGGCACATGTTCAGCAGGCGTGGGCCGGACGAACTGGGACAACTGGTTCTTGTCCAGCGTCAGCAGCGGCGTCTTCGCATCATCGGCAAAGACCTGCAGACCCTTGGGCTTCAGCACGCCGGTATCGCCGTAGAAATTGCTGATATGCAGTTCGTAAGCCAGATGGACCGCGCCATCGGTACCGGTAAATCCCTCGGGAGCGAACGGCACCCGTGCTTCGACCGGAGCAAGCGCCTTCCCGGCATGGACCGCCGCCATGCAACAAGACAAGGCGACCAGGACTGCAAGAGCAGAGCGGCGAATCATTCGGTACTTCCCCCTGAAGCACATTGGTATTCCCTACCTTAGCAGCAGGCGGGATGGGCAATGGCGCCCCGGGGTATCAGTGCCCTAGTCGATCCAGCGCTGCATGCGCGGAGGCCCGGATCAGAACACCGACCTCAGTGGCGGAGCGGCCGTCCGCAAGCTGGCGGAACATGGCAAAGCTGGTCAGGGCAAAGATCAGATCGACGGTATCGCGGCGGACCTGGGCGCGCGTCCCCTTGCCGGCGATCTTCTCGACCAGGCTTGCGATCAACTGGCGGCGCCGCTCATTGCGCGCCGTCAGCGCCTGCGCAAGTTCCTGATCGGGCGCCATCGCGTCGTAGATGCGTTGCAAGGCAGGGTCGCTGCTCCAGAACTCGCAGCAGATCTGGATCAGCTGGTCGAGCCCTTCGCGCGGATCGGCCTGTTCCCGCACATGCCTCAACCGGCCCATCTGGCCGCGCAATGCGATCTCGTCGAAGACCGCTTCCATCAGCCCGCGGCGCGAACCGAACTGGTTGTACACGGTCAAGCGCGTCACGCCTGCGAGCTTGGCGACCATGTCCAGGGAAAAGTTGGCTGCGCTGTCCGACTCGCGAAGAAATTGCGTGGCCGCTTGAAGCACGCGCTCGCGCTTTTCAGCGGCGGCGGCGGCGCGGACGGGGCTGGAGTAGGAACGGGTAGTCATCGTGGCCACTTGTAAATTACATATACGCCTGTATAGTCAATATCGCCAACGGCAGGAACGGCGTGACATCCAGACCCATGGTAGCCATGCCCGGTTCGCCGACGCACGCACGCCTGCGAATGACAAATCAATTTGAATGACCAAATCCGGGAGTGAGCACGATGCTGGTCCATGTTTTCCGCGGCCCTGGCCGCGTGTTCGGCGTAACGGCGGATGAGACGGGGGCGAACCTGCCCGCGCAGTTCGCGCCATGGAATTCCATCAAATCGGCGGAGCTGGAGCGCGAGCGGGCCATGCCCGGGATCGACTCGGGCGAATGCCTGGACGATATCGCCAGGTACGGATTCCACATCACCCATGCGCATGTGCGCATCACCGATCAAGTAATTTGAATTAATTAATCGCGATGCGTGGGGACGGACGCCTCTTCAAGCCCACCGTCAGCCGATCGCATGGCGCGCCAACGAGGCGCCCACGCACCAGATCACCACGGCCCAGGCGGGCCAACGCATCGCCACCAGACCGGCGAAGCCCACCGCGGCGATCGCGAAGTCGCCGACATTGCCCACCGCGCTGACCCACACGGGATCGTAGAGCGCCGCCGCCAGCAAGCCGACCACCGCCGCATTGACGCCGGCCAGCATCCGCGCCGCCTGGTCGCGCGCCGCCAATGCGCGCCAGAACGGCAGCGTTCCCGACACCACCAGCAAGCCCGGCAGGAAGATCGACAGCACGCCGATCAGTGCTCCGGCTACCCCGCCCTGCCCGCCATACATCTGCTTACCCAGGAACGAGGACAGGGTGAACATCGGCCCCGGCACCGCCTGTGCGGCGCCGTAGCCGGCAAGGAAGGTGTCGGGGCTGACCCAGCCGGGATCGACGATGGCGTGCTTGAGCAGCGGCAGCACCACGTGGCCGCCGCCGAAGACCAGCGCACCGGTTCGATAGAAGGCGCCAGCCATTTGCCCCAAGGGCGGGAGCAAAGGCGACAGAGCCAGCGCTGCCACCAGCAGCACGCCGTACGCGATCAAAAGCACCAGGCCCGTGCGCGATCCATAGGCCAGCGCAAACGTCTCGCCCTGCTTCGCCACCACCTGCCGGCAGATCAAGGGTCCAAGCACCGCACCGCCTGCCACCACCAGCAGTTGCATCGCTGGAAGCGTACTGACGACCATCAACGCCGTGGCAGCAACGGCCAACAAGGCGCGCGGCACATCGGGACACAAGCTGCGCGCCATGCCGAGCACGCCCTGGGCGACGACCGCCACGGCCACCAGCTTCAGGCCATGAACCACCGCCTGTCCCCACGGCCCCGCCCATTGCCCACTGAACTCGGCGAATGCAAACAGCAACAGCGCCGAGGGCAAGGTAAACGCGACGAACGCTGCCAGCGCACCAGCCCAACCGGCACGCAGCAGGCCAATCGAGAAACCGAGCTGGCTGCTGGCCGGACCGGGCAGGAACTGGCACAGCGCCAGCAGCTGCGCGAAGTGTTCCTCATCGAGCCAACGGCGCCGCTGCACGAACTCGCGACGGAAGTAGCCCAGGTGGGCGATCGGTCCGCCGAACGAGGTGAGCCCCAGGCGCAGGAAGACCGCGCCGACTTCCCACGCGCTTCCGGGGAGCGCAGTTTTCGCAGCCGTATTCATGCCTCAGCCGACAAGCCCATATAGCCGTCACCCTTATCCAACTGCACGGCTTCGTACCACAACCCTATTGCGGATGGGTTTCCCTGGCCGCGCCATGGCCCACGACACGCTTGTAGTCGCTGACCGTCTCCACCCGCGCCGGGCCACCGTCGTAAGCGTTTGCCACTTCCTCATGAATACTGTTGTGGTCCGCGCTCATCGTCGCGCGGATGGTGGTGTGCACCTTCTTGCCGCTCGCCTCGCCATTGAGTTCCACCATCCACGAGTTGCCGGTAACGGTGGTGGTGAAGTCCACGCAGCCCTGCATGTTGTCGCACCACACGCTCTTGTACGCCTTCGCCTTGGCATCCCACCACGCATAGCTCTGACCCACCACATCGCCGCTGGCGCCATGCGAGGAGAACTCCTGCACGATGGAAAATCCGCCCGGCCCTTTCTTCATCACCATCACGCCCTTGTCGATGCCGCCCTTGGGCAGACTGGCGCTGGGTGCGCTGCGCATGACCACCTGCCAGGTGCCGATTCTGGGATAGAGCGCGGCCATTTCGGATGGAGCTTGCGGACCAGCTTCGGCCGCGAACCCATCAGCCATCGAAAGCACACCGATTAACGCAACCGACCACCGCAGACGCTTCAACATGACACGCCTCTTTATCGAGTTACGGTGATGGCGCAACGCCCTCTGCCAACCTCGGCATCGGCTGTGCCGGCGCATCGCCGCCATCGAAGTAATCGAGCCGCACCACCTTGCCGCTCTTGTCACGCACAGGCTCGAAGTAGCTCAGTTCGTCCGGCACGAAATAAAACTTTCCAGCCGCCGTCATCTGCACCGGGACGAGGTTGTGGTGGCTGCGTTGGGTATATAGCCGTCCATCCTTCACCGACACGGTCTCCACCGTCTTATCGTCGACCCGGTAATCCCCCACCAGGGCCGTCAATGTTTCAGCCGATGGCGTCACGCCCACCGGATCCACGTAAGGCTTGCCCAGCGCGATGGCCGCAAGGCGCCGCGCCATCGTGCGCGCATCGAAGTTGTCGTCGTTGGCGAGGACCACCACGGTGATGTCTTCTTTCGGAAGATAGGCCAGCGCGGACGCGAAGCCGTCGATCTGGCCGGTATGGCCGACCATCTCGCTGCCTCGCACCTGCCATAGGTACATGCCTAAACCATAGTGGTGCGTCGATGGTTCAAGGGGCTTTGCCGGTGTCGTCATCGCGCGGAAACTCTTCGCGCTCACTACGCGCCCACCGGCAAGCGCGCGCATCCAGCGCATCAGATCGTCGGCCGTGGCGACCAGCCCGCCTGCCGCGGCCGGAACGCTCGAACTGATAAAGGATGCATTTTCGACGCGATGCGCAGGATTGTCGGTGGTGTAGCCATCGACACGTCCCGGGATCAGCGCGGCGCCATCGCCATAGCGGATATGTGTCAACCCCGCCGGTTCCAGCGAGAGCTGCCGCATCGCTTCATGCCAAGGCTGCCCGGTTACCTTCTCGATCACCGCGCCGAGCAAGATGTAACCGGCGTTGGAATAGGCCCAGCGAGTGCCGGGTTCGAACGCGGGGTCGCGCTTGGCGATCTCGGCTACCTGGGTGGCCGTATCGATATCGCGCCGCATGAAACCTGGCTGCGGATTCTTGGCGACGTTGGAAACGCCGGCCGTGTGGTTCAGCAATTGGCGCAGCGTGATGCGATCGGCCGAAGGAATGGCGGGGACATACTTTGCCAACTTATCGTCGACGGAAAGCTTTCCCTGCTCAGCCAGTTTCAGCACCGTCGCGGCGGTGAAGATCTTGGTGATGGATGCGATGCGGAATACCTGGTCGGCGGCGAGCGGCACGCCCAGCTCGATCTGCGCCTGTCCGCGCGCTTGGCGGAATACCACCGTGTCGCCCTTGGCGATCAGCACTACGACGCCCGGACCGTCGGCGGCGGGGACCGCGTGTTCCAGCGCGGCGCGGGTTTGGTTGGTGAGGTTGGCGTCCGATGCGGATGCCACCGACGCAATCAGCAGAACGAATGCGATCAGGCTACGACGAAACATATCGCCCCTCATAATCGAAGCTTGGCCTAGCCCCTCTCCCATCGGGAGAGGGGTTGGGGTGAGGGTACGGCCGGAGCGAGGCGCCCCACTCCGCCCGAACCCTCATCCGGCTGCCGCCACCTTCTCTCCCACGGGGACTACCTTCGGGTCGCCGGAGGGAGAAGGATTCAAAACCTGGCGTTGAGCGGCATTCCAGTGAGCGTAGCCAGACGCGTGAACTTAAGCCTGCCCCGTTCGTCACCCCTGCCGCGTCAGCTTTCCCAGCGGAACACTTCATCCAGCGGCTTGCCGAACACCTCGGCGATGCGGAACGCCGTCTCCAGCGTCGGCGAATACTTGCCCGCCTCGACGGCGGCAATGGTCTGCCGGGTCAGGCCCACGCGCTGGCCGAGGTCCGCCTGGGTCATCTCGCCGGTCATGAAGCGCAGCGTGCGGATGTGGTTGGTCAGGCGCTTCTCAGGCACGCCAGCCTCGGCGATAGGCAAGGGCGAGCGAGCCATAGTGGACGACTTCGGCGGCGATCACGGCCAGCAAGGCGCCGTGCACGATGTCCCAGCCGGCATGGCGGAACGGCATGTAGAAACCGACAACGAGCATGCCGGCCATCAGCACGTAGTAAGCAAAGGTGGACGAACGCGCATCCATGAAGCGCTCGCGCTCGTCCGGCGCCTCGTAGCGTTGGCCGCCACCGCCCAGTCGGGCGTACAGCCGCTCGCCGCCGGCGATCACGCCCAGCGACCCCAGGGCCACCGCCAGGGTGGCGATGCGGGTCAGGAAACTGAGTTCGGCGTGCGCCTGCTGCTGCACCGCCACCGCGATGAAATAGGCCGCGCCGATAACGACCAGCGCGATGGTCCAGACCCAGGCAAAGCGTTCTCTCGGAAGCATGTGTGCGACCCCCTTCAGGTGTGGCCGCAATGTCCGCCAAACATGACTTGATGTCAAATATTTTTTACTTAAAGAAATTTCTTATCGCCAGAACAGAGGTATCTCAAGCGCTGAGATGATGCCGGTGCTATCTTGATTACCGACCCGCTATTCAAGCCGCCGCAGCCATGTCCCCTCCCTCCCACGGTGGCTCCCGCCCCGGCGCCGGCCGCCCCACCAGCGAAGCGACCCAGCGCCTGCGCGTACCGGAAAGCCAGGTGCCGACCGTGCTGGCCTATCTGGACGCCTACCGGCAAGGCAGCTCGCTGGATACGCCGCGGCCGCTGTCGCTGCTGCCCTCGACGGTGGCGCTCACCGCTTTCAGCAGCCGCGTGCCGGCGGGCCTGCCCAGTCCGGCGGACGACGACGTGGCCGACGTAGTCGATCTCAACCAATACCTGGTCATCGCGGGGCATGAGCCGAGCACCTTCATCGTGCGCGTGTCCGGCTGGTCGATGATCGGCGCAGGCATCTTCGACGGCGACGAAGTGCTGGTGGACCGCGCGCTTAAGGCGCGCCAGGGCGACATCGTGGTGGCCATCGTCAACGGCGAGCTGTCGATCAAGCGGCTGGGCCAGGTCGACGGCAAGGTCGCCCTGCTGCCGGAAAACGCGCACTTCAAGCCCATCGTGTTCAAGGAAGGCGAAACGCTGGAGCTGTGGGGCGTCGTCACCCGCTGCCTGCGCCAGCTGCGTTGAGCGGAACATGGGCCAGGTCGTCGCCCTCGATGCGCTGTTCGCCGGTCGCCAGGTCTGGCACGGCCGCGCCGCCCCCACCTCCGAACCGGGCAGCCAGCCTACGGGCTGGGCGGAACTGGACGCCGCACTGCCGGCCGGCGGCTGGCCGGAACATGCGCTGAGCGAGATCCTGCTGCCCGCCGATGGCGTGGGCGAATTGCAATTGGTATTGCCCACGCTGGCGCGGCTGACCCAGGCCGACGGCATCGTCGCCGTGATCGCCCCGCCCTATGCGCCCTGTGTCGCCGGCTGGGAAAACCGCGGCGTGGCGATGGCGCGGGTGGACATCGTGCGTACCGATACGCCGCGCGATGCGCTGTGGGCCGCTGAGCAATGCCTGCGCTCCGGCAGTTGCGCGGCGGTGCTGGCCTGGCCGCAGCAGGCCGACGATCGCGCGCTGCGCCGCCTGCAGGTCGCCGCCGATCACGGCCGCGCGCTCGGCTTCCTGTTCCGCGATCGCCGCCACGCCGCGCAATCTTCGCCGGCGGCACTGCGCGTGGAAGTGGAAACCACGCCGACGCGGCAACTGCGCATCCGCAAATGCCGCGGCGGCCAACCGCCGGCGCAGGCACTGCCCTTCCCCGTCGACGGCGTGCGGTGAAGCCATGCTCTGGGCCTGCATTCTTCTTCCGCATCTGGCGCTGGACGGCGTGCTGCGCCGACGCCCGCCGTCGGACGAGCCGCTGGTGCTGGTCACCGGCCATGCGCAGGCGCGCACCGTCTACGCTGCCAATGCCGCCGCGCGCGCCGCAGGCTTGCGCGCTGGACAGCGGCTTGCGGCGGCGCAGGCTTTGCTGGCGCGCTTCGATGCGGTCGAGTACGACCCCACGGCCACCGAACGCTGGCATCGCCTGCTCGCCGCCTGGGCCTATCGCTACAGCGCCGAAGTGGCGTTGTCGCCACGCGCGATCGTGCTCGAAGTCAGCAAGAGCCTCGGCCTGTTCGGGCCCTGGCCGAAATTCGAACGCCAACTGCGCAACGACCTGACCGAACTGGGCTTCCGCCACCACATCGCGCTCGCGCCCACCGCGCGCGGCGCGCACGTGCTGGCCGGCCTGCAGGATGGTCTCGCGGTCACCACGCCGGATACCTTGCATAGCGCACTGCTGTCCGTTCCCGTCGGCAAGGCGCGCCTGCCCGGGCAGGCGGCCGACAGCCTGGCCGGCATGGGCCTGCGCACGCTGGGCCAGGTACTGCGCGCGCCGCGCGATGGCCTGCGCCGCCGCTTCGGCGACGAACTCACGACGCATCTGGATTACCTCACCGGCGCCACCCAGGAAGTACTGCCGTTCTATCGCCCGCCGGACCGGCTGGACCTGGGCATGGAATGGACGCACGAGATCGAACACGTGGAAGCGCTGGTGTTTCCGCTGCGCCGCCTCACCGGCGATCTCGGCGCGTACCTGGCCGGACGCGACGGCGGCGTGCAGCGCTTCATGCTGCGGCTGATCCATCGCGACGGCAGTTCCACCGATGTCTCGATCGGCCTGCTCGCCCCCGAGCGCCAACCGGCGATGCTGTTCGAACACGCGCGCGGCCGCCTGGACCGCACCACGCTGCCGCAACCGGTGGTGGCGATGCGGCTGGTGGCGCACGAGCTGCCGCCGTTCGTGCCGGCCGGACGCGATCTGTTCGACACGCGCCCGCTGCATGCACTGCCGGCGGAGCAATTGCGCGAACGCCTGCGCGCGCGGCTGGGCGACCGGGCCGTGAGCAAGCTGCGCGCCAGCACCGACCCGCGCCCGGAGCGCGCGCAGACCGGCGATATGCAGGCGCAATTCATCGGCACGCCCACGCCGCTGCCGCGCCCCACCTGGCTGCTGGACACGCCGATCCCGCTGCGCGGCACGCCGCCGCGCATCCTCGCCGGCCCCGAGCGGCTGGAAACCGGCTGGTGGGACGGCGACGGCCTGCGCCGCGACTACTACGTGGTGGAAACCGCGCAAGGCCAGCGCGCCTGGGTGTTCTGCGCCATCGGCGAACAAGGACGCTGGATGCTGCACGGGTGGTTCGCATGACCGACTACGCCGAACTGCATTGCCTGTCGAACTTCACCTTCCAGCACGGCGCGTCCAGCGCCGGCGAACTGTTCGAACGCGCCAAGGCCTGCGGCTACCGCGCCCTGGCGATCACCGACGAATGCTCGCTGGCCGGCATCGTGCGTGCGTACGAGGCATCGCTGGAATTCGAGCTGCCGTTGATCGTCGGCGCTCAATTCAAATTGAATGACGAATTACGTTTCGTGCTGCTGTGCGAAACGCGCGAGGGCTATGCCTCGCTGTGCGCCCTGATCACGCGCGGCCGCCGCGCCTCCACCAAGGGCACCTATCACCTCACCCGCGCCGATCTCGCCGACGGCCTGCCCGGCACGCTGGCCCTATGGCTGCCGGACACCGAACCCCATGCCGCCGACGGCCGCTGGCTGGCCGAACGCTTCCCCGGCCGCCTGTGGCTGGCGGTGGAACTGCACCGCGGCCCGGATGACGCCGCGCGCCTGCGCCGGCTCGAAGCACTGGCCGCGGAACTGGGCATTCCTGCCGTTGCAGCCGGCGACGTGCATATGCACGTGCGCGGACGCCGCGCGTTGCAGGACACACTGACCGCGATCCGTCATCGTCTTACCGTGGCGCAAGCCGGGGCGGTGCTGTTCAAGAATGGAGAGCGGCATCTGCGGGCGCGCGATGCGTTGGCGGAGATCTATCCGGCGCATCTGCTGGCCGAAACGGTGCGGATCGCGGAGCGCTGCAGCTTCCATATGGACCAGTTGCAGTACCGCTATCCGGCTGAACTGGTGCCGGAAGGCCACACGGCCGCATCGTGGTTGCGCAAGCTCACCGAGGAAGGCATCCAGCGGCGCTGGCCGGACGGGATCACCGAGAAGAACCGCAAGCAGATCGAGATCGAGCTGGCGCTGATCCGCGAACTGGAATACGAGCATTACTTCCTTACTGTGGAAGATATCGTCCGTTACGCCCGCAGCATCGACATCCTGTGCCAGGGGCGCGGCTCGGCCGCCAACTCGGTGGTGTGCTACGTGCTGGGCGTGACCAGCGTCAGCCCGGACGAGGCACAGCTGCTGACCGAGCGCTTCATGTCGGCCAGCCGCAAGGACCACAAATACAACCGCCCCGAGCCGCCCGATATCGATATCGATTTCGAGCACGAGCGGCGCGAGGAAGTGATCCAGTACATCTACCGCAAGTACGGCCGCGAGCGCACCGCGCTGGCCGCCACGGTGATCAGCTATCGCGGCCGCAGCGCCGCGCGCGACGTGGGCAAGGCGCTGGGGCTGTCGACCGATCAGGTGGCGGCGTTGAGCGATGTGTTCGCCTGGCGCAATGGCGGTGAACAGGGCGAGCATCTGCGTGAAGCCGGTCTCGATCCGGAGAGTCCGCTACTGCAGCGTGTGGTCCGGCTGACCGAGGAATTGCGTGGCTTTCCGCGGCATCTTTCGCAGCATGTGGGCGGCTTCGTGATCTCCGACGCGCCACTGTCGCAACTGGTGCCGGTGGAGAATGCGGCGATGCCCGATCGCACCATCATCCAGTGGGACAAGGACGATCTGGATCGGATGAATTTGCTGAAGGTGGATTGCCTGGCGCTGGGCATGCTGACCTGCGTGCGCAAGTGCTTCGATCTGATGAAGCAGCATGAAGGCGTGTCGCACCATCTGGCCTCCATTCCGCTGGACGACGAGCCGACCTACACCATGGTCCAGCAGGCCGACACCATCGGCGTGTTCCAGATCGAAAGCCGCGCGCAGATGTCGATGCTGCCGCGGCTGAAGCCAAACAATTTCTACGACCTGGTGATCCAGGTGGCGATCGTCCGCCCCGGACCGATTCAGGGCGACATGGTGCATCCCTACTTGCGCCGTCGCCGTAAAGAAGAAAAAGTCACCTATCCTTCGGACGCGCTGAAAGAAGTACTCGAACGCACGCTTGGGGTGCCGCTGTTCCAGGAGCAGGTCATGCGCATAGCCATGGTCGCTGCTGACTACACCGGCCCACAGGCTGACGAACTCCGTCGCGCCATGGCCGCATGGAAACGCCACGGCGGCATGGAGAAACACCGCGACCGCCTTTTCGCAGGCATGGCCCGCAACGGCTACAGCGAAACCTTCGCCGCACAGATCTTCGAACAGATCAAAGGCTTCGGCAGCTACGGCTTCCCCGAGAGCCACGCCGCCGGCTTCGCCAAACTGGCCTACGCCAGCGCCTGGCTGAAATGCCACTACCCCGCCGCCTTCGCCTGCGCCCTGCTCAATGCGCAGCCGATGGGTTTCTACAGCGCCAGCCAGATCGTGCAGGACGTCAGACGCCACGATGTCGCCGCACTGCCGGTGGACGTGCGCTACAGCGATTGGGACTGCACCCTCGAACGCGACACCCGCAGCAAGGGCGGCTTCGCCCTGCGCCTGGGCTTGCGCCAGGTACGCGGCTGCTCCGCAATGATGGCGCGGCGCATCGAGCAGACACGCGCACAAGCACCGTTCGCCGACATCGTCGACCTGTGCACCCGCGCCAGCCTGGACCGCCGCCACCAGGACCTGTTCGCCGACGCCGGCGCCTTGCGCGGCCTGGCCGGCCATCGCCATCGCGCCAAATGGGCAGTCAGCGGCGTCGAACCCCAGCTACCGCTGTTCGGCCGCAGCAGCCCCGCCGAAGAAGCGATCGCACTGCCACCACCCACCTCGGCGGAGAACCTGCTCGCCGATTACGCGCATACAGGCTTGAGCCTAGGCCCGCATCCACTACGCCTGTTGCGCTCACGCCTGCAGGCGCAACGTTTCCTGGATTCCCGGCAACTGATCAGTCTGCGCCATAAGACCCCCACGCGCGTCGCCGGCCTGGTCACGCAGCGACAGCAGCCGCAGACGGCCAGCGGTGTCACCTTCATTACGCTTGAGGACGAGCATGGGCCGGTGAATGTGGTGGTGTGGCGGCATGTCGCGGAGCGGCAGCATCGCGCTTATCTGGAGGCGCGATTGCTTGGCGTGGATGGGTATTGGGAGACGGTGGATGGCGTTTGCCATTTGATCGCGAGGCGGTTGTTGGACTTGAGTCCGTTGCTCGGGGAGTTGGATGCGCGTTCGCGGGATTTTCATTAGGTGCCGCGTGCCGCGACGAGGGCGTCATTCCGGCGTAGGCCGGACGAGCGCGTAGCGCGAAGAACGCCCGCAGGGCGGCCCCGAAGGGGTGAGCGAAGCGAATCATCCAGTAGCGGTATCGCTTGGTTTTCGCGTTATGGGCCTATCCTAGATTTTGTGTAAACGGGGCATTGGCAGGAAACTGCCATCTGACCCGGAGACACCATGAGTCCACGCAAACACGAAGTGCCCGACGAGCTGCTTAGCAGTCTGTTAGCCAACTATCAGAAGCCCGAAGATCTCGTTGG
>NZ_JBFRGP010000023.1:0-53592 GCF_052115385.1 Dyella sp. 2RAB6
TCTACTTAGGGCTGCGCAACATCAGTAAAAAATGGACGCTTCCAATCCATGATTGGAAGGCGGCGCTCAACCGCTTTACCATCCAGTTCGAAGGCCGCATCCCTCAGCTTTAAAGCGATCCCGTTTACACAAAAGTCTGTACAAGCCCGGCTATTCACGCCACCAGTGGGTGTTATCGAAGACAAGTAGCGACCATCGTGCAGGTCTTAATGCTCTAGCCGAAGCTAAGCGTATATTCTTCTGACGTGACGCGTAGACGAATGTCTTTGCGGCTTATGTCCGCACTTCGTAAATCTATTGCGATGCGAAAACTTCAAGGTGTGACCGGCCTGATTTTCACCTCAAAGTTCCTCTTTCTCATTTCCGGGGGTGCTTCATTCCATTAGCCGAAACCAATCGCGCACGCTAAGCCGCAATCGTACGACTTCGTCTTCAGCAAGGGGGCTGCAATGGGCGATTGGTCCACGAAGAGTGTTTAGATTGGCCATTACGCGTTCCACGGCTTTGGGGCTGGAGAAAATTGACCCAAACAAGTCCCAGTTGGATTTGATGATCTCACCAAGCTCGCCGAACGTCGTAAAGTCTAACGGCGATGTTGATCTAACCGTAACGGCGGAGTCGATTTCCTTTTGCAGGCGCCCGTCAGCGTCCTGCTTAACTCTTGATGGGACTCGCGTGCCATTCCACCAATCATCGCCATCCGCTGCCTGGATCGTGTCATTGACCAGTGAGCGGATGGTCTTTTCTAGAGAATAGAAAACTTCGTAATGCTGCGACATGGCAGCAGCTTCTTGGCGGACCGCACGATCTATTTGTGGATAGTAGGTTTCATCACTCGCGAGCGACGCTAGGTAACGGCATCGTCCACCCATGCTGGCGTGAGAGTATACGGACCAACGAATTAACTGCTAGGTCGCCGGGTAACGACGATCTCTGGTGTGAGTATGGTCCCTATCCCGGAGTTGGCGAGTCGCTATATTGGACCAACGCTATTGAGGATGAGGCATCTGTTCATTGAAAGATGCACTGATGCGAGGGATAGTCAACTCTTCCCCAGCCAACCATTGCCCTGTCTTGCGGTGAACTCTTAACACCCTGGGTTTACCGCCATGCGGTACCAAAACAAGATCAAGCGCGTGGCTTGAGTGGTCTCCTGCCTCGATACCCATGCGGTACACCACAATGCGGGTAAAGGTGTCGGCCACGAGTTGCCGGGCTTTCAGTCGAGCGTCGTAATCCTGGCTTTTCACTCTGATCACGAGTTCGCGCCAGGCCTCTGCCGTCGTCGGAGCCTTCCGGGACACGGTCGCCCATTCCGCGTCGGCACGAGCCGCATCCAGCCCCAGTTGTTCCAGTTCGTCTTCTAGTTCGCGAACCTTACGGAGGATGATCGCGGGCGCCACCCCGTCATCTTGCATCAGTGCATCGGTTAAGCGCTTGAGCTGTGCTTCGACATCGGCGACGCGTGCCTTGGCGGTGGCGAGCTTTTGGCGGGCCGGCGGGTCGACGGCGCCCCGATCCAGCAGGGCATCCAGATTGATCTGGTCCGAACAGAAGTCCAGGAGCGCTCGTTCGATCGGGGCAATGCTCGTGCTGCCACCCACCGGGCAACGGCGATAAGCCTGTCCGGAGCCGCAGGACAGGCGACGGTACGTGTCATGGAGCCGGCCGTCATCGTCTTTTTTCCGGCTCATGAGGTTCTGGGCGACCATGGCCGACCCGCAATATCCGCAATGAGTGCGGCGCAGGCCAGTAATGATGCCGGGCAGCTCGCCTTTGCCCTTGCGCCGACCGGGCTGCCGGATCTGGCCCTGCAGCTCGTCGAACGCCTCGGGACTCAACAGGGCCGGGTAGTAGTCGGGCAGGGCGTAATCGATCCCATCGACCGACAGGGTTTTCGTGCCTCGCAGGGCGGGCAGGCGAAACAGCTTATAGAGATGGGTTGCCCGGCTCCCCTTGTTCGAGACGGACAGCCCGGCGGCGTTGAGGCGATCGACAATAGCCATCGGCCCATGTCCGGCCCGGAACAGGTCGACGGCCATCCGCACGGCCTCGACCCGTTCCGGGATCAGCTGCCAGCCGCCCGACTGCCAGGCCAGCCACTGGGGATCCCGACCATTGCGAATACGGCCGCGGTAAGTGCTGTCGAGCCATTGCTCGCATTGACGTCGAATGGCCGCTTTGACCCGCTTGCTCTTGGTGTCGCTTTCCTCATGCGCCCGGATCATCACCAGCAGGCTATGGACCAGATCCATGGGGTTGGCTTTGAGTCCCTCCCGGTTGTATTCCCGCCCATCGCTGGCGGTCACCACGGTGATGCCGGCATTGATGATCTGAGCGAGTTGCGCCTGGGCCTGGAGCGGTTCGGCGCGACTCAAGCGGTCCAGGCCCTCCACGACCAGCACGGACCCAGCGCCAATGCGGCCCTCGTCCACAGCACTGAGGAAAGTGCCCAGGGCACCTTGCTTTACATGGCGCTGGTGGTACGCGCTCAATCCTTCATCACGGAGGGAGAGCGATGCATCGAGCTGCAGCTGCCGCGTCTTGGCCCAGGTGGCCGCATACTCGGTCTGGCGGTCGGCACTGCTGCCGGTGGACTGGCGAACGTCACTGAAGCGTAAGTAGCTATAGACCTTGATGTTTGTATCCACGTGACGCATCGATCCCTGAGCAGGCTGCGAAGTCTATATGGGATCTCATATGGCTGCCCAAAGAAGAAGTAACCAAGAAGAAAAGGCACCCTGCTTGGCGCCCTCCGGTGGCTACGCCACCTACGGGTCCGTGAGGGCTGGCCGGGCTTTTTGAAGGGACATCCGTGTCCCTTCAAAAAGGCGAGGACGTCCTGTCCTCGCCCCCTGCGGGGCCTATCGTCCAGCCCTCACCGCCGGCGCCAAGGGGACCCGCAGATCAAGAGCCAAGATCAAGAGCCAAGATCAAGAGCCAAGATCAACAGCCAAGATCAACAGCCAAGATCAACAGCCAAGATCAACAGCCAAGATCAACAGCCAAGATCAACAGCCAAGATCAACAGCCAAGATCAACAGCCAAGATCAACAGCCAAGATCAACAGCCAAGATCAACAGCAACAGCCACAGCAGCATCAAAGGCAACGTCAAAAGCTGGAGCAGGAGTGCGGTGGGCGTCGGGCGCGACTTTGCTCTCGTTGCGTACGCTCGTTGATGGCGTAAACGTTCTCATCGTTTTCATCCGGGGATTGCTGCTCGAACGCTGCATAAATGCAGACGTTCCCAGCACGTTCCCGCATCCGCAACTTATCGCGCTACTCACCCGGCCATCACGATCCCTTGGTCACGATGCGTTGACACCACAGGGGTGACATCAAACAGGGAGAATCTTCGCGATGAAGCTGCGCTATCTCGCATGGGGCCTGCTTGCTGCGGGCGTGTCGTTGAGTTGCAGTTCGGCTGTGTGGGCGGCAGGGCCGGTGCAGGGTATGGGTAGTGCCGCGCCGGGGACGGTCGATCGTTCGATCAGTCCGCGCTGGCACGTCTACACCTTCGTCAAGGACGGCATCGAGTACGTCCAGGTCAACGATGCGGCAGGGCGCGTCCATGCGGGCGTTGCGGCGACCGCGGGAGTGCATCTGGTGTTGCCGATGGGGATCGATGCCGAGCGGGTTTCCACGCCGGAATCGCCGTTGGCAGCGGGTGCGGTCCGTGCTGCGGAGACGGTCTACAAGGACGGGCTGGTGATGCTTAGCGTGGGTCTGAGCGATGCCGGCCAGTACGTGTGGACGCTGGCCGATGTCGGCTCGGCGGGTGGGCGCTACGCGCCGGCGTATGACCTGTCGAACTGCAAGCAGGATCCCAACAGCTGCCCGATCAACCGGCGGGTCACCATGCCGACGATGAATCTTTCGCCGGCGGATGGCGACATCTCCAACTGCAAGCAGGATCCGAACAGTTGCCCGATCAATCGTGCCAGTCCTCAGGTGCTGCGCCTGTCGCCGCAGGACTCGCCCGATTCCAACTGCAAGCAGGATCCGAACAGCTGCCCCATCAATCGAATCGGGGAACAGTGAGTTCCTGGCGCAGCGTCACCTGGACGCTGCGCCCATCCACTACCACGTCGCCGTTGAACAGCTGCGCCCGCAGGCGCAGCTCGCCCAGTCCCAGGCCCAGCGTGCCCAATCCCTTGGTGATCTTGTCCTGCGCCGGCGGGGCGATCGGCACGCCTTCGCTGCGCACGCTCAGGTGGATGGTGGTGCCGCTGTCGGTGCTGTGCGTGTCGGTGGTCAGCGCAATGCGATCGCTGGGGCATTCTTTCAGCAGATAGGTCACCGCTTCGCAGGCCAGACGATAGAGCAGGGTGAGCGTATTGCGCGGCAGGCGGCTCCATTGGCCGTGCACATTGGCGTGGTAGGCGATGCCTAGGGCATCGAGCACCTGTACCAGCGGGCCTTCGCTGAGCGCGTGCGGATGGCCGGCGCCCATCGGCGGCGACAGTGCATCGGCCAGCTCCTTCAGGCGCGAGGTGGTCATGGTCAGCGCGCGCTTGTAGGTATCGACTTCGCCGCGGTTGGGCGAATGGTCGAGCTGGATCAGCAGATGGCGGTGCGCGCGCGCCAGTTCGCCACTGACGTAGGCCAGCTCGAACGAGCTGCGCTGCAGCTTCATCTCGGCCAGGTGCTGTTCCAGCCGCGCCTTGTCCAACTGGTCGTCCACCGCGGCGAGCGCATGCTCCAGGCGCGTGGTCTGCATGCCGAGCACGGTGGAGATGGTCAGGAACAGCGCCATCATGGTCTGCGTCATCAGCGTGGCGATGTCGAACATCTCCGGCATCAGCGCGACGATGCCGAAGCTGGCGATCGCACCGATCACCGCGGCACCCTTCCAGCCCCAGGTGATGGCGAAGTACGCGGCCGGCACGAACAGCACGGCCTGGCCGACGAAGCGCAGCGCGGTGTCCTGGGTGCCGGACAGCGCCAGCACTTCGATCGACATCGCCATCACCGTGATCAGCGATGCCTGCAGCAAGCTGCGGTTGGCCAGCCATACGCCGCGCAGCGAACGCTGCTCGTACCACTGCTGCGCACCGGCCAGCGCCAGCGGCACCACGGCGAGCATGCCGCTATAGGTGCCGAGGAAATAATCGGAGACCAGGTCGGTCAGCGGCTTGCGGCCGAAGCGCGCCGCCTCGGGCATCAGCGAGGCCACCATCAGGCCGTCCGCGACCAGCACCACGCTGGCGCCGAAGATGCAGACCAGCACGCTGCCCAGGCGGATATCGGGAAACGCGGCGCCGGGCAGCCGGTCCTGGCACAGGCCCACCACCGCCATCAGCAAGGCAATCGGCGGCACGATCGAGGCGAGATAGAACGCCCACCCGAACATGGCAACGCCATCGTAAAGGTCGTAAGCCAGCAGCAGGGTTTCGCTGACCAGGAGCGCCGGCCAATAGCGGCGGGGCGTCAACAGCAGGACGGCGAGTTTAAGACCGCTCGCCGGCACGAAGTGGGCGAAGCCCACCTTGCGCAACAGCATGTAGGCGGTGCCGTAGATGATCGCGACCGCGAGCTGCCGCCCGAACCATCCAAGCCTGGATTCCATGTTTGCGCTGGCCGCTCCGCTCCTCGATTCGGTGGCAAATTAGGGTCACTGGCGTGAAATGTCCGAGAAGATTCCTGCAGTAACAACCGGGTGTTGCAAAGCCCATAAGAAATGACAAAACAGCGTGAAAACATGCCCGGTGCCGGCGCTCTTTGCGTCACGTGACGCGTGACATAAGCGTCGGGAAAATAGGCGATCGCATCACGTTTTTTTCTCCCCGTTACATCGCTTGCGAACCGACGGCGAACACCAAAAAAACCGGCGTGCACGCTGTCAGCGCACGCCGGGCGACCGTGACACCCGTCAATCGTGGAGGCCGTGCGCCTTCAGCACATCGGCGATGTCCATGCGCCAGATATTGCGCGAACCATTCAACGGCCCGTTCAGCCGCTTCTGCAGCGAAGCGATGTCGTCGCGGTGCTTGGGGAACTGCACCTCGTCCTGGCGATTACTGGAGACATACAGCTCGCCGAAGCGCGGGCCGAGCGTCGGTGCGTTCTCCAGCGCCGGCGTATTGACCTCGCCGCCAAGGTGTTCGGGTTTGCCCCAGCGGCCGTCAGCCTGGCGGAAGGCGATATAGATGTCGGCGCTGCCCAGCGAATCGCCTTCGTTGCCGGCGTACAGCAGGAAGCGGCCCTTGGGATCGACGCAGGGGTCCATGCGGTTGTGCTCGCTATCGCCCAGGTCCACCCGCTCCGGCGCCGAATAGCTCTGGCCGGCGGGGTGGATCACATACACCTGGTAGAACTTGCCGGAGTCCGCCCGGTGCGCGGAGAAATAGATATCGCCGTTCGCCGCCACGGTGGGGTTGTAGAGCATCGCGCCGTCGTTGTGCGCGCCCTCCACGTGCACCGGTTCGCTCCAGCGGCCATTGGCCTGCCGCTCGACGTACCAGAGATTGGTGCCGGCAAAGTGCTGGCCGCCCATCTCCGCCATTACCGGCGCCTCGCCGGCATGCGGCGGGCGGTTGGAGACGAAGTACACGCGCTTGCCGTCCGGGGCGAAGGCGGGTTCGGAGTCGTGCCACTGGCCGGAGAACGGCGCCACTTCCGGCGTCGACCAGCCATTGCCCTGGCGATGCGTGAGCAGGATGGTGTCGTCCTTCTCAGCGAAGTCGGAACGCAGGAACAGCAGCGTCTTGCCATCCGGCGACAGCGCGGCGGTGGTTTCCTGCAGCCCGGTGGAAACAACGCCGGGCCCGAACAGTTCGGCGGCGCCGGCGGGTGCGGCGCAACCCAGGGCGAAGGTGGTCGCCCAGGCGAACGTAAGCAACTTCATGGGGCTCTCTTGGATGGCCGGGCCATGCCGGCCCGTGCGTACGATGCGCGAGCGTGCACGCGGGCGCCGTGCTTTTGTGACGAGCGGTTGCGGCGGCGTGGCGAGCGGCGCGGACGGACGCGCTCAAGCCATGCCCAGCGCCTGCCGTGCCTGCGCGCGGAAGCGGCGGCTGAGGTTCAGGCGTGTGCCGTCGCGCAGCACGATTTCGGCATTGCCCTGGAACAGCGGGTGGATCTCGCGGACGCGTTCCACGTTCACCAGGGTGCCGCGATGGATGCGCAGGAAGCGCTGCGGATCGAGCGCCTCCAGCAGATGGCTGAGCGTTTCGCGATGCAGATAGCGCGCGCCGGCGACATGGATATGCACGTAATTGCCATCGGCGCGGATCCAGTCGATATCGTCGGTGGCGATCACCCGGATGCTCTCGCCCACGCGCACGCTGATGCGTTGCGCGTGGGCCGGCAGCGACGCCGGAACGCTGGCGACGACCGTTGGCGCAGCCGTCTGCAGGCCGGCCCAGACCCGGCGCACGCGCGCCATTGCCTGGTCGAAGCGCGCCTGGTCGATCGGCTTGAGCACGTAGTCCACCGCATCGGCATCGAACGCGCGCAACGCGTGCTGGCCGTAGGCGGTGGCGAACACCACCATCGGCAATGTCTCGGGCTTGAGCTTGTGCAGCAGCTTGAAGCCGTCCATGCCGGGCATGCGGATGTCCAGGAATATCAGGGCTGGCTCCAGCGCCGCGATCGCCTGCAAGGCCTCGTTGGCATTGCCGCATTCGCCCACGATCTGCACGTCCGCATGCGCGGCCAGCGCCTGGCGCAGGGCTAGGCGCGCCAGCACCTCGTCGTCCACCAGCAGGGTGCGGATCGGCGGCGCGCTCATGCGGCGTGTTCCGCGGCGTATTCGCGATAGGGGAAACGCAACTCCACCCGCGTGCCGCCCTCGGCCCGGCGCGCCAGCGCCACGCTGGCCGCGTCGCCGAACAGCACCTGCAGCCGCGTGCGGGTATTGCCCAGGCCCAGGCCTTCGGCCATGCCCTCGGGCAGGCCTAGGCCGTCGTCGTCCACGCGCAGGTACAGCTGCGCGCCTTCGCGACGGCTGACGATATGCAGGCGGCCCGGTTCGGGTTTGTCGAGCAGGCCATGGCGCAGCGCATTCTCCACCAGCGGCTGCAGGATCATGCTCGGCACGGCGGCGTGCACGGTGTCGGCGGCCACGTCCAGCTGCGTGCTCAGGCGGTCCTGGAAGCGCACCTGCTGGATGTCGAGATAGCAGCGCAGCAGATCCAGCTCGCGCGACAGCGGCACTTCCAGCGCGTGGCGTTCTTCCAGGGTAAGGCGCAGCAGATCGCTGAGGCGCGAGATCATCAGGCGCGCCTGGTGCGGATCGGCCAGCGCCAGCGCGGAAATCGCATTGAGCGTGTTGAACAGGAAATGCGGTTGCAGCTGCACGCGCAGGGTGCGCAGCTGCGCCTGGGCCAATTGCGATTCCAGCTGCGCACTGCGCAAGCGCTCGTCGCGCAGGCGGCGCCGCGATTCCAGGCCGCGCAGCACCATCAGGATCACCCAGTACATCAGCAGGGCGAAGTGGTAGCTGTAGGCGAACTGCATGCACACGAAGCCGCCATACGTGCTTACCGGCGCATGTCCCGGGCCGCTGACGTTCCAGAAGATCGCCAGGTGGGCCAGCAACTGCGCCAGCGCCAGCGCGAGGCTGGCCGGCACGTGCACGGCGGCGTAGCGCCGCCAGCCACCATCCGCCGCCTGCCGTCCCAGCCAGGCGACCAGCGGCACCAGCGCCATCCACAGATAGAAGTCGCTGAAGTTCCACGTCGCCACGCGCGACCAGTTCGGCACCTGGCCTTCGCTGATCTGCGACAGCCCGCCGCTCAGCGTGTAGGAGGCCGCCAGCAGGGTCCAGCAGCCCAGTTGCATGGACATGCGCGCCCATCTCGATGAGGTGCTGCTCGATGAAGTGCTGCTCGATGAGGTGCTGCTCGATGTGGCGCTGGGCGGCGTTGCGGACACGGGGTTCTCATCGGCAAACGGGAATCGGCATCCAGTGTGGGGTGGATGCCGATTCCCGGGTAGTGCCGCAGGTCTCAGGGGTTGGGCGCGTGGGCGACGTCGGCCACCGCGTTGTGCCTGGCCAGCCAGCCGCGCAGGTCGAAGGCGTGCACGCGCCGGTCCGGTGCGTTGAAGTAAAGCGTTGCATGGTCGGACGACAGCCGCGCCTCGATGCCGGTCAGGCCCAGCGGCTGCGGCGCGCTCCAGCCCTCGCCGCGCGCGAAGGCGATGAACAGCTCGCTGCCCGCCGGCCCGGCCGGTGCGCGCTTGGAACTGAAGACGATGAAGGACTGGTCGGGCGCCACGGCCGGATCGAAGTCGCCGGTCACGCCGTCGCTGAAGGGCAGCGGTTGCGGTGCCTCGTATGTGCCCCGCACGAGACGGCTGCGCAGCAGGCGGAACGCACCCTCGCCGTTGGCGTCCGGGTCGGTACGCATGAAGTAGAGCGTGCCGTCGGCGGCCAGCGCGGGCGAGAACACGGCGGAATTGCTGTTGAGCAGCGAAGGCAGGCGTTGCGGCTTGCCCCAGCCATCCTTGATACGTGCCACCTGCCACAGGTTGCCGCCATGTCCGGGATAGCGCTGGCCATCGTAAACGCCGTCGAGTACGGCACCGCCTTCCTGCGCGGGACGGTTGGAACTGAAGATCAATGACGAGCCATCGGTTGCCATGGCCGCTTCGATGTCCTCCCACTGCGTGGAGAACGGCAGCGGCTGCGCCGCCGACCAGCCGTCGCCGTTGCGTGAGGAGAAATACAGGCGGGAGGTGTTGTCCACGCTGCGCGTAAACACCACCGAACGATCGCCGGGGCCGAAGGCCGGCGAGATGTCCTTGAGGCGATCCCACGGCCCGGCTACCGGCGCGCCATCGCGCGCATGCGCATCCAGCCAGGGCGTCAGCGATACCTGCCACAGATTATCGCCGTCCTTGTTCCAGTCAGCTTGCTCGCCGGGTACGCGGCGGTCGCTGGCGTAGTAGATCGTGCGGCCGTCGGGTCCGAGCTGCGCGGCCATGGAGTGAGTGCCGCCATTGACGGCATTGCCCAGATCCTGCGGCGCGCTCCAGCCCTGCGGCGTGGCGAAGGCGATCGCCAGGCGGTACGGCTGGTCCTTCGCGCTCTTGATGCTCGCCACCATGAAGGAGCCATCGTGTGCGATCGCCGGATCGCGCACGATCAGATCGTCCGCGCCGTAGGCGACGGCTTCGGGCGCCTGGTAACGGCCATCCTTGCGCACCGAGCGGAGCAGGCGTAGCCCGCCATCCGCGCCGCAGCCGATGTAGTAAAGCGTGCCATCCGCACCGACGTCGGGTGCGAACACGGAGTTGCAGCTGTTGATGGCCACGGGCAGCCGTTCCGGCTCGGCCCAGCCGTTGCCCTTGCGCGCGACACGCCACAGGTTCAGGCCGTGGCCGGGGTAATTCTTGCCGCCCATCGTCATATCGAGCACGGCGCCCTTGCCATCGGTGGGGCGGTTGGAAGCGAACACCATGAAGGCGCCGTCGGGCGACATCGACGGATCGGTGTCCAGCCAGTGGCCGGAGAACGGCGCGGTCTTCGCGGCCGACCAGGAATTGCCGCTGCGCTGCGAGAACACGATGGCGTAGCTGTCCTTGGCTCCGCGCGAGAAATAGACGGCGGCGCCGTCGGGCATGAAGGCGGCGGCGCCTTCGTCGGCGGCGGTGGAAATCGTGCCGGGGCCGAACACCGTGGCGGCCGTCGGGTGGTCGGTCGCGGCGGCGTTGCCGCCGAGGGCAAGCAGGAGGGCGAGCGGGAGCAGGCGGCGCATGGGTGAGCCTCGTCGGGGGTTATGACTGAGGCTAAGCGCCGCGCGCGCGTGCAGTCCTGCACTGTGTGACAAGCGGCATGAAGCTGGTGACGAGCGGCGAGTTTGGCCCCCTCTCGCCCGTTACCTGTTTGTGCACGGGGAAGAGGGCTGGGGAGAAGGGTCCGCTCACGTAGCCGCCACTCTTCTCCCAAAGCGCCATTTCAAATTCACCCCTAACGTTCCCACCACAATCAAGCCCAATCCCACCAGCTGCACCGGCTCCAGCCGATGCCCGTAAATCAGGTAATCCAGCAGCAAGGTCACCAGCGGATACACGAACGCCACCACTGCAATAGTCACCACCGGCAGCCGCGGATACGACGAATAGAACAACATGTACACGATGCCGCTATGGATCACCCCCAGCCCGACCAGCCATAACCAATGCGTCCCCAGGTGAAATACGCCTGAGCTGGAAAATCCCGCCAGCATCAACACGCCAACCCAGCACTGGATCATCACCAGCGCGAACGGCCGCTCGCGTCCGATCTGGCGCGACATCAGCAGCGAGGCCCCGCACAGCACCGCGCCGAGCAGGGTCAGGCCGATGCCGATCAGGTATGAGGTGTCGGCGTCGTGCCACAGCTTGGCGGGGTTGGCCGAGCAGACCACGCCGAAGAAACCCAGCAGGGTCCACGCCAGATCCACCGGATGCGTGCGCTCGCCCTGCAGCAGCGCGGCCAGGATCAGCATCACGAACGGAAAGAAGTGATAGACCAGGGTCGCTACGCCGATCGACGAGCGCGCCATGCCGGCGAACAGCGCCACCCAGTTGAGCACCAGCAGGATGCCGCTGAATACCGCGCCGCGCAGCAGAGTGCGGTCCTGCCAGAGTCCGCGCAGGTAACCGCGGGCCAGGCCCAGCACCAGCAGGAACAGGCCGCCGAACAGGCAGCGGTAGAACACGGCCGTGACGGCGTCCTGGCCGCTCTCGTGCACGAACACGCCGACCGAGCCGATCAGCAGTTCGGCGACCAGCAACTGGAACAGGGCCGCGCGCGATTCGTCGCGGCCGGGCAGGGGAGCCATGGGGTTTTCTCTGTGGACGATATCGCCAGCGTAGGGCGCCTGTCTCGACCGATACAGATTCAGATAGAATGAGAATAGACCGATACAGTTGGGGTGCCCCCATGCTGCTCTACGAACGCCTCGCCGGCGAACTGCGCGGCCAGATCGCCCGCGGCGCCATGCGCGCCGGCGAGCGCCTGCCTTCGATCCGCCAACTGGCGCATGGCCACGGCCTCAGCGCCGCCACCGCGGTGCAGGCCTGCCTGCAGCTGGAGCGCGAGGGGCTGGTGGTGGCGCGTCCGCGCTCGGGCTACTACGTGCGCGCCGCGGTGCCGCTGCCGCCTGCCGCGAAGCCGATGCGCCGGCGCACGCCCGGCGCGGTGAGCAACCCGGCGCTGCAGGACGTGCTCGACATGCTGGCGCGCAGCGACGTGCTGCCGTTGCACAGCGCCACGCCGTCGCCCGCGCTGCTGCCGCAGGCCGCGCTTACCGCCGCGCTGGGCCGCAGCCTGCGCCACCATCCGGCCGCCGTGCTCGACTACGCGTCGCCGCAAGGCCTGCCCGCGCTGCGCCGGCAGATCGCGCGCCGCTATGCGCAACTCGGCGCCGACGTGTCGCCCGAGGAGATCGTGATCACCGCCGGCGCGATGGAAGGCATCAGCCTTGCCCTGCGCACGCTGACCGCGCCCGGCGATGTGGTGCTGGTGGAGACGCCGACCTATCACGGCATCCTGCAGGCGGTGGCGGCGCTGCGGCTGAAAGTGCTCGAAGTGCCGAACCTGGTGGGGCAGGGCATCGACGTCGCGCGGCTCGATCTGCTGCTGCAGCAGAACCGTGTGCGCGCGGCGGTGCTGGTACCGAATTTCAACAATCCACTCGGCAGCGTCACCAGCGATGTCGCCAAGCAGGCCTTGCTGGCCAGTTGCGCACGCCACGGCACGGTGGTGATCGAGGACGACGTCTACGGCGACCTGGCCTGGTCCGGCGAGCGGCCGTCGCCGCTGCGCCGCTGGGATACGCGCGGCAACGTGATCGGTTGCGGTTCGTTCTCCAAGTCGCTGTCGCCGGGCCTGCGCCTGGGCTGGATGGCGGCCGGTGCGTGGACGGATGCGTTGGTGCGCGCCAAGTATTGCTCCACCGTCGGCGCGGCCAGCCTGCCGCAGCTGGCGATGGCCGATTATCTGCAGAAGCACGATCTGGAACGCCATCTGCGGCGCCTGCGCCGCGCCCTGGCGGACAATGCGCAGCGCCTGCACGAAGCGATCGCACGGCATTGGCCGGCGGGCACGCGCGCCAGCGAGCCGCGCGGCGGCCTGTCGCTGTGGTTGCAGTTGCCGCAGGGCGGCGATGGCGAGGACTTGTTCGCGGCGGCGCTGGAGCAAGGCATCGGCACCTCGCCGGGCGTGCTGTTTTCCAGCCGCGGCGACTACCGCGATTGCCTGCGCCTGAGCTGCGGGATGCCGTGGGATGCACGGCTGGAGCAGGCGCTGAAAAAACTCGGCCAGCTGGCGGCGCGCCAGCTGGCCTGAGCAGGCGAGGGCTTATTCCTCGTCTTCTTCCTCTTCGTCTTCTTCTTCGTCTTCCTCGAAGGCTTCGAGTTCTTCGACGCGGACGAAATTGGTCGCTTCGTCGGCGAACGCGACCGAGCGGCCGTCGGCGCACATCGGGCGGACGCTGCGGCGACGGGTGCCGCCGGCTTCGGATTCGACCAGGGCGAAGCAGACGATGGCCTGGGCGCTTTCTTCGCCGCCTTCGTCGTAGACGGCGACCCAGCCGGTGGCGGGCATGATCTGGATGATGGTGTCGAGATTCGACATGGAGGACTCCGGGGTGGCGAAAACCCGGTAGCTTGCCCGGAGGGGTGCGGGGCCTGCAAGCGCGGCGCGCGGCTTTGTCCTGTGGCCGCCGGGAGGGCGCCCTCCACTCGGTCGCTGCTCCGGGCAGGCCGGAGTCGGCCGACGATTTATCCGGCGACGATCACGATCGGTGGACTCTCTGCTCCGCTCAAGGCGCGCTTGAATTCACGCGCGCATTTTTTTCAAGCAGACCATCCTGCGGCACAGAGCATCGCCACGCGCCGCGTCGAAGCGCCGCTCAGCCGGAGCTGCCGGGAAGGCTGGCGCTGAGGCGGGCGCCATCCGCGGCGAAGCGCGGGCGGTGATGTTCGACCAGCGGTTGGCGTTCCTGCGCCAGGCGATAGCTCTCGCGCAAGCGGCCATAGCCCAGCAGGTGGGTGGAGGTCGACCAGGTGATGCGCGCCACGTCCAGCAGCGGGCGGAAATGGCTGTGGCGGAACTGCGGGCCGTAGCGCGAGGGAATCGGTACGGAGATGACGTCGACCCCGACTTCGCGGCAGGCGCGGATCAGCAACGCGGCTTCATAGGCAAAGCCATCCGTGGCGGTGTCGGCCAGTTCCAGCACCGCCGGCGGGTACCAGCGCTGACCGCTCTGCGTGTCGGCGATGCTGCGTGCGCAGGCCCAGGAGATGCCCCAGTCCGCTACGCGGTTGGCCAGGTGGCGCGCGCGGGGTTGGCGTTCGACATCAAGCAGGCGTGCGCCGATGACCATGCTGCCGGGGTGGCGCTTGGCTGCGGCCAACAGGTAGGGCACGTCGTCGGCCTGGTGCTGGCCATCGCCGTCCATGGTCAGCACGGCTTCGAAACCGGATTGCCGTGCCGCGCGCAGGCCGGTGCGCAGGGCTTCGCCCTTGCCGTGCTGGCCGTCGTGGCGCAGCAGGGTTACGCCGGGATGGCGCGAGACGATCTTCGGCGTGGCGTCGGTGGAGCCGTCGTCGACCACGCAGACCGGCACGCCGAGCCGCAGCGCGCCGGCCAGCACGCCGCCGATGGCGCGTTCCTCGTTGTGGCAAGGGATCACGATGCACCAGCGCGGAAGGGACGACGGCATGACGCGCTCCTGGACGACCTGAAGGCAAGCCAGTGTCGGCATCCGTAGCGTGGGGGAGCGTGAAAAACGTATGCGTTTGTTCGTTAATGCGTTGGCATTCGCGCTGATTCAGCCAGCCCCGCCTCAATCGGCGCGCGAAGGCCCGCCGTACTGCAGGATGTCCGAGATATCCGCCGCCGCCTGCCGCAGATGCTCCAGCGTCATTTTTTCGCTGATCGCCGACGCACGCCGCTCGATAAACGGCACCGTCAACGCGCACACCGCGCTGCCATGCTGCAGCACCGGCGCGGACAGGTCGGTCACGCCGTCGACGATATGGCTGGCGGCGCTGGCATAGCCGCGGCCGTGCACCAGTGCGGCGTGCTTGAGCAGCTTCTTGCGGTCCAGTTCCGGTTCGTGCGCGGCAATCATGTCCAGCCACAGCTTCTGCACTTCGTCGGTCTGGAAGGCCAGCAGCACGTGGCCGGAGGTGGCCTGCGACAGCGGGCGGCGGTGGCCGACGCGCACCACCAGGCCGATCTCGCCGGGTGGATCGATGCGCGCGATCACCACGATCTGCTCGCGCGACGGCACCACCAGATGGCAGGACTGGTCGACTGCATGCGCAAGGCGATGCATCACCGGCAGCGCCGCTTCGACCGCGGTCTTAAGCGGCGGCTGTTCCATGCCCAAGCGAAACAGGCGCGGGGTGATCGAGTAACCGGAGTCGCCTTCGCCGCGCGTGATGTAGTCGCGCTCTTCCAGCACCTGCAGCATGCGGAAGATCTCGCCGCGCGAACGGCCCACGCCCTCAGAAACCTCGGCGATGCTCAGCGGCACCGGCGAGCCGGCGAGCAGTTCCAGGATATCCAGGCCTTTGTCCAGCGCGGGCGCGCGGTACTTGGGTGTGCTCTGCTTGGGCATGGTGCTGGGTTCCCCTCGATGATCCCTTCGACGATCGGCAAGATTGCCTCAGCGCGCCGCGCCATGCCACGCACCGGGCCCGGCTTGTTGCGTTGCATCTTGTGTTACGGGTGAAATTGCTGTTCATATTTGCACATTCTGTCGCGACTTGTCCCCTCGAGGGGACGCCAGCTAGTGGGGTAGGCGGTTTGGACACGACAACGCAAACGCGGCACCTGGCGGCGTCCTCATCCGGGACGGCAGGCCGTTCGCCACTCCCGCTCGTGCTGGTCGTCAGCCTGTTCTTCCTGTGGGGTGTGGCCAACAACCTCAACGACGTGCTGATTCCGCAGTTCAAGAAGGCGTTCGTGCTG
Source organism: Dyella sp. 2RAB6 (assembly GCF_052115385.1). NCBI lineage: Bacteria > Pseudomonadati > Pseudomonadota > Gammaproteobacteria > Lysobacterales > Rhodanobacteraceae > Dyella > Dyella sp. 2RAB6. Next base: position 15,915 of record NZ_JBFRGP010000023.1, read on the forward strand.
AACGACTTCCAGGCAGGCCTGGTGCAGAGCGCGTTCTACCTGGGCTACTTCCTGGTGGCGATGCCGGCCGGCATGTATATGCGCCGCTTCGGCTACAAGAGCGCCGTGGTGTTCGGACTGGCCCTGTACGGGCTGGGTGCGCTGCTGTTCTGGCCCGCGGCGGAGCAGGGCACCTACGGGTTCTTCCTGTTGGCGCTGTTCGTGATCGCCAGCGGCCTGGCTTTCCTGGAAACCTCCGCCAACCCGTTCGTGACTTTGCTTGGACCCAGCGAGACCGCCGCGCGCCGTTTGAACCTGGCGCAGGCGTTCAATCCGCTGGGTTCGATCGCGGGCATCCTGATCGGCCAGCATTTCATCTTCTCCGGCGTGGAACACACGCCCGAACAGCTCGCCGCGCTGAGCGCGGCCGAGCGCGCCGCCTTCGTGGCGCATGAGACGGCGGCCGTGCAGTTGCCGTATCTGGCGATCGGCCTGGTGGTGCTGGCCTGGGGCCTGCTGATCGTGATGACGCGCTTTCCCGCCGCGCATGCCGTGGAGCAGGGCGGTGCGGCGCAAGGCCATGGCGTACTCGCGCGCCTGCTGGGCGATCGCCGCTTCCTCGCCACGCTGGCCGCGCAGTTCTTCTATGTGGGCGCGCAGGTGGGCGTGTGGAGCTATCTGATCCGCTACGTGCAGGCGACGATGCCCGGTACGCCGGCCAAATCGGCCGCCAACTACATGCTGGTATCGCTGGCCTGCTTCATGGCCGGGCGCTTCGCCGGCAGCGCGCTGATGCGCTATGTCGCGCCGCGGCGGTTGCTCGCGCTGTTCGCGGCGGTGAACGTGGTGCTGACGCTGTTCGCGGTGGCGGTGCCGGGTGCGCTCGGCGCCTGCGCACTGGTGGCCTGCAGTTTCTTCATGTCGGTGATGTACCCGACGATCTTCGCGCTGGGCGTGGAAGGTCGCGGCGACGATGAGCGCAAGCTCGGCTCGGCCCTGCTGGTGATGACCATCATCGGCGGTGCGGTGCTGACCGCGGTGATGGGCGCGGTGTCGGATGCGGCAGGCATTTCACGCGCCATGCTGGTGCCGGCGGCCAGCTTCGTGGTGATCCTGTTGTTTGCGCGCCTGCGCAGCGCCGCGGAGCGCTGACATGCCGCGGATGTATTTCGCGCTCGACCTGCGGGACGATCCGGCGCTGATCGCCGAGTACGAGCGCTGGCATCGGCCGGAGCAGATCTGGCCGGAGATCGTGGCCTCGATTCGCGATGCCGGCGTACGCGACCTGGAGATCTTCCGCACCGGCAACCGGCTGGTGCTGGTGATGGATGTCGCGGACGATTTCGACGGCGCCGCGAAGGCCGCCGCCGACGCCGCCAATCCCCGCGTGCAAGCGTGGGAGACCTTGATGGATACCTTCCAGCAGCGCCTGCCCTGGGCGCAGCCTGGGCAGAAGTGGGTGCCGCTGGCGCGGATCTTCTCGCTGCGTGAGGGTTCCTAGGAATCCGGCCCCGGTTGAGTCCGATTGCGACTCGCTTTGAGTTGATCACTGCCACGTACGACCGCATTCCCGCGCGCCGGGAGCTGGCTCGGCATGCCCGGACAAAACGTCGTCAGCGAACTTGGCAGGGCGCTGGCCGGTCATGGCGATGGTCGACGCTATTCGTGTCTGGCGCATGCCGACGCTATTTTTGTTTAGACGTCCAAATAGATTTCAATTGCGCAATATTGCAGACATTTGGCGCGCCAACGTCACGGCTGGCGGGACGGAAAAGATCATCGTCAAATTGATGCTCGAAAATAGAGTGATGCGCATCTCAGCTTTTTGCGACAGTACTATTCGCTGCGAAAAACTTGCGTAGTCTCACGGACGTGTCTCCGGATGGCTAACATCCAATCCATTCGTAGATGTCAACCGATGGTTGCGTTCCTGCTCTTTCGCCAGGAAGCGATGGGCGCTCGCGCAACCTAAATAGCAAGGTGCTACAGGGGGCATCCGGAAGCAGCGTTTCGCCCGGCAGACTTCGATGTTCATCGCCAAGGCGCACCTCAGGCGTTGCGGCGGAGTGTTGCCCGGTTGTGTCGACGCCGCATCCCATGCCCTCGTGCATCGCCGGGGGATTGAACCGATGGGCCAGCGCCAGCGCGCGTCGAAACCCAGCTTACGCCAGCCGCTACGGCTCCCTTGGGCCGTCGCGCCCACAGCGTCCTTGTCGCCATCACCAGGGCAACGCACGCGTGCTCTCCCGCGGCGTGGGCCGGCCAGCGAGATGGCCGGCGCGCATCTTTGTTCATCGAATTATCGACGACGGTCATGCATCGCGCTTCCCGACGCGGCGGCTTCATGCGCTTGCGGGGGCGGCGATGGAAACAAATGGAAAGGGGCGGCCTTCCCAGGAAGGGAAGTGGCATACGCAATGGACACGTATCCACCAGATGGAAGCAACACAGGAGTAGTCGACAATGACGTTGGTCGAGCCCAAGCGACTCCAGCGCCCGCCGATCCAGGGGATTCTCATCCGACTATGTCGCGGCCCCGTGCCGCCTCCGCGCTTATGAGCGCCTGACCCGGGCCATGCCCCGGGCGCCGTCGTCATGACGTTCGCGTTTTAAGCGAACGCCTTTAAGTACACGGGCCGCGGAGAAAACCCAAGCACGTGCGCCGCAAGCGCTCTGACGGCGCGTAACCGAGTCGAGGTTACGCGCCCCGGGTCTTTGCGTGCCCGCGTCGCCGGATCCGCGCGCCTCCTTAGATCTGCATCTGCCCCATGCAAGGAGATCGTCATGAACAAGATTTACGGCAAGGTCTGGAACCGCGCGCTGCAGCAGCTCGTGGTGGTGTCGGAGCTGGCAGCAAGCCAACCCGGTGGAAGCGCGCAGGGCGCGGTGCGCCATCGATCGCGGCGCGGAATGGGTGCGGGTCTCTTGCTTGGGCTGGCGGCCTTCGGCGGGGCGGCGTGGGTGTTGCCGGCGCATGCGCAGTCGGTGGATTGCACCGGGGCGCCTTACAACGCCTACAACAGCACGGCTTCATGCATGGGTCTGCAGTCCGCGGCCAGCGGTGTCGGCGCCACTGCCCTCGGGGCGCTTGCGCACGCTGACGTGCTGGGCGCCCTGGCGGTGGGCTATAACCCCCATGCTGCCGCTCAGAACAGCATTTCTCTCGGTTTCCAGGCCTATACGACCGGCGTCAATTCCATTTATCTGGGGGCGCGGACGGCGGCCGGCACCGGTGCGCTTGCCAACAGCGCGATCGCTATCGGTCAGGACGTCACTGCCTCTGGCGCAAGCGGCGTCGCCATCGGTACGGTCTCGAAAGCCGTAGGCGGCAATGCAGTCGCGATCGGTGCGCTCAGTTCCGTCGATGCCAATTCCGGCAACAGCGTGGCGATCGGTCCATCGGCCAGCGCAACCGGCGCCATCAATGCCGTTGCTCTTGGTTCGGGCGCCGCAGCAAGTACGGGCCAGGCCACTGCGCTGGGCGCCTCCAGCAAAGCCTCGGCTGACGGCGCAACGGCGGTCGGCCTCTCTTCGCAAAGCACCGCCACTCACGCGACCGCCGCTGGCTGGCAAGCTTATGCAACAGCGCTCAATGCGGTTTATCTTGGCGCGCGCACCGTGGGTACGGGCGCATCGGCTGAATCGGCTATCGCCATCGGTACGGACGTGTCCGCTTCAGCCACCTACACCATCGGCATGGGCCTGCAGGCCAATGCGAGCCAGACGCAGGCGACCGCCATCGGCTACAACAGCGTTGCGAGTGCCGCACGAGCTGTGGCATTTGGCGCCGCCGCCAACGCCAGCGGTGACGCCGCGCTCGCGATCGGCGCGAATACCGTGTCGAGCAACACCAGCTCGCTTGCCATTGGAGGAAATTCCACAGCCGCGAGTGCCGCCAAGGCTGCTGGACTGGGTTCCATCGCGATCGGCGGTGGCAGCAATATTTCCGCGGGCGCATCCGTCTCCGCCACCGCAGGCAATGGCATCGCCATCGGAACTCTCAGCTCGGTGACCGCGACTGGCAGCAGCGCCATCGGTCAGAACGCCAATGCGACGGCCAGCTCGGCGCTCGCTCTGGGCAACACCGTCACCGCGTCCGGCGTCGGCTCCGTCGCGGTCGGCCCCAATGTCACTGCCAGCGCTCAGTTCTCGACCGCGATCGGCCAGGGCTCCAGTGCAACGGGGACGAACGCGTCTGCATTCGGCAATGCGGCCGTGGCAGCTGCAGCCAATGCATTGGCGCTGGGCAATGGCTCAAAGGCCTCGGCGGCATCGGCGGTGGCCTTCGGTGATACGAGCACGGTGGCCGCCGGTGCAGGCACCGGCTCCATCGCCGGCGGCCACAACTCGCAGGTGACGGCCGGTACCGGCGCGGTTGCCCTGGGCGAGGGCCAGAAGGCCACCGGCAACGGCGCAGTGGCGATCGGCGATCCGAACACCTCCAATGGCACCGGCGCCGTGACGATGGGCGCGAACAACGTCGCCGCGGGAGATGCCGCCGGCACCACGGCGGCGGCCGGTGCCGTGGCGATCGGTAATTCCAACCAGGCGATCGGCCAGGGCTCGGTGGCGCTGGGCAATACCAGCAAGGCGCTGGCGGCCGGCGCGGTGGCGTTCGGCGATGGGGCGGCGGCCAACAATGCCAAGGACGTTGCGCTGGGTTCCGGCTCGACCACGGCCGCGGCTGTAGCGACCTCGAGCTACACCATCGCGGGCACCAGCTATAACTTCTCCGGTGTCGCGCCGACCAGCACGGTGAGCGTCGGTGCGCTGAACACGGAGCGCACCATCACCAACCTGGCCGCCGGCCGCATCGCGCAGAGCAGCACGGATGCGATCAACGGCTCGCAGCTCTATGCGGTGACGCAGGCGGTGAATGCCATCGCGACCACGGCCGCGCCGGTTCACTACTACAGCGTCAACGATGGAGGCACGCAGGGCGGCAACTACCTCAATAACGGTGCGTCCGGGCTCAACTCGCTCGCAGCAGGCGTGGGTGCCAGCGCTGCGGGAGGAGCGGCCGTGGCCATCGGCTCACAGGCGACAGCTACTGCCAATGAGGGATTAGCGCTGGGCAGTACCGCCTCGGCGGGGCTTGGTGGCTCGGCGATTGGCGCTCGTTCGGTTGCCAGTGCGCAAAATTCCACGGCTCTCGGCATCGACGCTGGGGCCAGTGGACTGAATTCGGTCGCTGTCGGAGTTTCTTCGAGAGCGACCGCGCAACTTAGTGCCGCGCTGGGGCCTGGAGCCGCTGCCACGGGGCAGCAATCGCTGGCCGTAGGCCCCCAATCCACCGCCAGTGGAGTGGCGGCGACGGTGGTCGGCAACCAGGCGAAGGCTGGCGCCGACAGAGCGACAGCCATCGGTAGCGGTTCGCAGGCGCTGGCTGTATCCACGGTGGCCTTCGGCGATACGAGCACAGTGGCAGCGGCAGCTGGCGTTGGCTCTATCGCCGGCGGCCATAACTCGCAGGTGCTCGGCGGTATCGGTGCGGTCGCGCTAGGCGAAGGCCAGACCGTCAACGGCAATGGCGCGGTGGCGATCGGCGATCCGAATTCGGCTACCGGCACCGGCGCCGTCACGGTCGGTTCCAACAACACGTCCAATGGCAACGGCGCCGTGGCGATCGGCAACGGCAACAACGCACAAGGCGTCGGCTCCGTGGCGCTGGGCAATGCCAGCGCCGCGCAGGCGGCCGGTGCGGTGGCGTTCGGCGATGGAGCGACAGCCAGCAACGCCAAGGATGTGGCGCTGGGTTCCGGTTCGACCACGACCGCGGCGGTGGGTACGGCCAGCTACACGATTGCCGGCACCACTTATAGCTTCGCCGGCACCACGCCGGGCAGCACGGTGAGCGTCGGTGCTGGCGGGGCCGAGCGCACCATCACCAATGTCGCCGCTGGCCGCATCGGACAGAACAGCACCGATGCGATCAACGGCTCGCAGCTATATGCCACCAACCAGGCGGTGGACAACCTCAGCAATGTGGTTGCCGCCGGCGCCACGCATTACTACAGCGTCAACGACAACAGCACGCAGGGCGGCAACTACGCCAACAACGGCGCCACCGGCATCAATGCGCTGGCGGCCGGCGTCGGTGCCACCGCCGCTGCCGATCGCAGCACCTCGCTGGGCCAGGGCACGGGCGTGTCGGTACTCGGTGGTGTGGCGCTGGGCGCGGGGGCCGTGTCTGACCGTGCGATCGCGCCGGCGTCCGGCTCGATCATCGTCGGCACCAATGTGATCCCGTACAACACCACCGACCGCAACCTGCTCGGCGCGGTGTCGGTGGGCAATGCCACCGACTTCCGCCAGATCACCAACGTGGCGGACGGCACGCAGGACCAGGATGCGGTGAGCCTGCGCCAGTTGAAGGGCGCGATGTCTTCGTTCTCGGTGACGCCGATCAAGTACTTCCACGCCAACTCCGCCGCGACCGACTCGGCCGCGATCGGTGCGGAGTCGGTGGCGATCGGCCCGCAGACCACGGTGAACGGCGACAACGGCATCGGCCTGGGCAATGGCGCGATCGTGCAGCAGACCGCGCCGGGCGGTACGGCGATCGGCCAGACCGCCACGGTAAACCTGGCCGACGGCGTGGCGCTGGGCACCAATGCCACCTCCAACGGCATCCAGGCGATGGCGCTGGGCGCCGGCACGCAGGCGGCGTTCGCCGGCAGCGTGGCGCTGGGCGCCGGTGCGGTAACGGCGGCGGCGGTGGGCACGGCGAACTACACCATCGCCGGTACCACCTACGCATTCGCCGGCACCACGCCGGGTTCGACGATCAGCGTGGGCAACCCAGGTGCCGAGCGCACCATCACCAACGTCGCGGCGGGCCGCATCAACGGCGGCAGCACCGACGCCATCAACGGTTCGCAGCTATACGCCACCAACCAGGCGGTGGACGCGCTGAACAACAGCGTGGTCGCCAACGCGATCCACTACTACAGCGTCAACGACGGCGGCACGCAGCAGTCCAACTACGCCAACAACGGCGCGACTGGCGTCAACTCCGTCGCCTCCGGCCCCGGCACCCTGGCGGCGGGCGTGGGTTCGGTCGCCATGGGCCACAACTCGCAGGTGCAGAGCGGTACCGGCGCGGTGGCGATCGGTGAGGGCCAGACGGTGAATGGCGACGGTGCCGTCGCGATCGGCGATCCGAACACGGTCACCGGCACCGGTGCGGTAGGCATGGGCGCCAACAACACGGCCAACGGCAATGGCGCGGTGGCGCTGGGCAACGGCAACAATGCGCAGGGTGTCGGCTCGGTGGCGGTGGGCAATGCCAGCAGCGCGCTGGCGGCCGGCGCGGTCGCCTTCGGCAATGCGGCGGCGGCGAACAACGCCAACGACGTGGCGCTGGGTTCGGGTTCGAGCACGACCGCGGCGGTGGGCACGGCCAACACCGTGATCAATGGCACCACCTATGCCTTCGCCGGCACCACGCCGACCAGCACGGTAAGCGTGGGCAGCGTCGGCAACGAGCGCACCGTCACCAACGTCGCCGCCGGCCGCATCAGCGGCAGCAGCACGGATGCGATCAACGGCTCGCAGCTGTTCCAGACCAACCAGGCCATCGGCACCGTCGGCAGCACGGTGACCAACCTGGGCAACTCGATCGCCAACAGCTACGGCGGCACCACCACCTACGATCCGACCACCGGCACCATCAATACCGGCATCACCTACGCCGGCAATACGTACAGCTCGCTGCAGCAGATCTTCAACCAGATCGGCGGTGCGGTGACCGGCGCGGGCATCAAGTATTTCCACGCCAACTCCACCCTGGCCGATTCGCAGGCCACCGGCACGGACAGCGTGGCGATCGGTCCGGTGTCCAATGCCACCACCACCAATGCGGTGTCGATCGGCAACGGCGCGACCGCGGGCGCCAATGCCGGTGACGTGGCCCTGGGCGCGGGCAGTGCCACGGGTGCTGTGGTCCAGACCGGCAGTGGCACCATCGCCGGCACGACCTATACCTATGCCGGCGCAACGCCGACCAGCACGGTGAGCGTCGGCGCGGGTGGTGCCGAGCGCACGATCACGAACGTGGCGGCGGGCCAGGTCAACGGCGGCAGCACCGATGCGATCAACGGCTCGCAGCTGTTCGCCACCAACCAGGCGGTGGACAACCTCAGCAACGTGGTCGCCGCCGGCGCCACGCATTACTACAGCGTCAACGACAACGGCACCCACGGCGGCAACTACGCCAACAACGGTGCCACGGGGGTCAACGCCATGGCGGCAGGCGTCGATGCCACCGCCACGGCCGACCGCGCGACGGCGCTGGGCCAGGGCACGGGTGTGTCGGTGCTCGGCGGTGTGGCGCTGGGTGCGGGTGCGGTGTCCGATCGGGCGATCGCACCGGCGTCCGGCTCGATCATCGTCGGCACCAATGTGATCCCGTACAACACCACCGACCGCAACCTGCTCGGCGCGGTGTCGGTGGGCAACGCCACCGACTTCCGCCAGATCACCAACGTGGCGGACGGTACGCTGGACCAGGATGCGGTGAGCCTGCGCCAGTTGAAGGGCGCGATGAGTTCGTTCTCGGTGACGCCGATCAAGTACTTCCACGCCAATTCCACCGCGAGCGATTCGCTGGCCGCGGGTGCGGAGTCGGTAGCGGTCGGCCCGCAGACCACGGTGAACGGCGACAACGGCGTAGGCATCGGCAACGGCGCGATCGTGCAGCAGACCGCGCCAGGGGGCACCGCGATCGGGCAGAACGCCACGGTGAATCTCGCCGATGGCGTGGCGCTCGGTACCAATGCCACCTCCAACGGCATCCAGGCGATGGCGCTGGGTGCGGGTACGCAAGCGGCGTTTGCCGGCAGCGTGGCGCTCGGTGCCGGTTCCAAGACGGATGCGGCGGTAGGTACGGCCAGCACCACCCTGGCGGGCACCACCTACAACTTCGCCGGCACCACGCCGGGTTCGACGGTGAGCGTGGGCAGCCTCGGGGCGGAGCGCACGCTCACCAACGTGGCGGCGGGCCGCATCAGCGGCAGCAGCACGGATGCGATCAACGGTTCGCAGCTGTACGCCACCAACCAGACGCTGCAGCAGCTCTACACCAGCCTGCAGAACCTCACCAGCACGGTCAACAATCTGCCGCAGCAGGGCCCCGGCGGCGGCACCACCAACACCTACCAGACCAGCGTCGACAACACCAAGAACGCCACCGCCACCGGCGGCAATTCCACCGCGGTGGGCGCGGGTTCCACCGCCACCGGCGACAACAGCGTGGCGATCGGCGCCAACTCGGTGGCCAACACTGCCAACACGGTATCGGTCGGTTCGGTCGGCCACGAGCGCACCGTCACCAACGTCGCGGCCGGCACCAACGCCACCGATGCGGTGAACGTCGGCCAGCTCAACGACGCCATCCAGAGCGCGAAGAACTGGTCCAAGGACTACGTGGACCAGCGCTTCCAGACGGTGGACCGCGACCTCAACCGCATCGGCAACCGTGCCAACGCGGGTATCGCCTCGGCGATGGCGATGTCCAGCCTGCCGCAGGCCTACCAGCCGAACCAGAGCTCGGCCGCCGTGGCCTTGGGCACCTTCCACGGGGAGAGCGGCATCGCCGTCGGCGTGTCGACCATCACCGAAAGCGGCCGCTACGTGTTCAAGCTCAACGCCACCACCAACTCGCGCGGCGATGCCGGCGCCGGTGTCGGCGCGGGTGTGGTGTGGTGAGCGCGAACCTGACCATGAGCGATCTTCAAGGAGCCAAATCCATGCGTATCTATTTCAAGCACCTCGCCCTGGCCTCGTTCGCGTTCGCGTTCGCGCTGGCCGCCTGCGGCAACGTCAGCCACGACATCGCCAAGGACGGCGGCACGGCCGGCCAGTTCGTGTGGCCGGAACCGGGCGACACCACGCCGATGCACAAGGGCGGCACCTTCCCGAACCTGGCCAACCTGCGACAGATAAAGGCGGGCCTCAACAAGCCGCAGGTGTCGGACCTGATCGGCTACCCGCACTTCAGCGAAGGTGTGTGGGGCGTGCGTGAGTGGAACTACCTGTTCAACTTCCGCAAGCCTGGCAGCGATGAAGTCACGGTGTGCCAGTACAAGGTGCTGTTCGACGACAACAAGCTCGCGCGCAGCTTCTACTGGAAGCCGGAATCCTGCGCGGCAATGCTGGACGAGCCGAAGCCGGCGGCACCTGCACCGGTGGCGCCGGCAGCGGGCAAGCCGCGCGTGCTTTCGGCCGATGCGCTGTTCGCGTTCGACAAGTCCGAGCTGTCGCCCGCGGGACGCCGTACGGTGGACGATCTGGCCGCGGAACTGAGCGGGCAGGGCGACAAGCTGCGTTCGGTGCGCATCGACGGCTACACCGACCGTCTGGGCAGCGCTGCCTACAACCAGGAGTTGTCGCAGCGCCGGGCCGAATCGGTAAAGGCCGAACTGGTGCGTGCGGGCGTGCCGGCGGAACGGATCAGCGCCGAGGGACATGGCAAGGCGGATCAGGTGAAGGACTGCCCCGACGGCAAGCGCGCGGAGCTGATCGCCTGCCTGGCGCCGAACCGGCGGGTGGAGGTGAAAGTGGATAGCGAGCAGTAAGCGAGCGCCGGACGTAGGTTGGGGTGAGCACAGCGAACCCCAACGTGCCACGCGCTTACCGGCGTGGCGACGTTGGGGTTCGCCTTCGGCTCACCCCAACCTACGGCGGTGGGTCAATGCAAAATCCACTGCTGCGGCGCCAGGCCGTTGTCGGTCCATAGCTGCAGCTGCGTACCGTGCGTGGTGGAACCGCCCGGGTCATCCAGGATCAGCGAGCCCGAAGCCTGGTTCATCAGCTTGTAGCTGCCGTTGCCAAGATCCATGAACTGCCAGTTCTGGTTGGCGTTGTTGGCGCAGCCCCACAAGGTGACCAGGTTGCCCGGCGACGTGCTGCCGCCGGTGTTGTCCACGCACAGGCCGGTCGCCTGGTTCTGGATGCTGAACCAGCCGCCGCCCTTGGCGTGCACGGTCCAGTTCTGCACCGACAGGTTGTTGCAGTCCCACAGTTCCGCGCTGGTGTTGTTGGCGGTGGACCAGCCGCTGTTGTCCAGGCACAGCGCGGGCGCCTGCACGCTCTGAAACGCATGGACCGAGCCGTCGCCGGGCAAGCGGTTCCACGGCTCGCTGGCGAAGTACACGATGCAGCCGCCGTTGAGATAGTCCGAGGCCAGTTCCAGGATGCTGGAGCCGTCCGCCGCCGGGAGCAGGGCGGAGGAATAGTTGGGGCAGTAGTTGTCGTACGCACCGGGCACCTGCACCGGCGCGGCGATGGTGTACCAGTTGCCGGTGCCATCCACGTTGGTGTTGACGAACAGCACCTTGCCGTTGGAGGCGGACACGCTGCCGTTGGCCTCGTACATCACCTGGCCCACCAGCAGGATCGCGCCGTTCGATGACAGCACCGACGGACTCCAGCGGTTGAGCGGCGCGTGTTCCAGGTACTGGCCTGCCGTGGTCTGCACCCGGCTGCCCATGTTGGTGGGGTCGCCGTAGTTCCAGCCGTCGGTCGAGCTGCGCGAGAACACCGTGCAGGCGGCCGGGCCGCACAGCTCGTTACTCATGAAGTAATGCCCGTTGGGCAGCTTGCTGACCGTGATCATGCCGGGGCGGTCGCCCTGGATGGTGCTGCGGATGGTGTCGGTCCGGTCCTGCCAGCTGCTGCCGTTGTAGGTGCGGATCTGGGCGAGCTTCTGGCTGCAGCATGGATCGGTTTCGTCGGACCAGAACATCACCAGCGCGCCGTCGCTGGCCACGCTGAATTCCGGTTCCCACAGGCCGCCGTGGTTGTTGTCGGCGGCCAGCGCAGGTGTGCTGTGGTAGGTCCACGACACGCCCTGGTTGGTGCTGATGTAGACCTCGACCGCCGGATTGCTGCCGGAGAAATACGAGCCCGCGGAGATCAGCGTGCCGGCCGCCAGCGAACCTACCTGCTGCGGCAGTTCGTACAGCGTGGCGCAGCAGCGCTCGCTGCTGCCCGGTACGGTGGGAACGGAGCCGAGCTGGCTCCAGCTGGCGCCGTTGTCGTTGCTCTGGAAGATGATGCCGTTGGTGCTGGCGACGAGGCGGCCGTAGGTGTTGGCAGGGCCGTGTTCCAGCCGTACGACGCGGGGGTAGAGGGTGCTGCCTTGCAGGACGGTGCCGGTTGCGGCGTGGGCGCTGCCGATGCAGGCGAGCAGGCACACGAAGAGTACACGGGACCACCAGGAACGGATGCGATGCATGACGTTCACTCCGGATGAGTTGGTGGCGTGTTGGAAAGTTATGGCATGAACGGGCCGGTGGGTCCGGCCTCGCTTTGTATATTGCAGAACGCGGTTATATGAGCCCAATGTTCCCAGGAGGAATCCTTCTCCCTCCGGGAGAAGGTGGCGGCAGCCGGATGAGGGTCCGGACGGAGCAGTGCACATCACTCTTGCGCTCCGCCCGAACCCTCACCCCAACCCCTCTCCCGGTGGGAGAGGGGCTAGTCACGACACTACCGGCCGATATCGCGCAGCTTCTTTCCAGCCAGCAGATTCCGCTCGATCTGCTCCAGCGTCACGCCCTTCGTCTCCGGCACCAGCCAGAACGTCAGTCCGATGAACACCGCATTGAGCGCGGCATACAGCCAGAACGTCGAGGCATTGCCGATGCTGTTGAGCAGGCTGAGGAAGGTGAAGCCGACCACCATGTTGGTGATCCAGTTGGTGAAGGTCGAGACGCCGATGCCGAAGTCGCGGCCTTTCAGCGGCTGGATCTCCGAGCACAGCGTCCACACCAGCGGGCCGGCCGACATGGCGAAGCCGACGATGAAGAACAGCAGCATCGCCACGCAGGTGTACTGCTCGGTCTGGCCGGTGATGCCGCCGTTCATCAGCACGCCGACCACGCCCAGGCCGATCGCCATCACGGTGAAGCCGGTATAGAGGATGGGCTTGCGGCCCCAGCGGTCGATCAGCGCGATGGCGATAAAGGTGGCCAGCACATTGGTCAGGCCGACCAGGGCGGTGAACCACATCTGCGCGGCCGTGTCGTAGCCCATTTCCTGGAAGATGCGCGGCGCGTAGTACATCACCACGTTCATGCCGGTGAATTGCTGCATCAGCTGCAGCAGGGCGCCCAGGTAGACCGAGCGGCGGAAGTTGCGGTTCTCCGCGAACAGGTCCCAGCCGCGCTGCGGGGTTTTGAGTTGTTCCTCGATGTCGGCGGCTTCGCGCGCCACCACTACTTCGTCGCCGCGCAGGCGGCGCAGCACCTCGATCGCCTCGTCGCGGCGGCCGCGCATCATCAGCCAGCGCGGGCTGTCCGGCAGGCCGAGCACGCCGAGCAGGAACAGCGCGCCGGGAATCGCGATCACGCCGAGCATCCAGCGCCATGCACCGTGATAGCTGAGCGCGGTGTCGGAGAGGAAGGCCACCAGGATGCCGATGGTGATCATCAACTGGTAGGTGGAAATCATCGCGCCGCGGATGTGCTCCGGCGCCACCTCGGCCAGGTACAGCGGTGCGGTGAAGGTGGCGATGCCGATGGCCAGGCCCAGGATCACGCGAGCGGCGATCAGGGTTTCCGGCGACCAGGCCAGGCCGCACAGCAGCGAGCCGATCACGAACAGGATCGCGCCCAGGATCAGCGAGCGCTTGCGGCCCAGCTGCGAAGACAGCCAACCGGCGCCCAGCGCACCGAACGCCGCGCCGAACATCATGGAACTGACGATCCACTCGATGGTGTGGTCGCTGAGGGCGAACTCCGCCTTGATGAACTGCGAAGCGCCGGAGATCACGCCGATGTCCAGCCCGAACATCAGGCCGGCCAGCGCGGCGAGCACGCAGGTATAGATCACGGTGCCCTTGACGTGGGCCGTGGGTGAGGCGATGGCTTGGGAGTTCATGGAACCGAGGACCTCGCTGGCGTTAAGAATGGAGCGCCGATGGATAGGGCGACGATGGATCAGGCGACGTTGGATCAGGCGACAATGGATCAGGAAGAGTGGCCGAAACCGGGCGGCGCTCCGCGGAAACGTGACTCGGGCAGGCCGGTCGTGCCGGGGTCCGCCGCGAACAGCGCGCCGGCCAGCGGCTGCGCCGCCAACGCCTCGGTGGACAAGCCATCGCGTGCGCTGGTGATGTAAAGCGTGTCCAGGCGCTGGCCGCCGAAGGCGGGGCGCGTGGGTTGCGTGGCTGGTACATCCACGATGCGGTCGATGCGGCCGTCCGCTGCGTAGCGCACCACGCGGCCCAGGCCCCATTGTGCGTTCCACAGAAAGCCTGCGGCATCCACCGCGGAGCCGTCCGGCTCGCCGCGCGCGTCGTCCACGCGTGCAAACTCACGTGGCTCGCCGCACTGCTCGCCGTAGTCGCAGCACTGGATCAGGCGCGAAGGCGAGTCGCAGAAATACATGGTGCGGCCGTCGGGACTGAAGGCGACGCTGTTGCTGATGCCCACCCCGGGGAGATTGAGCCGCTCCAGCGTGAGATCCGCGTTGAGGCGATAGAACGCTCCGATCGCCCGCCGTGTTTCGCCGGGCGCGGGCTCGTGCAAGGTGCCGAACACGAAGCGGCCCTGGCGGTCGCAGCCGCCATCGTTGAGGCGCGTCGGCAGTTCCGGTTCCACGTCCACGATGGGCAGCAGCGTGTCGTCTTCCGGATGGAAGAACGCCAGGCGCGAAGCGAGTCCGAGCAGCAGCCAGCCGTCCGCTTCGCACAGGGCGAGGCAGCCAAGGCGCTCCGGCATGTCCCAGTGGCGCGTCTGGCCATCCGCCAGCCGATGGCGCCACAGCGTGGCGGCCTGGATATCGGTCCAGTACAGCGCCTGTTCGCGCTCGCACCACAGGATGCCTTCGCCCAGCGTATTGGCCGGATGATCGACGACGCGCGCGCTCATACCCAGCCGCCGTCGACGACAAAGGACTGGCCGGTGCACATGCGGCTGTCGTCCGCGCCGAGGAACAGCGCGGCGCGGGCGAGGTCTTCGGCCATCAGGTAGCCGGGCAGGCACTGCGTGCGCCGGATTTCTTCCTCGCCGGCCGCATCCAGCCACAGGCGGCGCTGCTTCTCGGTGATCACCCAGCCGGGCACCAGGGCGTTGATGCGGATGCGCTCGTGGCCCAGCTCGCGCGCCAGGCCGTTGACCAGGCCATGCACCGCGGACTTGGCCATCGCATACAGCGGATAGCCGGCGTTCTTCTTCATCCAGCCGGTGGAACCCAGGCAGATCACCGAGCCGCCGCCGAGCGCGCGCATGTCCGCCAGCACGGCCTGGGTGGCGAAGTACTGATGGCGCAGGTTGATCGCGATGTTGCGGTCGAACTGCTCGCTGGTGGTGTCGCCGAAGCGGTGGCGCACGTCGTTGGCGGCGTTGTTGAGCAGCACGGCCACCGGACCGTGCGCCGCGCGCGCGGTGGCGATCGCCGCGTGCAGGGCATCGAGGTCGGTGATGTCGCAAGACAGGAAGCGCGGGGCGTGGCGTTCGCCGGCCAGGCTCTGCGCCAGGGCTTCGCCGTGTTCGCGATCGATATCGACGAAGGCGACGCGGCTGCCCTGTCGTGCAAAGTGTTCGACGAAGGCGGCACCGATGCCGGTGGCGCCGCCGCTGATGAAGACATGGCGGTCGAGCAGGCTGGGATAGCTGGCGAACTGGCCCATGCTCACCACTCCGCCACGCTGCCGTCGGCATGGCGCCACAGCGGATTGCGCCAGCGATGGCCTTCGGCGGCGCGCTCGGCGACGTATTCCTCGTTCACCGTAATGCCCAGGCCTGGGCCGGTGGGCATGCTGACGTAGCCGTCCTGGTAGGCGAACACGCTGCGGTCGGTGACGTAGTCGAGCAGGTCGTTGGAGGCGTTGTAGTGGATGCCCAGGCTTTGTTCCTGGATGAAGGCGTTGTGGCTCACCGCGTCGATCTGCAGGTTGGCCGCCAGCGCGATCGGGCCCAGCGGGCAGTGCAGGGCGATGGCCACGTCGTAGGCTTCGGCCATGGCGGCGATCTTGCGCGTCTCGGTGATGCCGCCGGCGTGCGAGGGATCGGGCTGCAGGATGTCCACGCCGCCGGTCTGCAGCACGCGCTTGAAGTCGTAGCGCGAGTAAAGGCGCTCGCCCAGTGCGATCGGCGCGGGCGAAATGGACGCCAGCTCCGGAATGCATTCGAGGTATTCGGACAGCACCGGTTCTTCGATGAACATCAGCTTGTACGGCGCCAGTTCGCGCATCAGCACCTTGGCCATCGGCTTGTGCACGCGGCCGTGGAAGTCCAGGCCCAGGCCCACGTGCGGGCCGACCGCGTCGCGCACCGCCTGCACGTTGGCGAGCACGCGCTCGACCTTGTCGAAGCTGTCCACATACTGCATTTCTTCGGTGGCATTCATCTTGACCGCGGTGAAGCCGCGCGCCACCGCTTCCATCGCCGCGCGCGCGGTGTCGGCCGGGCGGTCGCCGCCGATCCACGAGTACACGCGGATGCGATCGCGCACCGGGCCGCCGAGCAGGTCGTACACCGGACGGCCCAGGTCCTTGCCCTTGATGTCCCACAGCGCCTGGTCGATGCCGGCGATGGCGCTCATCAGGATCGGGCCGCCGCGATAGAAGCCGGCGCGGTACATCACGCTCCACAGGTCTTCGATATGGTGCGGGTCCTTGCCGATCAGGTAATCGGATAGCTCTTCGACCGCCGCCGCTACGGTTTGCGCGCGGCCCTCAAGGACCGGCTCGCCCCAGCCGCTGATACCCGCATCGGTATCGATGCGCAGGAAACACCAGCGCGGCGGAACGAGAAAAGTAGTGAGGCGGGTGATCTTCATGCGCGGTTTCCTTGCGAAGCGGGGTGTAGATGCCGCCAGGCGTCGGCGAAGTCGCGCGCACGGGCGGCGACGTCGACGGCCGCGCGGCCGGGAGCGTAGAGCGACGAACCGATGCCGAAGCCGGCGGCGCCGGCGGCCAGCCACGGCGCCATGTTGTCCGGCGCGATACCGCCGACCGGCAGCACGGCCAGCTCCTTTGGCAGCACCGCGCGCCAGGCCTTGAGCACGGCGGGCGAGGCTTGCTCGGCAGGGAACAGTTTCAGTGCATCGGCGCCGGCGGCGAGCGCGGCGAAGGCTTCGGTCGGCGTGGCGACACCAGGCACGCAGTACAGGCCGGCCTGCTTGGCGGCGCGGATCACCGCGACGTCGGCGTGCGGCATCACGATCAGGCGACCGCCGGCATCGGCGATGTCTTTCACGCGGGCCGGATCGAGCACGGTGCCGGCGCCCACCAGGTAATCGTCGCCGAGCGCGTCGACCAGGCGGCGGATGCTGGTGCAGGCTTCGGGCGAGTTGAGCGGCACTTCGAGCATGCGGAAGCCGGCGCCGACGAGTGCGTGGCCGATCTCCACCGCTTCGTCGGGATGCAGGCCGCGCAGGATCGCGACCAGGGGCAGGTCGTGCAGCCAGGTGTGCATGGGGGGCAGGGTTTTCATAGGGAATGAGCGGTGAAGGTTGGCGCCGAAGCGAGACTTGCCGCGCCGGCGATACGCCACAGGCCGTCGGCGGTGGTGCCGTCCGGTGCGCGCGACAGGTGCAGGCCGAACACGTCGGCGGCGCGCCGGTAGCGATCGCACAGCGGGCCTTCGCCCACCATCGGAATGGTGTCGCCGGCGCCGGTCCAGCCGGCGGCCAGCGCCATGCGCAGCTCTTCGCCAAGCAGCAGGCCGGACAGATAGTCCGGCACCGACGCCGGATCGAGCACGCCGTCGAGCATCAGTGCGCGCGCCGAGAACAGCCGCGACAGCGCACCGGCCGGGCCGCTGTCGCGTGCGGCGGCGACGCCGTCGCGGAAGGCTTCGTCGTCGTCGCGCGCTTCAGGCAGTGCGGCGCCGAGGATCGAGTGCTGCCGCAGCAGGCCATACAACTCGCCGGTCATCACCGTGGCGAAATCCGTGACCACGCCATCGCGCAGCCGCACCCACTTGCTGTGCGTGCCGGGCAGCAGCAGGCGCGTGGTGGCGGGTTCGCGCGCCAGGACGCCGACGATCTGGGTTTCCTCGCCGCGCATCACGTCGGGGCGGTGCGGGTCGTGCAGGCCGGGTACCAGGTACAGCGCATGGCCGGTGGGCGTGGTCAGCCGCGTCAGATGCTGTGCCAGCCGCTCGACGCCGGTGGGCGTATCCAGGTAAGGCACTTCCTGCCAACCGTTGCGGCTGCCGACCATGCCGCAGGCGAGCACCGGCAGCACGGGCCAGTCGCGAATGGCGAGAGCGAATGCTGCTGGAAATCCGCCGGCCGGCAGTTGGCGAATGCCGTGCGGCAGGGCGCGGCTTTCGATCGCCTTGCCGTCCGCGCCGAACAGATACGCACGCAGATGGGTACTGCCCCAATCCAGTCCGATCAGGCTGGCGCTCACGCGGAAGCCTTGCGGCGCGTGCGGGGACGGCTGCGGCGCATGTTGTCGCGCGAGTCGGCGATCATCGACAGCATCACCTTGCGCGCCACCTCCGGTTGCTTGCGGCGGATCGCCTCCAGCACCTGGTGGTGGTAGGGCAGCGAATACTTGAAGTCGCCGGCGCTGCGCGCGGACAGGCTGAAGAACGCACCCAGCGCGGTTTCCACCACCGAGAACAGCGAGTGCAGCAATTCGTTGCCGGTGGCGTGCAGCACGGCGTCGTGGAAGCGCACGTCGGCTTCGGTCCAGGCGTCCAGCGTCTGCGCGGCATCCATCGCGCGGTAGGCGGCGTCGATCTCGGCCAGCTGCGCGGCGTTGCGGTGGCGCGCGGCGGAGGCGGCGGCCGCCGGTTCGATCAGTTCGCGCATTTCCACCAGCTTCTCGACGAAGTCGTCGGTGGGCATCGAGGCGCAGCGCCAGGCCAGCACGTCGGAGTCCAGCTGGTTCCAGTGGCGTTCTTCCTGCACACGTGCGCCCACGCCGGTGCGCGAGGCGATCAGGCCCTTGGCGGACAGCACCTTCAGCGCTTCGCGCAGGGCGGTGCGGCTGACGCCGAGGTTCTCGGCCAGGGTTTCCTCACGCGGAAGCACGTCGCCGGGCTTGACCCGTCCACTGACGATGCGCTGGCCGAGTTCGTGCATCACGTGTCCGTAGAGTGTGCGAATGGCAGGCGGCTTCTTCATGAATTCTTGGTTTCCCCATGTCTTTCTGTATGAGAGCCGGAGGCGCCGCAGATGTCCGGCTTTCGCGCTTCCAGGTTATTTGTCATACAAACGGACTATAAGCACTTCACTCGGTTCCTGCCAAGCGTCGCCTGCATTTTCGGACACTTCCGCACATGGACGGCCATTTGTTGGCGATGACGCATTGCGATATTTCACAAGCCGCTTGCGAGAACCGCGGCCCGCAAGAACCGGCGCAATGGCCTGAAATGACCTGTCGAAAACACCAGGCCATGGCATGCACAAGTCCGATGCTGCGTCGCGCAAGGCTGCAGGCGCGTGCCGATGATCACTTGCACGATAATCATACAATATGGTTGCATGCGCCGTCTCGTAAGGGTCCCGAAGGGAAGTCAGACATGCGACATGCGATGCTCCTGGGTTTGGTAGGCGCGGTTTCTTTAGGTGCGATGGCCATGGTGACGGCGGTGCAGGCGGTGGAAGCGAAGCGCGAAACGTTCGGGGCGCTACCCGATGGCACCAAGGTGGATGCGGTGGTGCTGGACTCCGGCCATGGCGTGCAGATCCGCGTGATCGCTTACGGCGCCAGCCTGCAGGAAGTGCTCGCGCCGGACCGCCACGGCAAGAGCGCCAACATCCTGCTCGGCTATGCCAGCTTCGACGACTATCTGAAGAAGCCGCAGTACTTCGGCGCCACGGTGGGGCGCTACGCCAACCGCATCGCCAAGGGCCATTTCGAGCTGGACGGCCACAGCTATAGCGTGCCGGTCAACGACGGTCCCAACTCGCTGCACGGCGGCAGCAAGGGTTTCGACAAGGTGCTGTGGACGCTGGGCGAGGCCAAGAGCGGCGCCGAGGGTGCCAGCGTCACGCTTAGCTATGTCAGCCCCGATGGCGACATGGGCTATCCCGGCAAGCTCACCGCCACCGCTACGTATACGCTCGACGCGCACAACCGACTGACCATCGAATACCGCGCCACCACCGACAAGCCGACCGTGGTCAACCTCACCAACCACGCGTACTGGAATCTCTCCGGCGAGGGCTCCGGTTCGGTGCTGGAGCAGAAGCTGACGATTCCGGCCGAGACCTTCCTGCCGATCGACGCGAGCTCGATTCCGCTCGGCCAGTTCCAGCCGGTGGCCGGCACGCCGTTCGATTTCCGCCAGGGCAAGCCGATCGGCCGCGACATCCGCATGCCGGATCCGCAACTGCTCAATGGCCGCGGCTACGACCACGATTTCGTGATCGCGCGCGACGTGGCCAAAGAACCGCGGGTGGTGGCGAAAGTGGAAGACCCGGCATCCGGCCGCGTGATGACGCTCAAATCCACCATGCCGGGCCTGCAGTTCTATTCCGGCAACTTCCTCAACGCGACCAGCGTGGGCACCGGCGGTCATGTCTACCGCGAGGGTGACGCGTTCGCGCTGGAGCCGCAGTTCCATCCCGATACGCCCAACCAGCCGGCGTTCGGCTCGGCGCGACTGGCGCCGGGGCAGGAGTACCGCCACACCATCGTGTACGAGTTCGGCACGGAGCCGGTGCAAGGCAAGCATTGACGGGCGCCTGAGCGCCCGCCCAGCGATCGGACCAGACGCCCGTTGACGGGCGTCGCGGGAGCGCTTTGCCCGCAGCGGTCGCCATCCAACGAAGACCTCCGACAGGGACCGGAGATCGTCCAAGCCACGGGGAGTTCGAGATGAAGCATGCATTGATGGCGACGGCACTGGGATTGGCGGCACTGCTCGCCACGCCTTCGTCTTTCGCGCGGGAAGGCAACGCGCGCTGGACGCCCGCCGAAGCCAAGGCCTGGTACGCCAGACAAGCCTGGCCACTGGGCAGCAACTATCTGCCGTCCAACGCGATCAACGAGCTGGAGATGTGGCAGGCCGACAGCTTCGATGCCGCGCGCATCGACCAGGAACTGGGCTGGGCGCAGCAGCTGGGCATGACCACCATGCGCGTGTTCCTGCACGACCTGCTGTGGCAGCAGGATGCGGCGGGCTTCAAGCAGCGCATCGACCAGTTCCTGGCCATCGCCGACAAGCACCACATCAAGCCGATCTTCGTGCTGTTCGATTCGTGCTGGGATCCGGAGCCGAAGCTTGGCCCGCAGCATCCGCCGATACCCGGCGTGCATAACTCCGGCTGGGTGCAGAGCCCGGGCGTGGCGCTGGCCGATCCCAGCCAGTACCCGCGGCTGGAGCAATACGTAAAAGACATCGTCGGCAGTTTCGCCAAGGACCCGCGCGTGCTCGCGTGGGACGTGTGGAACGAACCGAACAATCCCGGCGGCGGCAACTACGACGCGAAAGAACCGAAGGACAAGATCGCCCTGGTGGCGAAGCTGCTGCCGCAGGTGTTCGCCTGGGCGCGCAGCGCGTCGCCGGTGCAGCCGCTGACCAGCGGCTTGTGGGAGCACGAGGACTGGTCGGACCCGGCCAGGCTCGACGCGGTCGAGCGCACCCAGGTCGAGCAGTCCGACGTGATCAGCTTCCACAACTATGGCTGGCCGGAGGAATTCGCGCGCCGGGTGAAGCAGCTCGAAGGGTATGGCCGTCCGCTGATCTGCACCGAATATATGGCGCGCGGCAACGGCTCGACCATCGACGGCGTGCTGCCGCTGGCCAAGAAGCTCGACGTGGGCATGGTCAACTGGGGCTTCGTCGACGGCAAGTCGCAGACCATCATGCCGTGGGATTCCTGGCAGCGCCCATACACCCTGCAGCCGCCCACGCTGTGGTTCCACGATCTGTTGCACGGCGATGGCACGCCGTATCGCCAGCGCGAGGCGGAGATCCTGCGCGCGCTATCGCACGCGCCGCGTGGCGTGGTGCCGGCGGAATCGGCGACGTACCCAGCCGCAAGCTTGCTCAAGACGCGCTAAGCCACCACGCGCGCCCCATCGGCGCGCCCGCCCCAGCGGGCCGCCTTCTTTCTTCCAGAACGCATGCCACCGGCAAGCGCCGGCGCTGTGTTGATTCCGAAAACCGGGGAGGTTCGTACCATGACTCGCTGCCGCATCCCGCTGTCCCTGCTCGCTATCGCCATCGCCGCTGCACTGGCGCCGGCTTATGCCACCGATACCACGCCGAACGACCAGGGCGCCGCGCCGCAACAGGCCGCCGACCAGACGCCCGCTGCATCGACCGGGCAGGCGCCGGCGAAGAAGAAAGCCGCTACCGCCGACCAGGCGTCTACGCAAAACGCGGTGAATCTCTCCGGCGTGGTGGTGACGCCGCTGCGCGAAAGCCTGCAGAGCGCGCAGACGCTGAAGCAGGACGCGCGCATGGTGGTGGATTCCATCGTTGCCGAGGACATCGGCAAGCTGCCCGACAACAGCGTGGCCGACGCCCTGCAGCGCATCACCGGCGTGCAGATTGCGCAGGGCTTCCAGGGCGAGACCAGCTCGGTGGTGATCCGCGGCCTGCCCAATGTGATCACTACCTTGAACGGCCGCGAGATCTTCAGCGGCGTCGGGCGTGCTTTCGCCTTCCAGAACCTGCCGGCCACCGCGGTGAAGACCGTGCAGGTCTACAAGACCAGCGAAGCCAGCCTGCCGGACGGCGGCATTGCCGGCCTGGTCGACATGCAGCTGTATCGCCCGCTGGATTTCGATGGCAGCAAGGTGGCAGCCACGCTCACCGGCACGCACAGCAAGTACGGCGGCCACACCGACCCCAATGGCAGCCTGCTGCTCAGCAACCGCTGGAGTACGGACGCCGGCGAGTTCGGCGCGCTGCTCAACGTGGGCTACGACAAGCAGCGCTACGAGTACAACGCGGTGTGGGCGGACTTCCCCAAGGTGCTCACCGGCGGCAATGGCACGCCGATCCGCGCCTCGGGCGGCGACCTGATTTCCGTCCCCAATGGTTGGGGCGCCGACTACAACATCGGCAGCCGCAAGCGCCAGGAAGCCAATTACGCCTTGCAGTGGAAGCCGAACAAGGACACCGAGGTCTACGTCGAAGGCCTCTACACCTGGGATTCGGACCGCTACAACCAGCCGTACTACTTCAGCTTCCCGGTAGGCGTGGTCAATCCGTCCAGCCTGTCCGTCAGCAACCATTGCTATGCCGACCAGCTCACCGGCTCGCCGTATTACGGCCAGCGCATCTGCGATGCCTCCAGCGGGGTGTGGACCGGCGACACCTACGCCGCCACCAGCACGCAGGCGCACGAGCAATGGGGGCATGACATCCAGAACTCGATCGGCATGAAATGGCATGGCGACAAGCTCAATCTGTCGACCGACCTGTCGTTCAATTCCAGCTCCTTCCACGACCAGACCTTTATCGTCGACACCTTTCTGAAGGGGCCGATCACTACCGTGTGGAACGGCGCGCAGAACTGGACGCTGGGTGGCAATCCGCAGCTCAATCCGTCGAACTACTACCTCAACGGCCTGTTCCAGACCTGGAACAACCAGCGCGGCGAGCAGACCGCGTGGCGTGGCGACGGCACTTATGACCTGGGCGGCGATTTCTTCCAGTACATGGATTTCGGCCTGCGCTATTCCGACCACAAGGCCGAGTACCGCGGCAGCGTGGAGATCTCCACGCCGCCGCCGGGCGGCACCGGGCAGATCGCGCTCAATCCGAATCCCGCCAACCAGGTGGTGGCGCGCTTCCCGAGCGGTTACTTCTGCAGCCAGCCGACCACCAATGCCATTCCGGTGTCCTGGCTCAGCGGCTGCTACAACTTCCTGGTCAACAACGCCGACGCGATCCGCGGGCTGTATGGCCTGCCTGCCGGTTTGGCGGCGGAGAACTCCGGCCGCTTCTATCACATCCAGGAGAAGTCATACGCCGGCTATCTGCAGTTCGGCTATGGCAACGAGCTGTTCGGCCTGCCGTACGACGGCCTGATGGGCATGCGCGTGGAGCGTGTGAAGCGCCATCTCGACGCATATTCGTTCGATGCCTCCAGCGGCATCTATTCGCCGCTGACGGCATCGACCAGCGCGCCGGTGTATCTGCCCAACCTCAGTTTCAACCTGCATCTGCGCGACAACCTGCAGTTGCGCGTGGTGGCGGCGAAGACGCTGACCTATCCGGGCTTCGGCCAGTTGAATCCGTCGATTTCGCTCAACCCCGGCACGATCAACCGCGCGGGCGCAGCCAGCAGCGGCAATCCGAACCTCAAGCCAATCCGCAGCAATAATTACGATGCCTCGCTGGAGTGGTACTTCGGTCCGGCCAGCTACGTGAGCGGCGGCGTGTTCTATCGCGACATCAACGGCTATATCCAGAACTACATCACCGACGTGGTGATCGGCGGGCAACCCTACCAGCTCAACTCGCCGCAGAGCGCCGGTTCCGGCCATCTCGGCGGCGCCGAGTTCGCCTACCAGCAGTTCTTCGACTTCCTGCCCGGCGTGTGGAGCGGCCTGGGTGCGCAGTTCAACTACACCTATATCGAAGGCTCCACGCGCTCGCCGCAGTACATCGGCGGCCCGATCACCGCTTCGCCGCTGCAGAACGTGTCCAAGAACAACTACAACGCGGTGCTGATGTACGAAAAGTATGGCTGGTCGGCGCGCCTGGCCTACAACTACCGCAGCCGCTACATCCAGGGCTTCAACCAGCCGACGGTGGCGGGCGTGAACGACGAGATCAAGCCGGCCAACCAGGTGGACTTCTCGCTCGGCTACGACGTCAACCAGAACTTCACCGTGGTGCTCAACGCGACCAATATCTTCGGCGCCAACCTGCACCAGTGGTGGGGTGACGGCACCACGCGGCCGCGCGACATCCGCTACCAGGACCGCACCCTGGGCCTGGGCGTGCGCTTCAAGATGTGATTCCTCCCCGGCGGGCGGTGTTGTGGCGTGGCCGCCCGCCCTTTTTTCCCCGGAGGTCGTGATGATGAGAACGATATTCGCCGTGGTGTTGGCGCTCGCCTCGATGGCGGCGCAGGCCGAGGAGCGCGTGCTTGGCGAGCGCATCGCCGATGGCACCGGCTATGCATCGGTGGTGCGTACCGGGCATGGCGCGGCGTCGGATCACCGGCGCCTGCTGATGGTGTTCGAGCAGGACGGCATGGCTGGCATTCCGCTATGGGAAAGCCGCGACGAAGGCCTGCACTGGCGGTTGCTGATGAATGTCACCGACCAGCCGCATGCGGGTGACCGGCAGTGGCAGTTGCGTTGGCAACCGCACCTTGCCGAGTTGGCGCGCGCAAGCGCCGACCTGCCAGCCGGCACGCTGCTGCTCTCGGCCAATGCCACGCGCAACGACGAGCATGGCCGGGTCCATGTCGAAGACCTGCAGTTGTATGTGTCCACCGATGGCGGCAAGAGCTGGCGCTATCGCAGCTCGATCGTGCAGGGCGGCGGCCGTCCCGAGGACAAGGACAACAAGGGTGTGTGGGAGCCGAACGTGCACCTGCTGGATGACGGGCGCCTGGTCGCCTATTACTCCAGCGAGCAGCACAAGGGCGAGGGCTATAACCAGTTGCTGGCGCACAAGGTCTCCGCCGACGGTGGGCGAACCTGGGGCAGGGAAGCGTGGGACGTGGCGATTCCCGGCGGCGTGCAGCGGCCCGGCATGGCCATCGTCACGCGCCTGCCGGACCAGCGTTATGCGATGACGTACGAGAATATCGATGGGCCCCGCAACGGGCAGGTGTTCATCAAGTTCAGCCGCGACGGCCTGGACTGGGGCGATCCGCAGCGGCATGGCGAACCGGTGCTGACCTCGTCCGGATTCTGGCCCGCGGCTTGTCCGGTGCTGCAGTGGTTTCCGCAGGGCGGGCCGGAAGGCGTGATCGTGGTGTCGGCGCAGCGCGCCGGCGGTGGCGGCGACGAGGGCGGGCGCAGTTTGTACTGGAACAATGCGTCGGGCCGCGGTCCGTGGTGGGAGGTGCGCGCGCCGGTGCAGAAGCGCAGCGGCAATATCCATGCGGGCTGGACGCAGGCCTTGCTGGCGCGCGGCGATGGCAGCTTCCTGCATGTGACTTCGTCGTCCGCCGCGGATGCGCCGGAGCATGCGTCGCGCAACGAGATGCTGTCGGCCATCGCACCGCTGCGTTTCGATCGCTACGAGGCCGAGGACGCGGAATTGAGCGGCGCCGCGGTGGTGCCCGATCCGGCCGCGTCCAACCAGCGCAAGGCGCGCCTGGGGCAAGGCGAGACGCGGCTGCGTTTCCTGGTGCATGCCGCGGGTGGCATGCACACTTTGCGCGTGCGCTTTGCCGATCTGGGCTTGCCAGCCACACCGGTAGTGGCGGTGAACGGAGCGCGTATGCCTGCAACGATTGACCAGGCGACGGAAGCCGGGCAGGTGGCCGTCGTCGCCGCGCCGCTGTTGCCCGGCTTCAACACGATCGACGTCGAAGGCGGCGCGCACGCGCTCGATATCGACTATCTGCAAGTGGATGGCGATGCAGCATCGGCGCCGGGAGGAAAGGGCAAGTGATACGCCATGTCCTGCTGTTCGCCATGTTGCTGGCGGCCCCGCTGGCGCAGGCCGCCAAGCCGATCGGCCCGCTGCTGCCCTCCGGCCCCGATCCCTGGGTGACCCAGCGCGACGGCGTTTACTACTACATGCATACGCAGGGCGATCGGATCTCGCTGTGGAAGACCGGCGACATGGCCAGGCTGGCGGATGCCAGGCCAGTGACGGTATGGCACGCGCCGGCAAGCGGCCCCAACTCCGCCGCGATCTGGGCGCCGGAGCTGCACTTCCTGCGTGGCAAGTGGTACCTGTACTACTCGGCGGCGGACAAGTTGCACAACGACGATGCGCATCGGCACGTGTTCGTGCTGGAGAATGCGTCGGCCGATCCCACGCAGGGCGCGTGGGTGGACAAGGGCATGCTGCGCACGAAGCTCAGCGGTATCGACGGGACGGTGTTCGAGCATCGCGGCAAGCTCTACTTCGTGTATTCGGCGTATGTGGGCGATCACAGCGATCTGCTGATCGCACCGATGCGCGATCCGTGGACCTTGGCTGGCCCCGAGATGGATATCGCGGCGCCGACGTTCGCCTGGGAGATGCAGGGCGGGCGGAAGATCCTGGAGGCGCCGGAGTTCCTGGCCGGGCCGGGCGGGAAGGTTTTCCTGACGTATTCGGCCAGTGCGTGCTGGTCGGATGGCTATGCGATCGGGATGCTGAGTGCGCAGGCGGACGCGGACCTGCTCAAGCCCTCGTCATGGTCGAAGTCGCCGGCAGCGGTGCTGAAGAGTGCGCCGGAGGACGGTATCTACGCGACGGGACATAACGGTTTCTTCAAGGCTCCCGACGGAACCGACTGGATCGTGTTCCATGCCAACGGCGGCCCGGATTGGAAATGCACGTCCAGGCGCGCACCATATATGCAGAAGTTCCGCTGGGACGCCGAAGGGCGCCCGGTATTTGGCGTCGATTGAAGCCTGCCTGCGGCCGACGTAGGTTGGGGTGAGCCGCAGGCGAACCCCAACGTGGCGATGCCCTTCAAGCTGGCCAGTGTTGGGGTTCGCCTGTGGCTCACCCCAACCTACGCTCCGACGCGGGCAGGTATCACGACATCGCCTCCGTCCCCGGTACCTTCGCCCACACCACCTGATTCCTGCCCGCATGCTTGGCTGCATACAGCGCCGCATCCGCCGCGCTGAGCATCGCCTCGGCATGCTCATAACGAGCCAGCTCGCTGGACGCGATCCCCGCGCTCACCGTGACGAAGCCACGCACCCCGCGCACATGCAGGACGCGCAACGCCTCCACCCGCGCGCGCAGGCGTTCCAGCGCCGCACCGGCGGCATGCGGGGTGTAGCCGCTCATCAGCACGACGAATTCCTCGCCGCCTGCGCGGGCCAGCGTTACGCCGGCCATCGAGATCGCTTCGCCCGCCAGCGCCTGTGCGACGGAAGCCAGGCACTGGTCGCCGGCGAGATGCCCGTAGGTATCGTTGAACGCCTTGAAATGATCGATATCGAGCATCGCCACCGCCAGCGGCGTACGCGCCTGCCGCGCACGCTGCCATTCGCGGTCGAGCGCGCGATAGAAGCCGCGGCGGTTGAGCAGCTGGGTCAGGTCGTCGCGCAAGGCGGCGCGGCGCAGGCCGTGATGCAGGCGCTTGAGTTCGTCTTCGGACGACAGATGCCGGCCCAGCATCAAGGCTGCACGCAACGCGTATGAGGCGATGCCGGCGACCACCGCGCCAGCGGCGAGCGCGGGCGCCCGGTGCAGATAGCCGAACGCGAGCAGGCACAACGCCAGGCTCAGCACGAAGGGGCTGATGCTGCCGGCGAGGTGGCGTACGCGCGTCGATGGCCGGTAGCCGCGCAGCCAGTCGCCGCGGCGCCGGCTCAGCAGCAGGCCGGTCAGCACGAACGGCAGGTTCAGCAGCAGCTCCGGCAGGTACGACTCGCTGGCGAGCACGAAGCGGTTGTGCGCGGCGGGCGCGAACAGTTCGATCCAGGCGAAGGCGGTGAGCACGACGAAGAAGCGGCGCTCGTCGCGGCGGCGCGCGCCGAGCAGGCGCAGCGTGGCGAATACCGCCACGAACAGCGCCATGGCGTCGAACAGCCACATGATGGCGCGGGCGTTGTCCGGCTGCGCCTCGGCGCCGGCGACCAGCGCGCGCACGAGCCCGTAGAACATCACGGCGATGAAGATGGCCAGCGCCGTATCGACCCATCCCATCCATCGATAGGCGGGCCGTACCGGGTCGTAGGTGGCGGCGAGGGTGAGCAGCAGGCTGCTCAGGCAGAAATACAAGGTGGGATCGAGGGCGACCAGGGTGCCTTGAGGATTCACCAGGGAATCGACGAACAGCAGCACGAACGCCGCGGCCTGGCTGAGCAGAGCCGCCAGCAGCAGCGACCACAGCGGACGGTTGTGCGGCAGACTCAGGCGCACGCGCCGCAGGCTCAGCAGCAAGGTGAAACCCAGCGTGGCCAGCACCACGGCATAGCTCAGGCTCAACACCTGCGGCGGCTCGATCGCCAGCACGGCGAGCTGCGCCGCCAGCAGGGGCGCATACAGACGCGGAGCGAGGGCCTGCATGTTCATGGCGCGTCGCAGGAGCGGTGGTGCGGCCACTTAAGCACGAATCCATGCGGGGTTGTACCGGCCTGGAGAGGGCCGCCGGCGCTTGCCCTACACGACGAGGGCGATGCCGGATGCCATGGCAGGTTTCACCCGTACGCCACGCACCGGCATCCGCCTACATACGCCGGTTTCGCGCCGCCGCAATCTATCCCTGCCCGGACTCGCTCCCCAGCGGTTCCGGGCCGCGGACGCCCGGGCTCTTCCCCTCTGCCCCGGGTCGACGTGGGTCCCCCCGTTACGGGGGGACCGCTTTATCGATGGACGGGCCACCGCGAAGGAGTGCCGGCGATGCAAGCGGGAAGACCCATCCATGGGCGTGGCGATCCTGGCCGCCGCAGAATTCGGCCGCCGAGCCTAGCGATCCTGCGCCGCCTCGTCGCCGTGCAGCAGCAGGCTGACCCGCACGTGCAGGCCTGTGCCGTAGCGCGAATCGAGCAACTGGATGTCCGCACCATGCATCTGCGCCGCGCGCTGCACGATCGAAAGCCCCAGGCCGTAGCCGTCGCCGCGCGTGCCCGGTTCGCGGTGGAAGCGCTCGAACAGCGCGGCGCGCCGCTCGGGCGGAATGCCTGGCCCGTTGTCGACGACATCGATCACGGCCACCCGCCCGGCGCGGGACATGGCCAGTTCCACCATGCCGCCGGAGGGCACATGGCGCATCGCGTTCTCCAAGAGATTGCGCAGCATCGCGCGCAGCGCCGCCTCGTCGCCGCGCACCACCAGCCGCGGCGGCAACGGGGCGAGCACCAGTTCGACACGGCTGTACGCGATCACCGAGACCATTTCCTCGATCACGTCGCCGGCCAGCGTCACCAGGTCGACCGGAGCCATGGCGCGGCGGCCCTCGCCCGATTCCAGCCGCGCCAGCGCCAGCAATTGCTCGGTGCGGCGGGCGAGCGCGACCAGGCATTCGCGCGCATCGGCCAGCGCGCTGTCGGCGGTGCCCGCTTCGCGGGCGCCGATCGCGGCATCGAGGTTGATCATGGTGGAGGCCAGCGGCGTGCGCAGTTCGTGCGCGACGTCGGCGCTGAAGCGGCGCTCGCGTTCGAGCGCGTTTTCCAGGCGGCCGATCTGCTCGTTCAGCGCGTCCAGCAGGGGACGCAGTTCGGTCGGCGCGTTGTCCAGCGTCACCGGTGCATGGCTGCCCGGCTCGCGCCGGAGCAGCCGCTTGGCCAGCGTGTCCAGCGGCCTGAGCCCGCGCCGGATCGCCCAGCCCATCAGCAGGGCCAGCAACGGCAGGGCGACGAACAGCATCAGGCCGTACTGGACCCACAGCGCCTGGCTGATTTCGCTGCGGCTGTCGTAGCGCTCGGCGGTGCGGATCCATTCGCCGTCGGTGCCGCGAGGCAACTGGAAGACCCGCCAGCGGCGCTTGCCGAAGGACACGTCGCGAAAGGCGGTGTCATCGGCGCGCGGGGCCGGCATGCCGGCCAGATTCTCGGTGGTCGCCAGCAGCCGGCCATCGGCTCCGTACAACTGATAGCCCACTTCCGGCTCGTACGAATGCATGCCCTTGCCGTGCGCCGCCGGCGTGCGCGAGGGCGTGGGCACGACGATGGCCTGGCCGTCGCGCGGCATGCCGCCGGTGCGCAACAGCACGTCGAGCGTGCGCGCCGACTGCGCCAGGCGGCCGTCGAGCAGTTCGTGTACTTCCTTCACCGTGTAGCGATAGCTGAGCGCGCCGAGCACCAGCATCGCCACGGCGAGGATGGCGATCACCATCCAGCGCAGGCGCGAGCGCAGGCTGGGGAAGCGCAGGGCCGATCCGCTCATGCGGGTCTACTCGTGATGAGTCCGCTCATGCCGGTCGACTCACGATGGATCCAGCGGGATGGTGTAGCCGAAGCCGCGCACCGTCTTGATCGCGTCGAAGCTCAGCTTGCGGCGCAGGCCGTGGACCAGCACGTCCAGCGCGCCGGAACCCACCTCGTTGTCCCAGCCGTAGAGCGAGCTTTCCAGCTGCTCGCGGCGGACCACGCGGCCGGCGCGTTCCATCAGGTATTGCAGCAGGGCGAACTCGCGGCGGCTCAGTTCCACCTTCTTGCCCTGGTAGCTGACTTCGACCGCCGCCGTGTTGAGCACCAGCGGGCCGACCTCGATGCGGTTGTCGGCCATGCCCTGGGCGCGGCGCGTGGTGGAGCGGATGCGCGCGGCGAGCTCGTCCAGGTGGAAGGGCTTGATCAGGTAGTCGTCGGCGCCCGCGTCGAGGCCGCGGATGCGCGACTCCAGGTCGTCGCGCGCGGTCATCACGATGATCGGCGTGCGCAGGCGGCGGCTGCGCGCTTCGGTGAGGATCTCGAAGCCGTCGCGGTTGGGCAGGCCCAGGTCGAGCAGCAGCAGGTCGACCGAAGGATCGTTCACCGCGGCCATGGCCTCGCGGCCGTCGCGGATCCAGGTGAGGGTATAGGCGAGCTGTTCGAGAGCCCGCTGGATGGCTTTGCCGAGGAGCGGATCGTCCTCGATAAGAAGTATGTGCACGCAAGCACCCAGGATCGCCGATGGGGCGAAGTATCCGGGAAAATGATCGGGGCGGCGCATTAGTGCCGGCTTAGCACGGCGGCTCAGGCGTTCTCTTCCGTGTCCAGGTGCGGCCGGACGAGCGCGTAGCGCGAAGAACGCCCGCAGGGCGGCCCCGAAGGGGCGAGCGAAGCGAGTCATCCAGTAGTGGTGGCGCTTGATGTGGTGCTGTCGCCAGGGTGTCTCGCCTTTGGCGAGTGTTTCGTCCCGCTGCCGCGGGCCGACTTACTTTCTCTTGCTTGCCCACCCCCCGAGGGGGCCTAGAGAGAACGTAAGCAAAGAGAAGGGCACCCTGCTTGGCGCCCTCCGCAGCTTCGCTGCTACGGGTCCGTGAGGGCTGGCCGGGCTTTTTGACAGGGCATCCTGCCCTGGCAAAAAGGCGAGGACATCCATGTCCTCGCCCCCTTCGGGGCTTGATCGTCCAGCCCTCACCGCCGGCGCCAAGGGGACCCGAAGATCAACAGCGACGAGCAAGAGCAAAAGCGCGCAAGCGGAACGCAGCGGCTTCGCCGCTTGCTCTTGGCTCGCCGCGCCGCTCAAGCGGCCATGCCCGAGCCGTCATCTCATTGCGCGATCATCGCCAGCAGGCTGCTCATCATCCCGAGTGCGAGTGGCCGCGAGTCGTGTACGTGGCTGACATTAATCCGTGACATCGGCTTCACACCCCTGCGTTGTAGTCTCCGGCCGTTTTCAGGGGGCAGAATTCAGGATTTCTGCAAGAAAAGCATCTCGGCGTCCAGCTCTTTCATGGCGTCGATTTGCGGCTGTCGCCCCTGTGCTGTGGTGGTCGTGAGGCACCTCGGGGAGTCCAGCCAGCTCGCCTGTCCATTCGTTGACGTTGGCTGGAGCACATCACTTCAAACGTAGTGGGGCGGACCGGCACGTCGGTCCAGGGAGCGCACTATGAAAGATATCGTTCGCCTGCGAGCAGTCCTTCTCCGCATTTCTTTGCGGAACGGGGCCGTTGTTTCCTGGGGCAATACGGAATAGCTCAGCGACGAGGATGCGCTCCACGCGCATTAAGCCCGGCCATGGGCTTATTTCATTTCTTTTCGGCAACGACGGAAGCGGCGAGCATGGAGCCGCCGGCTTGTGTCGCGCGCCTCTCTTCACCAGACAGGGGGAATCGTCATGGCAGACAGCAGCCGCACCAATAAGTCCCGATCCATCAGCACGGCACCCGCTTCGATTTCGACCGCCACCTTCACCGTGGCCGATTATCTATTGACGCGGCTCAAGCAATTGCAGGTCACCGAGGTATTCCAGATACCCGGCGATTACGTAAAGCACTTCACCCAGGCGCTGGAATATTTCGACGGCGTCACCGCGATCGGCGCGATCAACGAACTGGATGCCGCCTACGCCGCCGACGCTTATGCGCGCACCCGCGGCCTGGCCGCGGTCTCCCTGCAATTCGGTGTAAGCGCGTACAGCGCGCTCAACGCGATTGCCGGCGCCTGGGTCGAGCGCAGCCCGATCGTGGTGATAAGCGCCACGCCCGGCGCCGACATGCGCGACATCACCGACATGTACGACGTGCTGTTCCACCACTCCACCGGCGACCTCAATTCGGACCGGGCCATCTACGAGTACGTCACCGTCAAGGCGATCACGCTCAGCACCAATGTGGGCGCCGCCGAGCAGATCGACGAGCTGCTGATCGATGCGATCACCGAGAAGCGCCCGGTCTACATCGCCTGCTACAAGGAAGTCTGGGGCCAGCCGTGTTCGCGTCCGCCGGCGACGCCGCTCAAGCCGCGCGTCACGCGCAGCCCGGAGCTGGCGCTGCGCAATGCGGTGGACCAGGCCTGGGCGCAGATCACCCAGGCCAAGCAGCCGCTGATCTTCGCCGGTGTCGAGGTACTGCGCTTCGGCCTGTCCGGCCTGCTGCAGAAGATCATCGACGCCAGCGGCTTTCTGTACACCACCACCAGTCTCGGCAAGACCGTGCTGGACGAGCAGGGCGACAAGTTCATCGGCACCTACTCCGACGCGGCATCGATCGAGGCGGTGCGCGAGATCGTGATGGCTTCCGATTGCGTGCTGACGCTCGGCGCGATCATCACCGACGACTACCTCACCTTTATCGAAAGCAAATACGCCGACATGGTGCTGGCCGATACCGCCGGCGTGCGTGCCGGCTACTTCAAGTACGGCGACGTGACCATGCGCGACTTTATGGAAGCGCTGCTGGCGCGGTTCACCGCGAGCAAGGCGTATCCGATCAAGGCCAAGGCGCCGCCGCAGCCGAAGTATCCGTTGCCGTGGTCTGCCAACTCCGACCCGGTCTACGACATCGATCCGCAGATCATCACCTACAACCGTTTTTTCGCCCACACGATGAAGTTCCTGCAGGACAAGAACTTGCTGAAGGACATCGTGATGACCTACGGCGTCAGCTCGGCGATGTACGTGGCCACCAATGCCTATGGCCTGTCGCAGGGCAGCTTTATCGCCTCGGCCGCGTGGCAGTGCATCGGCTTCGAGACCGGCGCCGCTTCCGGTGCGCAACTGGGCAGTGGCAAGCGCGCGTGGACGGTCGCCGGCGACGGCGGTTTCATGATGGTCTGCCAGTCGCTGTCCACCCTGGCGCGCAACAAGCTCAATGCGGTGATCTTCGTGATGAGCAACCAGGTCTACGCCATCGAGCAGGTCTACGTGGACATGTCCGCATTCAAGCCCGGCCCGAAACACAAGTTCGATGCCTTCGACATCCTGCCCCAATGGGACTACCTCGCGCTGGCGAAGGCCTTCGGCGCGGAAGGCATCCGCGTGCAGACCGTGGACGAGCTGGTCGCCGCCCTGCCGCGCATCGCGGGCATCAAGAACAAGCCCGTGCTCGTCGAAGTCGTCATTCCGAAAAAGGATCTGCCCGGCCAGATGTACCGCCTGGGCAGCGAATAACACCCGCTGCCAGCCACTCTCATACAGGGAGCTACACACCATGACACAGAAGACCTATGCGATCTTCGGCGCCGGCGCTGCCGGCCTCTACACGGCCTGGCGGCTGCTCAGTGGCCAATCCAAGCAAACCAAGTTCAGTGCCAAGCAATTGAAGAAGGGCGACATCCTGGCGCTGCACGACTGGGGCCGCTACGACTTCACCAAGCGCTATCCCGGCACCCGCGCCGCGGGCGCGCGCGTCTGCACCTGGCACTACAACAACGACAAGACCAACTCCTTCGTCGAACTCGGCGGCATGCGCTATTCGTACTGGAACCGGATTCCGACCAAGGAATATCCGGATCCCAACAATGGCCTGGCACCGGGCCACCGTGTGGTGACCGCGGTGATTTCCCTGCTGGGGCTGGACAAGTATTCGGTGCCGTTCAACGTCACCAATAACCAGCTGTTCTATCTGCGCTCGCGCAATTTCTATCTGAACGGGATCAGCTCGAACACGCCCGCGCCGTACGCGGTGAACAACTTCGGCGCCGCCACCACGCCCGACCAGGGCTTCACCATCGTGCAGGACCTGGCGACCACCAAGCCGTGGAGCGACTTCACCCGCCGCGACTGGTGCTCGTTCTATCAGCACGGGCGGATCACCGCACAGCTGACGGAGTCGAGCGTGTTCCAGCAGGGCGATTACCTGAAGGACATCGGCTACTGGAACCTGCTTTACGATCAGCTCGGCGCGGAAGGCTATGACTACGCAGCCGACGGCAACGGCTACAGTTCCAATGTGATCAACACGCATGCTGGCGTGTCGTTCAATATCAACAACGAGTTCACCCCCGGCAGCCAGTACCGCACGCTGTCGATCGGCTACTCGGGCATGTTCAATGCGTTGTTCGAAGAGATCCTGAAGCTGGCCAAGGCCAAGGGCGTCGACTTCCGCTACCACCCCGATACGCGCCTGCATTCCATCCTGTCGAAATCCGGCAAGGCGGCTTACACCATCGCGCTGCGCGCCGATCCCAATCGCGCCGCGGGCGAGGGCGAGGCCGATGCCGCATGGCTGGCGATGCCGCGCGCGGCGATCGACCTGGTGGCGCAGGCCACGCGTTTCCGCGCACCCGCCAAGGGCGAGGTGGATGTGCTCAACCACGAGAAGGTGAGCCTGTACCTGGAATCGACGATCATGCAACCCTCGTACAAGGTAGGCATGTTCTTCGACCAGCCCTGGTGGTCGCCCGACATCGATAATCCGGCGCCGTATCCGGCCATGGTGGTGGGCTACACGATCACGCCCGACACGATCTCCAGCCTGCGCGGACAGAAATTCCCCGCCGCCGCGCTGAAGGTCATGGCGACCCTGATCGATGTTCCCTACGAGTCGGCCGGGGACATGGTGAAGGCGATCGAGAACATCACCGACCAGGCCTTGACCATTGCCCAGGTCAAGCAGCTGACCGCCGCCTCGCGCAACGACACCATCGGGCCAAGCGTCAGCAACTCGCCGATCCGCATGGTGGTGTATTTCGGCAACAACGCGACTACGCCGAAGAAGAAGCCCGTCTACGGCATCCTGGCCAGCTATGACGACGAGGACAACACCGCGTTCTGGCACGAACTCGAACTCGGCCCCAAGCGCCAGCGCGAGATCCCGACTTCGTCGGATACGCAGCCGCTGGAGGGCCCGCGCAAGGTGCCCGCACGCATGGTGAAGATGCTGCGCAAGATGCTGGCCGAGCTGCACTTCGGCCCGAACTCGGACTACACCACCGTGCCCGAGCCGCTGGAATCGGCGTACATGGACTGGTCGCTGCCGCCGTTCAATGCCGGCTATCACGAATGGGCACCGCACTACGACATCGGCGACGTGCAACGGAAGATCCGCAAGCCCTCGCAGCTGATCAAGGGCGCCGATGCCGACATCTTTATCGTCGGCGAGGCTTATTCCAACGACCAGGCCTGGGTGGAAGGCGCCTACTGCACCGCGGAATCGGTCTTGAACGATTTCTTCGGCATCGAGCCGATCATCGACAACAAGGCCTACCCGTTTATCTGTCCGGAAGATTCGGTCGTCGACAAAGCCGATGTGGAGAAGTTCCTGCGCAATATCGACCCCCAGCGGCAGTCGGAGGAGTCCGAGCCCGTGTAAGGGATCGCCTGCTTGCTGTACGGGAAAGCCCCGCGATGCGGGGCTTTCTCTTATGGACGGGAAGGCGAGGGATTACTTGGTGGTATAGCCGCCGTTGATCAGGATCGTCTGGCCGGTGATCCACCAGTCATCGCTCACCAGGTGGCGGATATAGGTAGCGCGCTGGCCTCGATCATCCCGCTGCAGCGGGATAGATCATCTAGAAAATCAGACTAATCCTGGTAGGAGTAGAACGACCCATCGAATCGCACGATGGGTCGCAGTTGCCGTCAAGCATCGGCGAGGTGAGACTCGGACAGTGCGCCCAGGCTTAGCGATTCAGCGTACTCGCTAAGAAAACGCACGGCGACGAACAGGCCTTCCACATAAGTCGGTGGCAGCGGCCATTCACCGGGCGCATTCACCTGGCCGCTGGCTTGCCGCTCGCGGAAGGCATCGCTGTTGGCGAGCAGGTCATTGATCACATTCACCGCCATATGGATGCCGGCGAGGCGGGTAAGTAAACGTTCTTGAGAATCTTCGACCTCATCAGTGAGATAAATCGGGCGACCTAAGGGATTGGTGGCGGTGGCGAGACGCAAGTCATCCGCCGTCGGGATGGCATAGATATCTGCCGTATGATCCTGGCTAGCCATGATCGACTTTCCTATGGAGTTGGTTGTGGTCAGCGGGCCGGTCTGGGTTGCAGCCCAACCGGCCCGCGCTTGCATGGTGGGATGGCCATGGTTGCGTGCGGAGAGATGAAATACGCAACTGCGCCACGCTAACAAAGCATTGCGCGAGTGTCTGTCGGGTGAGGATGACAGTGGGTATGGGAATTTCGTAGGTGTGTTGTTTGGTTGGTGATGCGTGCGTTGGGTTGCGGGGGCCTATCCTAGATTTTGTGTAAACGGGGCATTGGCAGGAAACTGCCATCTGACCCGGAGACACCATGAGTCCACGCAAACACGAAGTGCCCGACGAGCTGCTTAGCAGTCTGTTAGCCAACTATCAGAAGCCCGAAGATCTCGTT
>NZ_JBFRGP010000024.1:0-50533 GCF_052115385.1 Dyella sp. 2RAB6
ATATCGATAAACGCGCTGATGCCTTCCAGCATGATCGGCAGGCGTTGTGCGTCGATGTTCTCGCGTTCGTCGACCAGCTCAGCCAATAGCTGGATGGCGTTGTACGCGTACTGCAGCCATTCGGTGGCGTCATTCAACAATGCATCCGGCCCCGCATCGGGATCGGAGAAATAATGCGCGTGGCGGGAGATCCACGGATCGCCAAAGTCGTTCATAAGCAGCTCCTTGCTAAGCGCCGCATCCTCGCCCCATAAAACGGCACGCCGCCAACAGCTCGACGTGCCGCCGACCTTACGGACTCGAAGATTCACCGACGGCCCAATGCTTGGGCGCCGGGCGGTTTGATTGAGGAAGTGGGTTGTGGCTTCGGAAGCTTCGCCGTTGCGCAGGGCAACGCGCCGGATTACACGGCTCGGATAATTCCTGCGAAAACTCTTAGGCCGCGGTTCTTCAACCGTGTCCGCGATGTCGCCGGACGGCCCGGATGTTCGGTGGGTGTGTCGTCCTGGGGATCGACGAGCGCGTCGGTGCCGTATGATCTGGGGTAGCCATGATCGACTCTCTGTCAGTTGGTGATGGTCAGCGGGTCAGGGGTGCTCGATACACCCTTGGCCCGCGCTTCTCACAGCATTGCTGCCATGGTTACCCGCGACGCGGCGAAAACACTCCGCGGGTAACAGCTACCAAAGTAGCAAGATGACTTAGCCGCTGTCTTTAGGTGAAATCCGATATTGCGCCCAACGTGAAACTCTTCTCCCCTCCGGGGAGAAGATGCCGGCAGGCAGATGAGGGGTCGCTCTAGCGCAAGCGTTTCAACGAAGCGAAGAAGCATCCGCGATATCACCTCACAAATACGCGACGCAAAATGCCAGCACATCGGAAATGTATTTCCGCCTAATCGCGAACACCTGCGATCAAACGCTCGCACCACATTGCGCGCAGACTCGACTCCACGAATTATGCGATTCAAATCGCATCGCCAGCACCACGACGGCGCTAGATTGCGCCCGCGCTCGCATCCGTTCCCTCGTTGCAGAGTCGAACCATGCGAACGCGGACCTGGGGCCCGTCTACCGACACGGCCTGCAGGCATTCGATCATCTTAGGAGCTGCGCCATGGTTAATACCGATGACCTGAAGCACCTGTTCGCGCTGTTCACCAGCTGGCTATCGCCGTAAACCTCGAATAGAGGCTTTCAAGCGCGCCCCATTTCGGGGCGCGCTTTTCTTTGCTTCAAGATGCCGTGGAAACGAGCTAAGGTCGTGACCTGGAAATGCGGAAAATACGTCTTATGCAGAATCGAGCCAGGGTCTCCCGCACCGTTGCGTCTTTCCTCGCCATCGGCCTCATGAGCATGGCCGCCACGCTGGCGACAGCTCCGGTTTCTCCGGCAAACGCCCAGCAGGCATACGTCCCGGCGCAGAAGGATTTCGTCGGCAAATGGAAACTCAGCAGTGCGACCAGTCGGCCGCCGCTTGACATGAAGAATGCGCCGACGCCTTCGCAAGAAGCCGACGCCACGATGTTCCAGGAGACAGTGACGAGCTTTTACTCGACGCTCGACTATCTGGAGATCACCGCGGACGGTCGTTACATTTTCCACCGATCCGGTGACCCGACCGCTGGACCCTGCGCTCGGTGCGGCACCTGGTCCTTCAACGAGAGCTCACTGTGGCTAAAGCTGGATACGGCACCGCGGCTCGATATCCACGCCCAGGGCGGCGAGATGCAGATGACCTTCACCGCGGAAACCGATGCGACATCGAAGTACGCCTGGCTGGCTTTCGGCTGGACCCGGATCAAGTAAGCCGCGCGACAGGCCCCTCAGTTCATGCCACGGAGGCAGGCCAACCCGGGGGCATCATCGAGCCGAAGAGATCGTCGTGCGCCATCGGGTGCACTGACGACATGAGATGGCTCAGGCAATCAAGCTCTCATGCGTGCAATAAGCCGGGATCGGGCCGCCTGCATCGATAAAACGCACTTCCAGATAAAGATGCAGTCGCGTCTGCAAGCGCTCCAGCAACCGCCTGCAGGCCGAAGCGCTCACATCCTCCTCGCCGGTCAGCCTGCCCACCAGGCGCATGAACCAGCTGTCGTGCGCCTGCACGTACAAGAACCAGCGCGGTGGGTCTGCCGTCTCCGGCGGCGTATCGCGGCAAAGCCAGATAGCGCGGGCGTGCTGGAAAAGCGGTTGGAGTTTCTCTCGCAGCAATGCAAGTTCGGTCGCCTGCATGCCATGAGGAAACAGATCGTCGCCTGCTGGCCGGCTTCCATCGCCGCCGGTCCAGGCCAGGTCGGCGACCTGCCGATGCCGCTCGGCTGCTGACGCATCTCCCGCCCGCAGGTAAAGCTCGCAAAGATGGCGGTGTGCTCGATGCTCCGAAGAAGACGGGATGGCACCGATGCGATGCCACGCGGCAATGGCCCCGCGCATATCCCCATCACGTTCCAGGTCATCGGCCTTGAGTTCCAGCAGGGCAAGGTCGTCGGGTGCCTGTTGCAGCCCTTGTGCCATCGCTTCAGCGCGAAGCGGACCTGCGGGATCGAACTGCTCCGCCAACTGCGCCAGCTGCCTCCAGTCGTGCTCGTCAAACAGCTGTTGCTCGCGACGCTGCAGAAGCCTCAGGAACTGGCCATGCTGCCGTGCCCGCCGTTCTTTTGCTTCCTGCCAGCCCCTGGCCGCGTGCTCACGCCAGTCAGCATCAAGCTGCGCAGAGATAGCGGAGGCCTCCCCTTGCAGCCAGTCCGACGCCGCCGACGGTGCTTCAAGGCGCCAGGGAAGGCGGTCCGGAAGTAGATCTGCCGGCCCCCTTCCCGTCGCCGCAAGGCGCTCGGAAAACACAGGGTGAGTATCGTGAATATCCGCTTTCAGGCAGAGGCTTTCGTGCAGCCAGACAGCCGCCTGCGCACCATCACGTGGACGACTGCTTGCCGGCTCCGTCAACAGCTGCGTAAACGGCTGTGCCTGAGCGATGTCATCGTGGCCAGCCCGCGCGAAGATATCCGGCCAGAATTGGTCGGACATGGCTTTTTGCCGCAACACCAGGGCGATTTCCGTTTCGAAAGCGGCGTCGGCACCCACCACCGCCATGGCCTGCGCATCGGCCACGACTTCGCAACGGCGATAAAACTCCAGCGTCTCGCGCCTCATGCGCGGCACATACCAGGCGAGAAACAATCGCAGCGGAGCGGTGATCAGCCGATGATTGCGCTCATGCAATGCACCCAGCGCTCCCCACCGTTGACGTGCCACATAAGCCCAGCGTGCGAAATGGCCATGCCGCCGCGAGATATGTGCATATTCATGCGCAATGACTGCCGCGGCCTGCCTGCTCGTCAATAAGGCAAGAAGCGGCAAGCCGAGCACCAGCACGTGCTTCGGCCGACCGGCACGGGAGCCCGCCTGATAGATGGAGGCATTCAACTCGGTGTTGATATAGATGGCCGTGAACGCCGGCGCATCGCAGGCCCGCCGCAAGCGTTCAATCTCGCCGGCAAGTGCGGGAACCGTGCCGAGCTCCAGCGCCATTCCGTTCGAGACCGGAGCCGGCGGTACCGTCGCATAGGCGCGCAGGACCATCAGGCC
This sequence comes from Dyella sp. 2RAB6, assembly GCF_052115385.1. NCBI lineage: Bacteria > Pseudomonadati > Pseudomonadota > Gammaproteobacteria > Lysobacterales > Rhodanobacteraceae > Dyella > Dyella sp. 2RAB6. The sequence goes on from NZ_JBFRGP010000024.1 coordinate 3,591, forward strand.
ATAAGCGAGCCACGACAGCGAAGGCAAGGCGAGGAGCGCCAGCACCAGCGGCGATGACACCAGCCATGCCAGCAGAAGCGGCGACAGGATCAGCGCAACCCCGCAGACCAGCAGACACGCGTCGCCAAAGGCGAGCCATATCAGGGCTCGCGATCTGCCTTCACGCGGTGGAGGGAGCGGGCTGGCCACGGCGACGCTCATTTCGGCGGCAGATGCTCGCTCGAAAGTTTCTTGCCGAAAAAGGCTCGCAGCCCCCGCCCGGCCATCTGCCATCCGCTCGCCCCATAGACCTGCGTCTCCAGCCAATCCAGCGTGGAATGGCTTGGGAAAAGCTCCTTGTAGCGATCGAACCACTGCATGGCGATGAACTCGCTTTGAGGAACCCCATCGCCATATTTGTAGGCCAGGACGATCTCGCCATAGGCCTCTCCAGCGATGTGATCGTCCTCGTGAGCGACCAGGGATTTCATATGGGCGATGGCCTGCTGTTTTTCGTCCGCCGTGCCTTGCCGCCGATCGACGCTCGCGATCCTGATCATCGCCATGTCGATGCCGCCATGCATTGCCCTGACGTAAAGCGAGCGGATGCGCTCGAAGTTCTCACGGACCGTCAGGTCCAGCTTGTCGACATGTTCAAGACGCCAGGCGTAGTTGTGCAGCGCGACCGGCTCACCCTCCTCCGCTGCTTGCATCAGCCAACGATTCGCTTCGCTCTCATCGAGCAGCGATGCCTCCACATCAGAGCGGATTCCTGCGGTGATGTCGTACATGCTGGCCGCGGCAGAGTAAACGCGCCTTTGCGCAAACGCGCGGGTGAGATAGGTCGCCTCCTTCTGAAAGCCCCCATCCCAGATCAATCGGCAAGCATGCATGGGCGTACATTCGTCGGGCTCGTAGAGCGGCTCCAGTTGTACCGCGCGATCGATCAATTGCGTCGCAATGGCCGGGTCGGCTTCGATACCCCATATGCCGAACTGCCAGGCAAAGGCAGCCACGGTGAGCATGGTCGGCTCATCGAAATGGCGCACCGCCGTTTGCAGGACGCTTGCATAGGCGCCTTCTTCATCGTCGACATGTTTGTCGTCGACGTGCTTGATCAACATCAGGTTGGTGAAATCCCGGAACGGACCATCCACGCCCGGATAGGTCTCGGGCGGCTTGCCATATCGAATGGATTCGACATGGCGTTGGTGCGCCAGCTTCGGGTCCTTGAGCGAGTAATGGGTGAAGTTGGCGTACTTGCCGAGCGCCATGAAGCGCAAGTCATCGGAGAGATCGCGGGCAAGCCAATCCTTGAAGATTTTCTCCCTGGCGCGGATCTCGCGAACATCGCCCGGCTCCGGATAATCCGGAATCGTCAGTGCGTCATGCACGCCGGGCCAGCGGACGGCATTGCGTTCCTGCTCGCTCAGCGCAGCACACAAGGGACCGACGGCGAATTTCTCGACCTCTCCATCGTCGCCACCCCAGCGTGGGCTCAGATACTGGGCATAACCCGCCAGGAGACCGGGCCAGCGCGGCCTGAGCGAAAGGCCATAACGCAGCCAGTAATACCCCGGATTTTCGATGTCCGCCGGTTGCGGCGGCGGCAGAGCGGAGGGAAGCGTCGCCGTTAAGCTGCCGGGCGGCTTCAGGCCATGCATGGCCAGCCGGGCGCAGGCGGCATCGTAAAGGCCGGGCTCGAAGTCATCCCGCTGCATGGTGGTTTCCACGGGCGAGCCGCGAAACAAGGCATCGACAAAGTCCGGCTGACCGAGATACTGGCTGATCTGCATCATGGTTTCGACGGCAAGCGCCGGCCGCTCCGAGAGCGCCATCGCCGCCAGCAGATGCTCGGCCGCCGTTACGCAAGCCATGTGGGCGGCGACCCATTGGTCTTCGCTCACCGCGGATGCCCAGGCCGCCGTCCGAATGGCGCAGGCCCGGCCGAAATAATACCGGCCGAGGATTTGCCTGGCGTGGTAGGAGCGCGGACAGGCCTGACTCCAGGCCTCCAACCCTTCCAATCTGAGGGACGCATCGACGCTGGCGTAGTCGAACAGGCCGGCACCGCTGGCCAGAAACCGGTAGTGGACTTCTTCCCCATCCGTCGGCTGCCACCATGCCGCTTCAAGCGCGGTCAGCGTGTGCTCGATCTCGTCGAAGCGCCGCTCAAGCATCGCCTTCCGTAATGCTTCGCGCTGCCGGAACCGGGCCCATTCAGGACCATCCAGCGGCAAGGGCGGCGAGCTTGTGATGATCTGCATGGATAGATCCTTCGACAATGGGGAAGTGGGAGGGGATAAAGAAAACTGGCCCGCGAACAGGGCCCACCGCGCCGCGGGCCGACAGCGCTTTTCGGCAACCTATCTGGCGTAGTCCGGCGCTGCCGGACACGCGTGCTGGGTTACTTCGAGCCGTACGATGTCGTTGCGTGCGAGCAGGTCGTCGCGGACATAACCGACCCGGACCCGTGAATCGGCATGGACTATGCCGCCTCCGGGTTTGGTCGCATGATAGCCAAGCCGGATTTCGTCCGGCCCGTAATCGAACAGCTGCCCCGCCACGAACCATTGCTCCACGCCTGAATCGGACTCGCCCGATGAGGCAAGCCCTGGATGGAACTGATCGAGGCAGCCCTCAACGCTGGCAAAGCGGCCACTCAGAACCTGCGCCTTCACCGCCCTGACATGACGGATCTCGTGCAGCAGCGCCCAGCACGCGCCCACCGTGATGGCCAAGGAAGCCAGAAGGAAGAACCACGCGCCTTTTCGTCCGAAGCGGGTCAGATACGACGTGAAGCCAACCATGCTCAGACCGACCACCACGAAGGTGAGAAAGAAGAGATAGGCCGGGCTGATCAGGTCAGGGTTTCGGGTTAAATCGAAAACGTCCAAGAACACATCCTCTGTGTAGCGCCATACCATGGCCGGACTGGCACGAATCCGCAATGCCATCGGGCTCAGTAAGAAGCCTCATGGAATTCGCTTTCGCATCGACGGTTGCAACTTCACCCACGGGGACCGGGGTTCGCGCCGGTGATGAGCATGTAAAGCGCGAAAGCCACGCTCTCCACCCCTTCTCTGAGGGCCGTCAATGGCCGTAACACGGCATTGAGCCGCCGATTCTGTTTCAGCGCCAGCTCGTCATCGGAAGCGACCAAGGCTTCAGATGTCGCTGATGTCATCAGATCCATGCCCTCGTAAGCCTCGCGGCTATTTGCGGGGTATTGTTGTCCTGACAGTTCGGCGTTCCAGACCATGTAAAGCGGCGTATCAAAATCGCCGACAGAATTGCCATTGGAGGGCTCGAAGCCAAGATCCGCGAGGTCTGATCGGAGAGCGGATCCAGTTGAATGCTGACTAGAGTGTCATGTGCAGAACTCGCTATTGCACGCCCTTAGTGGTCAGCGCTGCATCATCAATCCGCTATCGAGCATGGCCGGAGCCTGGTTGGCATCCATGCCCTGGATCGTACACGCGACCAGGCGCTGATCCAGGCTGATCCTGGGCGGAGTCGAAGGCCTTGACGCTGTGCCTGCGCGGCCTGGAGCGCGATGGGCTGGTCAAGCGGACGGTGCTCGCGAGCATGCCGCCGCACTTGGAATACGAGCTCACCGCGATGAGCATTTCACTGACCAGGCCGGTGACCGAGCTGGGGATGTGGGCGATTGAATATGTGGACGACATCGACGCGGCGAGAGCCGCGTTTGACGCGCAGGACTAAGTAGCTGCGCCTCGAATCAAGGCCAGCGCACCGCCAAGATCAGTTTACGGCGCAATGCTTACACGCCCCGCGCGGGCCAGTGTCTTGCGTGTGGCTTATGCGTCCAGGTCATTCCTACCAGGGATTGAAGCGCCAGCCATCAAAGACTTGACCTCACAAAAAAAGCGCTTGCCGAGAAACAGCAAGCGCCCTTCAGAACAGGTCACAACTTTATTGCCTAGGTCACATCTTTATTTCATTTCCGCAGATGTCACCCAACAACGCCGTGATTACTCCACCGTCACCGACTTCGCCAGATTACGCGGCTGATCCACATCCGTGCCGCGCAGCACCGCCACGTGATACGCGAGCAACTGCATCGGCACCGTAAACACCGCCGGTGCGATGAAATCGCCACCGCCGTCGATGCGCAGAATGCTGCCGCGCGCCGCATTGCCGTCCATGCTGGCCGCGCCATCGGCGAACACCAGCAATTCGCCGCCGCGCGCGCGCACTTCCTGCAGGTTGGACTTGAGCTTGTCCAGCAGCGGGCCGTTCGGCGCCACCGCGATCACCGGCATGTCTTCGTCGACCAGGGCGAGCGGGCCGTGCTTGAGTTCACCGGCGGCGTAGGCCTCGGCGTGGATGTAGGAGATTTCCTTGAGCTTCAGCGCGCCCTCCATCGCCACCGGATACTGCGCGCCGCGCCCGAGGAACAACGCGTGCTGGCGGTGGATCAGGTGCTCCGCCAGGTCGACGATCTGCGGCTCCAGTTCCAGCGCACGCTCGATCTTCTTCGGCAGGCTCTGCAGCTGCGCGGTCAGGTCCGCGTAGCGTCCATCGTCCAGGCCGCGCTGGCGGGCCAGCTGCAGGGTGAGCAGGCCCAGGGCGGCGAGCTGGGTGGTGAAGGCCTTGGTGGAGGCCACGCCGATCTCGGGGCCGGCGCGCGTCATCAGCTTGAGGTCGGCCTCGCGTACCACCGAGGACTCCGGCACGTTGCAGATCGCCAGCGTGCCGAGATAGCCGCGGCGGCGCGATTCGCGCATCGCGGCCAGGGTGTCGGCGGTTTCGCCGGACTGGGAGATCGCCACGAACAGCGTGCCTTCCGGCACCACCGCTTCGCGGTAACGGTATTCGCTGGCCACTTCGACGTTGACCGGCAGGCGCGCGTATTCCTCGATCCAGTACTTGGCGACGAGGCCGGCGTGGTAGCTGGTGCCGCAGGCGATGATGTGCAGGCCCTTGGCCTTGCTCAGCAGCTCGTCGCCGTTCACGCCGAAGATGTTCGGCAGCACGCCGTGCGGGCCGATGCGCGCTTCGAGCGTGTCGGCCACCGCGCGCGGCTGCTCGAAGATTTCCTTCTGCATGTAGTGGCGGTATTCGCCGCGCTCGACGGCATCGGTGGAAAGCTCGCTCTCGTGGATGGCGCGCTCGACCACTTGTCCGTCCTGGCCGAACACGCGCACGCGGTCGCGGGTGATTTCGACCACGTCGTGTTCTTCGAGGTAGATCATCCGGTTGGTGACCTGGATCAGCGCCTGCGCATCGGAACCGAGGAAGTTCTCGCCGATGCCCACGCCGACCAGCAGCGGCGCGCCGCGGCGGGCGCCGACGACGCGGCCGGGCTCCTTGTCGCTGATCACGGCGATGGCGTAGGCGCCTTCCAGTTCATGCACCACCGAGGACACCGCGTCCAGCAGCGACTTGCCGGGTACCAGGCGCTCGCTGATCAGCGCCGCCATCACTTCGGTATCGGTTTCGGAGGTGAACACGTGACCGCGCGCTTCCAGCTCGCTGCGCAGCGACGCGTAGTTCTCGATGATGCCGTTATGCACCAGCGCCACGTGGCCGGCGACGTGCGGATGCGCGTTGACCTTGTTCGGCACGCCGTGGGTGGCCCAACGCGTGTGCGCGATGCCGGTGCCGCCGGGGAACGGGTCGGCCAGATACTGCGATTCCATCTCGCGCACCTTGCCTTTCTCACGGACGCGGCGGATCTCGCCTTCCTGCAGCACGGCCAGGCCGGCCGAGTCGTAACCGCGGTATTCCAGCGCTTTCAGGCCGGCGATAAGCAGGGGAGCAACGTCGCGCTGGGCCGTGGCGGCAACGATTCCACACATGGGCAGAGTCCTCTTGAGGGGAAATGGGGACCGGAAGCGGACTTCCGCCGGCCGGGACTTTGTCGGCCGCCCATTTCAGCAAACTTTCGTGACGCATCCGACCATGCATCGGCCATTTCGTGCACTTGAGCGGCCGGCTGTTCATCGAACAGCCGGCTTTGTGGCGACGAGCATCCGTCAAGGATGGATTGGCGCCTAGTGCACCTTACGGCGTAGGTAATTCAGCAGGTCGATGCGGGTGATCAGGCCCATGAACTGCTCGCCGTCCATCACGATGGCCACGTGGCCGCGCTCGAACACCGGCAGCAGCGCGGTGATCGGCTCGTGGCAGTCGAGGATCTGCAGGTTGCTGATCATGGCGGTGGCCACCGAGTCGCGGAAGCGGCTTTCGTCCGCGTGCACGTGCATCAGCACGTCCGATTCGTCGAGGATGCCGACCAGCTTGTTGCCGTCCATCACCGGCAGCTGCGAGACGTCGTACAGCTTCATGCGCGTGTAGGCGGTCATCAGCAGTTCGCCTGGGCCGACCACCACGGTGTCGCGCTGGGTGAACGGGCGCAGCAGCAGGTCGCGCAGGTCGCCGTGCTGTTCGCGGTCGATGAAGCCGTTGTCCAGCATCCAGTAGTCGTTGTACATCTTCGACAGGTACTTGTTGCCGGTGTCGCATACCAGCGTCACCACGCGCTTTGCGCTGGTCTGCTCGCGGCAATACTTGAGCGCGGCGGACAGCAGCGTGCCGGTGGACGAGCCGCCAAGCACGCCTTCCTTCGCCAGCAGTTCGCGCGCGGCGAGGAAGCTTTCCTTGTCGCTGATCGCGTAGGCCTTCTTGACCCGGCTGAAGTCGCTGATGCTCGGCAGGAAATCCTCGCCGATGCCTTCGACCATCCAGCTGCCGGACTTGGTCGAGAGCACGCCTTCGTTGATGTATTGGGCGAGGATCGAACCGACCGGGTCGGCCAGCACGATCTCGGTGTTCGGCGACACGTCGGCGAAGTAGCGCGACAGGCCGCTCATGGTGCCGGACGAGCCGCAGCCGACCACGATGGCGTCGACGCGCCCGTCCATCTGCTCGAGGATTTCCGGGCCGGTGGTGGCGATGTGCGCGGCCGGGTTGTCGGGGTTGCCGAACTGGTTGATGAAGTAGGCGCCGGGGGTTTCGCGCGCGATGCGCTCGGCCATGTCCTGGTAGTACTCCGGATGCCCCTTGGCCACGTCCGAGCGGGTGAGCACCACTTCGGCGCCCATCGCCTTGAGGTTGAAGATCTTCTCGCGGCTCATCTTGTCGGGCACCACCAGGATCAGGCGATAACCCTTCTGCTGCGCCACCAGCGCCAGCCCCAGGCCGGTGTTGCCGGCGGTGCCTTCGACCAGGGTGGCGCCGGGCTTGATCCTGCCGGCGCGCTCGGCGCCTTCGATCATCGACAGGCCGATGCGGTCCTTGATCGAGCCGCCGGGATTGGCGCTTTCCAGCTTGAGGAAGAGCTCACAGGGACCGGCATCCAGGCGCTGCGCGCGCACCATCGGGGTGCGGCCGATCAGTTCGAGGACACTCTGGTGGACCGTCATGGAAGCTCCTGCGTTGGCTTGCGGGCGGTCCGGATCGGACCGCCTCAGACTGCCGATCATACCGAGCCGACCCCTTCCCCTGGAAACGAGGCGGCCCCGGCAGCCGTTCCCTCGAGGGGTGGCTCCGGGGCCGCGAACTTGAGTTTGAAACCGCAGGCTAGTTGACGATGCGGTGCTTGTGCGCGCGTTCATCCCACATGCGCTGCAACCGTTCCTTGGCGTGGAGCTTTTCTTTCTTCATGCCGGTGAGGGTCATGTCGTCGATGGGAAGGACGCCGATCTCGGCGTCGTGCACCTTGCTGTCGAGCTCTTTGTGGTGCTGGTAGAGCCGACGGAATTCGGCGTCGGCTTTCATCAAGGCTTCGACATCGTCACGCTGCTGGTTTTCGAACATGATCCGACCTCCTCGCGAAGAACCGCGGACGCGGGATCGGTGCGCCCGCTAACGGTGATAAATCATGCGCATGCCAACAGCCCGCGCCGGCTTGCCGGTACGCAGGTGATGGGGTGATCGAGGGATAGGCGCATGATTCAGGTCAGTGACCCATGGTGCATGAGCGCCCCATGGGTATTCGACCCTACTCCCGCCCCCGGGGGCATGCAAGCGTATGGCGGCGAAGCGCGCAGCAGCGCGATTCGCGCTGGAAAAGACCGTCGCGGCAGGCTTTTTTTCGCGTTAATCGATGGTCTCGGCGGAAACGAAAACGCCCGGTGACAAAGCCACCGGGCGCCTCGATACACGCGGTCGGGAGAACCGTCTTACTTGCCTGAATCGCCCTGCATCTGCGAGCGCATCGCCTTGGCGGCCTGGGTGGCCAGGTCGGCCTGGCGCTTGGCGGCGTTCGCCACCTTGGCCTGGGCGGCGGCCAGCTTCTTGGCCTGGTCGGCCTGGGCCTGGGCCTGCACCGCCTGGGCCTGCGCGGCAGCGCCTTCCTGCTGCAGGCGCGAGGCTTCTTCCTGGGCCATCTGGTACTGCATGCGCTGGCGTTCCAGTTCGCGGCGCGCGGCCTCGACCTCGCGGCGGGTGCCGTCGAGCTGGATCTGGTCGTGCTCGCGGTCGAGCTGGTTGACCTTGAGCTGGGCTTCCTGCAGCTGGGCGGTGGCCTTGGCCAGGTCGACCCGGCGTTCGGCCACGTACAGCTCGTGCGGGCGGTCGCGCGAGCGGGCCTGGGCCAGGCGGCCGATGGCGTCGCGGGCGCGGGCCTGCTCGGCCTGCGCATAGCCGCTCAGGGCCGGGTCGCGGGCGAGCTGGTCCAGGCTGCTGTTGAGGCGGGCGACGTCCATATCGTCCTTGGCGTGGGCGCTGCCCACGGCCGCTACGGCGAGCACGAGCGCCGCCAGGGTGGTGCGCAGCGGGGTCATGGGTGGCCTCCCTGATCGTTGGTCTGCGGTTGCGGCTGCGGCAGGGTCTGGAAGCCGCCGCCCTGCGGCAGCGGCTGCAGGGCCGACGACGACGGCGCCGGCATGTCCTGGGTCTGCTCCTGCGGCGGCAGGCCCTGCTGCTGTTCCTGGAACTGCCGCTGTTGCTGCTGGGCCGCCTGCTGGGCAGCTTCTTCCTGCGCATTCAGGTTCTGCTCGATCTGCTCGCGCAGCTCGCGGTTGGCCTGGGTCTTGCGCTGGATCTGGGCGCGGGCGGCGCCAAGGCGCGCCTTGGCGCGCGCCAGCTCGGCATCCGCCTGGGCCTCTTCGGCCAGGGTGGCGGCGTCCTCGTACTTGCGATTGGCCATCGCGGCCTGGGCTTGCTGGAACTTATTCTGGGCGAAATCCAGGTCGACCGGGGCGTAATCGGCCGCCCCGGCGTCACGGGCGTACTGCAATTGCATCTGCGCCTGGTTCATGGACCCGTCGGGCGGAGGCACGCTGGCGCAACCGCCGAGCGAGCCCAGCACCAGGGCTAAAACCAGGGTGGAAAGTACCGTGCGGACGCCATTTTGACGGCCTTCCGGCGCGGAGAAGATGTGGACCATCACTCATTCCTCTAAGAGTGTCGCAGCGTATTGTGGGCGGGCATAATCGTTGTTTGCAACGCGTGAGCGTCAATTCAGGGGACACGAGTGGACATTGGTTACTTCCTCAAGCTCATGGTGGACAAGGGCGCGTCGGACATGTTCCTGACGACCGGCGCCCCCGTGAACATCAAGGTGGAGGGCAAGCTGTACCCGTTGGGCAATACCGGACTGCCCAGCGGCATGGTGAAGAAGATCGCCTATTCGCTGATGGACGAAGGCCAGGTGCCCCAGTTCGAGCGCGACCTCGAGCTCAACATGGCGCTGGCGGTGAAGGAAGCCGGCCGTTTCCGCATCAACGTGTTCAAGCAGCGCGGCGAAGTGGGCATGGTGATCCGCGCGATCAAGAGCGAGATCCCCAGCATCGACCAGCTGCAGCTGCCGAGCATTTTCCGCGACCTGATCCTGGAGCCGCGCGGCCTGATCCTGGTGGTCGGCGCCACCGGCTCGGGCAAGTCCACCACCCTGGCGGCCATGCTGGACCACCGCAACCAGAACACCTCCGGGCACATCCTCACCATCGAGGATCCGATCGAATACCTGCATCGCCATAAGAAGTCCATCGTGAACCAGCGCGAGGTCGGGCTGGACACGCATAGCTATCACGAGGCGCTGAAGAACGCGATGCGCGAGGCGCCGGACGTGATCATGATCGGCGAGATCCGTGACACCGACACCATGGAAGCGGCGATTTCGTTCTCCGAGACGGGCCACTTGTGCCTGGCCACCCTGCACTCCAACAACGCCGACCAGACGCTGGAGCGCATCCTCAACTTCTTCCCGGAATCGGCGCACAAGAACGTGCTGATGAACCTCGCGCTGAACCTGCGCGCGGTGATCAGCCAGCGCCTGGTGATCGGCAAGGACAGCCGCCGCCTGCCGGCGACCGAGGTGCTGCTCAACACCCCGTTCATCCGCGACATGATCCGCCGCGGCCAGATCCACGAGGTGAAGGAAGCGATGGACCGCAGCCTGCAGGAAGGCATGCAGACCTTCGACCAGTCGCTGTACCGCCTGTACAAGGAAGGCCGCATCGAGCTGGACGAGGCGCTGGCCAAGGCCGACTCGCGCGACGGCCTGGCGCTGAAGATCCGCCTGTCCGAAGGCGGCGGCGCCGACAACACCGAGCTGGTCGGCAACGACCCTTACGGGCTCGGGTTCTAAGTACCGCTCAGAAGAGAACACCGTCACCCCAGCCTTCGCTGGGGTGACGCGTTTCAAGGCCCAGCTCAATCCACCGCCGGCGCATCCGGCTGCGCTTCCGGCGCGGCGCGCTTGAACGCATCCAGCGCCTGGCAGGCCTCGACGATGCGCTGGATGGTGGGGAACGCGTCCATCGGCAGCTTCCAGCGCACCGCGTTGTAGTGCTGCGGCACCAGGCAGGCGTCGGCCAGGCCGGGCTGGTCGCCATGGCAGAAACGCCCCGTCGCCGGGTTGGCGGCCAGCATCGCCTCCAGCGCGCGGAAGCCCTCGCCGATCCAGTGCCGCGACCAAGTGCCGCGCACGGACTCATCCACATGCAGCTCGTTGCCCAGGTACTGCAGCACGCGCAGGTTGCCCAGCGGGTGCACGTCGCAGGCCAGCAGCTGCGCCAGCGCACGCACGCGGGCGCGGCCGGCGGCATCCGATGGCAGCAGGGCTGGCGCCGGATGCGTCTCATCGAGGTATTCCATGATCGCCATGGACTGGGTGAGCACCTGCGCGCCGTCGACCAGGCAGGGCACCAGCTCCTGCGGATTGAGCGCGCGGTAGGCCTGCAGGTGCTGCTCGCCGCCGTCGCGGACCAGGTGTACGGGGCGCTGCTCGTAGGCCAGCCCCTTCAGGTTCAACGCGATGCGCACGCGGTAGGCCGCGCTGGAGCGCCAGTAGCCGTACAGCACCAGGTCCGGGGTCATGGGCTTGAAGTCCTTTGGCTGTCTCAAGGCGGCCAGGATACCCGTGCCGCGGTTTGCATCGTCATGGGGCGGGCGGGACAATACGGGGTTCGCGCTCTATCGGGCGCCCCGTTGCATCCACACTTCCAACCAGGAGTTGCGCCGTGTCGTCCTTCCTCCGCATGAGCGATCTTGATCTGCGCGGCAAGCGCGTGCTGATCCGCGAAGACCTGAACGTGCCGATCGAGGACGGCCGGATCACCTCCACCCAGCGCCTGGACGCCTCGCTGCCCACCATCGAGGCGGCGCGCGACGCCGGCGCCCGCGTCATGGTGATCTCGCACCTGGGCCGCCCGAAGGAAGGCCAGTTCGACGCCGAGTCCTCGCTGGCACCGGTGGCCAAGTGGCTGGGCGACAAGCTGGGCAAGCCGGTGCGCCTGGTCTCCGACTACCTCGGCGGCGTCGACGTCGCCGAAGGCGAGGTGATAGTGCTGGAGAATTGCCGCATGAACGTCGGCGAGGGCAAGGACGACGAAGCCCTGTCGAAGAAATATGCCGCGCTGTGCGACATCTTCGTGATGGACGCCTTCGGCACCGCGCACCGCGCGCAGGCTTCCACCCATGGCGTGATCAAGTACGCCCCCATCGCCGCCGCCGGCCCGCTGCTGTCGGCCGAGCTGGACGCGCTGGGCAAGGCGCTGGAGCATCCGGCCAAGCCGCTGCTGGCGATCGTCGCCGGCTCCAAGGTCTCCACCAAGCTCACCCTGCTGGAGAACCTGATCGGCAAGGTCGACCAGCTGATCGTCGGCGGCGGCATCGCCAACACCTTTATCGCCGCGGCCGGCTACGGCGTCGGCAATTCGCTGTACGAACCGGACCTGCTCGACGCCGCCAAGAAGGTAATCGCCGACGCCAGGCGCCGCGGCGCCGAAGTGCCGATGCCGGTGGACGTGGTGGTGGCGCCGGAGTTCTCCGCCCACGCGCCGGCGACGGTGAAGCCGGTGGACCAGGTGAAGGACGGCGAGTTGATCCTCGATATCGGCCCGCAGACGGCAAAGAATTACGCCGCGCTGATCGCCAAGGCCGGCACGGTGGTGTGGAACGGCCCGGTCGGCGTGTTCGAGTTCGACGCATTCGGCAAGGGCACCGAGACGCTGGCGCGTGCCGTCGCCGCGTCCGACGCGTTCTCCATTGCGGGCGGTGGCGACACGCTGGCCGCCGTCGAGAAGTACGGCATCGAGAAGGATGTCTCGTACATCTCGACCGGCGGCGGCGCCTTCCTGGAATTCCTGGAAGGCAAGGAACTGCCCGCGGTGGCGGCGCTCAAGGCGCGCGCAGCGAAGTGAGCGATTCGCGCATGCTTTGCCTGTTCGACCTCGACGGCACCCTGATCGATTCGGAACTGGGCATCGTCAGCTGCGTGCGGCACGCCTTCGAGCAATTGGGCGTGCCGGCGCCGGAACAACTGCGCCACTGGATCGGCCCGCCGCTGCGGTATAGCTTCGCGCCGCTGCTCGACCACGATCCGGCGCTGGTCGAAGCGGCAGTCGAGCATTACCACCAGCGCTTCCACGCGATCGGCTGGCGCGAGCACACGGTGTATCCGGGCATCGAGGCGATGATCCAGCGCCTGCGCGACGCCGGCCATGAGCTGGCGATCGTCACCAGCAAGCCGCAGCGGCATGCGACGCCGATCGTCGAATCGTTTCCGTTCGCCGATGCGTTTGTGCGGCTGTACGGCCCGGACCCGAGCAGCCCGCATAGCGAGAAGGCGTCGATGATCGCCGCGGCGCTGGCGGATTTCGGCGCGGACCCGGAGCAGACGGTGATGATCGGCGACCGCCATTTCGATATCGACGGCGCGGTGGCCAACCACGTGCGCGGCATCGGCGTGCTATGGGGTTTCGGCAGCCAGGAAGAACTGGAGCAGGCGGGCGCGCACGTGCTGGTAAACGATCCGGCACAACTAGGCGACTTGCTGGTGGCATGACGCTGCCGCAGCGGGCATAAAAAACGCCGCAGAGATGCGGCGTTTTTTTTATCGCTCACCGGGAAGACCCAAGCCTTCCGGGTGTATCGATGCGTCAGCGGATCGTGCGCTTCACCGCGTCCACCACGTGCGCCACGGTGAAACCGAAATGCTCGAACAGCTGGCTCGCCGGCGCGGAAGCGCCGAACGTGGTCATGCCGACCACTTCGCCATCCAGGCCCACGTACTTGCGCCAGAAGTCGGCGGTCGCCGCTTCCACCGCCACGCGCGCACGGCACCAGCCGGGCAGCACGCCTTCGCGGTATTCCAGCGGCTGCTCGTCGAACAGTTCGGTGCACGGCATCGACACCACGCGCACGGCGATGTCCTGCTGCGCCAGCGTCCGCGCCGCTTCCATCGCCAACTCCACTTCCGAGCCGGTGGCGATCAGGATCGCCTTGAACTTCGTGTCTTGCGGATCGGACAGCACATAGCCGCCGCGCGCGATTTCAGCCACCTGCTGCGCGCTGCGCTGCTGGTGCTTGAGGTTCTGGCGCGAGAACACCAGGCACGACGGCGCACCCTTGCGCTCGATCGCCAGCTTCCACGACACCGCCGATTCCACCGCGTCGCAGGGACGCCACAGCTGGTTGTTCGGGATGTAGCGCAGGGTGGCCATGTGCTCGACCGGCTGATGGGTCGGGCCGTCCTCGCCCAGGCCGATCGAGTCGTGGGTGTAGACGTGGATGGCGTGCGCCGGGATCAGCGCGCTCATGCGCACCGCATTGCGAGCGTAGTCGGAGAACACCAGGAAGGTGGCGTCGTACGGAATGAAACCGCCATGCAGGGCCAGGCCATTGGCAATGGCGGTCATGCCGAATTCGCGCACGCCGTAATACACGTAGTTGCCCTTGCCGTCGGCGCTGTTGCCGTTGCCGGCATCGAGGCTGCCCTTCCATTTGGTGAGGTTGGAACCTGCCAGGTCGGCGGAGCCGCCGATCAGTTCCGGCAGCAGCGGGCCGAACGCGTCCAGCGCCATCTGCGAAGCCTTGCGGCTGGCCACTTCCGGACCTTCCAGCTGCAGCTTGGCGACGTAGGCGCTCGACTTCTCGGCCCAGTCGGCCGGCAGTTCGCCGGCGAGGCGGCGCTTGAACTCGACGGCGAGTTCCGGATGTGCGGCGGCGTAGGCGTCGAACGCGGCGTTCCACACCTTCTCGCGCTCGGCGCCGGCGGCCTTGTGATCCCAGCCGGCGTAGATCTCGGCCGGAATCTCGAACGGCGCGTAATGCCAGCCGAGCTGCTCGCGCGCGGCGGCGATTTCGTCCTTGCCCAGCGGCGCGCCGTGGCTCTCTTCCTTGCCCTGCTTGTGCGGGGCGCCGAAGCCGATGATGGTCTTGGCGCAGATCAGCGTGGGCTTGTCGGACTGCGCCACGGCCTGCGCGATGGCGCGCTTGATGTCGTCGGCGTTATGGCCGTCGACGTGGCGGATCACGTTCCAGCCGTAGGCTTCGAAGCGCTTCGGGGTGTCGTCGGTGAACCAGCCATGCACTTCGCCGTCGATGGAAATGCCGTTGTCGTCGTACACCGCGACCAGCTTGCCCAGGCCCCAGGTGCCGGCGAGCGAGGCCACTTCATGCGAGATGCCTTCCATCAGGCAGCCGTCGCCGAGGAACACGAAGGTGCGGTGGTCGACGATCTCGTGGCCCGGACGGTTGAAGTGCGCGGCCAGCACCTTCTCGGCCAGCGCAAAACCCACCGCATTGGCCAGGCCCTGGCCCAGCGGGCCGGTGGTGGTTTCGACGCCGGGGGTTTCGCTGGCTTCCGGATGGCCGGCGGTCTTCGAATGCAGCTGGCGGAAGCGCTTGAGCTCGGCCATCGGCAGGTCGTAGCCGGTCAGGTGCAGCAGCGCGTACTGCAGCATCGAACCGTGGCCATTGGAGAGCACGAAACGGTCGCGGTTGAACCACTTCGGATTGACCGGGTTGTGGCGCAGGAAGTCGTTCCACAACACCTCGGCAAGGTCGGCCATGCCCATGGGCATGCCGGGGTGGCCGGACTTGGCGGCCTCCACGGCGTCCATGGCGAGGGCGCGGACGGCGTTGGCGAGTTCGCGGCGGGTGGTCATCGGGGAGTCTCCGGAGGGAAGGCGGCGGCGAAAAACCGTGATTGTCGCCGATCCATGCAGGGCTGTCGCCCGCTTCACCCCGTTCCAACGGACTTAACTCGGCCTTAATTTGTGCGGTCGCAGTACGGAAACCCTTCAGTCCCGGGCCGCTCTAATCCGGGGCATGGCTGGCAAGGCCATGTGCGATCGCAGGCCACCCCCTCCCCCTTCCGGCCGGCGATCGCTCCCTATAAGGAAAAGAGGAGTATTCCCATGAAAAAGTCCCTACTTGCCCTCGCTTTCACCAGTGCCAGCCTCATCGGCGCACCCGTCCTGGCTCAGGACAGCAGCTCCACCCCCTCGACCGCCCCGGCGGGCGGCAACTACCTGCCCAGCCAGCCGGTCGGCAGCGGTAACTGGTTCATCGGCGCCAACGTCGGCCGCACCAATGGCGGCGACAACGGCGGCTTCGGCAGCGGCAACGGCAGCGGTTTCAATTTCCTCAAGGGCGAAAAGGGCCGTCGCACCGGTTACGGCGTGCTCGGCGGCTATCGCTGGAAGGCCGGCCAGGATCTGGGCCTGGGCCTTGAGGCCGGCTACGCGGACCTGGGCAACTACCGGGTCAAGAACGTCTTCAATTCGCAGGACGTCAACCAGCGCAGCACCAGCAATGCCCTGCGCGGCTGGCTGCTCGGCGTGAACGGCCGCATCAACTTGCTGCCGCAGTGGTACATCAGCGCCCACGGCGGCTACTTCCGCGCCAATGACAACGGCAACAACTACAACAACAGCCTGGGCCAGGACCTCGGCCTGACCAGCGGTGGCCGCTCCGGCCGCGGCAGCTGGTACGGCGGCGTCGGCACCGGCTGGGACATCACCGAGCAGGTCAGCGTGGGCGTGAACTACGACTACTTCCACGCCAACGCCGGCAAGATCAAGAGCACCAGCACCGGCGAGGTCAGCCAAGGCCTGAAGCGCTCCACCGGCATCGTGTCGCTGAGCGGCGAATACCGCTTCTGATATCTGGGCACACAGCAAGCCGGGTTGAGAACGGGCGCCCCTGGCGCCCGTTTTCTTTTCTTATCAATAAGTTAAATCTGCCCGAGCTCTGCCATAAATCTTAACTTTGGCTTAATACTGAACTCATCGGTATTGAATCTTTTCCGGCCGGTTCCCATCTAACTCTTGTGAAGCCGAGACCCCTCGGCCACGCGGTGCCCGGCCCTTCCCCCAACGGCCGCCACCGTTCTTCCATAACAGGAGACTCTCCATGAAGAAGACGCTGCTCGCCCTCGCTTTCGCCACCGCCGGCCTGATGGCCGTTCCCGCTTTCGCGCAGAACGCGTCGTCTGACAACGGCGGCTGGTTCGTCAACGGCAATGTGGGCCGCACTTCGATCAACAAGGGCCCGTACGACGACCACGACACCGGCTACGCCCTCAACGGCGGCTACCGCTGGTCGCTGGCCCCGAACTTCGCGCTGGGCGCCGAGGTTGGCTACAACGACCTGGGCAACATCCACCCGAAGAACCTGTTCAACAGCAACCCGGTGGTGGACAAGGGCAAGACCCAGCTGCACGGCTGGACCGCCGGCGTGAACGGCCGCTTCAACATCGACCAGAACTGGTATGTCGGCGCGCGCGCCGGCGTGTACAGCTGGAAGGGCCACGGCCTGAGCAACGACGTGAACCCGGTCCGCAAGAGCCTGGACGACACCAGCTGGTATGCCGGCGCGGGCTTTGGCTACAACTTCAGCAACAACATGAGCGTCGGCCTGAACTACGACTACTTCGACGCCAAGAAGAACAAGGTGGACCTGAGCACCGACATGGTGTCGGTGAGCGCGGAATACCGCTTCTGAGTAAGGCAAGTCGCAGGTCTACGGACCGGCGAGCGT
This sequence comes from Dyella sp. 2RAB6, assembly GCF_052115385.1. Lineage (NCBI taxonomy): Bacteria > Pseudomonadati > Pseudomonadota > Gammaproteobacteria > Lysobacterales > Rhodanobacteraceae > Dyella > Dyella sp. 2RAB6. Next base: position 20,811 of record NZ_JBFRGP010000024.1, read on the forward strand.
GACAGCGGGAGGGCGCCGGAAGGCGCCCTCTTCGCTTGTCCGGGGCATGAAAAAAGGCGCCCTGGGGCGCCTTTTTTCTTATCGGGACGGCGCGAAAACTCAGCCGTTCCACTGACCCTGCGCAGCCAGGCCATTGTCCTTGGCGCGGGCGTGCACGGTCTTCTGCGCGTCGCCGTAGTTGGCCTTCATGTCCTTGGCCCACAGCTTCAGCGCGGCCTGCTGCATGGCGCGGCCGTAGGAGAACGACAGCGGCCACGGGTGCGGGCCCATGCGGTTCATCGCGTTGAGGTGCGCGGTCGACTGCTCGTCGGTCTGGCCGCCGGACAGGAACACGATGCCCGGCAGGGTGGCCGGCACGGTGGTCTTCAGCACGCGCACGGTGGCCTCGGCGACTTCCTCGACGCTGGCCTGCTCTTCCGCGTCCTTGCCCGGGATCACCATGCTGACCTTCAGGATGGAACCTTCGAGCAGCACGTTCTGCTCGTACAGCGCGTTGAACAGGCTGCGCAGCACGGCTTCGTGCACTTCGTAGCTGACTTCGATGCTGTGGTCGCCGTCCATGATCACTTCCGGCTCGACCATCGGCACCATGCCCGCTTCCTGGCACAGCGCGGCGTAGCGCGCCAGCGCGTGGCAGTTGGCCTCGATCGCGGTGGAGCTGGGGTTGTCCTCGGTGATGTTGATCACCGCGCGCCACTTGCAGAACTGGGCGCCGAGCCGGGCGTATTCCTGCAGGCGCTCGCGCAGGCCGTCCAGGCCCTCGGTCACCACGTCGCCGGGGAAGCCGGCCAGCGCGACCGGACCCTTGTCCACCTTGATGCCGGGGATGATGCCGTTCTTCTTCATCACCTCGGTGAAGGGCACGCCGTCCTTGGTGGACTGGCGCAGGGTTTCGTCATAGAGGATGGCGCCGGAGATGTGCTCGCTCAGGCCGGGCGTGGTGAGCAGCAGCTCGCGGTAGGCGCGGCGGTTCTCTTCGCTGTTCTCGATGCCGACCGCTTCGAAACGCTTCTTGATGGTGTTGGTCGACTCATCGATGGCGATGATGCCCTTGCCGGGCGCGACCATCGCCAGGGCGATGCTTTCAAGATCTTCGATGCTCATGACGACTCCGTGGAACGCGGGGACGGCCCTTGGCCGCGTTGATATGGAGACCATCCCGTCGCCGGGCGGCCAAGTCTAAAGAGCGCGAGTATAGCCGGATCGGCAAAGCGGAAAGCCCCGCCTCCGGTGGAGGCAGGGCCGCAGGGGCTTCGCAGCGGGGCGAAAAGCCGTTTTTAGGCCTGGTCGTAGCCGGGCAGTTGGCAGGCGTCGGTGATCTTCTTCGCCGCGGCCTTGTCCTCGGGCAGGTTGAAGCCCACCACGTAGTAGGTCGACACGGGTTCCTTCTTGCTGCCGTTGTGGAGCGAGGGGCCGTACTCGAAGCGCTTGACCACACTGAGCGCGGCCGAACCCAGATCGCTCCTGGGCACCACCTGCTTGATGGCCGCTTCCTGCGGCTTGCCGTCGGTGCCGATCTCGTACGTCACCGCCACGCAGCCGGGCTTGTCGAGGTTCTGCCCGCTGTTGGGCACGTCGGCCTGCACGGAACGGTAGTTGAGCAAAATCCAATACGTGGAAAGCTGCTCGGGGCCGACCCTGCGCGCCTGCGACTGGGCCAGCGCCGGCATGGCGGCGGCCAGCGCCAGCGCCGTCGCGGCAGCCAGCGACAGGGAACGAAGCATCGTGTTCATGGAGCCGACTCCTTGGGGACGGGGGTGTGGCAGGCAGTGTAGCCCTGGCGCTGCGCGGCGGTGCATGCCGCGCCGGCGCTCAGAGATCCTGCAGGCTCTCCACCACGCCGTCGGCGCCGACCGAAAGCAGCTTCAAGGTATTGGTGCCGCCGCCGCGACCGATATGGTCGCCATGCGTCATCACCAAGCGGTCGCCTTCGGCCAGCTTGCCCTGGCTGAACAACAGGCGCACCGCTTCGCGCGCCGAGGCCGCGGTGGTCTGCGAGCTGGCATGGGTGAACTCCACCGGCTGCACGTCGCGCAGCATCAGCATGCGGCGGCGCGCATCGGCGAACGGCGACAGCGCATAGATCGGCACCGCGCTGCGATAGCGCGACAGCCACTGCGCGGTGGCGCCCGATTCGGTCAAGGCCACCAGCGCACGCACGCCGACCTGGCTGGCCAACAGCATCGCCGCCAGCGCAATGGCCTGATCGGTGCGGTCCAGGCGATGGCCCGCCGTGGCGAGATCTTCCTTCGGCTCGAACTGGCGCTCGGCGCCGAGACAGATGCGGCGCAGCGCCGCGACCGCCTTGTCCGGATGCGCACCGGCAGCCGATTCCTCGGACAGCATCACCGCATCGGTGCCGTCGATCACCGCATTGGCCACGTCCAGCACTTCGGCGCGGGTCGGGATCGGCGAACGCACCATCGACTGCAGCATCTGCGTGGCGGTGATCACTGCGCGATTGCGCTGTACCGATTCGCGGATGATCTTTTTCTGCAGGCCCGGCAGCTCGGCATCGCCGATCTCCACGCCCAGGTCGCCGCGCGCCACCATCACCACGTCGGACGCGTCGATGATTTCGCCCAGCACCGGAATCGCATCCGCGCGCTCGATCTTGGCCACCAGCGAGGCCTTGCCGCCGGCTTCTTCCAGCAGGCGCCGCGCCAGTTCCATGTCGGCGGCGGAACGCACGAACGACACCGCCAGGAAATCCGCGCCGATTTCGGCGGCGAGTTTGATATCCGCCTTGTCCTTGTCCGACAGCGCCGACACCGACAAGCCGCCGCCCTGGCGATTGAGGCCCTTGCGGTCGGACAGGCGTCCGGCCACCAGCACGCGGCAGCGCACTTCGGCGCCAACCACGCTTTCCACCGTCAGCGCCACCAGGCCGTCGTCCAGCAGCAGCACGTCGTCGGCGACGACGTCCTTGGGCAGGTCGTGATAGCTCACGCCTACCCGAGTGTTGTCACCCGCCGGCGCGCCAGGGCTGCAGTCCAGCACGAAGTCGTCGCCCACCTTCAGTTCGATCGGGCCGTTGGCGAATTTCTCGATACGGATCTTGGGACCTTGCAGGTCGGCCAGCACACCTACTTCAAGGCCCAGCTTTTCGGCGGCCACGCGGACCGCATTGGCGCGGGCGCGATGGTCGTCGGGCTGGCCGTGCGACAGGTTGAGCCGGACGACGTTGACGCCCTCGGCGAGAATTTTCTCGAGCATCCCGGGCACGTCGGTGGCGGGGCCGAGGGTGGCGACGATCTTGGTGCGGCGCAGCGGAGTTTCATTGGTCATCATTCGAGGCTAACAGAACTGCCTCGTTGCGCCAGAGGGGTGCCGCGAGCCTTTTTCACGGCCCCTTGGCGCACCCCTGGGGACCGGTCGGCACCGGTCTACCACTGTCTAAAGTGGTATCACCGACCAGAGACCACATGAGTCCTCAGCCAACTAACTGGTATGCCGTATGGACGTCCAGATGGCTGGCGGGAGGTTCGCCACGAAGCTCGTCGCGAACCCGTTCACCCGAGCACCCAGGCGCCCCATCCAGGCACTCGCCAGAGCCCTTCGAATACCCGCGATGCGCCACAAAAATTCATCCCGCATCGCAGCAAAAAAACCAATCACTGCGCCAAGGCGCGATTCAACACCTCGGCCAGCCGCACCCCCGCCACGCGCAACTGGCGCTCGGCCAACGGCAGCTCGGCGGCCACGTAGGCGTCGTCGATCTGGTGCCCGTCGGGATAGATCTCGCGGCTTGCCGCGCAGGACTGCTCGGCCCACTGGGCATACACGTTGTCCTGCGGCGCGATCGGCGCCGACATGGTTTCGGCCGGACGCGCGTCCAGCTCCTGCGCATAGGCGCGCCACTCCTTGCCATGCGTGCCGAGCAGGCCGGAATCCCACACGCTGTGCAGGTTCGTACCCTTGCCCTGGAACTGCACCTGGTAGGCATTGCCGCCCTTGTCGTCGCGATTGCCGGCGTGCAGTGGCTGGTGCACGTCGCCGACGAAATGCACCACGAACTTCAGCGCTTCCAGGCGAGCCGCATCCGGCTGCTTGCGGTCGGCCAGTACGGCGACGTAGCGATCGAGGCCACCGACCACGCACTGCCCGTCCGTGCAATCGCGCGGCGGCACGTACACGCAGTCGTCCGCGCGGAAGTTGATGTAGTGCAGCTTGCTGGTGGCCTTGGCCAGGTCGACGCGCGTGTCGTCGCTGCGCAGTTCGTCGGCCCAGCTGGCGATATCGGCCAGCGACTTGGTGTTTTCCGGCGCCAGCAGGCGCTCGACCTCGGCCTCGGCGGCCGGACTCAGGCGCCGCTGCGCCAGCTCGGCCACGATGGCGTGGCCCTGGCGTCCCCAGGCGTGGACGGCGGGTGCAACGGCGAGCGCGGCCAGGAGGCCGGCGAGGAAACGTCGGGAAGTGGACATGTAATTCAACTTGATTTGATTAATGGGGACATCGAAAAAAGTCGGCGCCGCGTCCGACCCGGGGAAACGTCTTAACGGGTGCCCGCCTCAGCCAGTGGCGGCTTTGTGCAGCAGCGTGCCCGCGGCATCGCGCACGCTTACGTCGACGGCGATGCCCTGCCGCACGCTCTGCGTCACCGTGCAGAACTCCTCGAACTGCGCCAGCGCCCGGTCCACGTGCGCCAGGTCCGCCTCGGCCTGGCCCAGGTCCAGGTCCACCGCGATGCGCGCCACGCGCCAGCGCCCCTGCTCGTTGCGCGCCAGCGTGGCGCGAGCCTTGGCGGCGAGCTGGCCGGGATCGTTCTTGTACTTGCGCAGGGCGAACAGCAGGCTGGCGGCCAGGCAGTTGGCCACCGATACCGCCAGCATCCGGGTGGGATTGGGGCCGGCGCCGGTGCCCAGCGGCGGCAGCTCGTCGGTCAGCAGGTCCGGCGCGGCGGTGTCGTCGAAACGCACGCGGAATTCGTAGCCGGACATCTGTTCCAGGCTGATCTCGATGGTCTGCTGTTCGTCGCTCATGGCCCGGCCCCTGTGTACCGCATCCGCAGATAAGGCCCGCGAGCCTACCCCACATGCACGCCCTATGAACCGTGCCGGATGAGATGGCCCTGCTTTCCAGCTAACATTAGGGTTCTTTGGCGGCCGGGTCCGGTCGCCGCTGCCCCGCCATCATCTCCGGAGGACGCTGTCCCATGGCCATCAAGGTCGCCATCAACGGTTACGGTCGCATTGGCCGCAATGTATTGCGCGCGCTGTACGAGTCCGGTCGCACCAACGAGTTCCAGATCGTCGCGATCAACGACCTCGGCGACGCCGAGACCAACGCCCACCTGACCCAGTACGACACCGCCCACGGCCGTTTCCCGGGCACCGTGTCGGTGGACGGCGGCGACCTGATCGTCAACGGCGACCGCATCAAGGTCTGCGCCGAGCGCGACCCGGCCAAGCTGCCCTGGGGCGAGCTCGGCGTCGACGTGGTGCTGGAGTGCACCGGCCTGTTCACCTCCAAGGCCAAGGCCGGCGCGCACATCGCCGCCGGTGCCAAGAAGGTGATCATCTCCGCCCCGGGCGAGAAGGACGTCGACGGCACCTTCGTGTTCGGCGTCAACGACGACACGCTCACCGCCGCGCACCAGGTCATCTCCAACGCATCTTGCACCACCAACTGCCTGGCGCCGCTGGCCAAGGTGCTGCACGAGAAGATCGGCATCGTGCACGGCCTGATGACCACCATCCACGCCTACACCAACGACCAGGTCCTGACCGACGTCTTCCACAAGGACCTGCGCCGCGCCCGTTCGGCCACCATGAGCCAGATCCCGACCAAGACCGGCGCCGCCGCCGCAGTCGGCCTGGTGCTGCCGGAACTCAACGGCAAGCTGGACGGCTTCGCCATGCGCGTGCCGACCATCAACGTGTCGGTGGTGGACCTGTGCTTCGTCGCCAAGCGCGCGACCAGCCACGAAGAGATCGACGCCATCATCAACGAAGCCGCCAACGGCAAGCTCAAGGGCATCCTGGCGGTGAACACCCAGCCGCTGGTGTCGGTGGACTTCAACCACAACCCGGCTTCTTCCACCTACGACGCGACCCAGACGCGCGTAATGGAAGGCACCCTGGTGAAGGTGCTGAGCTGGTACGACAACGAGTGGGGTTTCTCCAACCGCATGCTCGACATGACCAAGGCGCTGATGGCCGCGAAGTAAGCGGCAGTCGCTGGCTGGACCGAAAAAGCCGGGCATCGCCCGGCTTTTTCTTTGCGTCGACTTGCCGCACGGCCCTCGCCGGCACCGCGCCCTATGATGGACGCCATGGAACGCTCAGCCTCCATCGACGAAAGCAGCCTCGCCCTCCTGGTCGAGCGCTTCTACGACAAAGTCCGCGCCGATCCCGCGCTGGGCCCGATCTTCAACGCCGCCGTGCACGACTGGGACCAGCACCTGCGCACGCTGGTCTCGTTCTGGTCGTCGGTGGCGCTGGGTACGCAGAGTTATCGCGGCTCGCCGATGTCGGTGCACCGGCAGCAGCCGATCCGCGGCGAGCATTTCGACCGCTGGCTAGAACTGTGGCGGGAGACCGTGCGGGAGTTGTTCGAGGAAGCGGCGGCGATGCGGATGATCGGATATGCCGAACGCATCGGCAGCAGCTTGCGCATGGGGCTGGGACTGCACGAACGCCGAGGGGCGAAACCGCTCGGCATTCCCATCGTCAATCAATAAACGATCGGCGTAGGTTGGGGTGAGCCGCAGGCGAACCCCAACACCACGGAATCGAAACGCCTCGCATCGTTGGGGTTCGCCTGCGGCTCACCCCAACCTACGGGTTGCGTACGTCAGAGCACCTTCAACGCCGCCTCGTAATCCGGCTCATGCGCAATCTCCCCCACCAGCTCCGCATGCAGCACCTTGTCGTTCTGGTCCAGCACCACCACCGCGCGCGCCGCCAGCCCGGCCAACGGACCGGAAGCGAGCGCCACGCCATAGTCGCGCAGGAATTCCGCGCCACGCAGCGTCGACAGCGTCACCACGTTATCCAGCCCCTCCGCGCCGCAGAAGCGCGCCTGCGCGAACGGCAGGTCGGCCGAGATGCACAGCACCACGGCATCCTTCAGCCCGGCAGCCTGTTCGTTGAAGCGGCGCACCGACGTCGCGCAGGTCGGCGTGTCGATACTGGGAAAGATATTCAGCACCTTGCGCTTGCCGGCGAACGACGACAGCGCCACGTTGGACAGGTCCTTCGCCACCAGCGTAAACGCCGGCGCCTTGTCACCAAGCTTGGGAAAGCGGCCATCGACCTGGACCGGATTGCCTTTGAGCGTAACTGTGGACATGCGGATCTCCTGGATGAAAGGGCCGCCCAGTAAACCACGCGGCGGCGCCTTGCATCCATGCCCGTCAGTCCAGGGCTTTCTCCAGGTTCTTTTCGAATAGATCCGGATCACGATCGCTGGTCATGTCGTAGAGGTTATAGCGTCGATACAACCGCGCACCGCCATCGCGCAGCAGCGGCTCCCACATGAAACTGGCGCGGGAGCGGCTGGAATGCGGCAGCAGCAGGTCGAACGGGATCGAGAAATAAATGCCCTTGTCGAAACTGCCCTCGCCCGTCTGCGTACCGGACTTGTTGGTGATCGTGGCGTAGGCACCCATGCGCACGCCGTTGTCGAACTCGCGCGATACATCCAGGGTGACGCCGTAATCCTTGGCCAGATAGCGGCCGACGCTGGCGGCAAGGGTGACGTCATGGAAGCCGGTGTTGAGATACACCGTGGCATTGCCGGTCACGGTCTTGTAGCCGCGCAGTGCAAAGTCCTGGCGGAAGCCGCGCTGGCGCACCCAGTTCAGATCGACGCCGAAGGCCCAGCGCTCACCGTATGGGCGATACAGCACCTCGCCGCCCACGCCGGCATACATCGATTCGAGCATGCCGCCGTAAGCCATGCCGAACAGATCCGGCGCCAGCACCTTGGTGCCAGTGAGCTGGAAGTTCGGCATCGTCACGTCGGACGTAGTCAGGTATTCGCGGATATTGGTGCGCACGCGCGGCAGCAGGCTGGGCGCGGTGTAGGTGAACTTGTCGTAGTTGTTGAGCAGGTTGACGCTGACCACGCCGTCCCACCACAGGTTGCGCGAGAAGCGGTAGGTCGCGTTGCCATTGGCGGTGAACTGGTACAGCACGAACGCATTCGGTCCGCCCAGGCTCTGCTGGTAGCCGAGCGATACGCCGCCATCGAAGTGCTTGGGCGGTTTGATGTAGAGCGTCTGCTCTTCCTGCTGCGCCGGCGGATTCTGCTCGGCGCTGCGGCGCAGCTCCTGCATGCCGATGCGGTGATCGAGCGCATCGATAAAGCGCGGGCGGTGGATGCTCTGCTCCGCCAGCGGCATGCCGTAGTTCTCGTCGGCCACGGTGAACCAGTCGATGCTCTGGTCCACGCGGTTGTCGAGGATGCGCGCGGCACGGCCCAGCGTGCGGCTCGGGTAGAAATACGCGCGCGGCTCGCCATGCACCACCAGCTCGGAACCGCGCAGGCCGATGCTGCTGACGTCGATGCCGGCGTTCCGGCCCAGCGCCTTGCTCAGCTCATCCCAATCCAGCTGGCCCGGCGGCTTGCGCACGATCGCGGCGGCGCCCTCCGCCGGCTCCGGCGTCGTGGCCACTCCGCGCACCGGCTCGGGCGCCGGGTCGTCGGTCTTGCGCGGCTCCAGATGCCTGGCCAGGTTCGTGTGCAGCGTGAGCGTGGCCATGACCTTGTCGCCACGCTCGAAACCGAGCGAGACATCCACATTGTCATTGACCCGGTACATCGCCGCGACATTGATCGGCGAGCGCTGCTTGAACTTGTTGCCCAGGCCCTCGTGCTTGTAGTTGTTGCCGTCCAGCTCGACCTTCAGGCGCAGCTTGTCCAGCGGCGTCTGGTACTCGATGCCGCCGATCACGGCGGCCGGTCCGCGGAAGTAGCGCAGCGTATTGAACTCGCCGCCCTGCTGGTTGGTATTGCCCGCGCGATTGTCGAAACCGCTCCACACCCAGCCGAACGGGCTCTTGATGTCGCCGCGCGCGCCCATGTTGCCCCAGGCCAGGCCGGCGGTGACGTCGAGCGGTCCGAAGCGCTTGCTCGCCACCACGTACTCGCTGCCGAACAGACCGGTACCGCCGATGTCGCGTCCGCCCACCGCCACCGCGGGCCACCAGCGGGTCTCGTCCCACAGGCGCAGCTTCAGGTCGATCGATTTGTCTTTGTAGCTCTGGTGTCCGCTCAAGGCCACCGAGCCATACAAGCGGTTGCTCACCGACGAGTAGCGGAAGGTGCCTTCGATCCACGGCAGCGGCTGCAGCGACAAGTTGTAGTGCGTGTACGGGTAGGTGCGCGACGCGGTGAAGGCCAGGTCGCCCTCGTCGGCCATGCGCGCGGTCGGCGTCTGGATCAGGCCGACTTCGCCGTAGTCGTTGCGCGTATAGCCAGGCGCCGACTGCGCATGCAGCGCGCCGACGATGCACTGCGACAGCAGCAGGCTCGCCGGCAGCACCACGCAGCCGCTGCGCCAGGTCAGGCGCGCGATCATGGCAGCACCCCGCCATCCAGCGGTTGGGTGGCGATGAAATCCGCCATCTCGCGATTGAACACCTTGTCGGCCGCGCCGGCGACGAGGCGCTGGTCGAGCGGCACATACACGATCGCGCCGGGCGCCAGCACCATCGGCGGGCTTTCGTTCCACAGGGCGATGCCGAGCTCGAACACCTGGCCGTCCGGCTGGATCACATACAGAAAATCGCGATCGGCCATCTGCGTGGCGCAGGCTTTCACGTACTTGCGCGCTCCCTGCAAGGCCACGTGCGGCAGCTCGCAGGACTTCTGCACCGCGCCCACCACGCGCACCGTCGAGGGGCGGCGCGGATAGCTCAGCGTGTCGGCGTCGTCCAGCGGCAGGTTGTCCGCGTCGTTCGCGGCCAGCGCGCCGGGATCGAGCGTGTTCGCCACGCGGCGTCCGGTCACCGGCATCGCCTGCAGCCACTGCCGCAACTTCGTGCTCAACGCCGCCAGCGGCGCATTGCCTTCGCGCCGGGCCTGATCGGCAACGGCGCCCAGCTCGTACAGCAAGCCCACCTGCAGCCGTTTCTGCTCGAACTGCTTCGACTGCTGCGTCCAGCTCGCGCCGAGCACATAGGCTTCGGGCTTGATCTGCGCCGCGGTAGCTGCATCGGCCAGCCGCGCATTGCCTTGCAGCGACTGCACGCCGGGCCGCCCGACTTCTCCGGAAACGCTGACGGATACCGCCATCGCGTGAATCGGCCAGGCAACGCCAATGAGCGTCATGCACAGCAGCCATCCGAGCGGGCGGACGAGCCTCACGTTCGGGCCTCGCGATAAGGGCGCAGCTGGATCAGTTCCAGCGCCTGGCCTGGCGCGACATGCTGCCGGCTCTTCCAGATAAAGCCGTCGGCGGGATCGACCCAGTAGCGATTGGTCACGTCGAAGTGGGCGCCGTCGGCGCGCACGCGTTCGTCGTAGCGGCGCAGCCGATGCATCTGGCCGAGGATCTCCACGTTCTCGATGCCCTTCGGTTCGAGCTGCGCCGTCGCCGCAATGCCGTAGCGATAACCCGGCGACCAGTCCAGCACGCGCCGGTACTCGACCTGCGCCTGCACGTGCTGCAAGCCGGCGGCGAACGGATCGCCGCCATCGAACGCGACATGATCGAGATTCGCTTCCAGCCCCACGGTCCGGATCAACACACCGTGGCGCAGAAACACCGCCTGTCCATCCTGCCCATACCAGCCCTGCAGGTCGCCCTGCACGCTGGCCAGCAGCAGCACCGCCTCGCCGCCCGGCGCATCGACCAGCAGCTGGTAGTACGGCTCGGCCGCCACCGAAGCTGCAGTGGGATGCACCGCGGTGCCGCCGCCGACGGCCTGGCGGATCGTATCCACGCTTCCCAGCGATACGTCAGTGCAGCCAGCCAGCGCCCAACTCGCAGCAGCCAGGGCCGCGAGGCGGAGCGAAGCTCGCCACGGGAAGCTCGTCATGCGCGCGTACCTCAATTGGTGAGGTTGTTCTTAGCCGAAGCTGCGTTGGTCACGATGCCGGACAGCGGCAGCAGCTGCGAGAGGAAACGGTTCCAGCGCGTCACGCCCGCAGGTCCCACGAACACCACGTCGCCGGGGTGCACGGAGAACTGCGCAGCCAGCGCGAATGCCGCCGGCGATTTCGCGTCGAGCTGGTAGATCGTGGCGGGCGACTTCTCCATGTCCTCCACGCCGCGGATCACATACACCGCATTGCCCTTGGAGGTGGTCTCGTTCAATCCGCCGGCCTTGCCCAGCACCTGCGACAGGCTCATGTCGCTGGTCTTGAACGGGAACGCCGCCGGACGCGTGACCTCGCCCACCACATAGACCTCCTTGCGATCCGCATAGGGAAGGAAGATCTGGTCGCCGGGCTTGAGCCACACATCGCCCAGCTGGTGATTGCGCGCGAGCGCGTCGAGATCCAGGTGATATTCGCGTCCGTCGCGCGACAACACCAGGCCGGAGAGATCGGCCTGGTCGGTATTGATCTGTGCCGTGCCCACTGCCTGCGCCAGGCTCAGCGGGGTCACCGTCACCGGCAGCGGATCGGTCTTCACGAACGCGCCGCGCATGGTGATGCGCTGCGCGCCGTAGCTGATCACGCTCATGTCGACCTGCGGCTCCTGCACGTACTTGGCCAGGCGCTGCGAGATCTCCACGCGCAATTCTTCCACCGTCTTGCCGGACGCCTTGATCACGCCGACATAGGGATAGAACAGCGTGCCGTCGGCGCGCACCACGCGGCCGTTCGCGCTGGGCAGCTGCTGCGAGCCCGCGGGCGAGGTCAGTTCGGGGTGATCCCATACCGTGATGTAGAGCGAGTCGCCGATGCCGATGCGGTAGGGCTCCGGCTGATAGCTGCTCAACTCGTCGGGAAGGGTGGCCAGCGGATTGGATGCTTTATCCATCGCCAGCAATTTCGGCGTGATCGGCACCAGCTGATAGCGAGCCGCATCGATCGAGCCGTGGCGTGAGAAGTCGGTCACGCTCATGTGCTGGCCCGGAGCCCAGAAACAGCCGTGCAGGGTCAGGGCGGCACATGCCAACAACAATGCCCGTCGCTTGTTCATCCGTAGAGCCCTTCGATTATCGCGAACGCCGCCGCTGCGGCGAACTTGGATCGTCGGCCCCCTACCGATGACGTGAGACGTGCCCGGCCTGTATGTCGCGTGGACTGCAGGCCGCGCGACGCGTTCGCTTCTGCGAACGCGTCGTTAAGAACCTATCAATGCGAGCCGGTCGTGCCCGTGGTGCCGGTGCCACCGGTACCGGTGCCGCCCGTACCCGTGCCACCGGTGCCTGCAACGGCCGCTGCGGCCGCCGCGCCGGGACCGGCATGGTTGGCCTTCATGCTGCCGTGCGCGGCGCCCTTGGCGCTCTTGGGCGAGATCAGCTGCGCCGGTGTCGCCGGCTTGGCCTGCTGCTGGTCGATGAGTTGATTCACGGTGGTCGGCTGCTGCTGGGCGTTCTGCGCGTTCTGCGCGAAAGCGGTGCTGGTCAGGAGCAGCGCGGTGGTCACTGCGATGGAAGCGGTAAAAAGTTTCATGAGCATCCTCTTCGGTGCGTCGCGTGATGGCGGAGATGCGGAGAGTGAAGCGACTGGACTTTAGCGTCGTTCGTGCGTGCATGACTGAACCAACACCAACCCAGCTTGAGAAAAATCTACTGGACGTTCACTTACATCGCTTAGAGTTGCCCTTCTCCGCGAAGAGCTTCAACACGTATGGAACATCTACGTCGCGGGATCGTGATGTCGCTCAAGTTTTTCACTCTTGCGCATCACTCGATCAGCTTGCTGTCATCACCGCTACGCAGAAGCGAGCGAAGATAGGCGACGCGTGACGCTGCATTCGACGCGAGCCATCCCCACTGGATTGCCCCGAGGAAGCCACGATATGCACGACACAAGAACGATGCTCGCCTGCGCTGCGGCCTTGTTCACCTCGGCCGTGGCGATTGTCGTTCTGCGCCGCCTGGCCGAGCCCCTGGGGCTGCTGGACCGCCCCAGTGACCGCAAGCAGCACAAGGGCAGCGTGCCGCTGGTAGGCGGCCTGGCGATGTTCTGCGGCGTGTTCGTCGGCGCCTGGTGGTATGGCGACGCCACGCAGATCAGCCGCATGCTGCTGACCACCGCCGCCGGCCTCACCATCATGGGCTCGCTGGACGACCGCCACGAGCTGAGCGTGCGCACGCGGCTGATCGTGCAGACCATCGCCGTGTTCGTGATGATTGGCAGTACAGACGTCTATATCCGTTCACTCGGCACGCTCAACGGCGTTCAGCTTCCGCTGGGCCCGCTCGGCATCCCGGTGACCCTGATCGCGGTGATCGGCCTGCTCAACGCGTTCAACATGATGGATGGCATCGATGGCCTGTCCGGCAGCATGGGCATGGTGGGCATCGGTTCGATCTTCGCGTTCCATCACGGTGGCGTCACGCCTGGCGTCACGGTTCTGATCGCCATGCTCGGCGCGGCGATGATCCCCTACCTCGCCGCCAATCTCGGCCTGTTCGGCCGGAAGATCTTCATGGGCGATGCCGGCAGCACCGTGCTCGGCTATCTGCTCGGCTGGGCGCTGATCGACCTTAGCCAGAGCCCTGGCTCCGACCTGCTGCCCACCGACGTGCTGTGGTGCGTGGCGCTGCCCGCGCTCGACACTCTCGCCGTGATGTGCCGGCGCATGCGCAACCACCAGTCGCCGTTCAAGCCGGACCGCGGCCATATCCACCACATCCTGCTGCGCACCGGCCTGAGCCCGCGCATGACCCTGGTGGTGCTGGTGATCGCCTCGATCCTGCTGGCCTTTATCGGCCATCTCATTCACGACTACGGCCAGCTCGCCAGCCTGGGCACGTTCGGCTTCCTGCTGCTGACCTACATCGTGTGCACCACGCGCCGCTCCACCATCGCCGCCAGCCAGGCGGTGCAGCAGCGCGGGCAGTGAGCGGAGCGCGCCGGCATCGCGCCTGCGCCAGCGCATGTTCGACCTGGTCAACCTGAGCATCAGCCACCCCATCACCCAGGCGTGGCTGCTCGGCGCCATCGGGCTGCTGTGCCTGGTCGCGCGGCGCTACCGGCTCGGCCTCGGCGTCGCCGCGATGGCGCCGCTATGGCTGCTGCTGTGCGCGACACCCGCGTTCGCCCACGGCCTGCAGCGCTGGCTGGAAGAGCAATACGTCACGCAGCCGGCGGTGGACTACCCCAAGGCGGATGCCATCGTCGTACTCGGCGGCGAAGCGCTCGCCGACGAGAAGGAGAGCTGGCGCGACGAGGGTGGCGATGCGGTCGCCAACAGCCGTGTCGGTTTCGGCTATCTGCTGTTCCGCGCGGGCCGTGCTCCGCTCGTGCTGCTTTCCGGCGAAGGCGATGCGGCGCGCATGGCGACGATGCTGGAACGCCAAGGTGTGCCTGCCACCGCCGTGCGCCAGGAAGGCACCAGCCGCACGACGTATGAGAACGCCCGCAACTCCGCCGCGCTGCTGCGCGGCGAAGGCGCTCGCACCATCCTGCTGGTGACCTCGCCCGGACATATGCCACGCGCGGCGGCGAGCTTCGAGAAGCAAGGCTTCCAGGTGATTCCCGCGCCCGCACTGCTGCCTCCTGTCCGCGTGCCAGGCAGCGACTGGGAACCGCGGCGAGCAGTCCTGTGGGATGCCTCGCACACCCTGCACGAGTACATCGGCCTGTGGGTCTACCGCCTGCGCGGGTGGGCCTAGGGCGTAGGCTGGGGTGAGCCAAAGGCGAACCCCAACGCAATGACGCGCATGAAGTTGGCAATGTTGGGGTTATCACCCCAACCTACGTCAATCGCGCGACCTGCCGCCGAACTCCACCGCCGCTCCATTCGCCACCCGCGGCACGCCGGCATCCACCTTGTTGTCATACTCGAACGACTGCGCATCCAGCCGCACGTCGCCCTTGCTGATCTGCAGTTTCTTGCCCGTGCTCATGAAGGCCATCGGCACCGGCTTGCCCGCGGCCACCGCGCGCGTACGCCGCACCGTATTGCCCGAGATCACCACCGAGCCGATATGCCGCGCACTGTCGGCCGACTCGTCCTCGGAGAAGTTGATACAGGTGCCGTAGATATCGCTGAAGGTATTGCCGGCCACCACCAGCCCGCTGACCCCGAGCACGCCGATCGCGCCCATCTGCGGCCGGATGCCGATAAAGGTATTGCCGGTGATCACCGCATTCACCGCATTGCGGCTGCGTGCCGAGGCCATATCGCCCAGCCGGATCGCATCGCCGCCCGGTCCGTTGCCCGGCGGCGAACGCTCGAAGATGCAAGCCATCACGCGCGCGCCGCTCAGGCCCTTGAGCGCCAGGTCGGTGCGCACCGAGTTGAGGAAATGGCAGTTACGCACGGTGAGGTTGTCCGGCGTGTCCGCTGCGGTCTTGGGCCGGGTGGAGCTGTCGATGCCCCAGTAGCAGTTGCGGAACTGGCAATCGAGCACCTGCCAGTTACCGATATTGCCGCCCTTCTGGTGCCCGTTGAAGAAGGTGATCCCGGCGGTGTTCACCGTATCGATGTCGATGAAGTTGCAGCGACGGATCGTCACGTTGCGGTACACGCTGAAATCGTGGTCCGGCTCGAAGTCGATCCCGCCCACCGAGCACGACAGCTTGGCATTGCCGATATTGCGGAAGGTGCAGTTCTCCACCAGCAGCCCGTCGCAGTCGATGATCGACAAGCCGTTGCGGTTGTCCTTCACCGCGCCGTCGAAGATGCAGTCGCGCACGGTGACCCGCTCGTTGTGCCGCTCGGTATTGGACTTGGTGCCCGAGCCCACGTACATGCCGTCGCCGCGAAAACCGAAGAAGGTCATCCGCTCCACCGTCAGGTCGGAGGTCGCGTTCACCGCCAGCAGATAGTAGAACTGCGCGTAGCCGAACTCGCCGACGCGCCCGTTGAGCTTCAGGTCGTGCAGATGGATATCGCGCATATTGTCGGCCACGCGCGGTGTGCCGCCATCCTTCACGTAGGTGGCCAGCATGAATTCCGAGGCCAGCGAGTTATCGAACGAGCGCAGCTCGCTCGACGCACCCTCGCCGTACAGCTCCAGCCCCGAGCGCAGGTTCAGTTGCTTGACCGGATAGACGCCGACGGGAATCAGCACCCGGCGCGAACCATCGATGGCCTTCTGGATACCGGCCGTGCAGTCGTAGTTGCTATGCCCTGCACGGATCGCCGCGTGCTCTTGCTTGGGCAGGAAGTCCAGTACGTTTGCCGGCGTGTCGGGCATGTGGCGTTTCCTCGGAGCCGACCGCTATGCGGTCATCGCCCCCTGTCCTTTCGAGTTTAGGGATTCGCGCAAGCGCGAGGTTTACTCGTGCATGAACCTGTTCCTTGCGATCCATGCGCAAGAAGTCACCGTAGGTTGGGGTGAGCCGCAAGCGAACCCCAACACCGCAACGCATATACGCACCGTATGGTTGGGGTTCGCCGTTGGCTCACCCCAACCTACGCCGTATTCATCTGCCTCAGGCCACGCGCCGCTGCGCTACCGGCTCTTCCACCGGCATCGCCAATGGTCCGCACAGTTCGCGATACACATCGACGGTGCGGCGGATCACGATGCGCTCGTCGAACTCCGCATGCGCTTTCGCCCACGCCGCCTCGCCCAGGCGCCGCGCCAGCGCGGGATCGTCGTGCAGGCGGCGGATCGCATGTGCCAGCGCCTTGGCGTCGCGCACCGGCACCAGCAAACCGTCGACGCCGTCGGTCACCACTTCGCGGCAACCGGGCACGTCGGTGGTGATCAGCGGCTGCGCGCAGGCCGCTGCTTCGATCAAGGTCTTGGGCAGGCCTTCGCGATAACTGGGCAGCGCCACCACATCGACCGCGCCGAGCAAGGTGGGCATGTCTTCCACATGGCCCAGCCAATTCACCACGCCCTCGTTGACCCAGCCACGCACGGTTTCTTCGGGCACCGCCGCAGGGTTACCCGGATCGGGCGTGCCGGCGAGCAGGAACTCGATGCGCCGCCCCTCTCCCAGCAGTTCGCGCGCGGCGGCCACATATTCCTCCAGGCCCTTGTCCCACAGCAGGCGCGCCGCCACCAGCACGCGCAGCGGTCCACCGGAACGCTCGCCGCCACGCTTGACGAAGCGCCAGCAATCCACGCCCGAGCCGCGCACCAGGCGAATGCGCGACGAGTCGACCAGACCCGCACGCTCGAACAGCGCCACGTCGTCGCTGTTCTGCAGGATCAGCCGCGCACCCTCCCCGTCCAGCGCCAGGCGCAGCAGCGCGCGCACCACCGGTCGCAGCGCACGCGCCTTCAGGTCGTTGCTGGTGAACACATAGCCCATGCCGGCCACCGCGTTCACCCGCGCCCGTACACCGGCGAAGCGCGCGGCCAGCGAGCCGTACACCGCGCACTTGATGGTGAAGCCATGCACCAGCGCCGGCCGCTCGCGCTTGAGCAGCTTCGCCAGATAGCGCAGCAGCGCCAGCTCGCGCAGCGGATTCAGGCTGCGCCGCTCCATCGGCACCGGCTCCCAGCGCAGGCCGAGCGCACGCAGCTTCTCGCCGTACGGACCCGGCGGAGAAAGCAGCAGCAGCTCGTGGCCGGCCTTATGCAGCGATAGCGCCAGCGAGCGCCGGAAGTTGTAGAGATACCAATCGGTATTGGCGAACAGGACGATCTTCATGGGATGGCTTGCCGCTTCGGAGGTAGGGATCGCTCGCGCGGCTCCGCCACAGGCGGCGCATGCGCCTTCCTGCATCGACCGCGTTCATGCCGTTTCCCCCTGTTCGGCGCCCAGCCAGGCCTGGAACATCAAGACGTTCCATAGCTGGTGCTGCCAGTTACGCTTGCCGCTCAGATGTTCCTGCCATACGCGCCGGATCGGCGCATGCCGCAGATAGCCCTCGCGGCGCAGGCGGCCTTCGTCGAGCAGGCTTTCCGCCCAGTCGCGCAGCGGGCCGCGCAGCCAGCTGTCGAGCGGCACGCCGAAGCCTTGCTTCGGGCGCTCGATCAACTCTTTCGGCACGTGCCTATACAGCACCTGGCGCAGCAGCCACTTGCCCTGGCCATCGCGGATCTTCAGATGCAGCGGCATGCGCCAGGCCAGCGACACCACGCGCGGATCGAGCAAGGGCACGCGCGTTTCCAGACTGTTGGCCATGGCCGCGCGGTCGACCTTCACCAGGATGTCGTCGGCCATATAGGCCTGCGCATCCATCGCCATCATCCAGTGCTCCAGGCTGTCGGTCTGCGGCCAGGCCTGCGGATCGGTCAGCAAAGTGGTGGGTTCGGCTGCGCCGTGCACCAGGTGTTCGGGATCGCTCCACTGGCTGGTCAGCTGGTGGAAGAACTGCTGCCCGCTGGACAGCGTAAGCACGCCTGCCAGCTTCTGCGCCTTGTCGCCCGGCGTGGACACGTGCATCCGCTTGGGCAGCAGCACGCGAGCGCTTTCATACCAGCGGTCCCAGGTGGCCGGCGGCACCGCGCGCAAGGCGCCGGCGGCGGCGTGGCGCACGAACGACGGCAGGCGTTGCATGCGTTCCCACACCCGCCGCGCGGCGAGGTAACGGTTGTAGCCGCCGAACAGTTCGTCGCCGGCATCGCCGCTGAGCGCGACGGTGACGTGGCGGCGCGCCAGCTGGCTGACCAGGTAGGTCGGAATCTGCGAGCTGTCGGCGAATGGCTCGCAGAACATCCCGGGCAACTTGGGAATCACCGCCAGCGCATCCTCGGGCCGCACGTACAGCTCGGTGTGCTCGGTGCCCAGGTGTGCGGCCACAGCTTTGGCGTGCTTAGCCTCGTCGTAGCCGTCCTCGCCAAACCCTATGGTGAAGGTCTTCACCGGACGGCTGCTCTGCTTCTGCATCAGCGCGACGATGGTGCTGCTGTCGATGCCGCCGCTGAGGAAGGCGCCGAGCGGCACGTCCGCCAGCATCTGCGCGCGCACGCTTTCGGCGATCTGTGCTTCGAGTGCGTCGACGGCTTCCTGCTCGCTGCCGAAGAACGGTTCGGCCATGCCGGCGGCGACCACGTCGTTGTAGCGCCAGTACGGCTGCGGCTCCGCTTCGCGCGGACCGCCCGCCTGCAGGCGCAGCACGTGGCCCGGCCGCAGCTTGGCGATGCCGCGATAGATGCTGTACGGCGCCGGCACGCAGTTGTGCCGCAGCAGCAAGGTGAGCGCGTCGCGGTCGACGTCGGGACGGAAACCCTCGTACGCCTTCAGCGCCTTCAGCTCGGAACCGAACAACAGCGCCTCGCCCTGCCAGCCGTAGTACAGCGGCTTCTCGCCGAGGCGGTCGCGCGCCAGCGCCAGGCTGCGCTCGCGCCGGTCCCACAGGGCCAGCGCGAACATGCCGATGCAGGCTTTCAGCGCGGACTCCAGGCCCCAGGCCGCGATGCAGGCCACCAGGGTCTCGGTATCCGAATGGCCGCGCCATGCAGGCGCGCTGCCTTCGGCGGCGAGACGCGCGCGCAGGTCCAGATGGTTGTAGATCTCGCCGTTGAACACCGCCGTGTAACGGCCACAGGCCGAATGCATCGGCTGATGTCCGGCCGGCGACAGATCGATGATCGCCAGCCGCCGCTGCGCCAGCGCGATACCCGACACCTCGTCGCTCCACACGCCGCCGTCGTCCGGGCCGCGGTGCAGCAGGCGCGCAGTCATCGCCAAAGCCTGGCGCTCCAGCCGCTCGCGCGGCGCGCCGCCGGGTATCCACCATCCAGCGATGCCGCACATCAGCGTGCCTCCGCATTGCGCAACACATCGGCCAGGCGGGGGGCCTGCGAGGCGAGGCTGTAATGGTCTTCGACCCGATGGCGCCCGGCGCGCCCCTGGCGCGCGCGCAGCTCCGGGCTGCCGATCAGCTGGCGCAGGCCCTCGCGCCAGTCATCGTCGTTGGAGGCGAGAAAACCGTTGTCGCCATGCCGCACGATGTCCGCGTTGACGCCCACCGGCGAAGCCACCACCGGCAGGCCGCAGGCCATGTACTGGATGATCTTGTAACCGCACTTGCCGCGTTCCCACGGCCCGTCGCGCAACGGCATGATGCCGACGTCCATCAGGGCGATCAGCTCGGCCTCGGTCTCTTCCGACCACGGCAGCACCTCGACCTCGACACCTTCGAACTGCGCCGCCACTTCCGGCCGCGCGCCGATCAGCAGCAGGCGCGCGGCGCCACCGGCGCATACGTCGAGCAGCACGTCGCGCAGGTCCAGCGCGTAGTGCTCGGTGGCCGGCGAGCCGATCCAGCCGATCACCGGCTGCGTACGGCCGCCATGCTCCACCGTGTCGTAGCGCAGCTCGTCCACCACCGTCGGGATGATCTCCACCCGCCCGGCCTTGGCCTGTTCCGCGCGCGCGGCCAGGTACGGATTGCCGGCGATCACGCAGGCGGAGCGCGCCATCACGCGATCGATCTTGCGGCCGAGCACGCGGCGTACCACCGGGCTGGGCGAGAGGTCGTACTTGTGGAACAGCGCGTCGTCGTAGTCCACCACATAGGGCCGCGCATGCAGCGAAAGCAGCGCCTCCAGCCCGTACGGCAGATACGGAAACAGCTCGCCCTCGATCCAGGCCAGATCGTGTTCGCTGTTGCGCATCAGCTCGGCGATGCGCCGCCCGTAGTAGCGCCACGCGGTGTACTTGGCCACCTGCGAACGCCCGCCGTAGAGGTTTTCCAGGTAGGAATCGGGAAACAGCTCGTGCACTTCCACGTCGATGCCCCGACGTTCCAGCTCTTCCAGGTACTGCAGGCTGCGCAGCCGCGTGCTGGGCCCCAGCCTGGAGTATCGGGCGAACAGGATCACCTTCAGACGCTTCATGCAGGCACGCGCTCCACCCCGGAGGGGAATTCCACGAACAGCGCCACCAGCGGGATGGTGTACATCCACTGGAACGCGAACGCTTCGATATAGGGATTGGTATTGGAAGCGATGAATGCGGCCACGAAGGCGCAGAACAGGAACTTGTGGTGCGGCGGCAGCTTCCTGGCCGAAGCCAGGCGCAGCACGCGCACGATGTAGACCACGAACGGGAAGGCATACACCGCCGCGCCGAGCAGGCCCACGCGGTAGATAGTGGCCAGCCACACCAGCTCGTAACGCCAGGGATACTCCGCGCTGCTGACGAAGCTCACGCCCTTGCCATGGCCGGCGCCGATGCCGCCGTTGTCGAGAATGCCTTGCAGCAGCGAACCGGCCATGCCCACGCGCGAGCTGCCGCCGCCGGAGCTGAGCTTGTCGGCGAAGCTGTCGTAGATCACTTCCAGGCGGATGCTGGTGTAACTCTCCAGCAGCACCACCACCGCGACCATGCCCACCAGCATCGGCAGGCCGACCTTGACCATCCGCGTGAGCGGCGAGCTCAAACTGCGGTGGAAACCCAGCGTGCGCGGCCCGAGCATGCGCCCCAGGATCCAGCCCACCGGAATGGCCAGGATCAGTGCCGAGCGACCGGAGGTCACCGCGCAGACGAAGATCATCGCCAGCACGGCCATGCGCAGCAGCCGGTTGCGGATCAGTTCCGGCGAGCTGTAGAAACCACCCGCCAGGAAGATCAGCGAGCCGTATACATGCATGATCGCGCCGGCAAAGCCGCCCTGCAGGTTGATATTGGCCTGCCCCTTGAAGAAGAACGACACGGCGTCCGCGCCGTAATGGAAGTACAGATAGAAGTACAAGGCGACGCTGGCGCAGGCGAACACCGTCAGCACCGCCAGCCAATCGACCAGGCGCTCCGGCCCCGGCGCGCGCATCAGCCCCGCCGCCACCAGCATCCACAGCAGCGGCGAGAGCAGATAGATCACCATCATCTGCGCCGCGGCTTCCGGCGGCGCGTCGTTGAGATAACCCACGGCGGTGTAGATCACCGTCACCATCGCCGTACACACGTACAGCGCCAGCAGTTTCTTGAAGCCCAGGCCGAGGCGGAAGCCGGGCAGCGCCAGCACCGCGGTCAGGCCCAGCATCGCCGCGGTGGGCACCGGCAATGAGTTGGGGATCACCACCGACAGGAACAGCAGGCCGAGCGCCGACAGCAGGAACAGGTGCCGGCGCGTGATGCTGCGCTCGCTCATCGGCGCCGGACCGGGCACGCCATGCATCGGCGGAGAGATGGTCGGATTCATGAGGTCACCATGTCGGCGATCCAGCGATCCAGCACGCCGGCCTGCGCCACCTTGCTGTACGCACCGATGTCGCGGCGTCCTTCCGCCGGCGCGGCGATGATCCGGCGCAAGGCCTCGGCGCTTTCGCCGCCGCCTTGCGTCACCAGGGTCCGTCCGGCGCCGGTCTCGGCCAGGATCGACGAGGCCGCATTCTCCACGCCGGACACGCACACCACCGGCACGCCCGAGGCCAGGTACTCGAACACCTTGCCGGTGGCGCAGCACACGCGATTGCCGGTGAGCAGCAGCAGGCGGTCGCAGCGCTTCATCAGCTGCAAGGCCAGCCCGCGGCGCACCGGCTTGATGGTGGTGACGCCGAAGCGCGCGCGCTGCAGCGACTGCTGTTCGCGCTCGGTCAGTTCGCCCACGAACAGCACGTGGCGGCGCGCATGGCCGTCCTCGGTCGCATTCATCAGCGACACGAAGCGTTCCAGGCTTTGCGAGGCGGAAGCGTCGCTCGCGCCCACGCGCCCGAAGTGGCCGAGCAGCATGGCGCCTTCCGGAATCTGCCGCGCCAGCAGCGCGGAGGCTTCCTGCGCGTCTTCGTCCATATGCGCCGAGAAATCGTCGGGATCGAAGCCGTTCGGCAGCAGGCCGGCGCGTTTGTCCGGATAGCGGCGCGCGAAGTCTTCCACCAGCGCCGGGCTCACCGACGTGACCAGGCTGGCGGCGGCGATCACGCGCGCCTCGATCATGCGGCGCGCGGTATCGGCCGCACGGCCGGCGCGGCCGAGCGGTTCGAACACCAGGCCGTCGCGGAAGTCCTGGATGCACGGCAAGCCGTGGCGCGCGCTCAGGCTGGCGGCGGCGATCAGTGCATCGATCGGCGAATAGGTGCCCACCGCCACGCAGCGTTCGCCGGCGGCCAGGTACTCGCGGCAGCGCCGGTCCGCTTCGGCCAGCGCATTGACCAGCCACGGCCGCCGCGCGGCATCGCCGCGGGCCAGCATCGAGAACGGCAAGGACGGCACGAAGGCCGAGGCCATGCTCAGCAGCGACGCGGCGAGCGACGATTCGCTGCCCACGCAATGCCCCGGCAAGCGGATCACTTCCACCGCCGGCGAACCGGCCACGACCGGCGCCGCGCCATGCTCGCGCGCAAGCACGTGGACCCGGTAGCGATCCGCGTCCAGGTACTTCACCAGGCCCTTGAAGCGCTGCGCCGCGACGTTACCGGTCGCATGATGGGCCGCGAACAGGAAAAGATTGACCTTGCTCATTGCACTCCATTCCTGCGCAGCTGCGGCGACGCATTCGCCCCGCGCAGCCGCGCACCTTGCAAGACCTTCGCGCACAGCTGCGCCGCCAGTGCCAGCGAAGGACGGAACCAGGCCAGCGACAACAGGCCGAAGCCGGCCCACAAGCACAGGAACAGCCCGCGGTGGCGCTCGCCGAACAGCACGAAGGCCACGGCCAGGCCGGTCGCCGCCGACGTCGCCAGATACAGGCGCGCGCGCGGCACCGGACGCCATACGCGGCACGAAAACTCGGTGCGCACGATCAGGAACAGCAGGAACGACACCGCGGTGGAAATCGCCGCGCCGCCCGCGCCCAGTCGCGGCACCAGCAGATAGTTGCCGGCGACGTTCAGCGCCGCCGCCAGGAACGAGGCCAGCATCGAATACATGCTGCGGCGCGCGAGGCTGATGCCCACCGCGGCGCACTCGGACAGCGCATACAGCAGCGGCGGCGCCAGGCTGGCGGCGACGAGGTACTGCACGCGGTCATAGGTAGGCGGCAGCACCAGGGCCAGCACCCACGACAACAGCCCGGTGGCGACGAAGATCAACACCACCGCGGCCAGCAGATGGTCGGTGACCGCGTCGATCTTCGCCTGCGCATCGCCCTCGGCCGCCCAGCGATACACGGTCGGCGCCCACACGGTGGAGAAGATGCTCGACACGATGCCGGCCGCGGCCGCGATGCTCGCCGCCACCGAGAACACGCCCAGCTCGGTCAGCGTCGACAACTGGCGCAGGAACACCCGGTCCATCGCCATCAGCGCCCACGAGGCGACGCCGCCGAAAATCAGCGGGAAGCCGAACCCGAACAGCTTGTGCAGCCGGCGGCGGTTCAGCCGCGCCGCCAGCGCGGGCACCCAGGCGTGGCGGGTGTTCCACGCGTAGGCGAACATCACCGCGACGATCGAAACCGTATAGGCCGCCAGCAGCATGAAGAAGGTGCGGCCCGGCGCGGCCAAGGCATAGGCCACCACCAGGGCGAGGAACAGCAGCTTCGGCAGCACCTGGCTCATGGAGAAGGCGAAGCCCTTCTCTTCCATGCGCAGGATCACCGACAGGAAACGCGAGACGAAGGTGGCCAGGATGGAAGCCGCCGCGATCGCACTCAGCGCGCCATCGTCCACCGCGAACAGCGCCTGCGACAGCAGGCCCGGTGCGATGGCGAGCATGGCCGCCAGCAGCAGGCTCAGCGCGATCAGGCCCGGCAGCGCCGCCGCTTTCAGCAGCGCGGGCTTGTCGGCGGACTCGTGGTACTCCCGCGCATAGCTCTGGTCCAGCCCGAAGGTGAACAGGATCACCGCGAAATTGGTCGCCACCTGCAGCATGGCGATGCGGCCGATGTCCTCGGCGCTGAAGAACCAGGCCAGCATCGGCAAGGTGACGAAGCCGACCGCCGCCGAACCGAGCGGACCGAGCGCGAAGCCAAGCAGCTTGCTCTTGTTCATTGCCCGGCCGCCTCGCGCAGCGGCAGCGCCACGCGTTCGCGCACGAGGCGCGATTCGCGCCCCGCCAGCGCCTCGTAGGTTTCGCGCAGCCGTGCCACCACGGCGCCTTCGCCGAAACGCTCCAGGCAGGACTGGCGGATCGCCGCCGCGTCGTACCGGTCGATGTGCGCACGCAACTCGTGCATCGCACGCGCCAGTGCATCCACGTCGTCCACCGGCACCAGCAGGCCGTCGCGCGCGGTGACGATGCCATCCGGACCGCCACAGCGGGTGGCTACCACCGGCCGGCCCATCGCCAGTGCTTCGACGATGGCTACGCCGAAGGTCTCATAGCGGCTGGGGTGCACCAGGGCCTGCACGCGCGCCAGTTCCTCGGCCACCTGCTGGCGCGTCAGCGCGCCGAGGAAGCTCACGCGATCGGCGATACCCAGCTGCACGGCCAGCTTCTCCAGGCGCGCACGTTCCGGGCCATGGCCGCCGATGCGCAGGCGCACGCCCGGCTCGTCGGCGAAGCCGCGAGCGAACGCCTCGAACAACAAGTGGATGCCTTTGTTCTCGTTGAGTCCACCGACGGTGAGGAAAGTGAAATCGTCGCCAGTCGCCGGTACGCCCAGCGCACGCTCGCCGAACGAGGCGTCCACGATATTCGGCATCACTTCCCACGATCCAACGTCCGCCCCGAAATAGCCTTCGAGGAAGCCACCGAACGATGCGCTCACCGCAAACCGGCGCCGAGCATCGCGCGCCGCCTCGCGAGCGATGCTCGCCTGCGCGCGGCTGACCCTGCCGCGCGGATACATCGAACTGTGCTCGGTCAGCACGTACGGCAGGCCCTCGCGCAGCCACAACTGCCGCGCCAGCGCGCCGCCGTACAGCGCGGCATGGGCGTGCACCACGTCCGGGCGCCCGAACTCGGCGACGTAATGCCGATAGAGCTTCAAGCCATGGCGCACCCACCACGCCGACGCGGCGCGATGCAGCAGCGGAAACGGATTGACGCCCGGCGAGCGCAGCACCGGCATGCCCTGGTCGAACTCGCGCTGCAGGCCACGCTCGCTGCCGGCCAGGCCGCGCCAATGGCGCAGCGAACGCAGCTGGGGATAGATCACGCCCAGCTTGCAGCCATGCCAGTGCAAGGCCAGCGCCTGCTCGCGGAAGAAGCTGCCGCTGATGTCGCCGGGCCTGGCCGGATACCACGAAGGTATGACCAGCACGTGGATGTCGTCGCGGGTGGCGGGCGTGCGCATGTCGTCAGCGCTCCCGGATGATCCGCGCCGGAACACCGGCGATGATCTGGTTGCCGGCGAAGGATTTCGTCACCACCGAGTTGGCGCCGACGATGACGCGGTCGCCCAGCACCACGCCCTCGCGGATGAATACGTTGTCGCCGATCCAGCAGTCGTCGCCGATCACGATATCGCCCTCGACGTGGCGCAGCGGACCCTCTGCATTGCTGGTCGGCTTCGCGGGATCGTGGGTCAGCGCCTTGATCGACACGTTGTAGCCGATCGCGCAGCCGCGCCCGATCACCACGCGCGAACCCGGCCCGCAGGACAGCTGCGCCTGGTTGAGATAGCTGTGCTCGCCGATGCGGAAATGATCCTTCGGCCCGATCAGCTTGCTGCCCAGGCCGACGCTGGCCGTGGAAGCAACGCCCGGATAGCCGCGCAGGCGCCGCGCGTGGCTGCGGCGCTCGGCCCAGTTCACGGAGCCGCTGATGCATCGGGCGAGCAGGTCGAACACGGCGCGCCTACCTCGCCGGCACCGCGGCGAGACCGTCGACAATGGTCGCCACCTGCGCGTCGGACAGATAAGGATGCATCGGCAGGCTGAGCACTTCGCGCGCGGCCCGGTCGCCGAACGGCAACTGCGCCGCTGCATCTTCGACCGCCGGCTGGCGGTTCAGCGGCAGCGGATAGTGCACCGCGGTCGGCACGCCGGCCTCCTTCAGCCGCGCCTGCACCGCCTCGCGGTCTTCCACGCGGATGGTGTACTGGCCATACACGCTGAGGTTGTGCGCCTCGACGAACGGCGGCTCGACACCGGCCTCGCTCAGATGCCGGGCATACGCGGCCGCCACCTGCTGGCGCTGGCCGATCTCCTCGTCCAGGATCGCCAGCTTGGGCAGCAGGATCGCGGCCTGCAGCGTATCCAGGCGGCTGTTCATGCCGACCCGGATGTGGTGGTAGCGGCGGTCCTGGCCGTGGCGCGCGATCTGGCGCATCACTGTGGCCAGCGTGTCGTCATTGGTGAACATCGCGCCGCCGTCGCCATAGCAGCCCAGCGGCTTGCTGGGAAAGAAGCTGGTGCAGGCGATAGTCGTGAGGTTGCAGGAGCGGCGGCCCTTGTAGGTGGCGCCGAAGCTCTGCGCGGCGTCTTCGATCACCGGGATGCCGTGGCGCGCCGCGATCGCATTGATCGCATCGATGTCCACGCACTGCCCGTACAGCGATACCGGCACGATCGCGCGGGTACGCGGTGTAATCGCCGCTTCCAGTAGCGCCGGGTCCATCAGGTAGGTGCGCGGATCGATATCCACATACACCGGCCTGGCGTGCAGGATCGCCGCGGTTTCCGCTGTGGCGATATAGGTAAAGCCCGGCATGATCACTTCGTCGCCCGGACCCACGCCCAACGCCATCAGCGCGATCTGCAAGGCGTCGGTGCCGTTGGCGCAACTGATGCAATGCTTCGCGCCGACGTAGGCGGCAAGCTTTTCTTCCAGCTCCGCCACCTCCGGACCGAGGATGAACTGCCCATGCGCGAGCACGCGCTGGATGCCCTCGTCGATCCGCGCCTTGATGCGCGCCTGCTGCGCCTTGAGGTCGATGAAGTCGATCACGCGGCAACCTCCTCGCGTCCGACGCGGCCGTCACGCAGCACGTAGCGCCGGCCAGTATGCGCGCACAACGCCTCGCCCGCGCCGCTGAGCGGCAGGTCGAGCTGTTCGCCGTACTCGCTCATCCAGCCGATCTGGCGTGCCGGCACGCCGACCATCAGCGCATAGGCCGGCACGTCCTGGGTCACCACCGCGCCGGCGCCGACGAAGGCGTATTCGCCCACCGTCACGCCACACACGATGGTGCAGTTGGCGCCCAGGGTGGCGCCGCGCTTGACCAGGGTGTCGCGGTATTCGTCCTTGCGCTCGATCAGCGAGCGCGGGTTATAGACATTGGTGAACACCATGCTGGGGCCGCAGAACACGCCCTCTTCCAGCGTCACGTTGTCGTACACCGACACGTTGTTCTGCACCTTGCAGCGGTCGCCGATCACCACGCGGTTGCCGACGAACACGTTCTGCCCCAGCGATACGCCCTTGCCGATGCGCGCGCCGCCGCAGACGTGGACGAAATGCCATACGCGCGAGTCGTCGCCGATCTGCGCACCCTCGTCGACGATCGCACTGGAATGCTGGTAGTGGGCCATGACTGCCTCAACCGGCGCTGCGCGCCAGGAACGGGTGGTATTCGCCGCGCAGGCCGACCGGCGCGGCGTGGCGGATGTCGGAGACGGTGGTGATGGCGCAGCGGTTTTCCTCCAGCCCGAAACCGCGGCCGGCGAGGATTTCCTGGTAGCTGCGCGTATGCAGGTCGGTGAAGCCGCCGGAGAACTCGATCTCCTCGCCGTCCACGGTGATCGAGCGATAGGTGCGCTGGCCGGCCAGGCGCTGCGCGGCCGGCACGTCTTCCACGTCCACCGAGAGGAACCAGCGCACGCGGCCGTGCTCGTACTCGAGATAGCCGCCGGCCTTGGTGTCGGACAACTGGTGCACCACATTCTGCTGCAGCTCGCCGAAGATGAAGTGCAGCATGTCGAAGAAGTGCACGCCGATATTGGTGGCGATCCCGCCGGACTTCTTGGCGTCGCCCTTCCACGACTGCAGGTACCAGTGGCCGCGCGAGGTGACGTAGGCCAGGTCGACCTCGTGCTTGGCGGCGCGTTTGGAGCTGCGCACTTTCTCGCGCAGCTCGACGATGGCCGGGTGCAGGCGCAGCTGCAGGATGGTGTTGATCATGCGGCCGGTATCCTGCTCGATCTCGCGCAAGCCGTCGATATTCCACGGATTGAGCACCAGCGGCTTTTCGCAGATCGCGTCGGCGCCGGAACGCATGGCGAAGCGCATATGCGAATCGTGCAGGTAGTTGGGCGAGCAGATCGCCACGTAGTCCGCGCGCTGCGGATGGGTGGCGCGGCGCATCTTGTCGATATGGCGGTCGAAGCGCTCGAATTCGGTAAAGAAGTCGGCCTCGGGGAAGTAGCTGTCGATGACGCCGACCGAATCGTTCGGGTCGTAGGCGGCCACCAGCTTGTTGCCGGTGTCGCGGATGGCCTGCATATGGCGCGGGGCGATGTAACCGGCAGCGCCGATCAAAGCGAAGTTCTTCATCAAGCGACTCCTGCGACGGCCGTGCGCGGGGTCGCGACGGCGTAATAGGTTCGATACCAGTCCACGAAGGCGGCGATGCCTTCTTCCACCGATACCTTCGGCCGATAGCCCACTGATTCGATCAGGCTCGATACATCCGCCTCTGTCTCCGGCACATCGCCGGCCTGCAGCGGCAGCATCTCCATCGTTGCCTTGCGGCCCAGGCACTGTTCCAGCACCTCGATATAGCGCAGCAATTCCACCGGCTGTTCGTTGCCGATGTTGTAGAGCCGGTACGGGGCGACGCCGCTGGTGGACGGGTCAGGATGGGTGGCGTCCCACGTGGGGTCTTTACCCGGCACCGTATCCAGCGCACGCACCACGCCTTCGACGATGTCATCGATGTAGGTGAAGCTGCGCTTGTGCCGTCCTTCGTTGAACACCCGGATCGGTTCGCCGGCCAGGATCGCCTTGGTGAACAGGAACAGCGCCATATCCGGCCG
>NZ_JBFRGP010000025.1:0-44340 GCF_052115385.1 Dyella sp. 2RAB6
TCTACTTAGGGCTGCGCAACATCAGTAAAAAATGGACGCTTCCAATCCATGATTGGAAGGCGGCGCTCAACCGCTTTACCATCCAGTTCGAAGGCCGCATCCCTCAGCTTTAAAGCGATCCCGTTTACACAAAAGTCTGTACAAGCCCGAACATCGCGGAAGTGATCGCCGATATCGACGTCCGCGCTCTCGATCAAGGTCATGTGATACCGAATATGGCGGCCCCATCGAATCGAGGGGTCTGGTTCCCGCTGGTGTAGTCAAGCGCTGAGCGTGACGCGAAGGAGAGGAACATGGTCGGTGATAAACAGGTCGCCAGGCAGCTCAGCGAGCTGATGCTTGAGTACGGCGCGAAGTTGAACGACTCGATCGTTCTCGTGATGGAGAACTGCCCGGAAGCCGAGTTCGAGCGCTATCGCACGGCCGCTGCAAAGGTGCTGGCTGAGATGCTTCTTGAAATCATGAATCCGCTCTATGCGGAGCATCCGGATTTGAAGCCGGTGGGGCTTCATTAGCGGCTGAGCGCGAGGCGAGTCGCACGTCGTCAAAGCATCAAGCGTAATAAGCCAAAAACATATCCACCGCCGACTCCGCCACCCGCTTGCGCTCCTTCATCCGCAGCGCCGGCTGCCCCAAAGTGATCTGCGGCCAGAACGCGAAAGTCTTCACCAGCCCCTGCAGCTGATGCGCGGCAAACACCGGGTCGTCGATCTTCAAGCGCCCGTCCGCGGCCGCAGCACGCAACCACACAGTCAGCCCCTCCTCACGCTCATTCATCCGCGCCACCATCGCTTGCGCACGCTCCGGTGAATGAATCGCTGCGGCGATCGCCACGCGCGCCAGCGAGACAAACGCCTCGCCATGAAGCAGCCGCATCTTCTGGCCCACCAGCTCCAGCAGCTGATCGCGCAAGGGCTGGTCGGCGCGATAGGTGAGCTCTTCGCCCTCGCGGCTGGCCTCCCACAGCTGATGCATGATCTCGATAAACAGCACTTCCTTGCTGGGGAAGTGGTTGTAGACCGTGCGCTTGGAGACTTTGGCGCGGGCGGCGATGCGGTCCATGCTGGTGGCTTCGTAGCCGGCGGAGCGGAACTCGTCGATGGCCGCTTCCAGGATGGCGGCGCGCTTGCGGTCGGTGAGGCGGGAGGGGCGGGGAGCGGTGGGCATGCCCGGATTTTACACTGATGGGTTTACATTTGCCTCGCAAGATAATTACACTGCTCGGTGTAGTTTCCTTCGTCATCCCCTGAACCCGGGAAATCTTATGAAGATCGTGCTGGGCCTAGTTGCCCTCGCTGTCATCCTGGCCTTTATGGCCAGCCGCCGCGCGCGTGCCGCGCTGGGCGGCTATGCGGATTCGCCGCAGCGCGGCGGCGACCGTTTCCGTAACCCGCGGCCGCGCCCACAGGAAGGCCTGGGCAAGACGCTCGGCATTATCTGGGACATGCTGCTGCACAAACCCAAGGACGCGGTGCCCGATGCGCCGCTGCCGGTGCAGCGCGTCACTCGCGCCCAGCTTGAAGCGGCGCCGGATCGCAGCCTGTATCGCCTGGGCCATTCCACCCTGCTGTTGAAACTGCGCGGCCGCTTCTGGCTCACCGATCCGGTGTTCGCCGAACGTGCGTCGCCGTTCTCGTGGATGGGCCCCAAGCGCTTCCACGCGCCGCCGATCGCGCTGCAGGACCTGCCGCCGATCCGCGGCGTGGTGCTGTCGCACGACCACTACGATCATCTGGACCGCGCCACCGTCGAATATCTCGCCGACCGCGTCGATGTGTTCCTCACGCCGCTGGGCGTGGGCGACCGCCTCGCTGCCTGGGGCGTGGATGCGGCCAAGCTGCGCCAGCTCGACTGGTGGCAGGAAACCGAGGTGGACGGACTGCGCTTCGTCGCCACGCCCGCGCAGCATTTCTCGGGGCGCGGCATGTTCGACGGCAACAAGACCTTATGGGCATCGTGGGCGATCATCGATGACGACCTGCGCGTGTTCTTCAGCGGCGACACCGGCTACTTCGATGGCTTCAAGGCGATCGGCGAACGGCTGGGCCCGTTCGACGTGACCTTTATCGAAACCGGCGCCTACGATCCGCATTGGCCGTACGTGCACATGCAGCCGGCCGAATCGGTGCAGGCGCACGTGGATCTGCGCGGGCGCTGGATGATGCCGATCCACAACGGCACCTTCGACCTGGCCATGCATCGCTGGCAGGACCCGTTCGAGCAGGTGAGCGCACTGACCGCCGAGCGTGGCGTGGCGCTGTCGACGCCGCGCATGGGCGAGCGCCTGGATCTGGCCGCGCCGCATAGCGGCGAGCGCTGGTGGCGCCTGTTCGAGGCGCCCGCAGCCCATCGTGCGCCGCTGCTGCCGGCGGCGGGCCACGACGCGCGTTGAGTGTTCAGCCGTTGACGGCGCACGCCAGCGGAGCGTCGTCGTCGCGGTGGATCACGTCGCTGCCGTCCGGAAATTCCAGCACCATCCGCGGCGCGCGCTGCATCCATGCCGCCGTGTCCTGCTGCACACCCAGCGCAACGGCGATGGCGCGGCGCTCCACCGCGCGGCTGCGCCGGCGGCGGTCGAGATGGGCGAAGCGCAGATAGTTATAGGACGACCAGGCCAGCATCACGACGGCGCATAAGCCGGCGAGCAGCAGCAGCTTGGCCAGGTCCTGGCCGCCGTGGCCGTGCTCGCGCACCATCATCTCGACATAGCCCAGGCGTACGCCCAGCGCCCAGGCGATCAGCGTCGCCAGCGGCAGCCACAACGAGACCCACGCCATCCACGCCATCAGCGTGGCAGTGGTGAACAGGAACCGGTGCGCCGGGTGCTGGCGCTCCGGACGGTGGATCACGATCGCTTCGGCTTTCATCGTATGCCTCGGTCGGGGCTGACCCACACCGCGCGCGTGCCCTTGCGCTTGAGCAGCGCCTTCGGTAGCGCCGCCACGGTGGTGGCGGTGCTCAGCAGCCAATAGGTCAGCGGGTACCAGATCATCCAGTAATAGTTGCGGCCCACGCGCGTCTCGTAGCGGCGGTCGATCAGCGTGCTGATGCCGAACTGCAGCAGGCACACGATGCCCAGCACCACGCCATGCCACTGCGGCAGCAGGGTGGCGATATGCAGCGCGGACGGCAGCGTGACGAACTTGCCCAGCAGCCACAGCGCGACGATGCCGGTCACCACATAGGCCCAGGCCAGGCTCAGCAGGTATTCCAGCGCCACCGGCCACATGCGGCGGCGACGCCAGCGCATCAGTTCGGGCAGGTAGCGCAGGGTCACCTCCACGCCGCCCTGCGCCCAGCGCAGGCGCTGCTTCCACAGGCCGCGCAGGGTTTCCGGCATCAGGATCCAGCACAGCGCATTCGGTTCGTAGCGGATGTCCCAGTGGCGCATCTGCAGGCGCCAGCTGATGTCGATGTCCTCGGTGACCATGTCGGTATTCCAGTAGCCGACATCGTGCAGCGCGCTGCGGCGGAAGCAGGCGATCACGCCGGACACGGTGAACACCCGCCCGTATACGCGCTGCGCGCGCTTGATCAGGCCGATGATCGAGGAGAACTCGCCCACCTGCAGCTTGCCCAGCAGGGTGGAGCGGTTGCGGATGCGCGGATTGCCGGTGATCGCGCCCACCCGCGGGCTGCTCACCATATGGCTGACCAGCCAGTGCGTGGCGTAGTCGTCCAGCAGGGCGTCGCCATCCACGCAGACCAGGAAGTCGCCGCGCGCCGCCATCGCCGCCATGCGCAAGCCCATGGCCTTGCCCTGGTTGCTGGCGAAATGGATCACGCGCAGGCGCGGGAATTCCGTCAGCAACTCGTCGAGCTGCGCGCCGGTGTCGTCGGTGGAGCCGTCGTTGACGGCGATGATCTCGAAGTGCGGATAGCGCTGTGCATCGAGATGGGCGATGGTCTCGCGCACCTGCTCGCCTTCGTTGTGGCAGGGCACGATCAGGGTGACGAAGGGAGCGTGCAGCAGTGCCGGCGGTTGCACGCGCGGTGGTTCGTTACGCTCCCAGCGCAGGTAGTAGATCAGTCCGCCGCTGACCCAGATGAAGGACATCAGCAACGGGTAGTAGAAGGCGTAGTCCAGCAGGACGTCCATGATCTCGCGCATGTCGCCTCACGGTTCCCGGTAGGGATGTTCGGCGGCGGAGATGTACGGCCGGATCGCTTCGAGCGCCGGGCGGCCGGCGATGAAGTCGTCCGGGTAATAGCCGAGATGGCGCGCGCCCTGTGCCTGCAGCAGGCGCAGCCGCGCGCCCAGCACCGCGGCGGGAACGGGCTTGCCGCCGGTGCGCCAGTCGGTGCTGGCGAGTTCGAACAAGGTCCGGTCCATGCCATGCGGTTGCGCGGCAACGGCCGCGGCGAGGCGCTTGAACCAGGCGTCGGTGGCCGGCTCCTGGTCGAGCTGTGGCATCGCCATCAGCGCGGTGTAGTCGTAGGCGGCGTTGAAGGCGGCCAGGTTCTGCGCGAACCACGCTTCGGATTCCGGCTGCAGTACCGGGCGCGCATAAAGGTTGCGCGCCGTTTTCAACTGCGCACGCCATTGCCGCGCGCGGTCGGCCAGCTCGCGGGTGAAGTCGATCAGGTATTGCGTGCGCTGCGCCGGCGTGGCGGTGGCGAGCGGGCCGAGTGCGTCCGTGTCGCGCAGGTAGGCATCGTCGGAGAACAGCAGGCCGGTCATGCCGCCGTGCATGGCGAGGTCTTCGTAGACGTCGCCGATCAAGGCACGCACGCGCGGGTCCCAGGGTGCGAGGCGGAAGTGGTCGCCGCCCTTGCCGCGTCCGAGCGCGGGCAGGTCCTTCGCGTCCGCAAAGCGGAACGCGAGCACCGGCATCCACGCATACACCTCCACCTCGCAGCGCGTGCGCAATTGCCACGCCACGCGAGCGAACAGGTCGGCGCGCATCGGCAGGTGGCGGTTGGGGAAATACACGGCATCTGCCACGCCATCGCCATCCGGATCGGCGTAAGCCTGCAGCCACACCTGGCTGGGCTTCAGGCGGCGGATGCGGTCGAGCAGGGCGGAGAGGTTCTTTTCCTGCTGTACCGGATCGGGGTCGTAGACGTAGTCCAGGTCCACCTGCACCACGCGCTGCGCGTCGATGGCGCGCTGGCGGTAGATCAGTGCGGCCAGACCGTCGATGCCGATGTTGTCGGCGATCAGCAGGCGCGGGATGTTGCGCCCCGGCGCCAGTTGCACCGGCTCGTCGTCCAGGCTGAGCGAGACATCCATGCCCAGCGCGGCGGCTTCTGCCTGCGTGATGCGGTTGTAGGCGCCGTATGGCCACACGATGGCGCGCGGACGCTGGCCGGTGTGGTGGGCGATCTCGTCGGCGCTATGTGCGAGGTCGGCACGGATGCGTGCGCGGTATGCCGCGGCGCTTTCGTAGCCGGTCTTGGGGTGGTAGGCGAGGCTGATCGCCGCCGGCATCAGATTGCCCTGCGGATTGGCGAGTACGCCCTGGTGCAGGTCGTCGGTATGCGAGGCGATCTCCACCAGGCCGGAGGCGCGCATCTCCTGCACCTGCTCCCAGTTGACGAAGCATTCGCGCCCGCAGCTTTCGCCGTTGTAATCGAAGCGCTTGCCCGCGGGCAGGTCCATCCATGAATTCTCCACGGCGAACAGCGCCGGATAACCGTAGGCGCGCAGCAGCGGGAAGACGCGGGTGTAGAAGCTGACCAGGCCGTCGTCGAAGGTCAGCAGCACGGCTTTCGGCGGCAGCGCGCGCGCGCCGCGACGCGCGGCAACCACATCGTCCAGGCTCACCATGTGGAAGCCGTTGGCGCGCAGCCATTCGAAGTGGGCGATCAGATGATCGGTGCTGATGGCGGTGCTGTCGCGCCGGCCGGCGTCGCGGATGTCGTCGCGCACGTCGTGGTAGTTGAGCACGATCAGCGGCGGCAGCGGCGCACGCGCAGGCAGCGGATCGGACAGCGCGGCCAGGCGATCGGTGGCGCCGGCGATGGGCGCGGCGAGTACGAGTAGTAGCAGGAGGGCATGGCGCCAGCGTGGCATGGTCATTCGCCCCAATGCAGGGTGAGGTCGAGCATGACGCGGTTGTCGCGCTTGCCGTCGTAGGGCTGGCTGTTCCAGCCGAGGCCCCAGCCGAACGCGAGGCCGCCGCGCGGGGCCCAGCGCTGGCCGTAGTGCGCGCTGGCCATCCAGCCGCTGCCGTAGCGGCATTCGTCATAGCTGCCGAACGACAGATCGAGCTGCTGGCGCCAGCTGCGCTCGTAGCGCTCGTGCAGCAGGTTCTCCAGCCGCCCCGTGACGGCGACCCAGCGTGCGCAGGAAGGGCTGTAGTACGGCACGTCGCTGCGCGAGTTGCGGGTGGCGCCGGCTTGCAGTCCGCCGTCCACGGCAAACCAGGGCGCGGTGTAGGCGCGTTGCGTCCAGGCAGCTTCCCAGCCGTAGCGGCGGTTGCCGTCGCTGTAGCGGGCGGCGTTAGCGTTGAGCTTGATCGTGCTCAGTTCGCTGGCACGCCATTGCACCGAGGTGTCGAGTGCGTGGGCGGTGATGCCGTAGTAGTGCGCGCGCAGCGGCACGTCGGTATCGCCGGTGTTGCTCCAGTCCAGCCCATACGTCCAATGATCGTTCGGCAGCCAGCGCAGGCCGGCTTCGATCGCTGTGCGGCGGGTGGCGCTGCCCACGGCGGGCAAGGCCTGCACGTAGGCTTCCAGTCCGCGCGCATAGCCGCGCAGGCCCAGGCCCAGGCGTTCGCGCTGCGTGTGGCCTTCGGGCAGGTTGGCAGCGGCCAGGCGGGTGATGCCGTAGATGCGCCAGCGATCGTCCAGCAAGGGGCTTTGCAGGGTGGCCTGGGTCTCGTGGTCGGCGTCGCCGAAGTTGGGCGAACCGCCGCGGCCGCGGTCGTGTTCCAGCTCGAACTGCCAGCCGCGCTGGCGCTCCCAGGACTGTCGCGTCAGTTGCACCTGGTTGTCGCGCGGCACCACGGCTTCCACCTCGCGCAGGGCCGGTTCCACGCGCGGGAAGTCGCCGAGTTCGCGCCAGGTATCGATGGCGCCGAGGCGAATCGAGCTGTCGTCGGGATCGAGGCTGGCGGCGCTCATCAGAGTGTCTTCTGCCTGGCGTGGCCAGCCACGGGCGCGTTCGAGTTCGGCCAGCTGGTTCCAGACCGAGGCGTTGGTCGGGCCTTCCGCGCGCAGCGCCTGCAGGCGCTGCGCAGCCTCGCGATACAGCCAGGTCTGCTGGCGCACCTGCGCGGCAGCCAGGTCGGCTTCGAGCTTGTGCGGATTGGCGCGCGGGCGCACCGAGCCGGGCGAGGGCAGCCACGCGGGTTCGCCGGCAGCCACGCCATCGATCCACTGCTGCGCCTGGCGATGGCGGCCGGCTTCCAGGTAGGCATGGGCGAGGCCGATGCGCGGATCGGCTTCTTCCTCGGGATAAGGGCCGGGCCGCGCATGCGACGCCGCTTCGTACAGCGGCACGGCCTGTTCGGGCTGGCGCTGTTGCAGCAGCGCGTCGGCGACCGGTGCATCGGCGTAAGCGGGTAGCGTGCTGCCGCGCCGGCGCAGCGTGCGATACGCAGCCACCGCATCGGCGCTGCGCGAGGCGCGGGCCAGGGCGATCAGGCGGTCGGCGGCGGCGATCGCATCGTCCGCTGGCGCAGCGTTGGGTGCGTCCAGCGCGCGGTCGGCTTCGACGTAGGGATGGCGCGTGTCGGCCGGCATGGCCTGGGCCCAGCGCGTCTGGTGCGCGGCGGCGTCGGCTTCGAGGCGGGCCAGTTCGGCCTCGGGCAGCGGCGTGGGCAACTGCTGCGCCAGTTCGAGCGCACGCCCGGCGGCGCCCAGTTCGGCCAGCAGCGCGACACGCAGGCGCAGCGCATCCGCGTCGGCCGGCCAGCGCAGCAGCAGGTCTTCGCAGGCGGCCAGGGCTTCCAGACGATGGCCGGCTTCGTGCTGCAGCCGGGCCTGGCTGAGCAGCGCGTCGCGCGCGTTGGCCGGGCTTGCGTGCAGCGAGGCGGTGCCGAGCGCCAGCGCGAACGCGGCCAGCGCCGCGCGGCCCGTGCCGCGGCCGGTCTTGGCCGGCGCGCAGGGATCGCGTTGTAGGGGCGGTGCTGAATACATGGCTGCGCTACTGCTGTGGCGCTCATCGGGCAGCGCCGGCCGGGTGGCCTTGGGGACGCATTCGCGTCGCGTGCGCAGAGCGGCATCGAAAAGTTTCCAGACAGGCCGCGCCGGGGTAGAGCGCGACCTGTCTTCGACACGGGGTCGACGCATGACATCCGTGGCATGCGGGAAGGCATCTGGCGAGCCGTGTCAGCTGCCCATGGCCGCTGGTAGCGGTGATGGGCCGGTTGCCGGTGATGCAGAGTTTTCCCGGATCGACCTGCTGCTGGAATCAGAAAAGTCCTAGGCCGCGAAGATCGCCGCCAGGCTTGGACGTGTCGTATTGGGAGGCATTTTCAGAGAAATCTCATGGATGCCGCGATGGCGCGCGTGCTGCAATTTCCTGGCCGCCGCCGATTGCGCCGCGCCCGTTCCGAACGGTCCTCATCACGGTGCCCGCCATGAACTTTCCCAACACATATCAAGTCCCCGCGCTGACCCGCAAGAACCAGCGCAACCTCACCCGCGTCGCCCTGCTGGACGATCACGAATTCATCCTCAAGGGGCTGGTCTCGCACCTGCGCCAGGTGAGCGCGGTGACCGTGGTCGGCAGCCACCAGTGCAGCCGCACGCTGCGCGCCATGCTGGTGGAAACGCCGGTGGATGTGCTGCTGCTCGACTATGCGCTGGCCTCGGACGACCTGGACGGCATGGCCCTGGTCAAGGCGCTGCGCTCGCGCTATCCGGAGCTGCGCATCCTGGTGCTGTCGGGCCACTGCCAGCGCGTCACGGTCAACATGCTGCTGCGCGAAGGCGCCAACGGCTTCTTCGCCAAGCACCAGCAGGCCGCGGACATGGCGGACGCGATCGCCCGGGTGATGGCCGGCGAGATCTACCTGCCGCCGTTCCTGGCCAAGGCCTTGCCGACCCGCCGGCAGTCGCCGCTGTCGCCGCGCGAATGGGAGGTGGTGCGCTGCTTCCTGGACGGCATGTCGGTGAGCCAGATCGCCAACAAGTTCAACCGCAGCCTCAAGACCATCAGCACGCAGAAATCTACCGCCTACAAGAAGCTGGGCATCCTGAGCGACGCGGAGCTGTTCAAGATGCGCGAGCAGGTGCTGCAGGCGCGGAACGCGGCGTAGCGCCATGGCCCTTGCGACGTATGCAATGGGGCGCTGCGACGTCCTGGCGGTGGCGCGCGAATGCGTGCAGGCGCGGGAGCGCAGGCTGCAGGCCATGGGCGTCGATGCCGGCATCGAGCTGCCCTGCGGTGCCCTGCCCTGGGTGAGTCTCGACGAGCACCATCTGCGCCGGCTGCTCGAACAGGCGCTGGACGGCGTCGCCGCGCGAGCGGGCGGGGGCAGCATCCAGCTTGCGCTGTGGCGCGAGGCGACGCCGGGCGGTCCGTTCCGCCTGCGCCTGGAGGCTTATGCGGACGATCCCGCCGCGGGCCTGTCGTTCGAGCTGGCGCTCCTCGGTGGTGAGGTGGCCGAGCCGGCGGTGGCATCGGCGGGCCGGTCGCGCGCGCTGCTGGTCGAAGACCATCCGGCGCGCCGGCGCATCCTGGATGCGCAGTTCGCCCGGCTCGGGGTGGCGAGTGAAACGGTCGATTCCGATGCCCTGGTGTCAGGTGCGTTGATCGCCGGGCGCTATGGGCTGGTATGGCTGGGCGCTTCGGCCACGATCGACCGCGTCGCGCTGGTCGCCTCGCTGCGCCTGCTGGAACGCAAGCTGGGCCATCGGCCGGCGCGTGTCGCCGGTCTGCGCGAAGACGCGCCGTCCGCGGCGGCGCCGGCCGGCATCGATGCCTGGGTCGACTGGCCGCCGTCGCTGGACGAGCTGCGCCGGTTCTGTGCGGACACGCCAGCGCAGGAGGAGGCCGCCGATGCCTTGTTCTTCCGCGAAGGACTGCGCGATACGGCGGCGATCCGCAGCGCGCTGAACACCGCGGACTGGGCGGCGGTGGCGCGCCATGCGCATCGCATCAAGGGTGGCACCATCGTGCTCGGCGAGAACGGCGTCTGCGCGCTGGCCGGGCGCATCGAAGCGGCGGCGCGTCGGCTGGCGCCCGACCGGGGACGGCTGGTGCGCCTGCTGTCGGCGCTGGAAGAGCGCCTGCGCCGCGCGTCGCCCTGAGCGGGAGCGTGCCTCAGCCGTTCCTGCCGCCGGCGATCATCGCCGGCAGGCGCCGGCGCGCCACCGCGCCGATGCCGGCGATCAGCATGCGCGACAGCAAGGCCATGTCCAGCGGCAGCTGGCGCCGCCGCACGTCCAGCAGCAGCGCGATGCGCCATTGCTCGCTGTCGTTCCACACCTCGTGCGGGAAGGTGTCGTCCCACAGCATGGCGTCGCCGTCGCCGATGCGGTAATCGCGATCCGCCAGCCGCAGCACGGCGGCAGGCTGCCCGTCCTCATTCACCGGCACGGACAAGCCGAGCTGGAAGCGCAGCACGCCCTTGAACGGGCCACGGTGCTGCGGGATGTGCTTGTGCGGGGCCAGGAACGACAGCGTGGCGGAGAGCACGTCCGGCGAGGTGCGGATCAGTTCGCCCAGATAAGGGCAGGCGGCCATGTGCTCGTCCACGTCGTTGCCGTAGACCTTGAGCAGGTACATGCGCCAGTCGTGGCCGTCGTTGGCGGAGATGGCGTGCTGTTCGGCCATCAGTTCGTGGAAGCGCGGCACCGCGTGCAGGCGGCTGGTGAGGGCGAGGGCTTCGTCGCGCAATGCGGTCCACGCTTCGGCGAAGCGCTGGCCGTCGGGAAAGCGTTCGGCCAGGTCGAGCACGGGTGGGGTGGGGACGCGGGCGTCGTAGAGCGTGCGCAGCGCTTGCGACGAAAAGTCGTACAGGCGGCTCATGGTGGCGATCCGTTCCAGTGCCCTTGGATGGTGCAGCAATACTCGTCCAAAGATGACTGCATCGTAACGCCGTGGCGCAGCAGGAAAATGCGGGGCGGCATGGGCCGCCCCGCGGCAAAGAGCCTAGCGGCCCAGGTCGGACAGGAAGCGCTTGGTGTACTGCAGCGGCGACGTGCTCGGCACCGAATTGCAGGTCGGCGAGGCATAGCCGCCGTTGGCGCACGGGGTGTCGCGGTCCAGCGACCAGAAGTGCAGGCCGGCCAGGCCGTTGCTCACCGCGTAGCTCACTACGGTGTCGGTATTGGCCAGGGTGAAGGTCTCGGCGCTGTTGTCGTTCAAGCCGATCATCGGCGTCAGCTCGATCTTGCCCAACGGGATGCCGTAGGTGTGCTGCAGGTTCTTGGCGGCCTGGATCGCCGACTGGCCCATATCGCACACGCCGTTGCTGACCACGCAGATCGACGGGCCCGCGGCGCCGTAGTCCATCACCATCAGGTTGATGGTGTAGTTGGTCAGCGCCGGATTCGCCTTGACCGCCTTCACCACCATGTCGCCCAGGCTGTTGACGCCGCCGTAGCTGCCGTCGGAGGCAGCCAGCGTGGCCAGGGTGAAGGAGAAGCGCAGGCTCGGATGCAGCGATTGGCCATAGGCCGCCGCCGCGACCAGCGCATTGATCTGCGCCTGCGACTGTCCGCCCTCGATATCGAAATCCACGCCCAGCATCTGCGGCGTGTAATAGCGCGACAGGAAGCTCGCCATGCCGGACGTGCTGCCGCAGGTGAAGCTGCCCGCAGCGCCGCCGGTGGAAACCACATACGCCAGGCCCGCATTGGACAGCGCCGTGACGTTGACGCTGGCGAAAGTGGCGCCGGGAATGCCGCCCCAGCTTTCGCTGCCGCATTCGCCGGTGGCAAAGGCCAGGGT
Source organism: Dyella sp. 2RAB6 (assembly GCF_052115385.1). NCBI lineage: Bacteria > Pseudomonadati > Pseudomonadota > Gammaproteobacteria > Lysobacterales > Rhodanobacteraceae > Dyella > Dyella sp. 2RAB6. The sequence continues at coordinate 11,849 of NZ_JBFRGP010000025.1, forward strand.
GATCGCGCTGAGGTTATGCACGTAGTTGGAGTACAGGCTGCCGCTGCCGACCACCGGGATCGACGAACCGGTCGCCGCCGCCGTCTGCATGGTGTTGGTATTCCAGTTCAAGTTGATGGTGACGTCCTTGTACGGGCTGTACAGCAGGTTGGCGCCGGTGCCGGGCGGCGGGGGAGGCGTGCCGCCACCGCCACCACCACCACCGCCTCCGCCACCACCGCCGCCTCCACCCGACCCGCTGCAGGCGCCCTGTGAGGTCCATGGCTGGCCGCTGCCGGCGCCGCCGCTGCTGGTGGCCGGGTCGTTGCCCTGCGTCCACCAGTTGGCTTTGTAGTTGACGCCGTTCTCGCTGGCGCTATCGCCGCCGACGTAGACGGTGCCGGCGCTCCACGCCGCCGCACAGGCGGGCAGCGATTGCGCGATGGCCGTCGAGATCGGTGCGGCGCTTAGCAGGCAGGCGTAAGCGACGGCGCTGGCGGTGCTTCCGAGCATCGCCGACAACGTGCGCGATCCCACGTGTTGCTTGGCATGCATAAGACGTTCTCCTCTCTTTGATGGTGCGGCGTAGTGATTGGCCAGGGCGCTGCCGGGCGGGTGCCTCTGAGGGAAGGACACGCGCCGTGCCTCGTCGCCGGTGGGCCGCTACACCGATGAAGGGCAAGCGGCATGCGCACTGGTACTGACAACGTTGTCTTCTGTTGTCCCGGCAAACTGTGAACCTGGGCGGGAAAAGCGCTTCTGCGGCGCAGCACGCGAAATCCTGCGCATGCTCAGCATCGCTTGCACTACGCAGCTGGCGTGAGGATCAAGTGAAAATTGACAACGTTATCAGCCGCTGCCGCGGGAGGCCGCAAGAACCGGCGAGGGGATGTACTACCATCGCGGCTCTCCCCCCGACGCGAGCGGATGACCATGAAGTTCCTGGTAATGATCTATTGCGACGACAACATGCTCGCCGAGCTGCCGGCCGGGCAGTTCGACACGATGATGCGTGGTTGCCTGGACAAGGCCGACGACTTGAAGCGCAAGGGCATCCTGCTCGACAGCCAGAAGCTGGAAGCACCCAGGCAGTCGCGCACCATGCGCATCCGCCAGGGCAGCACGACGATTGTCGATGGCCCGTTTGCCGAGACCAAGGAATACCTCGGCGGCTTCAACCTGATCGAGGCGAAGGACATGGACGAGGCGCTGGAAATCGCCAAGTCCTTCCCCTGGGCCAGCATCGGCAGCATCGAAGTGCGCCCGGTGGCCAGCCTGGAAGCGGAACGCGAGCGCGTCAGCGTCGCCGCCTGATAGCTGGTGACCAACGCCCGCCCGCCGTCATACGCCGGGCGGGCGTTTGCGTTTCAGGGGGGGCGTAGGTTGGGGTGAGCGCGAGCGAACCCCAACAGTGCGATGCGTATGCGCCGTGGCGTGTCGGGGTTCGCCTGCGGCTCACCCCAACCTGCGTCTACTTCGCGACTTCCGATTCCACCACCATGTCCAGCACGTACGCGGTCGAGGGTGCATCGGCCGGCGGATTCTTCACGGTGAAGCGCTTCACGCGCAGCACGTTGCGTATGCCCGGCTCGTGTGTGTAGCCCTCGATGTCCTGATACAGCGGCTGCCATTCGCCATTGCTTTCGACCACGCCGTTCTGGCCGTACTTGCGCTCGCGCACCTGCAGGCATTGCTTGTTGGGAATCAGCGGATGGCTGCATGGCTTGGTGCCGGCGGCCACTTCGAGGAAGACCGTGGCGCCCTCGCCGCCGTAGCGCGTTTCCGCGGTGGGCTCGCCGGTGAACACCAGGGTGTCGCCGTTGTCCGCGGCCAGGCTCAGCTTCGGCGCGTCGCCTTCGCTCTGCACGCTCAGGCGCGGCTGGTCCTGCAGGCGGTGCGAGATGGCGCTGTCGAGATCGGCCAGCGCCTTGTCCTGGCATGCCATCAAGGTCTGCGCCAGCGGGCCGGGTTTCAGCCGGCCGCCGTCTACCTTGAAGTTGCCGCCGATGCGGTTGCATGCATTGCTGACGCTGAGCCGGTCACGCACGAAATCCAGTTGCAGCGGCCGGTCGGGGCGTGGGAACAGCGCATCGATGCGCTTGCCGTCGGCTGCGCTGGCGGCGCTCAGGCGCCAGTGGTAGCGGGCCAGGATGCTGGTGTCGAAAGCCGGCGCGGCGATCGCAGCAGTGGGCGCAGGTGCGGATGCCGCAGCGGCAGGGCCGGCGTGGTTGGACGGCGTCTGCGAGCAGGCGGCCAGGGCCAGCGGAAGCAGGGCGAGCAGCAGGGGACGGTGGTTCATGGCTTCTCCTTATCAACCGTCGTTCAACGCGGGCGGCGGCGTGCCGGGGTTACCGCTGCGCAGCGGCCGGCGTCTCCGTGTCCGGCGCATATGCCATAGCCGGCGTTGTGCTTTCGTCATGACGGAGGCTTCACGCCGCCTGCGCTCCCTTGGCGCGGCTGGCCGACGCGCCATCCATCCCACCGCAAAGGAATCCGCATGAGCAAGAAACCGAGCATCGTCCTGGTGCATGGCGCCTGGGGCGACGGATCGCACTGGAGCAAGCTGATCCCGGTGCTGCATGCGAAGGGTTATCGCGTCAGCGCGGTGCAGAATCCGCTGACCTCCCTGGCCGACGATATCGAGCGCACCCGCCGCCTGGTCGAGATGCAGGACGGCCCGGTGCTGCTGGTTGGACATTCCTACGGCGGTGCGGTGATTTCAGGCGCGGGCCACGCGCCGCAGGTGGTGGGGCTGGTGTATGTCGCGGCGTTCGCGCCGGACGAAGGCGAAGCGGTCGGTGCCTTGCTCGGCCGCGATGAGCAACCCTCAGGCGCCAAGGCGATCCGCCCCGACCCCTATGGTTTCCTGTGGCTGGATCGCAAGCTCTACAAGGAAAGCTTCTGCCAGGACCTGGGCGACGATGCGGCCCTGATCATGGCTGCCGCGCAGAAGCCCACCGCGGTGCGCTGCTTCGAGGACACGGCCGGCGCGCCGGCATGGAAGCAGCTGCCGAGCTGGTACCAGGTGTCGCTGGAGGACCACATGATTCCGCCGCAGACCCAGCAATGGATGGCGCAGCGCATGCAGGCGAAGAAGACGGTGGAGCTGGCCTCCAGCCATGCCTCGCTGGCGGCGTATCCGCACGAGCTGACAGCCTTGATCGAGGAAGCGGTGACGCAGCTCTAGCCCGCTCAGGCGCTGCCGGAACTGAGCGCCACCACATTGCGCGGCACCGCATGCGGCTCGTGCGTGCCGCGCTCTTGCAGCCATTGCGCACGCAGCTCGTCATAGGAGGCGAGCTTGGCCTGCAGCCAGCGCTGCACCTTGGGACCGAACAGGCTGTCCACCTTGCTCTCCGGCGCGTGCAGGCGGCCGTTGAACGCGCGGCGCTTCCACGGTTCCTGCTCGAGGTCGGCGATCACCTGCGTGCAGTCGTCGTCCAGCGACTGCGCCGGATCGAGTTCGAGGAAGCGGCACAGGCGCTTCCATTCCTGCTGCGGCTGGGCGACCAGGTCTTCCAGGAACAACAGGTAATGCCGTGGATGGCTCATATAGCTGCGGTGGATCTGCACCGCGCGATTCCAGCGCCGCGCCCAATGCACGGTGCCGCCGCCGAAGGCATCGTCGCTGCCTTCGAACAGCAGGCTGGCGTCGATCAGCGAGGCGATCACTTCGGCGCCGGGACGGATCACGTGCACGAAGCGCGCGTCCGGCACCAGGCTTTCGATCTCCGGCAGGTAGAGCAGATGGTTGGGTGTCTTCTCCAGCCACATCTCGCGTTCGGCAGCCAGCGCGAGTTCGTCGAGCAGGCGGACAAAGCGACGCTGCAAGGTGTGCATGCGCAACGAAGGCCGCGGCAAGCTGTCGGGCGCGGCGGTGGTGATGCGTTGCAGGGAGAGGAACAGCTCGCGCTGGTGCTTGCGCGTGAAACCCAGGCGCTGGCGCAGGCGTGGCGCGCGTTGCTTGGCATGCGCATCGCCCCAGCGCCAGGCCAGGTTGCCGTGCACGTGCGCGAAGAAGCCGGTCTCCGGTAGCGAGAACACTGCAGGATGCCGGGCCAGCATGGCCTGGACGACGGTGGTGCCGGAGCGGGGGCAGCCGACCACAAAAGTTCGATTCATCGCGATGGGCTTCCCCGGGGGACGCGTGGCCACGGACGTCATGGCCATGAGTAGCGACCAACGCAGGATTCCACGATGCGTTGACAGAAACCAGCAGCAACGTGCGCCTGCGATCGCCTCGCGCGCGCCGCATCCGGGTTCGACAGCATGCGCAATCCCGGCTACCGTGCCGGCGTTTCTCCGGCTGGCCACGCTCGATGTCCGTTTCTGCGCCCGGTACGCGCGGCGCCGCATGCCGCGTGGTGCTGGACACCAATGTCTGTCTCGACCTGTTCGTGTTCCGCGATCCCGCGGTGGCACGCCTGGCGCGCGCGCTGGCCGACGGTGGCGCGGAAGCGGTGACCGACAGCGCATGCCGGGAAGAGTGGTGCCGCGTGCTGACCTACTCGCAACTGGCGCTGGATGAGGCCGCGCAACAGGCGGCCATGGCCGAGCACGACCGCTGGGTTCGCTGCCCGCAGCAGGCCTGGGCCGCGCCAGCGGGCATCCGCCTGCCGCGCTGTGCCGATCCGGACGATCAGAAATTCCTGGAGCTGGCGCTCGCCGCGGGCGCGGGCTGGCTGCTCAGCAAGGACAAGGAAGTGCTGCGGCTGGGCCGGCGTACCGTGCGCGACGGGCTGTTCGCGATCATGACGCCGGCGGACTGGCTGCGTGCGCAGGCCGGCGACGCCTGAGCCCCGGCTGCGCTAAGGTCGCCGCCATGGAACCGGTACTGATCTATTGCCCCTACTGCGGCGAACCGATCGAGATCTATGTGGACGATTCGGTCGAAGGGCAGTCCTACGTGGAGGACTGCCAGGTCTGCTGCCGTCCGATCGTGCTCAACGTGGCGGTGGACGAAGACGGCCTGCCCAGCGTGCGCGCATCGCGCGAGGACGATGCTTAAGCGGCGATCGGCAGGGTCTCGACCACGTCCACGCCCATCTGGTCGAATTTCGTGCGCGTGGCGAGATCGCTTTGCGGCGTGACCGGGCGGGTCAGTTCCCACAGCACGCGGGACTTGAAGCCGAGCGAGGCGGCGTCCTGCGCCGTCCACAGCACGCACACGTCGCGGGCCAGGCCGCAGACGTAGACCTCGTCGATGCTGTGCGAGCGCAGCCAGTCGGCCAGTTCGGTGCTGGGGCGCGTGCCGTTGGGGCCGAAGTTCTCGCGGAAGCCGCTGTAGGAATCGACCTTGGGGTCGCAGCCCTTGCGTATCACCTTGTCCAGCCTGGACCAGTCGATCGCCGGATGCAGCGCGGCGCCGGGCGTGTCCTGCACGCAGTGCTCGGGCCACAGCGTCTGCGCGTGGCCGTAGAGCGGAATGCGCTCGAACGGTGCGCGGCCGGGATGGCTGCTGGCGAAGGACACATGCCCGCGCGGATGCCAGTCCTGCGTGGCGACCACGTGGCGGAAAGCGCGGCTTTCCAGCAGGCGGCGGATGCCCGGCACGATGGCGTCGCCTTCGTGGCAGGCAAGACTGCCACCGGGCATGAAATCCGGCTGCACGTCCACAACGATGAGGGCGGCGCGTTGGCTGATGGGGTATCGCATGGAGGTGTCGCGGCAGGGTGTCTCGGTGACTGAGTCTAGCCCCACCGCCGCGGCTGGAGGTGTGACGCGGTGGGCGTCGGGCCGACGGTTGCGGGCCGCCGAGCGGCACTGCGTCACATCCGGAGGAAATTCCCGGGTTGCAGGCATAATGCGCAAACGGGTACGTGGAACAGCGGGCTACCGATGCATTACGACAAATCTTGGATGGGCTACGGAATCATCGGTGGCCTGGAGGCCGGCGCCATCTCGGCGGTGGCCGGTTTCCTGCTGTACGCGCTGTTCAACTGGATCGGCAACCGCAATCAGTGGGCGCATGGCCTGCGCACCGGCTGGTCCAGCCTGTTGGCCTTTCTGCTGACCGCCAGCGGCGACCTGTGGGACATGGTCTATTTCAATTACGGCCGCGTGGAATCGATCCAATTCCTCAAGGTGAAGCTGGCCGAAGTGCACGACTTCGACGGCCTGGGCACGCGCGTGCTGTTCGAATTCCTCGGGGTAGGGGCCGGCGTGTTTCTGTCGCGCCTGCTGCTGCGGCGCAAGCACGAGGACGGCGACGCTTAAGTCCGCCGCTGGATCAAGCCCAGCACCTCGTTTTCCTGCGCCTGCATGGCCGCCTGCAGGTGGTCGACGAATAGCCGGATGCGTGCGGGCAGATAGTCGCGGCTGGGATAGATCGCATAGATATGCGCTTCCTGGATCGCGCAATCGGTCAGCACCGGCAGCAGCCGTCCGGCGCGCACGTCAGTGGCGATATCCCAGATCGATTTGAAGGCCAGGCCGTGGCCGGCGATGGCCAGCTCGCGCATCAGGTCGCCGCTGTCGGTGGTGAGCGAGGCATCCAGCCGCAGCGGGCGCGGCCCTTCGGGGGTCTGCAGCATCCACGGCAGGATGCCGCGGCCGGGGCGGTGCAGCATCAGGCAGGCGTGCCGGGCCAGGTCGGCGGTGTCCTTGGGGCGGCCGTGCTTCTCCAGGTAGGACGGCGCCGCGCACACCACGCGGTAGTTGAGCGCGACGCGGCGCAGGATCAGCCGCGAATCGGTCATGGCGCCGCTGCGCACGGCCACGTCGACGCCGTGCTCGAACAGGTCCAGCGTGGCGTCCGATGCGCTGATGCGCATGCGCAGTTCCGGATGCAGCGCGGCGAACCCGGCCGCCAGCGGGCCGACATATTGCCGGCCCAGGTCCAGCGCGGTGGACACATGCAGCGCGCCGCGCACTTCCAGCTGGCCCAGCCGCACCGAGGCGTTGGCGTCGTCGATGTCGGCCAGGATGCCGACGCAGCGCTCGTAATAGCAGTTGCCCTCGCCGGTCAGGGCCAGGCGGCGCGAGCTGCGCTGCAGCAGGCGCACGCCCAGCGCCTGTTCCAGCCGGGACAGGCGCTTGCTGGCCACGGCGGGCGACAGGTTCAGCTCGCGCCCGGCAGCGGACAGGCTGCCGGAGCCGACCGCGCGCACGAACAGGCGCATGTCCTCGAGTTCGACCATCTTCAATATTCCGGAAAAGATGATTGCGCAGTTTCGGCAATTCCCATCCATTCCGGCAAGTAGCACAGTGCCGCCTCCCTTCCCCGAGGCCCGCCCATGACTTCGCACGCCCCTTCCGCAGGCGACCCTTCCCGGGCCGCCCTGCTGGCCCTGTCCGTGGCCGCCTTCGCCATCGGCACCACCGAGTTCGTGATCATGGGCCTGCTGCCGGAGGTGGCGGCGGACCTCAAGGTGAGCATTCCTTCCGCCGGCATGCTGGTGTCCGGCTATGCGCTGGGCGTGGCCGCCGGTGCGCCGCTGCTGGCCGCGCTCACCGCGCGGATGGAGCGCCGCAATGCCTTGCTGGCGCTGCTCGGCCTGTTCATTGCCGGCAACGCGCTGTGCGCCATTGCGCCGAATTACGCGGTGCTGATGCTGGCGCGCGTGGTGGCGGCGTTCTGCCATGGCTCGTTCTTCGGCATCGGCGCAGTGGTGGCCGCGCACGTGGTGCCGCGCGGGCAGGGCGCCCGCGCGATTGCGCTGATGTTCACCGGGCTGACCCTGGCCAATGTGCTGGGTGTGCCGTTCGGCACCTTCCTGGGGCAGTGGGCGGGCTGGCGTTCCACCTTCGGCGCGGTGACCGTGCTGGGCGTGATCGCGGCACTCGGCGTATGGCGCCTGGTGCCGCCGCTGCCGGACCTGCACGCGCCGGACATGCGCCGCGAGATGGCCGTGCTTCGCCAGCCGCAGGTGCTGCTGGCGCTGAGCATGACCGTGCTCGGCTTCGGCGGCGTGTTCACCGTGTTCACCTATATCGCGCCGATCCTGCAGAGCCAGGCGCATGTCAGCGTGGGCGCCACCGGCTGGGTGCTGGTGCTGTTCGGTGCCGGCACCACGCTGGGCAACCTGCTCGGCGGGCGCCTGGCCGACTGGCGGCTGATGCCGTCGCTGGTGGCGATCCTGGTGCTGCTGACGCTGATCCTGGTCGCCTTTAGCTGGACCATGCACAGCACCGTCGCCGCCATCGCCACCGTGTTCGTGTGGGGCGTGGCCGCCTTCGCCACGGTGCCGCCGCTGCAGATGCGCGTGGTGCAGCAGGCGGTGGATGGGCCGCATCTGGCGTCCACGCTGAATATCGCGGCGTTCAATCTGGGCAATGCGATCGGTGCGTTTATCGGCGGCGCGGTGATCGATCGCGGCCCGGGCCTGCCGGCGCTGGGCCTGGCCGGCGCGGCGGTCACCGTGCTGGGCCTGCTGGTGACGCTGTGGAGCATGGCGCTTGAACGGCGCCGCGCCGTGTCGACCGCGTGCGCGGTCAACGCCTGATTCTCTAGTGCCTGATTCTCTTTCGAAGGAATGCTCGTGAATACCAAGCTCAAGACCGCGCTGGTCGTCGGCGCGCGGGGCGTCATCGGCCGCAATCTGCTCGATCACCTGCGTACGCTGGACGATTGGCGGGCGATCGGACTCTCGCGCCGCGGCGGTGTCTCGGACCAGCGCGTGCGGCATATCGCGGTGGACCTGCTCGATGCCGCCGACACGCGCGCCAAGCTCGCACCGCTGAGCGAGGTGACACACATGTTCTACGCCGCCTACCAGGACCGCCCGAGCTGGGCCGAGCTGGTGCCGCCGAACGTGGCCATGCTGCGCCACGTGCTCGATGCGATCGAGCCGGCCGCAAAGGACTTGCAGCACGTGAGCCTGATGCAGGGCTATAAGGTCTACGGCGGCCACCTCGGTCCGTTCAAGACACCGGCACGCGAGACCGACGCGCACTTCATGCCGCCGGAATTCATGCACGACCAGCAGCATCTGCTCGAAGCGCGCCAGCAAGGCAAGGCGTGGAGCTGGACGGCGATCCGCCCGTCGGTGGTCGGCGGCTTCGCGTTGGGCAATCCGATGAACCTGGCGCTGGCGATCGCAGTGTATGCGTCGATGTCGAAGGCGCTGGGTATTCCGCTGCGCTTTCCCGGCAAGCCCGGCGCCTACGATCGCCTGCTGGAAATGACCGACGCTGGCCTGCTCGCCCGCGCCACGGTGTGGGCGGCGACCGATGCGCGCTGCGCCAACCAGGCGTTCAACATCAACAACGGCGACCTGTTCCGCTGGAACGAGATGTGGCCGTGGATCGCCGATTATTTCGAACTCGAAACCGCGCCGCCGCTGCCGCTGTCATTGGACAGCGTAATGGCCGACAAGGAGCCGCTGTGGCGCGAGATGCAGGCCAGCCATGCACTGGAGCCGCATCCGTATGCCGACGTATCGTCGTGGCGCTTTGCCGATTTCGTGTTCTCCTGGGATTACGACATGTTCGGCGACGGTTCCAAGGCGCGCCGCTTCGGTTTCCACGACTACGTCGATACGCGCGCAATGTTCAGGGCATTGTTTGACGATTTCCGCCGGCGCAGGATCATCCCTTGAACCGGCCATCCCTTCCCATCGTTTCCGGAGTCGCCATGAAAGCTGTCGCCTATCGCCGCTCGTTGCCTATCACCGATGCCGAAAGCCTGCTCGACGTGAACCTGCCGGAACCCACGCCCGGCGGCCGCGACCTGCTGGTGCGGGTGGAAGCGGTGTCGGTGAATCCGGTGGATACCAAGATCCGCCAGCGCGTCGATCCGCAGGGCGCCGACAAGGTGCTGGGCTGGGACGCCGCCGGCACGGTGGTGGCGGTGGGCGGCGAAGTGACGCTGTTCAAGCCGGGCGACCAGGTGTATTACGCCGGCGCGCTGGATCGCCCGGGCAGCAATGCCGAACTGCACTTGGTGGATGAGCGCATCGTCGGCCGCAAGCCGTCCACGCTGGACATGTTCCAGGCCGCGGCGCTGCCGTTGACCACCATCACCGCGTGGGAACTGCTGTTCGATCGCTTCGCCATTCCACGCGGCAATGCCGCGCGCACCGGTACGGTGCTGATCGTCGGCGCAGCCGGCGGCGTGGGTTCGATGGCGCTGCAGCTGGCGCGGCGGTTGACCAATCTCACGGTGATCGGCACGGCCTCAAGGCCACAGACGCAGGAGTGGGTGCGCGAGCTCGGTGCGCATCACGTGGTCGACCATCGCGGCGACCTCAAGGCGCAGGTGCTGGCGGTGGCGCCGCAGGGCGTGGATTACGTGCTCAGCCTGACGCATACCGAGCAGCACTATCCGGTGCTGGTCGAACTGTTGAAACCGCAGGGCAAGTTCGGCCTGATCGACGATCCGGACGGCGCGCTGGATATCGGCCTGCTCAAGCGCCGCAGTCTGTCGCTGCATTGGGAATTCATGTTCACCCGCTCGCTGTTTCACACCGAGGACATGAAGGCGCAGCACCAGTTGCTCAACGAAGTGGCGGACCTGGTGGATGCGGGGGTGTTGCGCACGACTTTACGCGAGCACGGCGGTCCGATCGATGCGGCGAACCTGCGCCGTGCGCATGAGCGGCTGGAGAGCGGCAGTGCGATCGGCAAGCTGGTATTGGGTGGGTGGGGTTCGTAACCCCACATTCTCGTCATTCCGGCGCAGGCCGGAATCCAGTGGCGATATCGCGCGATTGTCGCGTATTGCCTGGCTGGCGCTCCTTGCATGGGAAAACCAAGGCGAGGTAGCGCGACAATCAAACTACATCGCTACTGGATTCCGGCCTACGCCGGAATGACGATGTTTCTTTGGCGGTCGCAGCTACTTCGCCAGCAGCCGATCCGCCATCTGCCGCGCCTGCTGCCGGATCTCCGGCATCGCGGTGGATTCCCAGAACGTGCCGCGCAGCAGGCTGCCCATCGCGTAGAGATGCGGCCAGGTTTCGCCGTCGTGCTGGAGGCGGCCTTCCGGGGTGGCGTTGCAGCCCAGGCCCAGCGGATCGGGCGTGATATGGCCGTTGGTGGCCAGCTGGCGTACCAGGCTGTGGCCGGTGCGGCGCACGTCGGTGTTGAGGCCGATGGTCTGGATCACCAGGTCGGTGTCCAATGCCTGCGGCGTGCTGCTGCCGGTCGGCGTGATGCTCAGATGCAGATGATCGCCTTCCACGTCCGCGGCATGCAGGCGCGCGCGTTCGCGGCGGAAGCGGCCGGCCTGTTCCAGTACCTGCATCTGCGCCATCACCTGTGGAGCCATGCGATGGCGCGCGCGCTCCCAGGCCCAGCGCGCGTGGCGCAGAAAACGCCCGCGTTCTTCGCGCGGCAGGTTCTGCCACAGCGCCGGCGTATGCGGGCGCATGCTGTCGATCACCACGCGCCAGTCGTCGCTGTGTGCGATCGCATCGCGCAGCAGGCGCAGCCAGCTGCGCAGGTCGGGCGCGGCCTGCATCGCTTCGATCAGGTCGGCGCCGTCGTCGCTGGGCGCGCTGGCCGAGGCCAGGTGCGCTTCCGGCAGCAGGCCGTGGCGCGAGATCGCGGTGAAGGTCGCGTTGGGCCACAGTGCGGCCAGTTCCAGCACCACGTCGACGGCGGTGAGGCCCAGGCCGATCAGCACCACTTTGCGCGGCGCCGGATCGGGCTGCGCCTGTGCGAGGAAGGCCCACGGGTTGACCACGTAGCGTTCGCTGTCGATGGCTGCGTCGCTGACGCCGCTCAGCGGCTGCGGCGGCAGGCCGCCGAGCGCGAGTACGGCGGCGTCCACGCGCGTGGTTTCCTCGCCATGCAGGATGGTGACGCCGTCGTGCTCCGGCACCACGCCGTCGACCTTGAACGGAATCACGTGCACGTCGTGGCCAAGCGCTTTCGCGCGTTCCAGTGCGTGCTCGACTTCCGCTTCGAGGTAATCGCCGTAGAGGCGGCGCGGCAGGAAGTCGGTGCCGGCGATGCTGCGGTCGCCGCGCTGGGCGAAATCGAGGAAGCCGCGCGGCTTGCTGGCGAACATGCTCATCGACGCCGCGCGCACATTCAGCAGATGCCGCTCCGAACGGGTGCCGTAGGCGACGCCGCGACCGGGCGCGCCGCCGCCGGTGAACCAATCCAGGTGCAGGGACTGCGCCGGCTGGCGGTCCAGCAGCTCGCTCAGCAGCGTCGCCGCTGCCGCGCCGCCGCCGATGATGGCGACCCGTCGATACATGCCACTCCTTTGTTGGTGGATACCGGCTGCGGAAAGGCCGAAGCGCTCAGGCGCTCAGCCGGCCGGTGATCGCGGCGTGCTGCGGCCGGGCGAGCCACTGGTCGCCCTCGGCGCTGCGCTCATACGCGAGATACTTTGCCAGATCGCCGCCATAGACGTGAAGCGTGAGCGCGGTGTCGTGCCGCGAAAGATTGCGGCAGCGATGCGCATAGCCGGCATCGGCGTCGAACCAGGTGGCGTCGCCGGGGCCCAGCCAGTCCTGGCCCTTGAGGCTCAGCTCGCCGCTGGCCGCGTCGCGCGACCAGGCCTGTACTTCCAGCGCGCCGTGCAGGGCCAGTTCGAGCCCCCACAGGCCGCCGTGGTCGTGCACCGGCGTGGCGTGATTGGCGGGCCACGCCATCACCAGGATGCTGACGCCCGGCTTGCCGCGCGTGGCCAGCAGCCAGCGCTCGAAACCACGCTCGCGGGTGCGCAGTTCCTGCAGTCCTTGATTCAGTGCCGCACCGTCGCGATGGACCACGCGGCCCAGTTCGCGCGCCATGGCGGCGAGGTCGGGATGCTTGCCGACGCCGAGGTCGAAAGCGATATCACGCAACGCCTTGAGGGTGTGCATGGAATGCTTCATGCGATGGAGCTCGGTTGGAACCGGGCGGCAGTGGACCATGGGCACCGTTAAGGACCTGTAACCCGTCAGCCCCGCTGCAGGCGTGACTTCCGGGGCACATGACTTTCGCGCCATGCATCGCAGGAAGCCGCGGGCGCATGCTGCAAACGTGGCCGGAAGGATGAGCGCCACCAGGAGGAAACGTCATGTTCGTGCTAAGCGTGATCGTGATGGCGGTGCTGGCGCTGTGGCTGGCCGGCGCGCTGATCGGCGTGGTGTTCAAGTTCACCTTCGCCATCGTGGGCGGCGTGTTCAGCGTGCTGGGCACCTTGCTGGGCTTGCTGATCGCCGGCGTGGTGCTGGTGGCGATGGCGCCGATCGTGCTGCTGGCGATGTTGCCGGCGCTGCTGCCGGTGTTGCTGATCGCCGGGCTGGTGTGGCTGGTAGTGCGTGCGGCGCGCCCCGCGCCTTCTTCGACGCCTTCGATAGCCAAACCGGTGCAGCCATAAAGTTGCCGTGAGGGGCCGGCCGGTCGCTGTGCGAACGGAACGGCCGGCCCCTTGTTTCACGCATCTCGCGCTTGAAGCGACTACAGCTCGCGCAGTTCGAAGCTCACCGGCACGCGCGCCCAGGCCGGTACTGCATGTCCTTGCGAGGTCGCCGGCTGGAAACGCCAGTTGGCCAGCACCTGTTCGCGCGCACTCTTGTCGAGCAATTCGGAGCCGCTCGATTTATCGATCACCACCTGGGTGGGCTTGCCTTCCGCGTCGACCAGCACGCGCAGTGTTACCGTGCCGTGCAACTTCCGGCGGATCGCTGCCGACGGGAAGCTGAGCGGCGCGGTGCGATAGGCGAGCGTCGCCTCGATCGGTGCGGGATCGGCGACCAGTGCGGCTTCGACCGCCGGCTGGATGGTCGGCACCACCGGCGGCGCGGCGATGTTGCCTTGGTCGGTGGGCACGGCCACGGGCGGTTGCGGCGCCTTGGGCAGCGCGTGCGGCACGGTGGCCGGCGGTGTCTTCGGCCTGACTTGCAAATCCAGCGGCGGCGGGTCGGGCGGGATCGGCTTGGGTGTGATCCAGGTGAGCACTAGATCCGGCGTAGTACGGATCACAGCGGCGAACTGCGGCGCCATCGGCCGCATGACGACCAGCAATGCGGCGAGATTCAGAGCAATCGCCGCGCTGAGTGCGGCGATACAGACCTTGTCCGGTTGAGCGTGCGACGGACGATAAGCGACAGCCAGGCTTGCGGACGGCATGAGCGACCTCCTGACGAATGCGATGTGTTGGACGCGCCAGTCGCACGCTGCGTGGGGACGCAGAGGGATCGTGCCTGAACGCGTGCTCAGACTATGCCCGTCGCAAACGCTCGCGCAAGTAGGTGTGTGCAGCGCCGCGAGGGGGTACGCTCCCGACGATCCCCTCCGCTGTGCCCCTTCCCGGATTTTTCAGTGCGCCACCAGCATGGGCAGGTCGCCATGCATGAACAGGTGGCGGGTGGTGCCGCCCAGCACCATCTGGGCCAGTCGCGAACGGCTCCAGGCGCCCATCACCAGCAGGTCGGCGCGGAACGCATGGGCCGCATCGAGGATCAGCGTGCCGGCGGCATGGGTGGGGCCGCTGTCCAGGGTCTGGATGCGCGCGCGGATGCCGTGGCGTTCGAGCCAGTCGGCCAGCCCCGGCGGCGGCAGCACCGCGATGGAATCGGCATACATCTCGCTGCCGTCGAGCAGCAGCACTTCGTCGGCTTGCTGCAGCAAGGGCGCCGCCGCGGCCAGGGCCAGGGCGGATTCGCGGCTGCCGTTCCAGCCCACCAGCGCGCGCGCGCCGATGGTGTCGCCCACCTGTGCGATATCCGGCACCACCAGCACCGGGCGGTCGCTGCCGAACACGCAGCGCGAGACGGTGCCGAAGCCCACCGGCGCATCGCTGCGCTGCTGGCTGCGTTCCATCACCAGGAAGTCGTAGCCGGCGGCGGCCTGGCACACGGTCTGCACCGTATCGCCCTGGGCCACCCGCCACTGGCCGCTCAAGCCATGTGTGGCGAGCAGTTGCTGCCACTGGGCGCCGTGCTCCTCCGCCTCGACGCAGCGCCGGCGGGTTTCTTCCAACTGCACCGGCACGGCCTCCGGCAAGCTGAAGGCGGCGGCGGGCAGGTCGGCCACGTAGAGCCCATCCAGCCTGGCGCCCAATCTGGCCGCCAGGGCCGCGGCCGCGCGCGGGCCGGGGCTGTGCAGATCGGTTTCCTGGAGGTACAGCAACAGATCGGTGCTAGGCATGGAGCCACTCCTTCGCCAGTCCAGTCCCAGCTTACCCCGCGTACGTCAACACGGTTTGACGCCGGACAAAAAAAGGCCCCGCATAGGAGCGGGGCTTAATGAGCCGGGCATCGGGGGAGAGAGGGGGAGATGCCCGGACGACGGACATTGCGCCCGGGCGGCTTTGCACAGCGTTCAATAGGCGTGAATATGCCATTCACGGCCGTTCATGCGAGGGGCCACACAATCGCGTGTCCCGGCTCGCGCCGGGTGGGGCAAGCAGAAAAGGTTCGAGGAGAAGGTCATGGGGAAAACCTGGCTAGGCTGCGCCGTGCTGGCGGCGGCGACCTGTGCGGCACTGCCGGCGCCGGCCCGGGCGGCCGACGTGTCCTGCCGGATGGAGTTCCAGGTGTCCGGCTGGTCGGTGTTCTACCAGACCGCCTCCGGCAGCGGTACGGTCCGTTGCGATAACGGGCAGAGCATGCCCGTGCGCATCCGCGTCAAGGGCGGCGGCCTCACCTTCGGCAAGACCAGGATCACCCACGGCGTGGGCAAGTTCACCGGCGTGGACGGCATCGGCGAGATCAAGGGGCATTACGCCAACGCCCAGGTGCACGCCGGCGCGGAGAAAGCCGCCGCGGCACAGGTGCTGACCAAGGGCAATGTCTCGCTGGCGCTCAGCGGTACCGGCGAGGGTTGGAACATCGGCATCGCCTTCGGCGCCTTCATCATCGAATAGCGCGCCGTCCGAATCGCCGTCGCGGCACCGTGCGCGGCAGTATGCAAGGTCCGGCCGCGAGGGTAAGGTGGGTGGGAGCGCCAACCGGCGTCCCCCCGCTTCGAGGAATACCCCATGTCGGCTTCGTCCAGCGCCGCGACTCCGCGCTACGCCTTCGGCGACGAACTCGCCAGCAGCGTCCTGCATGGCATCGGCATCCTGCTCAGCATCGCCGGGCTGGTGACCCTGGTTACCTATGCCGCGATGCTGGGCAATCCGCGCGCGGTGGTGGCGAGCGCGGTGTTCGGCACCTCGCTGATCCTGTGCTACACGGCGTCCACCCTGTACCACGCGATTCCCGGCGAATTGCCCAAGCGGGTGCTGCGCACGCTGGATCACATCGCGATCTTCGTGCTGATCGCCGGCACCTACACACCGTTCACCCTGATCGCCTTGCCGGGTACGTGGGGCTGGAGCCTGTTCGGCGCGATCTGGGCGCTGGCGCTCGTCGGCAGCGCGCTGGAGCTGGGCCTGCTGAAGCACTCGCGCAAGCTCGCCGTGCTGCTGTACGTGGCGATGGGCTGGGTCGGCATGATCGCGTTCAAGCCGCTCAGCGCACACCTGGAAACCGGCGGCATGGTGCTGCTGATCGCCGGCGGCGTGGCGTACACCGCCGGCGTGCCGTTCTATCTGGCGCGGCGGATGCCGTACCACCACACGGTGTGGCATTTCTTCGTGCTCGCCGGCAGCGTGCTGCATTACCTGGCGGTGCTGCTGTACGTCATTCCCGACCAGGCTGCGTGAACGCTACCCGCAAGAGCGGCGCCCGCCAGGATCTGGAAGATGCGGCCACGCATCTGGGCCTGGCGCACGAGCTGCGTTTCCAGTCGATGTTCGGCGGCGTGCTGGCTTATTTCTCGGAGCGGCCCTGCGCGTGGATCGGTGCCCCCGGGCTGGCGCTCAAGGTCGCGGCTGAGGACCAGCCAGCGCTGCTGGAAATCGACGGCGTCACCCGTTTCGTCCATGCCGAAGGCGCCAAGCCGAGCCGGCAATACCTGGTGCTTCCGCCTGCACTCACGCACGACACGCCGACCTTCGCCGCCTGGCTGGAACGCAGCCTGCAGGCGGTACAAAAAAAGCCGGCGCGCAAGCGCCGGCCCTGATGCGAAGCGGGCCGCCCGGACGGGCGGTTCGCTTCAATGCTTCTTGTTGTACTGCGGGACGAACTGCGTATGCACCGCGTCCGCCAGCTGTTCCGGCGGCAGCAGGCCCTGGCCGATCACGAAATCGTTGAAGGCCTTGCGGTCGAAGCGCGAACCCAGCGCCAGCTCGGTCTCCAGGCGCAGCTGCTGCAGGCGCATATAGCCGTAGAAATACGCCGTGGCCTGGCCGGGGCTGTTGAAGGTGTAGCGATCCAGTTCCTGCCGCGCCATCGCCTCGGACAGGCCCACTTCGTGGGTGAGCACGTCGTGCGCACGCTCGCGCGTGATCAGCCCCAGGTTGAGCATCGGATCGAGATACGCCCGCGCCGCGCGCAGCATGCGCGCCTGCAGTGCGCCGAACTGGCCGGCCGGCGGCTCGTACGGCAGCGTTTCGGCCTCCGCATACAGCGCCCAGCCTTCGACGTTGACGCTGTTGAAGGCGAACAGGCTGCGCGCCAGCGACACGCCGCGCTCCACCATCGCCGCGAACTGCAGCTCGTGTCCGGGGCGTCCCTCGTGCGCGGTCAGCGTCCAGGCCGCGGCCTTGAAGGTGAAGTCGTCGTAGGAGTCGGCGCCGCCCGCCTTCGACGACGGATTGCCCATGGTCAGCACGAAGGTGCCCTGCTCGCCCTTGTTGTTGATGAAGGGCGGCGGGTCCATATGCGGCGCCGGCACCGCGGCGGCTTCGGCTTCCGACGCCATGCGGATCGCCATCTTGCGCTCGGGCAGGGTGACGATGCGCTCGCGCCGGATGATCTCCTCGATCTTGCCGATCACCTCGTGGTACCAGGGCATCACCTGGTCCTTGCCCAGCTGCTGCTTCTTCAGCGCCTTGAGCACGTCGCGGTAATCGGTGGCCTGGATGTTCTCGGCCTTGGCCACCACCGGCGCCATCATCTGCATGGCCTGGCGCAGTTCGACGAATTCCAGCTCGGCCTGCTTGATCAGCTCCTGTGGCGGGATATCGATGCCGACCTGCTTGAGGTTGTACGCGTACAGCGGTTCCGGCAGGCGGAAGTCGGCGCGTGCGCGCGGCAGCACGGTGCTGCGCACCCAGGCGTCGTAGTCCTTCAGCTGGCTGTCCAGCGCATCCAGCGCGGCCTTGCCGTCGGGCGTGTCCAGCTTGTACTTGGCGAACAACTGGCGGATGCCGTCGACGTAGCGCTGCGTATTGGCCAGCTTCTGCTCGATGTCGCCCTTGTACGGGCCCAGCAGCGACTTGTTGTCCAGGCGCTCGGTGGTGCGCGCCTTGGCCAGCGCGGCAATCGACTCGCAGCCTGGCGCCTTGCCCACGTAGCACTGCAGGCGATTGAGGGCCAGCGCGCGGCGCTTGGGATCCACGTCGTCCTTCAGCAGCACGAACTCGCCGCCAAAGATCAGCTGGGGCACGTCCTGCACCGGCAGCATGTATTGGCGATTGAGGTCGATGCCTTCGATCTGCTCGTCGACGTTCTTGAGCATGATCTGCAGGTCCTGGCGCACGTTGGCGTCCTTCTCGGCGACCAGCAGCTTCTGCAGCTTGTTCTTGACCTCGACCATCGCGGCGCGGCTGCGCTCGTCGATGTTGGGTTTCAGGTCGACGACCTTGTCGTCGTAGCCGGCGATGCCGACCTGCGAGGCGAACTCCGGCGAGAAGCGCGCCGTCGCGTCGAGCAGCACCTTGGCGTCGGCGTTGCTGCGCTCGATCCATTCCGGCGGCTTGGCTTGCGCATGGGCGGAACCGGCCGCCGCCAGCGCGGCGGCGATCACGAAGGCGAGAGGTCTGGACATGGAGGGATTCCCTAAGATTGGTCCTACCAGCCTAGAGCGGCCGGCGGGTTATATGCCTGTGCCGAAGGACGGGGCGTCCGAGGGGTCAGCCGATCAGCATGGCGAAGCCGAACAGCCCGATCATCAGCAACGAAATCACCAGCTTCACCAGCGTGCCGAACAGCAGCCCCAGCCAGGTGCCGACGCCGACGTGGGCCGAACGCAACACGCTCTTGCCCGACGCCAGCTCACCCGCCAGCGCGCCGACGAAGGGCCCCAGCAGCAGCCCGGGGATGCCGAAGAACATGCCGATCACGGTGCCCAGCGAGGCGCCCCACAGCGCCGCCTTGCTCGCCCCGACCCGCTTGGCGCCCAGCACGCCGGCCATGAAATCGACCAGCACGCCGAACGCGCCCAGCGCACCGAGCACCAGCAGCCAGCCGGTGCCCACGCGCTGATATTCGTTGACCGCGGCGGCCAGCCAGATCCCGCCGAAGATCATCGGGATGCCTGGCAGCGCCGGCAGGATGTTGCCGACGAAGCCGCCGATCATCAGCAGGGCGGCCAGCACGTAGAGGGCGATATCCATACAACTCCCGGCGTGTCGGAGACGGATCGGCCACAATAGGCCGCATTGCGCATGGCGGGCGAGTGTACCCCGCCGCCGCTCGCGGGAAGCCAGGTGAATACCATCGACGACAGCACGCTGCTCAAGGCCGACGAACTGGGCCGGATCGAACTCACGCGCCGCGACGGCGTCGCGGTGATCCGCCGCGATATCGGCGCGGCCCGCTGGTGGGCGCGCACCTTCGCGCGCCGCGCGGCAGCCCGGGAAGCGCGCGCGCTGGCCAAGCTCGCCGGCGTGGACGGCGTGCCCGCCCTGCTGGGCTGGAACGGCAAGGAATTACTGCGCAGCTATATCGCCGGCGCGCCGATGCAGCAGGCACAGCCGCGCGACCGTGCGTATTACCGCGATGCACTGCGCCTGCTGGCGCTGCTGCATCGCCGCGGCATCGTGCACAACGACCTGGCCAAGGAACCGAACTGGCTGGTGCGCGAAGACGGCAGCCCCGCGCTGGTCGACTTCCAGATCGCCTGGACCCGCGGCCGCCGCGGCGCACTGTTCCGCCTGCTGGCGCGCGAGGACCTGCGCCACCTGCTCAAGCACAAGCGCACCTATTGTGCGGACGCCTTGAGCGCTCGCCAGCGCGCGATCCTGGCCACCCCGGCGCCGCATGCGCGGCTGTGGCGCGCCACCTTCAAGCGGCTGTACAAGCTGGTGGCGCGGCGGATCTTCGGCTACTGGGACAACGAAGGGCAGGGACGCATCCGCCAGTGACGGCGGCTTACTTCTCGACGAAGGCGCGCTCGACCACGTAGTCGCCCGGTTCGCGCGTGCGCGGCGAGGCATGGAAGCCGCGGCCGTCGAGCAGCGCGCAGGCGTCTTCCAGCATGGACGGGCTGCCGCACAGCATGATGCGGTCGGTTGCGGGATTGAGCGGCGGCAGGCCGATGGTCTGGCTCATCAGGCCGTCGGCGATCGCGTCGGTGATGCGTCCGCGGTTGCGGAACGGCTCGCGCGTGACGCTGGGGTAGTAGATCAGCTTCTCGCGCACCAGCTCACCGAGATAGTCGTGCGCGGGCAGTTCCCGTTCCAGGTAGTCCGAATAGGCCAGGTCGTTGACGTGGCGCACGCCGTGGGCGAGCACGATCTTGTCGAAGCGCTCGTAGGTGTCCGGATCGCGGACGACGCTCAGGAACGGCGCCAGGCCCGTGCCGGTGCCCAGCAGGTACAGGTGCCGGCCCGGCTTCAGGTCGTTCAGCACCAGCGTACCGGTGGGCTTGCGGCTCACCGTCACCGGGTCGCCGGGCTTGAGGTGCTGCAGGCGCGAGGTCAGCGGTCCGTTCGGCACCTTGATGCTGAAGAACTCCAGGTGTTCTTCCCAGTGCGCGCTGGCGATCGAATAGGCGCGCATCAGCGGACGGCCCTCCGTTTCCAGGCCGATCATCACGAACTGTCCGCTGTCGAAGCGGAAGCCAGGATCGCGCGTCGTGCGGAAGCTGAAGAGGGTGTCGTTCCAGTGGTGCACGTCGATCACGTGCTCCGTTGCCAATGCGACCATGCGGTTACCGTTGACTTAAGAAGTTTCGTATAGGGACTGCGCGGCAGGCGCACCAGGCGCTGCCGAAGCTTCGACTCGTTGGGGTGGCGTGGGCTGCCTGACGAGCACTGCCGGACGGCAGTCGATGCCGATCATTATGCCATCTGGAGCTTAAAAGCGCCGAACCGAGGCGAATGGCGGGGATTCAGTGCCCCGAAGCCCGGCGGCTCCAGACCAGGAAAATTCTGGTTCCTAGGCGTGATCGGAGAAATCCGAAGTCATTTCGCTACATTTTCAGACAAATGGGCCCCAGTTGCGGATGCCCAAGTACTGCTCATTGGGGTTGAATGACGACTTCGCACAACCGATCGCGACGGTTCGCGAAATGCGGGGTACGCCGCGTTTTTTTCACCTTGGCAGCGACATCCATCAGCACCACCCGTTTTCCGTTGCGGAAAACACCGCGCGCCACGCGACGCGATGCTGCGATGAACGCTCTTCCAAGGCCACCGGAGCGCGGCATGCGGATCGGCGTACACACGAGGGTAGCGTGATGATTCGAGTCATCGTGGCCGACGACCATCCGGTCGTGCTGGTCGGTGTCAGGACCGTGCTGGAGCGGCAAGGCGACATCAAGGTGGTCGGCGAGGCCTGCAACGGCCGCGAGCTGATCGACCTGCTCAAGCGCCAGCCCTGCGATGTGATCATCACCGACTACTCCATGCCCGAAGAGACGCCCGACGACCACGCCAGCACCAGCCAGCGCCATAGCGACGGCCTGCCGCTGATGGCGCTGCTCGGCTCGCGCTACGCGCAGATCCCGGTGATCGTGCTGACCATGCTCAACAACGTCGCCGTGCTGCGCGCGCTGCGCGAGAAGGGCATGCGCGGCCTGGCCTACAAGAAATCCTTCGCCACCGACCTGCCCAATGCGGTGCGCGCGGTGAAGCGAGGCGACTTGTACGTCAGCCCCAGCCTGCGCGACCGCTTCGAGCGGCGCGAACGTTCTCCAGCAGTAATCGCCAAGGAACTTTCACCATGCGAACTGGAAGTGCTGCGCCTGTACGGCCTGGGCCAGCTCACCGTGACGCAGATCGCCGAGCGCCTGCACCGCAGCATCAAGACGGTAAGCACGCAGAAGCGCAGCGGCATGAAGAAGCTGGGCATCCTGCACGACAGCGCGATCGGCGAGTACATGGAAAAGCTCGGCTTCCGTTGACGCGGTGAGCACGCTCGGATTTTTCCATGCTCATTTTCAGAACGCGCTGATTTATTAGCTGCGAATAGCCTGATTACTGTGACTGCTCCAGCCGTGCATGCTGGCCGGCCCATCCAAGCGGAGCGTTGCACTGGGCGATTCAGTGGCAGGTGTCGGGGCGAGCGCCTCGCCATCGTTATTCATGGGGATGTCTTGCATGGCTTGGCTGCGCTTGTGCCTGTTCGCGATGATGCTGTGCGCCGTCCGTTGCGTCGCGGCCCAAGGCGTCGTGCTGACGCCGGAGGAGGAACACTGGCTGACGGAACACCCGGTGCTCGTGGTCGGCAGCTACCAGGAAGGTTTCGCGCCGTTCGAGAGCGTGGTCGAAAGCCGCGTGCAGGGCATGGCGCCGGACTACCTGGCGAGGTTGGCCGAGCTGCTCGGCATCCGGGTGAGCTACCGCGTCTATCCGGACTGGCCGGCCCTGCTGAAGGCGGCGCAGGCCGGTGCGGTCGACCTGCTGATGAATGTCTCGCCGACCGCGGAACGCGAGGCGCACCTGCATTTCAGCCGCTCGTACTTCGAGGATTTCCCGGCCCTGGTCACGCGCTCCGACAACGACCGCGTGAAGGACATGCCGGGCCTGCGCGACGCCACCCTGGTCAGCCTCGCACAGGATGCCACCGCCGAGACCGCGCGCGCCTACATCCCCGGCGTGAAGCTGGTCCACGCCGACAGCACGCACGAGGCGCTGCGCATGGTCGCGGACGGGCGCGCCGAGGGCTATATCGAGAATCCCTACGCCGAGCGGCTGTCGATCGAAGCGGCCGGCCTGCAGAACCAGCTGCGCGTGGGCCCGCTGGTGGCGCTGCCGATCTCCGCGCTGTGCTTCGCGGCGCCGCTCGATCGCGCACCGCTGATCGGCGCCATCGACAAGGCGCTGGCCCTGCTCACCAACGAGGATCACGCGCGCCTGCGTGCGCCCTGGCTCAATGGCGACATGCGCCACCCGCACAGCGACGATGCCGCGGTGCCGCTCAGCGAGGCCGAGCGCGCGTGGCTGCGAAAGCTGCCCCCGCTGCGCATCACGCTGGACCCCACCTCGCCGCCGTACACCTTGCTGGACCGCCACGGCCAGCCCGCCGGCATTTCCAGCGACTACCTGCGCGAGATCGCCAGGGCGCTGGACCTGCGGCTCACCTATGTGCCGGCGCGCAACTGGAGCGACGTGGTCCGCGGCATGGCCGAGAGCAAGGTGGACCTGATCCCCGCGGTCTCGCCGGTCAGCCCGGAGCAGGCCGAGCTGATGGATTTCTCGGTGGCCTACCTGGACTACCCGGTGATGATCGTCACGCGCACCGAGGCCAACGCCATCACCGGTCCTTACGACATGGCCGGATGGACCGTCACCGCCAACCTGTCGCGGCAGGACATCAAGGCCATGACCGGGCGCATGCGCGGGGTGAACGTGATCGGCGTGGCCAGTACCGAGGAGGGCCTGGCCAAGGTCGTCGACGGTTCCGCCAATGCCTTCGTCGGCGATATCGCCAATGCCGACTTCGTGATCCGCGAGCGCTTTCCCGGACGGCTGAAGATCAATGCCCCCACCGAGGACCACGTAGTGCTCGCGATGGGCGTGGCCAAGCGCTACGCCCCGCTGGTGCCGCTGATCAACCGCGTGCTGGTGAACATGCCGGAGCGCAGGCAGCAATCCATCCGCAACACCTGGCTGGCCGCGCACTACACCTTCGGCGGCAGCTGGAAGGAGATCGCGCACAAGACCTTGCCGGTGATCGCGATCGTGCTGCTGTTCCTGCTGACCGTGTCCTACGCCTACGTCCGGCTGCGCCGCGAAACCAGCAAGCGGCGGCGCACCGAGGAGCAGCTCACCGACGTCACCCGCCACCTGCCGGCGGTGGTCTACAAGTTCCGCTACACCCGCGAGGAAGGCGTGCGCTTCCTGTTCGTGGGCGGCAATCCGGAGCCGATGTTCGGCATCGGCGCGCAGGTGTTCATCGATGGCAAGCGCGGCGCGCTCGCCGCCATCCTCGAGGATGACCGCGCGCCCCTGCTGGCCGAAGTAGACCGCGCCGCCAGCAGCATGATGCCGTTCCAGGCGGTGGTGCGCGTGCGCGCCTGGGGCGGCGTGCGCTGGGTGTCCACCAGTGCGACGCCGCGCCTGGTCGATGGCGCCGTGCATTTCAGCGGCTGCTGGGTCGACACCACCGAGCAGTACCTGCAGGCCGAGCAACTGGCCCGCGCGAAGGAACTGGCCGAGAGCGCCACCCACGCCAAGACCGAATTCCTCGCCACCATGAGCCACGAGATCCGTACGCCGATGAGCGGGGTGATCGGCATGCTGGAACTGCTCGGCCACACGCCCTTGAACGAGGAGCAGCGGCGCATGCTCGGCACGGTGGAGGCCTCGGCGGTGGCGCTGCTGCAGATCCTCGACGACGTGCTCGATTTCTCCAAGATGGAAGCCGGCCGCCTGAGCATCGAATACGTGCCGGTGGACGTGCGCGACCTGATCGACAGCACGGTGAGCGTGCTGTCCGCGCAGGCCCACCGCAAGGGACTGGCGCTGGCGGTGGACATCGACGAGCGGCTGGCGGGGGAGGTCAGCGCCGAGAACGTGCGGCTGCGCCAGGTCCTGCTCAATCTGATCAGCAATGCCATCAAGTTCACCATGCTCGGCGCGGTGCGCGTCTACGTGAAGGTGCTGGAGGACAACGGTGCCAGCCAGCAGGTGCGGTTGAGCGTGGTCGACACCGGCATCGGCATCTCGCCGGACCAGCTATACCGCTTGTTCCAGCCGTTCACCCAGGCGGAATCTTCGACCACGCGCCGCTACGGAGGCACCGGGCTGGGCCTGTACATCTGCCGGCGCCTGGTGGAGCTGATGGGCGGCACCATTGCGGTGGAGAGCGAAGTGAACCTGGGCACCGGCATGCATGTGGAACTCAACATGCCGATCCATCGGCGCGAGCTTTCGCATCACGCGCTGCGCGGACGCACGGTCCGCATCGAGGTGGCCGATCCCGCCGTGTCGCTGGCCCTGCGCCGCTATGTGCTGGCGCTGGGCATGACGCTCGAGCAGGACGGTGAGCATGGCTGGCCCGAACACAGCCGGCATGGCGCTGAGCGCCCCGATCTGCTGTTCGTCGACGAGCAGTTCGTCGACGAGCAGTTCGGCGCCGCCTGGCCCGCCGCGGCCTGGGGCTGCATCGCGGTCACCGCGATTCCCGACCCGCACGGCTATACCAGCGGCGCCGCCGGTCTCTTCGTCACCAGCAATCCCTTGAAGTGGTCCACCTTCGCCATCGCCTGCCAGCGCGCGCTGGGTCTGGCCGTGGGCGAGAGCGAGCGCGAGGCGCTGCGCGGCGCCGCGACCGGCACCGAAGACCGCGTGCTGGTGGCCGAGGACAACCCGATCAACCAGGCCCTGATCGCCGCCCAGCTCGACAAGCTCGGCTACGCCTGCGACGTGGTGACCAACGGCAAGCAGGCGCTCGATGCGCTGGAGCGGCGCGACTATGGCCTGCTCATCACCGACTGCCACATGCCCCTGATGGACGGCTACGAACTGGCACGCGCCGTGCGCCGCCGCGAAAACCATAGCGGCCGCCACCTGCTGATCCTGGCCATGACCGCCAACGCGATGCCCGGCGAACTGGAACGCTGCACCAGCGCAGGCATGGACGACTTCCTGCCCAAGCCGGTCCGCATCCCCGAACTGCGCGCCAAGCTGGAGCGCATGTTCGGCGCGGGCGCGACGGGGGTCCGCCCCGCTTTCGAGGTGAATCTTGGCACGCTGCGCGAGAGCTTCGGCGACGATCAGGTGATCCAGACCCTGGTCACCGGTTTCGTGCGCACCACGCGCGTGGATCTGCTGACGCTGGACATTCTGGTGGACGAGCGCCGCCCGCTGGATGTGGCGCATTGGGTGCATCGCTTGTTGGGCGGCCTGCAGTTGTTCGGCAGCAATCCGCTGACGGAGGAGGGGCAGGCGCTGGAGCAGGCGCTGAAGTCGGAGGACCGTTATGAGGTGATGGCGGATGCGTTGGCGTTTCGCCGCCGGGTGGAGGTTTATCTGGATCGCCTGGAGGCGGTGGCGCGGGCGCTTTGATGGTCGTGGGCGCTGCGCGGGGGTGTTGGTGGTGGCTCACCGCTCCCTACTCGTCATTCCGGCGTAGGCCGGACGAGCGCGTAGCGCGAAGAACGCCCGCAGGGCGGCCCCGAAGGGGTGAGCGAAGCGAATCATCCAGTAGCGGTGTCGCTTGATTGTCGTGTTGACGCCAGGTTGTCTCGCCTTCGGCGAGTGTTTCGCCCCGCTGCCGCGGGGCGACTTACTTTCTCTTGCTTGCCCGAAGTCAAGTCTATATAAACTTTTCTCCAGCGCGAAAAAAAGCGACCATCAGGTCGCTTTGTAGTGTCTCATTTTACAGCGCTTGGCGGACCGGAGAACACGCGAAGGTGTCCTTGTCCTACCAGGAAATTCTTGTAGCAGGCGAGCGTGACATTCCAGGCCTCCCGGGCAACGGCGGGACCTCTTTCGATGACCTTTCCGTTTTCGTCGATGATGGCGAACGTTGCTTTCCGTCCCTCCCGGGTTTCAGCAGAAAGACCTTCGAAGCAGACCGCGGTAAGGATGGCCTGAGTCAGACCGCCGGTTGGGGGAATGCCGATCATGCATGCTCCAGCAAGGTGAAGGGATAAGACACGAGCGTTTCGGCGGACGTCGCCACGAAGGTGCAGTGGCATCCACGAACGTGGTCGTAGTGACGACAAGCAGCATTGCGTTCGTCTTGAGGTCGGGCAAGGAAAGGCCGTTCTGAAGGAGGTCTCGCAGAACAATGTATGCGCTGCCATAGGGGGGCGTGGCGTGGCGAATAAGGCAGCTATCGTCGGTATGGCGAGTCACCTGAGCAATCTCGCTGTGGTGTATGAGTGAGCGAGTACACAAGCGAAGGCACGGCGATAGAGGCACCGGCAAGCCTCTGTCCGTGCGGCGGGCTCTGGGTGCCAACAGCCATCCAGGAAGCGTCTATCCAGCTGACCGGGTTGGTGCGACGTGCGGCGGCGTTTTGACGTGTACCACCCGATGCACCACCACCGGTATGCAGCTGCGCGATCGTGGAGATGGTTGTCGATCACGATAGAAAGGGACGTGTCGCTCTTTCATGGGCTGGAAAATGTTTGACCCCGTCGGAAAAAGGTAATCACAGTCATCATGCTTTTCCGTAGATATGTTTTTTGTGTCAGATCAATGCGATAGAAGCTTATCTTCACAGTAATCTTTGAGGTAATTAGTAGGTAATGGATTACTTCCTTAAAAGGTAATCATGCCGCTGGGCCGGCCATGAAAAATCAATCACTTAGAAAGTGATTACCTTTGGGGTTACCTCTAATCACTTTTTTAGGTAACCATTGATTTACGCAAAATCAATGGCTTGGTCGCCAAAAAGCGGCGGATTATCTCAATTACCTGTTTCCGGTATGGCCCGACTTTCCGGCGGAAAGGGGCGCTGGCTGATATGGAAAGCACACCGCAGCAGGGCTAGTGGTGGCCGGAGCTGGGATTCCGGCTTGTCGATACGTTCCCTCGACGCGGCCGCCTTCATTGACGCGTGCGGCTTCAGGTTCTTGAGGGGTCAGGCAGCTACAGCCGTGTCTCCGGTGGTGACTTGCTGGCTCGAAGGGCGAAAGTTGATATGGCCGACGATCGTGTTGCGGTCGGCAAGGTTTGTAAGCAAGCTGGGATTGTCCGCGTCTGATCCAAAGCGGTACTGAGTTGATCGACTTCTACGAACTACGCCGTGGAGTACCCGAATGCGTTATCGCGTCGCTGGCGCCCTTCTCTTCAGCGCCTCCCTCATGATGGTCATCGGCACTAAAGTGCTGGCGCAATCGCCCTCGACTACCGAACAAGCCCAGCAGGCAAATAACGAAAGGCTGTTGGCGGCCTACAAGCAATCCATCGAAGACGCTCGCCATGGCCGGTACATCGATGCTTCATTTGGATTATTGAAGAGGCTTGGGCTCTCAAACCAAAATGAGATCAGCGATCCGGATGTCTTCGACCAATGGGCGCAAGTCATGTCCTGCATGGCAGGAGCACCGACATTCAATCCTGCTAAACAGGCCGACTTCCACGTGCCGACGGAGCAGATCGACGAGTTGCGTTCCGCGACCGGGGTGTCAGCCATCCGCGCCATTGTTGAGCGCGCCCGCAGGACTCGTATTGTAATTCTCGACGAGAATCACCTCGATCCGCGCAACCGAGCTTTCGGTCTGGAGGTTGCCCGCGCATTGCGGCCGCTCGGCTATACGGTATTGGCCGCCGAAGCATTGAAAGGTGATGCGGACGATGGTGTTGCACGGGAGAAGATGGCGAAACTTTCTGCTGACGGCTATGCCCGACAGTCGACCGGCTATTACTTCGACGACCCGGCCTTTGCCGATTTTCTGCGGCAATCATTAGCCTTGGGGTATCGCCCCGTTTCCTACGAGACGACTCGAACGGAGTACTCCAAGGATGCGAAGGTCGCACAGCAGCAGCGTGAACAGGATCAGGCCGATAACCTCATGCGCCGTGCTGTGCAGGCGTTTCCCGACGCAAAAATTCTTATCTATGCCGGCGAACATCATGCGGCCGAACGCCCCATCAAGGCAGAGGATGCAACCGTGCACATGATGGCGGATCTACTTAAGCGAGCGTCGGGGATCGACCCACTCACTATCGATCAGGCAGGTTTGTCCCCGATCCCCATGAACCGCCCCGATGCGGACCTCTACGCCATCGCGAGTCAAAAAGCGAAGGGGCAGTCCGTCGTTCTGATATCGCACGGCAAGCCGCTCACGACGGGCTTGCTCGCCGGTTCCGTGGATCTGCAGGTCGCTCACCCTCCGGTCCACATGAAACTGGGAAGGGTGGATTGGCTGGCCGCTCTGGGTCGAAGCCCGGTCGCGGTTCCAGCTTCTCTTATGCCATCGTCCGGCACGCGCCTGGTGCAGGCCTTCATCGCCACTGAAGCGAAGGACGCAATTCCTGTCGATCAGGTGCTGGTTGTTGCTGGAAAATCGGCGCCGTCCTTGATGCTGCCGCATGTCGCTGTCCGCTACGTTGTCCAGGATTGGCAGGGGCCGTGAATGATGGGGCTCTGGATGGAGTTCGTCATACGTTGTCTTTCGATCTGAAGTCGACATGGTCTCCTGCCGAAGCGAGGTGGGTGGTGGCCGGTGTGGGGTGGGACCTGTTGGCATGCGTCAAAGCGCGTCGCCACGGTCTCGCACTTCATGCCCGACAAGCCGCGCCAGATCGGTTCTGGAGGGCTGTGGATAGCTTCGTCGAAATCGACCTCTAAAGGGTGCGCAGGTGCGGCGGGGGTAGCCGCGCGGCCCAGGGGCTGTCGCTGCGTCGGATCGAAGAGCATCGCCAACCACATCGTGCGCCTACAGCTAGCTCCAAGATGCCCCGGACGAGGGCATGTCAGCATTGGCCCTGAAGGTGGCGAGATCGCCTGCACTGAGGGGCGTGCCTTGACGTGCTAGGGTGCCAGCGATATCCGCCATCGCGCCGTTTGTTCCTGGATGAGCTGCCATAGCTGGTTCGCCACTGGCCCGTGCGGCCGATCATGACGACGGGCGGCCACTAGGTCTTCCACGCTGCCCGTCAGATACTTGCCCGTGAGCGATATCAAACGTCCATCGCGCAGTTCCTGTTCGATCAGGAAGCGAGGCAGGTGCCCCCAGGCCATGCCGCACAGGATGACTTCTTTCTTCATAAGTTGGTCCGCAACAGTGCATTGCGGCGCCCCATCCACCACAAAGTAGTCGCGTGATTCCGAGCTTTGTGCCGTGTCGCGCATGATGCATTGCGTGAGCTCGCGCAATTGCGTGCGCCGTATCGAGCGAGTGGCGCGAAACGGCAAGAACCCCGGCGCCGCCACCGGGATGAACTGCACCGGGCACAGATCCAGCCATTCGATGCGTGCATCGTGCTTGTCGATATGATGGAAGATCAGGTCGGCGTCATCGTTGAACAGGCGTTCCCACGGGCCCGTGACGGCTTCAAAGTGAAGATGTAATCGAGTGCTGCGGTGCTGTGCAAAAAAGCCGCTCAGCAAGCGCAGCGTCTGCGGCACCGGGCACATATCGCCAATCACCACTCGCAGCTCACTTTCTGTACCCATGGCCAGTTGCGAAGTGTGGGCATGCAGGCTTTCCAGTTCGCGCAAAAGCGCTTGCGCACGGCGATGAAACGACCGGCCCGCAGGCGTGAGTTGCACGCGGTAGCCACCGCGCTCCAACAGCATGAAACCCAGCTGCCGCTCGAGCTTGGCGACAGCGGCGAACACGGCCGGGTGCGTGCGGTTCATGACCTGGGCGGCGGCTTGAAAGCCACCGGCCTTGACCACGGCATCGAAGCATTGAAGGTCGTGAAGGGTGAAAGGGGTCATGTTAGAAATACTTACATAGTTATTAGAAATTTTGTAATTTTTATATGAGCCGGCGGCGCCTAGCATCTCTCCTCGAACCGGGCTTCGGCCCACACCCAACCCAGGAGCAAAAGCGCCATGAACGACACCACTTTCATCACCACCGGCGACGGATGCCGCCTGGCCTACCGCCTGGATGGCGACGTCAACAAGAGCGTGCTCGTCCTGTCTAATTCCATTGGCACGACGATGCACATGTGGGATGACCAGATCGCTGCGCTGACCCTGCATTTCCGCGTGCTGCGCTATGACGGTCGCGGCCACGGCAAGTCGGATGCTCCTGCAGGTGCCTATTCGTTAGATCGGCTGGGTCGCGACGTCGTCGAGTTGCTCGATGCGCTCGGCATTGAGCGCGCACATTTCCTCGGCTTGTCGCTTGGTGGCTTCGTAGGCCAGTGGCTCGGCATCTATGCGCCGGAGCGTATCGATCAACTTATTCTGAGCAATACGTCCGCCCGACTGGGCCCCGCCAGCGAGTTTGATGCACGCATTGCCGCCCTGCAGACATCGCCCGACATGGCCGCCGTGGCGGAGGCGTTCCTTGCCAACTGGT
This sequence comes from Dyella sp. 2RAB6, assembly GCF_052115385.1. Taxonomy (NCBI): domain Bacteria; kingdom Pseudomonadati; phylum Pseudomonadota; class Gammaproteobacteria; order Lysobacterales; family Rhodanobacteraceae; genus Dyella; species Dyella sp. 2RAB6. The sequence goes on from NZ_JBFRGP010000025.1 coordinate 42,860, forward strand.
TCCCAGCCTCCATGCTCGAAGCAAAGCAATCAGTGGTCCAACCGTTCCGCGACATGCTGCTTTCCACCCCTCCCCAGGGCCTGGCAGGCAACTACGCAGCGGTGCGCGACAGCGATATGCGGCGAACGATCGCACTTATCAACCGCCCCACGCTGGTGATCGCAGGCACGAACGATACCGTCACCCTGGCAAGCCACGGCGAATACATCGCATCGACAGTGCCGGGCGCGCGCCTAGTGATGATGCCGGCCGTCCACCTGCCTAACGTAGAACACCCGGACCTCTACGTGCGCACTGTGCTGGACGTCCTGCTCGAAGGCGAGGCTACGGCCTGACCAGCAAGAACAAGGTCAGATTTGGAGCATTGGATGAAAAGTGGGTACCCCTGATCCCTCGGTGACGGGGTAAAAATGTCCGCTTCCGAGCCAAAGCAGACCTCGTGGATCTTCATCTATGCTTAGCGGACATCTAGGGTCGAGAGATTCGACGCCTGCGGAGAGATTCATGACGAAGGAAGAGGCCGAGCGACTAAGCGTGGTGTTCTTGCAGATTGCAGGGCGTTTGAACGAAACCGCAGCGTTCGTGCGAGACAAGGACGACGAGGCGGGTTGGCGCGAGTATCGCCGGGCGGTTGGCAAGACAATAGCTGAAGTGGAGATACCAGCATTTCGTGGACAAGGCCTAGCATCTGAGCTTGCGATGGGAGGCAAGCGCCATGTCTTCGAAGAGGGTTCCAAGCAAGACCCGACGGGCTTACCAGTTCATCGAGTCGCACCGGAATGAGTTCAGCATTCAGGTGATGTGCCGCCTGCTTGGGGTTGCCCGCGCCGGCTACTATGCTTGGCTGGCTCATCCGGTGTCCGATCGGGCCCAAGAAGATGCGCGATTGCTCCGGCTCATCCGTACCTCCTTCACCGCCAGCCATGGAATCTATGGCGCGCCAAGAGTATTTCAGGATCTACGCGAACGCGGGGAGACGTGCAGCAAGCACCGGGTTGCGCGTTTAATGCGCGAGAACGGCTTGCAGGCGTTGCATGGTTATCGCATACGCCACGTCCCCGTCACCAAGCCACAAGCCCTGATCCCCAACTTGCTGCAGCGCCAATTTACGGTGTCGCGGCCAAACAAGGCCTGGGTGACGGATATCACCTACATCCGAACCTGGCAGGGCTGGCTCTATCTTGCCGTCGTTATGGATCTCTTCTCTCGCAAAGTCGTTGGCTGGTCAGTCAAGCCAACGATCCATCGAGAGCTGGTTCTGGATGCCGTCATGAAGGCCGTTCGCTCCCGGCGGCCCCGCAAGACACTGATCCACTCGGATCAAGGAGCACAGGGTGAATTCAACCGATCGTCGCAACACCTCCGGATAAGAGGTTGCGATGCGCACGAAAAAGGTACGAATTGGTCGTGTGAAGATGAGGTCGCCAGGGCGGCCTCCCGTTTTACACAGAGCGCAGAGGCGTCCATTCTGGCAGGAGATC
>NZ_JBFRGP010000026.1:0-42343 GCF_052115385.1 Dyella sp. 2RAB6
CTACTTAGGGCTGCGCAACATCAGTAAAAAATGGACGCTTCCAATCCATGATTGGAAGGCGGCGCTCAACCGCTTTACCATCCAGTTCGAAGGCCGCATCCCTCAGCTTTAAAGCGATCCCGTTTACACAAAAGTCTGTACAAGCCCCTCGTTCGTGGATTCTCTGCATCGTGGTGAGGATCTGTGGCGCGGTGACCTCGGTGATGGGCAGTGCACCAAGCCATGGAAAGACATTGTTTTCGAGCCGACTGATTACACCGCGCGCGTAACTTTCTACCCAACTGCTCCTCTTTTCGGCGAACCAGGCCCTCGCTATTGCTTCCAAGCTATTTTCAGTGGCTAGTTGGCGTGCGAGGCGATCAGCGCGACGCTGCGTACTGGGGTCAATGCCAGCGTCGATGAGTTGGCGTAGGCGATCGCGTTCTGCACGCGCCTCTGCCAGGCCGACCTGCGGGAATACGCCGAGACTGATCATCTTCGGTTGCTTCTTGAGGTGCCGATATTTCAGCCGCCAGTACTTCGCGCCATTCGGCATCACCTGCAGGTGCAGGCCTTTGCCCGCTGCCAATCGATACATTGCATCACGTGGCTTCGCGTTTCGTGCTGCCAGTGCGGTCAGTTCCGTCATCTCCATCTCCTAACTGCACCACCAACTGCTCAGTGGTGGTGTATCGCCAATTCTTGCGATATTGGCGCATATGTACCACCAAAAATACCACCAGCTGTAGTGCGCTGTGGTGAGGTGGTTTGCGACGAAGTGAGACGAGGCGGGGCCAGAAATGGCCTAGAAATGCAGATTTGTCGGTCGTGATGAGATGTTGTGAGATTGCCTGAGAGCAATAGATGGTGGGCCCACCAGGATTCGAACCTGGAACCAAGGGATTATGAGTCCCCTGCTCTAACCGTTGAGCTATAGGCCCTGACGCTTGCCAGCCGCGTTGCACGGCCAATCTCGCAGCAGTCCGTCATGTTAGCCGCGCACCCGGGGAGCGTCGAGACCACCGCCCCTACCCACCGGCACATCCGGACTTATCGCACCCGGCGTAGGCTGGTAGGCCCTTTGACCCGGAGGTGCACGATGAGTACGGAATCGGTAGCGAAGCGGTTGGTGGCTTTGTGTCGCGAGGGCAAGTACGAAGAGGCGCAGAAGGAGCTCTACGCGCAGGATGCGGAGAGCATCGAGCCGGAGGGTGCGCCGGGTGGCGCGCTGGGCAATGTGAAGGGGCTGGATGCCATCTTCGAGAAGGGTCGCAAGTTCCAGGAGACGCTGGTGGAAGTCCACGGCGGCCACGTCAGCGACGCAGTGGTGGCGGGCAACTGGTTCAGTCTTGAGATGACGCTGGACGTGACGATGAAGGAATACGGCCGCATCAACATGACGGAGATCTGCGTCTATCACGTCAACAAGGACGGCAAGATCGACAAGGAAGAGTTCTTCTACGACATGGGCGCCTGATCCCCTTTCCCCCGGCATAAAAGAAAAGCCCCGCTTGTGCGGGGCTTTTCATTTTCTACGGTTCGCGTGGAAGCGGGATCAGTCGATATCGAGGAACGAGCGCAGCTGCTCCGAGCGGCTCGGATGACGCAGCTTGCGCAGCGCCTTGGCCTCGATCTGGCGGATACGCTCGCGCGTCACATCGAACTGCTTGCCGACCTCTTCCAGCGTGTGATCGGTATTCATGTCGATGCCGAAGCGCATGCGCAGCACCTTCGCTTCGCGCGGGGTGAGGCCGGCCAGCACTTCGCGCACGGTTTCCATCAGGCCCGTTTCCGTCGCCGACTCGATCGGCGAGCTGGCGTTGGTGTCCTCGATGAAGTCGCCCAGATGCGAGTCTTCGTCGTCGCCGATGGGGGTTTCCATCGAGATCGGTTCCTTCGCGATCTTCAGCACCTTGCGGATCTTGTCCTCCGGCATCTCCATTTCCTTGGCCAGCTCCTCCGGCGTCGGCTCGCGGCCGAACTGCTGGAGCATCTGGCGGGAGATGCGGTTGAGCTTGTTGATCGTCTCTATCATGTGGACCGGGATGCGGATGGTGCGCGCCTGGTCGGCGATGGAGCGGGTGATCGCCTGGCGGATCCACCAGGTGGCGTAGGTGGAGAACTTGTAGCCGCGGCGGTATTCGAACTTGTCCACCGCCTTCATCAGGCCGATGTTGCCTTCCTGGATCAGGTCCAGGAACTGCAGGCCGCGGTTGGTGTACTTCTTGGCGATCGAGATCACCAGGCGCAGGTTCGCCTCCACCATTTCCTTCTTGGCGCGGCGGGCCTTGGCCTCGCCGACCGACATGGTGCGGTTGATTTCCTTGATGTCGGTGAGCGGCAGGAACAGCTTGTGCTCGATCGAGGCGAGCTTTTCCTGTTCGCTGTCGATCGCTTCCTTGTAGGTCTTGATGTTCGGCGACCACTTCTGACGCTTGCGGCCCAGCTCGTTGGCCCACTCGGGGTTGCCTTCGTTGCTGGGGAAGGTCTTGATGAACTCGGCCTTGGGCATCTTCACCTGCTTGACGAAGATATCCATCAGCAGGCGCTCGTGGTGACGGATGTCGTTCACCACCTCGCGCAGCTTGCGCACGAAGCTGTCGATCAGCGCGGAGGGCAGCTTGAGCTTGAGGAATTCCTCAGCCATCTGCTCGCGCAGCTTGATGATCTTCTTGTCGCCGATGTCGGGGGTCTTGGCCGAGGCCTTCTGGAACTTGCCGTAATAGTCGCGCAGCAGTTCCATGCGGCGCTTGACCTCTTCCGGATCGGGGCCGGTCGGGCCGGCCTCCTCTTCCTCGGCGGCGCCTTCGGTTTCCTCGTCCTCTTCGGCTTCGCCGTCAGCGTCGGCGGCTTCCACTTCGGCGGCGGCCAGGGCGGCGTCGGCGGCTTCTTCGAGGTCGGCGAAGCCGGCCAGGATCTCGCTCAGGCGACGCTTGCCGTCCAGGTGCTGGTCGTATTCCTCCAGCAGCATCTCGATGGTGAGCGGGAAGCTGGCCAGCGCGGTCTGCACCTGGCCGAGGCCTTCCTCGATGCGCTTGGCGATGGCGATTTCGCCTTCGCGGGTGAGCAGCTCGACCGTGCCCATCTCGCGCATGTACATGCGCACCGGGTCGGTGGTGCGGCCCACTTCGGAGTCGACGGCCGACAGCAGGGCGACGGCTTCTTCGGCCGCGGCCTCGTCGTCGGTGGCGGTGCCACTGGCGTTGTCGGACAGGGGGTCGGCGTCCGGGGCGGCATCGTGCACTTCGATGCCGACGCCCTTGAGGACGGCCATGATGTCTTCGATCTGCTCCGGATCGACGATGTCGTCGGGCAGGTGGTCGTTGATTTCGGCGTAGGTCAGGTAGCCCTGCTCGAGACCTTTGGAGATAAGCGCCTTGATTTCAGACTGTTGCTCGGGAGCTTTGTTGTTCATACCTACCGCCGCGGATGCAGGAACCGATCAGTATAGCGATGTGATGCTTTTTTGACCAGTTTTCAAGTGAAAGAAATGGGTATCCGGCACACGCAAAAAGCGCGCCAAACAGCCGTTCTTGAGAGATTTTCTTCGGAATCGTCGCGGTCACCCGATGGGTCCGCGGTCATGGCGTTTCGAGCCAGAAGGTGACTGGTCCGTCGTTGACCAGCTGGACCTTCATATGGGCACCGAAGCGCCCGATTTCCACCCCCGGGTGTGCGACCCGGGCCAATTCGACCAGCCGGTCGAACCAGAGGCGGCCCTGCTCGGGCGAAGCGGCGCGGGTGAAGCTAGGGCGCATGCCGGAGCGGGTGTCGGCGGCCAGGGTGAATTGGCTGACCAGCAGCAGCTGGCCGCCGGTGTCCTTGAGCGAGCGGTTCATGCGGCCCTGTTCATCGGCGAACACGCGGTAGCCGAGCAGGCGTTCGAGCATGCGGCGGGTGCTGGCTTCGTCGTCGGCCGGCTGCACCGCCACCAGGGCGAGCAGGCCAGGGCCGATGGCGCCGACGGTTTCGTCGCCGACGTCGACTTGGGCACGGAGGACGCGCTGGATCAGGGCGATCATCGATAAGCGGCTGGGCTGGCGGCGGGGGCGCAAAGATTACCCACAAAACGGGCCGGCGGCCGGAGAGGGCCCGGCGTCAGCCGCTACACTGCGCGGCTCATGCGCTTCGATATCTTCCTGCTCTATCTCCTGCTGCGTCTGGTCGGCCTGCTGCCTTTGCGGGCCCTGCATGGCGTGGGCGCCCTGCTGGGCCGGCTGTCGCTGCGGCTGGACGGCAAGACCGTACAGAACACCGCCGTGAACATCCGCATCACCCGGCCGGAACTGGACGCGCCGGCACGTGCGGCGCTGCTGCGCGAAGTGATGATCGAGAGCGGCAAGTCGATCACCGAGATCGCCAAGATCTGGGGCAGCGACGCCGAGCGCGCGCTGGACCTGGTGCGCGAGGTGCGCGGCGAGGCGCTGTTCGACGCGGCCCTGGCCAACGGCCGCGGCGTGATCATCGCCGCGCCGCACCTGGGCTGCTGGGAACTGCTCAATTACTGGCTGTGCCGCAAGACGCCGATGGCGATCCTGTACCGCCCGCCGCGCATCGCCGCGGTCGAAGGCCTGCTGCGCAAGGCGCGCGGCGCGCTGGCGCCGGAGCAGGTGCGCGCCGAGGGTGCCGGGGTGCGCACGCTGTTCAAGCGGCTGGGCGCGGGCGGCACGGTGGGCATCCTGCCGGACCAGAAGCCGCGCGAAGGCGAGGGCGAGTTCGCGCCGTTCTTCGGCCGCGAGGCGCTGACCATGGTGCTGCTGCCGCGGCTGGCGGCGCGTACCGGGGCGACGGTGCTGTTCGCGTTCGCCGAGCGGCTGCCGCGGGGCGAGGGGTTCCGCATCCATCTGCTGCCGGCGCCGGAAGGGCTGGCGGATGCGGATCAGCCGGTGGCCTGCGCGGCGCTCAACCGCGGCGTGCAGAACTGCGTGGAGTTGGCGTACGCGCAGTATCAGTGGCACTACAAGCGGTATTCGGCGAATAACCGGCCGAGCCCGTATGACCATCCTGAGGTGTTGGACGAGGGGCGCTGACAAAACCCTCGTCACCACTTGCGTCACCCCAGCGAAAGCTTGGGTCCAGTGACTCGAAGGCCCAAAGTGAAGGCGCTGGATTCCAGCTTTCGCTGGAATGACGGGTGCGTGGGGGGCGCGGTACTTTGGTTGGTGGGGTTTTAGCCTGCGTCCTTTGGCTCGACCCGGCGCAGGAACACCGCCATTTCCTTCTCCGCCTGCTTGTCGCCGCGTGCGCGGGCGGCCTCGATGCCGTGCCGCCAGGCATCGGCCGCAGCGGCGCGGTCTTCCACCGCCAGCAGCGCTTTTCCCAGCAGCTTCCACGCGGCGGAATAGCGCGGATCGAAGCGCACGGCGTGGCGCAGTTCTTCCGCCGCAGCGGCGACATCGCCTTCGCTCAACAGCGCATTGCCCAGCGAGAACCGCAGCAGCGCGCCGTCGCGCGGGCCGCCGCACTGCGCGCGCAGGTTGGCGATCAGCGCGGCGTTCATTGCAGTGCGCGGAACCGCCACGGGTCGATCTGGTACAGCCGGGTCGGATGCGGTGGTTCGGCCGGGGTGTGGCCGGCGCGCTGGGCGGCCAGCGACGAGGCCGGCCAGACCACCACCCAGCTGGAGCGGAACGGCTGCACCAGCAGCGGATAGCGCAGGTCGGTGTCGGCCAGCTTCTCGGGGCGGGTGATGATCAGGCCGTCCGGATGCAGGCGGGCGAAGGCCTGGATCGACTCGCCTTCGGTCAGGCGCTCGATCGGCCGGGTCAGGCGGCCCTCGAAGTGGAACTGGCCTTCGTAGTTGCCGACATAGCCGATCGCCCGGCCTTCCGCGTCCGCCGCGCCCAGCAGGTGGGCGGCGGGGCGCAGGTCGAAGTTCGGCCACATGGTCAGGGTGAACAGCGTATTGAGCGCCAGCACGCCGACCAGGCCGGCCACTGCCAGCCGGCGCAGCTCGCCGCGGCCACGCAGCAGCAACAGCGCGCCGAGCAGCACGAACACCACGCTGAAGAAGCGGCTGTACTGCGAGGTGGAATCGATGAACTCGCCATGCATCAGGTTCTGCGCCACCAGGTTCGGCAGCACGAACAGGAACACCGCGAACAGGATGCCGCCCACGCCCAGCGGCCAGGTGCCCAGCCAGGCGGTGGTGCCCAGCCTGGGCCGCTGCTCGCGCAGCACGGCGATGGCGCCGGCCAGCAGCAGGGTGGCGCCGGCGAATTCCGGCAGCGGGTAATACAGCTGCTTGCCGCTGATCAGCGAGAACGCCAGCAGCACCGGCAGCAGCCAGCACAGGCTGAAGCGGATGCCCGGCTCCAGCGGCCGGCGCAGCGCGCCCAGCGCCACCCACGCCCGCGGCCAGCCGCTGAACGGGAACAGCAGGGCCGGGATCATGGTCAGGTACCACCAGAACGGGCGGGCGTGGTCGAACGCGTCCACCACGCGGCCGGCGGTCTGGGTGAAGAACAGGCGGTGGCGATATTCGTCGCCGCCGCTGAAGCCGGCCGGCAGCGCCCAGGCCAGCAGGATGGCCCCGCCCAGCAGCACGGAAAGCAGGCCGCGGCCGTACCAGCGCGCGCGGTGACGATTGGCCCAGTCGTTCCACAGCGGGCCGAGCAGCCAGGGGAAGGCCACGTGCAGCAGCATCACCGGGCCCTTGGTCATCAGGCCGGCGCCGATGCACAGGCCGAACAGCAGCCAGCGCGGTTCCTCGCGCTGGGCCTTCGGGGTCAGGGTCAGCAGCGCCGCCAGCACCCATACCGCCAGCAGCACCTCGTACATCACCTGCAGGCCGAACAGGAAGGCGTAGCCCAGCGCCAGCAGCATCCACGGCGCGCCCTTGGCCACCCACGGGCGGTTGGGGAACAGGCGCCGCGCCAGGGTCGCCAGCAGCATCAGCTGGGCGCCGCCGAAGATCACTTCCAGGATGCGCGGCCACACATCGTTGACGCCGAACACGAACCAGCCGGCGTGGATCATCCAGAACAGCAGCGGCACCTTGTCGCTATACGGCTGGCCGTTGATATGCGGCACCAGCCAGTGGCCGTGGCTCCACATCTCCCATGCCACCGCCAGGGTGCGGGTGGAATACAGCGGCATCGGGCCGTGCGAGAAGATCGCCAGCAGGGCGACCACGGTCCACAACGGCAGCCAGGGCCACAGGGAGCGCAGGTGTTCGGAACGGCTGTAGGCGCTGGAGGGCAAGGCGGCGGCTCTTTCTCGGGAAGGTGGCGGTTCTAGAAGGTGGCGGCTCTAGAAGGTGGCGATTCTAGTGGGGCTTTTCTGTCCGGGGGCTTTAGGAGCGCGCCGGACCCCAATAACCGATACGGCGTCGCAGCTTGAGCTTGCGCCACCAGTTGCCGGGTTTGCGTCTACGGCTGCGCCCGCCCCTGGCGATAAAGGCGTCGATCGCATCCAGCACGCGCTCGCTCGAATGGCCGTCGCGGTAGGGGTGGATGGCGTCGGCGAAGTCGCGGATCGCCTGGATCAGCTGCGGCGGGCGGCTGAGCGCGGTGCGGATGGCGGGTTCGAACTGCGCCGCGTCGTCGATATCGATCAGCTGCGGACCCGGGCGGCGGTTCTTGAAGGTCACCACCGGCTTGCCGGTGAGCAGGAACTCGCTCAGCGCGGACGAGGTGTCCGAGCACATCAGGTCGGCCTGGGGGAACAGCTCCAGGATGTTGTCGTTCTCGGCAAACGTCAGGTGCTCGCCCTGCAGCGCCTTGTACTTGGCCACCGTCTCCGGATTCATCTTCGGATGGAAGCTGACGATCCAGCGCCACTCGCCGCTGCGCGACAGGCGCTTCACCTCTTCATAGAGGGTCTCCGCCGCGCTCCACGAAGGGGAAAAGGTGGAGTGGTAGAGGATCACCGGCGGCTCGCGCACCGGCGGCAGCGGCCCGGCGATCTCCTTCATGAAGGGATCGAGCTTGGGCCAGCCGGTCTCGGCCACCGCGAAGTGGCCCAGCTCGTCGGCCAGCGCCTGGAACTGCACGGTGTCGCGCGGGCCGGTGGTGCAGTACAGGTCGAAGAAGCCGCGGATATAGATATGCCGCGGCTTGCCGGCGTCGAAGCCGTGGAAGGTCTCGACTTTCACGCCGGGAAAGAAATGCGGCAGATGGTTGGACGAGGTGATGCAGGCGATCGGCTTCCACGCACGTACTTCGCGCACCGTCAGCAGGCGCTCGCCCGCGACCAGGTCTTCCGCGCCGGGGCCGTCGAAGAACCACGCCGCCTCGTCCCCGCGCGCACGGATCGCCTCCTGCACCGGCCGCAGGATGGCCAGCGCGTAGCGCTCGGAACCGTACAGGAGGTAATGCTTGGGCATGGTCAGCGGTCGATTCCGTGGCGGTGGAGCGCGGCGGCGGCGCTGTCGATGGAGGCCGGGTTGTGGCGCATTTCGTAGTAACGCATGCGCTTGTACACCGCATACGAGGCGGCGGTCTGGGCGATGGCGTAGCCGCGCCAGCCGTCGAGGAAGGCCAGGCGCAAGAGATAGTCCTTGAGGAAGGCCAGCGCGAACACGAACGGCGTCTGCCACATGCGCACCGGCTTGTCCTTCTCCAGCCAGTCGCGGCATTTCAGCTCCGCGTAGCGCAGCACCTTGATCTGCTTCTCCGGCAGGCTGGGGTTGTTCTCGTGGTTGAAGCGGGCCTGGAAGGTGACCGCGGGGCCATCGAAGCGCAGCGATTCGTGCACGCGCACGTCGGCCCAGCGGGCGCGCTCGCGGTGGTACAGGCGGGCCATCTTCTCGCCCATCGAGGGCAGGTAGAAGCGCATCGGCGCGCCCATGTAGATGGTGGCGCGGCGCAGCCACACGGCGCAGGTGGGGCCGGCCATCAGCGCGGGCAGCCTGGCGGCGATCTCCTCGGCCAGGGCGGGGGTCAGGTACTCGTCGGCGTCCAGCGCCAGGATCCAGTCGTGGCCGGCCTGGGTGCTGGCGAAGTTGCGCTGCGGGCCGAAGCCCAGCCAGTCCTGGTGCACCACGCGGGCGCCTTGGGCGCGGGCGAGCGCCACCGTGTCGTCGGTGCTGCCGCTGTCGATCACCACTTTTTCGGCGGCGAACGGCACGCTGTCCAGGCAACGGGCGATGTTCTTCGCCTCGTTGTAGGTCATCACGACGAGGGTGAGGGGGAGCGTCTGCATCGGGCGATTCTAGCCGATGGCCTTTCGTCTCAGTCCTCAAGGGTGAGCCCTTCTCCCTCCGGGAGCACGCGGGGAGGGCACAGGGATGTGCCCGGCTCTGAGGAGCGAGGAAGGTGGCGGCAGCCGGATGAGGGTTCGGCCGGAGTGCAACGCTCCGCTTCGCCCGCACCCTCACCCTCACCCTCACCCCTCTCCCGACGGGAGAGGGGCTTTCGCTTCGGTTGCGCAAATCCACCGCCCGCACGTTCTGACTTGGGTTATGCCCCCGTTCGCGCTCCGTTTCGCCCGGTATGGGTATCCTTGCGCGCGCTTGTGCGTTGACTGGTGGGGTTTGGCCCCAGCGGCATCCGCCGGTTGACAGGATTCGCCTCGAGAATGTGGAAGGACAGCTTGAAAGACACCGTGCATGCCGGGGCAAGGGAAGAAGGCCTGGCCGCCCAGTTCAAGCGGCGCTGGCTGGCCCTGCCCGCGTGGCTGCGCCTGTGGATGCTGCTGGGACTGGGCTGGCTGCTGGTCGGCATGGCCGCCAGTCCGCAGGGGCCGAAAGTATGGAATCCCGGCAAGTACTACCACGACAGCCTGATCGCGCTGTTCCTGCTGCCGGCCGCGTGGCTGGCCTGGTCCTGGCGGCGCCCGCTGGTGCGCGGCCTGCTGGAGGCGCGCGAAGGCAAGCTGCTGCTGGCCTTCCTGGCCTGGACCATGATCTCGGTGATCTGGGCGCGCAACGGCAAGCTCGGCGACGACGCGGTGGTGGTGTTCTACGTGCTGGCCTTCGTGGTGCTGCTGGGCAGCCTGGTCGCGGGGCAGCCGCGGCGCGCGCAAGCGCTGTTGTATTGGGCGGGTGCGGGCCTGGGCCTGGCGGCGCTGGTGTCGATGGCAGTGTTCCCGCTGCGGGTGGGTTCCACCTGGCAGATGCAGGACCGCCTGGTCGGCTTCGGCACGCTGGATAACCCCAACCTCGCCGCGTTCGCCTTCGGCGCGGCCAGCGTGTGGCTGCTGCAGCTGTCCGTGCGCGGGCGCTGGCAGCGCGTGCTGCAGATCGTTTCGATCGTGGCGCTGATGACCTTCGTGCTGCTGACCTTCACCCGCTCGATCTGGCTGGCGCTGATCGCCACCCAGGCGGTGATGCTGCTGGCGGCGCCGCATCGGCATATCCGCCGCCGCGCGGCGGCGATGCTGGGCGTGGCGGCGGTAATCATCGCCCTGGGCGGCTGGCAGTACATGAAGGACCGCGGCCTGTCGTACCGGCCGGAGATCCTGCAGCAGTCGCTGGCATTGATCGGCCAGCACCCGTGGCTGGGCTTGGGCATGGGCAGCCACTACGACATCGTCGGCGAAGGCCAGACCTGGGAGCACAGCCACAACATCCTCAGCCACCTGGCCATCCTGCTCGGCGTGCCCGGCATGCTGCTGTGGTCGCTGCTATGGCTGGTGGCGGGCTGGCGCGCCTGGCGCTACCGCCACGTGATGCTGGGCCGGGTGATGCTGGCGCTGTGGATCTACGCCAGCGTGGCCTGGCAGTTCGACGCGCCGCAGCTGCTGCGCCGCCCCGACGTGGAATGGCTGCTCGGCTGGCTGCCGGTGGCGTTGAGCCTGGGCCTGTCCTGGAGCATCCGTTCGCGCGGCGTGCGCGTGCCGCCGCGTTCGGTGACTTTGCTGGTGCTTACCTACAACTGGCCCGAGGCCTTGGCGCGCGTGCTGGCCAGTGCCGCGGCGCAGAGCCGCTTGCCGGACGAGGTGATCGTCGCCGACGACGGCTCCGGCCCCGCCACGCGTGCGGTGATCGAGCGCATGGCCAAAGATTTCCCGGTGCCGTTGCGCCACGTGTGGCAGGAAGACCTGGGTTTTCGCGCCTCGCGCAGCCGCAATCTCGGCATCGCCGCCAGCCGCAGCGAATACGTGGTGATGATCGACGGCGACATGGTGCTGCATCCGGACTTCATCGCCGACCACCTGGCCCTGGCCGAGCGCGGCCACTTCCTGCAGGGCGGCCGCTTCAAGAGCAGCGAACAGGCCTCTGCGCGCCTGCTGGCCGGCGGCCGGCCGGTGTTCGCGCCGTGGGCCGATGCGGATTTCCAGGTGTTCGACGGCATCAAGCGTCTATATGCGTTCCGCTCGCTGGCGCTGGCACGCTGGAAATCCCGCGCGCGCAGCGGCGGCCGCGTGATGAGCTGCAATATGAGCTGCTGGCGCGAGGACCTGCTGCGCGTGAACGGCTTCGACGAACAGATGGAAGGCTACGGCGCGGAAGACCGCGAGCTGGCCGCGCGCCTGGGCAATGCCGGCGTACGCCGCCGCGCGCTCAAGTGGGCCGCCTTGGCCGCGCACCTGGAGCACCGCACCCGCGCGCAGGAAGAAGTGGACGATCCGGCCCTGCCGAACAACCAGGTCTATCTGCGCACCGTGCGCGAACACATCGTGCGCTGCGAGCAGGGCATCGACCGCCACCTGGCGGCGATGGCCGCCGGGCAGAGCTACGAGATCTCAGCCGTTCGCGCCGGCTGAGTCGGCCAGCGCCTGGCGGATGCGCGGGACGAAACCCGCGCTGTTGTCGAGGAACCATTGCCGCGCGTTGGCGCCCATCGCAGCGATGGCCGTTTCCGGCATCGCCAGCGCGCGCGCCACCGCAGCTTCCAGCGCTGCTTCGTCGAACTGATAGGTGGTCGCCTGCCCCATGTGGCCGGTCTGCGCGTAAGGCACGAGCAGGCCGCGTTCGGCCGTCACCAGCTCATTCATCGGCGGCGCGTCGACCACGAAGGTGACCGCGCCCACGCCGAGCGCCTCGACGATGTAGTGGCCCCAGCCCTCGATCTCCGAGGTGCAGATCTGGAACAGATAGCCGTTCTGCAGGCGGCTCAGTTCCGCGTATTGCGCCGGCACGTTGCCATCGAGGAACTGGCGCAGATGGCGGATGTTCGAGGCGCTGAGATCCTGCGGCGCACAGGCGGGATGCTGCAGCACGGTGAGCGTCGGCCATTCCGGATGGCGCCGCCACACCGCCAGCAGGCGCTCGGTGCCGCGCGTGACGCTGCCGCCGGCCAGGTGGAAGAAGGCGCGTTCGCGCGGCACCGCGGCGTCGAAGCGGTCCTCGCTGTCGAAGCCCACCAGCGAGGTGGGTTTGCCCAGGCCGCGGAACACGTCCACTGCGTCGTTGGTCTTGCACCACACGCGCGCTACGCGCGGCAGATGCAGTACATCCTTGGCGTCGAACCAGGCGGTGTTGGGCAGCGCGATGGTCTGGCGCGCCAGGCCGAAATGCGCTGGCCACAGGTGCTCGAACATGATGTTGAGATCGAAGCGCGGCGCCTCGCGATGGCGCATCGCATGGCGCCAGCGGCGCAGCTTGCCGCGCAGGCCCTTGCGGCCCAGCGACCAGCGTACTTTCTCGTCGGCGTCGGTCAGCCGCGTGAAGTGCACCGTGCAGCCGCAGGCTTCGAGCGCATCGGCGGTGAACTGGAGGTCGCGGCTCAGGCCCAGGCCGTTGTCGGGTGCGATCAGGTTGACGCTGGTGCTCATGGGTGCGGTCGGCTGAGTGAGGGTCACGAAGACAGCGTATCGAGGGCGCGCAGCAGCCGTCCGGGAAAATCGCGGCGGTTGTGCTCGAACCACTGGCGGGCGGCCTGGCCGAGGCGTTGCTGTTCGGCTTCCGGCATCTGGATGCAGCGTTCGATGGCGGCGCGCATCGCGTCCATGTCGAAATCATAGAGCGTGGCCAGCGCCTGCTTGCCGGCGGCGTGCGCGGCGACCAGCACGCCGTGTTCGGGCGTCACCAGCTCGTTCATCGGTTCGGCGTCGGTGGAGATCACCACGGCGCCGATGCCCAGGCTTTCGACGATCGAATGGCCATAGCCTTCGGTCTGCGAGGGGCACAGATGGAACACGCTGGTGTTCTGCAGTATGCGCAGCTGCTGGTCGTCGACGTAGTCGCGGATCAGGCGCACGTTGGCCGGCGGCTCCCACGCGCGCGCCTCGTCGCTGCGCCACACCACGGTGAGCAGCGGCCAGTCCGGATGCGCGGCCCACAGCTTCAGGATCTGCGCGGTGCCCTTGTTGTTGCTGCGGCCCGGGCCATGGAAGAATGTGGGCTGGCGCGGCATCTCCGGCGAGCGCTGGTCTTCGCTGACAAAGCCGGTGTGGATCACGCGGCAGCCCAGTTCGCCGAACAGGCGCTGCGCATGGTTGGTCTTGGCCAGCACCAGGTCGATGCCGCCGAGATCGGCCAGCCAGGCCTCGTCGAACCATTCCGGATGCGGCAGCAGCGCGCTGGCGTCGGCCTGGCGGAAATAGCGCGCGCTGACGCTTTCGCACATCAGGTTGATGTCGTAGCGCGCATGCAGGCGGCCGCGGCCGAGGTTGCGCAGCAGCTGGCGCAGGCGCCCGGAAAAACGCTGCCAGCGATGGCTGAGCCGCGCGCGGTTATTGAGCCGGGTCACCGTGACCTGATGACCGCCTTCGCGCAGGATGCGCGTGACCAGGCGCATGTCGCGGGTGAGGCCGGCGCCATTGTCGTTGCCGATCAGTTGTATGGCGCGCTTCTGCATGCGGATTCCGGAGGAGGACTAATGCAAGGCGTCGATGGCGGCGCGCAGGCGCGCGGGCCAGTCGGCGCGGTTGGCTTCGTACCAGCTGCGGGCGGCGTGGCCGAGTGGTTCGGCTGCGGATGCATCCATCGCGATGCAGTGCTCGATCGCCGCGGCCATCGCTTCGTCCGCGTAGCCGTAGAGCGTGGCCAGGTCCTGGGTGCCTTCGCTGCGTGCCGGGACCAGCACCCCGCGCGCGGCCGTCACCAGTTCGTTCATCGGCTCCGCATCGAGCGTGACCACCACGGCGCCGCAGCTCATCGCTTCGACCAGGTAATGGCCATAGCCCTCGGTCTGCGACGGGCACAGATGGAAGCGGTGCTCGTTCTGCAGCCGGCGATACGTCTCGTCGTCGAGATGGTCGCGCAGCAGCCTGACGTTGGCCGGCAGGCTGCCGATATCCACCCGCTTGCGTCGCCACACCACGGTGAGCTGCGGCCACGACGGATGCGCGGCCCACAGGCGCAGCAAGGCTTCGGTGCCCTTGTTGCCGCTGCGGCCGGGGCCGTGGAAGAAGGCGTGCCGGCGCGGCACCGACGCATCGAGCCGGTCCGGGCTGGTGAAGCCGATGTACTGCGTACGTGCGCCCAGCGCGGCGAACAGGCGTTCCGCGTGGCGCGTCTTCACCCACACGGCATCCATCGAGGCCAGGCTGGCGCGATCGGACGGCCGGAAATATTCGGGATTGGGAATCAGCACATTGCGCCGCGCGCCGCGCACGAATTCGGGGCGGATGCGTTCCAGCATCAGGTTGATGTCCTGCGCTGGCGCGCGCAGCGCGAGCCGCAGCCGGGTGGCCCATTCGGCCAGGCGGCCGCGGTGCGGCAGGCCGGTGAGGGTGACGCCGTTGCCGGCCTCGCGCAGCGCGCCGGCCAGCAAGGCCATGTCGCGGCTGAGGCCGGCGCCGTTGTCGCGTCCGATCAGGTCAAGGCGCGGCATAAGGCGGTCATGAGGCATGGGGCGGTCATGCGGCATGGGGCGGTCATGCGGCATGGGGCGGTCATGCGGAATCGGCGGTATTCGCCGGCACGCGGTCGACCTCTTCGTTCGGTGTGCAGCCGGCGATCACCGCGTCGGCCTTGAACAGCCACCACTCGCGGCGGTTGGCATGGCCCAGGCTGATCGCCTTGCTGCGGTCGACGCACTGCTCCATCACGCCGTCGAGCGCGAACAGCCAGCGATGCGCCGGATCCTGCGCCTGCCACTTCACCGCCGCCACGTACTGCTCGTGCCAGGGCACGGTGAAGCCGAAGTCGGTGGCGGGGCGGTCGAGCATCAGCAGGTTCTGTTCCTTCCATGCGACCAGGCCGAGCTGCTCGTTGGCCGGCACGCGCTCGCGCACGTCCTGCATCAGCGCGGCGGCGGAGCTGGAATCGTTGAGCAGCGGATAAGCCCACAGGCCCCAGGCCAGCCACATCGCCAGCATGCCGCCGCACACCGCCCACACGGCGTGGCGCAGGCGCAGCGCGGCGATCAGCGACAGCTGCACGGCGCCGATGGCGACGAACATCCACCACAGCGCATGGCCGCCGTCGTCGAAGCCGCGCGCGGTGGCGAATTCGGTGGCGAACTTCGGGTGCGCGATCAGCGCGGCCGCGCCGACGCCGAGCATGGCCGCGCCCATGATGCCGATGAAGACCAGGCCGGCGATGCGCAGCCAGCGCTTCTGCAGCAGTTCGTGCAGGAAGGGGCCGCTGATCAGCGCCAGCATCGGCAGCGCCGGCATGATGTAGACGTCGCGCTTGCCCTTGGGGATCGCGAAGAAGATCAGGATCAGCACGATCCAGCCCAGCGGCAGCAGGATGCGCGCGTCCTTCGCCTTCAACTGCTGCCACCAGCGCGGCAGCGTGCCCGGATAGGTGAGCGACAGCGGCAGCCAGCTGAACAGCACGATCGGCACGTAATAGAACGGCGAGTGGTGGTGATCCCACGACTTGCTGTAACGGCCGGCGGTCTGATGGAACAGGATGTCGTTGACGTAGCCGGCATAGGCCGGATCGCCGCCATGCGCCTTCGCGCCCAGCAGCATCGGCACCAGCCACAGCGCGATCGCCGCGAGCAGCGCGACCAGCCCCAGCGGCCAGCGCCACCACGCGCCCGGGCCCATGCGCGACACGCCGTTCCATCCGCCCAGCCATGCCACCAGGTACGGCACCAGCATGAACAGGGCGAGCACGCCCACGCCCTTGGTGATTACGCCCAGGCCCGCACAGAAACAGCCGAACCAGAACGCTCGCCAGTTCGGGCCTTTGAGCAGATGCACCAGCAGGCCCCAGTTCGCCGCGGTGATGTAGAACATCACCAGCGGATCGATCTGCGCGCGTTTCACCTGGTAGACGAACTGGAAACTCACCAGCAGGGCCGCGGCCGCATATAAGCCGGCCTGCCGGCTCCACAGCCGCCGGCCCAGGTCGTACACCAGCAGCAGGGTGCCCAGCGCGGCCAGCAGCGAAGGCAGCAGGAAGGCCGCGCGCCAGCTGCGCAGGATCCTGTAGCTGGCGGCTTCGGTCCACATCAGCATCGGCGGCTTGTCCGAATACAGCTCGCTGCCGCGATGCGGGAACAGCCAGTCGCCGCTTTCCACCATCTGCTTGGCGGCGAGCGTGAAGCGCGGCTCGTCCGACGGCCAGGGATCGCGCAGGCCGATGCCGGCGCCGATCACCACCACGGCGAAGATCAGCAGCAGCCAGAAATAGCGGCGTTCCTGGAGAGTGGCTTGCGAGGCAACGGGCATGCGTGGACTTCCGGCGGCGGCGCCGCGAGGCAGCGATGGGTGGAACCTTGTAAGCCAGGCGCCTTATTCAGCGCTTAGGCGGGCCGGGCCAGGCGGCGATCAGGGCCGTTCGAGCACGGCATAGTACATGCCGTCGAGATCCCCATCGCCGGGCAGGATCTGCCAGCCCAGGCCGGCGGACTGCCCCGAAGGCAGCGTAAAAGCCGCGGCGCGTGCTGCGGGCTGGCTGGCCAGGAACTCGCCGACCACGGCTTCGTTTTCCGCCTTCAGCAGCGAACAGGTGACATAGACCAGCCGCCCGCCCGGCGCCAGCAGCGGCCACAGCGCCTGCAGGATGCGGCGCTGCTGCGCGGCCAGCGTGGCGATGTCGCTGTCCCGGCGGTGCAGGCGCACGTCCGGCCGGCGGCGCAGCACGCCGGTGGCCGAGCAGGGGGCGTCGATCAGGATGCGGTCGAACCGGCGGCCGTCCCACCAGGCTTCGGGCTGGCCGGCGTCGCCGATGACCAGTCCGGCGGCGAGGCCGAGGCGGTCCAGGTTCTGGGTGATGCGCTTGGCGCGGCCGGCGTCGGATTCGAGCGCGATGAGCTCGACCTTGGCGCGCTCCAGCAGATGGCAGGCCTTGCCGCCGGGGGCGGCGCAGGCGTCGAGCACGCGCAGGCCGTCGCGCACCTCGGCGAGATCGGCCGCGGCCTGGGCAGCGCCGTCCTGCACCGCGAAGTGGCCTTCGGCGAAGCCGGGCATGCGGGTGACGTCGGTGCTGTGCGGCAGCACGATGCCGTCGTCCAGCCAGGGATGCGTATCGACGGTGTAGCCGGCGGCGCGCAGGCGTTCGAGCAGCGCGTCGCGGGTGGTGCGGCGGCGGTTGGCGCGCAGCATCAGCGGCGGTTCGATGTTGTCGGCGGCCATCACCGCGTCGGCGTGTTCCGGCCAGTCGCGGGCGATCGCCTTGGCCAGCCAGGCCGGATGCGCATGGCGCGTCTGCGGCTTGGCGTCGAGCGCCGCCAGCAGTTCGACGCGTTCGCGCTGCCAGCGGCGCAGGATCGCGTTGACCAGCCCGGCCATGCGCGGACGCTGCAGCGCGCGCGCCGCCTGCACGGTGGCGGCGACGGCGGCATAGTCGGGCATCTGCAGGATTTCCAGCTGCACCAGGCCCAGCACCAGCAGGGCGTGCACGGCCGGTTCTTTCTGGCGCAGGGGTTTTTCGAGCAGGCGGTCCATCGCGGCGTCGAAGCGCAGCCACCAGCGCGCGCCGTCGCTGACCAGCGCGGTGAACAGGGCGCGGTCGCGCGGGTCGGCCAGGCGCGGCGCGTAGCGTTCGGTGGCATCGCGTTGCGAGGCGCCGCGCAGGGCGACTTCGGCGAGGGCCTGTGCGGCCAGGGCGCGGGTATCGGTCATCGTGGGCTGCGCAGTTCCGGGCGTGCGTTGAGATAGTCGGTGGCGCCGATGCGCTTGCCGCCGGCGCGCTGCAGCGCGGTCACGCGCAAGGCGCCGTCGCCGCAGGCGATCTCGATGCCGTCGCGACCGGCGGACAGCACGCTGCCGGGGGCGGCGGCGTGGTCGCGTGCAATGGCTTCGGCGGCCCAGATGCGCAGCGCTTCGCCGGCGATCTCGGCCTCGGCCACCGGCCACGGATCGAAGGCGCGGACCTGGCGTTCCAGGGCGAGTGCGTCGCGCTGGAAGTCCAGCTTCGCCTCGGCCTTGTCCAGCTTGTGGGCATAGGTGACGCCTTCATCCGGCTGTGCGCGCGGACTCGGCGTTTGGCCGGCCATGGCGCGGCGCAGGCCTTCGGCCAGCACTTCGGCGCCGAGGGCGGAAAGGCGGTCGTGCAGGGTACCGCCGGTGTCGGCGCGCTCGATCGGCGTGCGGCGTTCCAGCAGCACGGGGCCGGTGTCGAGGCCGGCTTCCATCTGCATCAGATCCACGCCGCTCTCGGCGTCGCCAGCCAGGATCGCGCGCTGGATCGGCGCCGCGCCGCGCCAGCGCGGCAGCAGGCTGGCATGCACGTTCCAACAGCCCAGGCGCGGCAGCGCCAGCACCTTGCGCGGCAGGATCAGGCCGTAGGCGACCACCACCATCAGGTCGGCGCGGTAGGCGGCCAGCGTGTCGCGCGCCTGCCCGCTCTTGAGCGACTCGGGCTGTTCCACCGGGATGCCGGCGGCCAGCGCGGCCTGCTTCACCGGGCTGGGCGTGAGCTTGCGGCCGCGGCCTGCGGGGCGGTCCGGCTGGGTATACACGGCCACCACTTCGGCGCCGCTGGCGCGGCAGGCTTCGAGGCAGGGGACGGAGAACTCGGGCGTGCCGGCGAAGACGACGCGCAAACGCGCGCCGGTCAAGCGGTGGCCGCCTGCTTGCGCTGCTTGTCCAGGCGCTTGAGCAGCATGGAGCGCTTCAGTGGCGACAGGTAATCGACGAATACCTTGCCGGCCAGGTGGTCCATCTCATGCTGGATGCACACCGCGAGGGGGCCTTCCACCTCGAGCACGAATTCCTTGCCGTCCACGTCCTGCGCCTTGACCTTGACCTTCAGCGCGCGGGTCACGTCGGCGTAGATGCCGGGGAAGGACAGGCAGCCCTCCTGGTAGACCTGGGCGCCGTCCTTCTCCAGGATCTCGGCGTTGATCAGGGCCAGCGGCTCGTTGCGCCCGTCGCTCATGTCGGCCACCAGCACGCGCTGATGCACGTTGACCTGGGTGGCGGCCAGGCCGACGCCGTTGGCGCCGTACATGGTTTCGAACATGTCGGCGACGAACTGCTTGAGTTCTGCGTCGAACACGCGCACCGGTTCGGCCTTGGTGCGCAGGCGGGGGTCGGGGAATTCGATAATGGTCAGGGTCGACATGTATTTGCCTCGGCGCCAAAAATGCGGGCGAATTGGTGAAAACCCAGCCCGGGCGCGATCTAGAATGAACCTCATTGTACGTCGGCAACCCCGTGTCTGGCAGAGGATTCTGCCAACTGGCTCTGGTTGCGGGCGTTAAACCATCGGTTACACTCCGCCGAGCATCGGGGGATGGGGGAATCCCGTTTATGATTAGAAAGTCCATCGGGCTGCTGGCCGGCATGCTGGTCACTGTCGCCGTATACGCCGCTGGCGCTCAATTGCGCTCGGACCATCCCGATTCGTACACCGTGCGCAAGGGCGACACGCTCTGGGCCATTTCGGCGCGCTTCCTGTCCAAGCCCTGGTTGTGGCCGGAGATCTGGCAGGCGAATCCGCAGGTGCAGAACCCGCACCTGATCTACCCGGGCGACGTACTCAACCTCTCCTTCATCAACGGTCCGCGCCTCGGCCTGCAGCCGCGCGTGCGTGCCGAAGGCGAGCCGATTCCGGCCATTCCGCTGTCCGCGCTGCGCATGTTCCTGAAGGAAACGAGCGTGCTGAGCTCGGAAGAAGTGAAGCAGTTGCCATACGTGCTCGGCTTCGAGGAAGCCCGCCTGCGCGGCACCGTCGGCCAGAACATCTACGTGCGCAACCTCAAGGCCGACCCGGGCCAGCGCTGGGCCATTGTGCGCCCGACGCATACCTTCCGCGGCTTCAACCAGGACGACCGCAGCGAGCCGTATCCGCTGGTCGGCCATGAGCTGGACAACGACGCCTCGGTGGTCACCACCCCGTGGCGCGAAGAGTTCCGCGGCGACCACCACTACGGCACCGGTGTCGACCTGGGCACGGAAGTGACGGTGATCGGCAACGCCGAAACGCTGCGCACCGGCGATATCTCGACCCTGCTGCTGCTGGACTCCACCCAGGAGATCCGCAAGGGCGACCGCATCCTGCCCATCGACGACAAGCCCTACGACCCGTACTACTACCCCCACGCGCCGAAGGCCGTGCCGGACAACTCGCGCGTGATCGGCTTCACCGATGCGCTCGAGGCCGTCGGCCCGCACCAGGTGGTGGCGCTGTCGATCGGTGCGAAGGACGGCGTGGAGAACGGCCAGACCTACTCGATCGTGCATCCGGGCGAGACCATCAACGACGACGTGGCCAGCGACAGCTGGCGGCGTGGCACCGGCAAGGACGCGACCCTGCCGGAGGAATTCGTCGGCCACGTGATGGTGTTCCGCACCTTCGACAAGGTCAGCTACGGCCTGGTGATGGACGGCATCAAGCCGATCACCATGGGCGACCGCCTGACCATGCCTGAATAACGGTATCGGCATCGGCTGACAGAACGGCGCGGCATGTCCGCGCCGTTTTCGTTTGCGCGGCCGCATAGACTGCGCGGATGAGCGAAACCGACGCATGGCGCGCCTGGCTGGTCCTGCTGCGCACCCCGGGCCTGGGGTCTTCCATCCTCCGCCAATGGCTGCTGGCCCACGACCGGCGCATCGAGACCGTGCTGGCGCACGCGCCGCGCCGTGCCGCCGCGCTGGGCGCGGAGGCCGTGGCCTGGCTGGAGCGGCCGGACGAGGCCCTGATCGCCGCCGACCTGGCCTGGCTGGCCGAGCCGGGGCACCGCCTGCTGTGCTGCACCGAGGCCGATTTCCCGCCCCTGCTGGAGGCCATCCCGAACCCGCCCGCCGCGCTGTTCGTAAGCGGCGACGCGGGGCTGCTGCTGTTTCCGCAGGTGGCGATCGTGGGTTCGCGCAGCGCCACCGCCGCAGGGCTGGCGCAGGCGCGGGCCTTCGCGCGGGAGCTGGCGGTGGCCGGCTTCGTGGTCACCAGCGGCATGGCCGACGGCGTGGACGGCGCGGCCCACCTGGGCGCGCTGGATGCAGGCCGGCCCACCGTCGCGGTGGTGGGCACGGGGCTGGACCGGGTGTATCCGCGCAAGCACCTGGCGCTGGCGCACCGGATCGCCCAGGAAGGTGTCCTGGTCAGCGAATTTCCGCTGGGCACGCCGGCCGTGGCGGGGCATTTCCCGCGGCGCAACCGGATCCTGTCCGGCCTGGCCCTGGGCACCCTGGTGGTGGAGGCGGACCTGGAGTCGGGCTCGCTGATCACCGCCCGCCTGGCCGGCGAACAGGGCCGGGAGGTGTTCGCCCTGCCCGGCTCCGTCCATAATCCGCAGTCCCGTGGCTGCCACCAGCTGATCCGCGACGGCGCCAGGCTGGTAGAGACGGCGGCCGAAGTGGCCGAGGTACTGGCGCCGCAGGCGCGTGCGCTGGGCGTGGAGCTGGCGGCACGGCTGCAGCTGGACGCCGGCGCGCCCGCGCAGGCGGTCCAACAAGGCTGGAGCGGCGACCCGGAATACGGCCAGCTGCTGGCCGCCCTGGGCCACGACCCGGCTAGCCTGGACGAACTGGCCGGGCGCACGGGGCAATCCGCCGCCGCCTTGTCCTCGATGCTGCTGATGCTGGAGCTGGAGGGCGTGGTGGCCGGCTTGCCGGGCAATCGCTACCAGCGCCTGCCGGGTTAGCCGCGCCGGATGGCCGAAATGGCTCTGGGCCTCGTTTTCACGAGACCGAGCTTGACGGCGTAGGCCCGGCATGCCTTTAACTAAATAAAGAAGGCCCGCCCATGTGGCGGGCCGTTGGCTTCTGGAAACCCCGCTGCATGGCAAAGAATCTGCTCATCGTCGAGTCGCCCGCCAAGGCCAAGACGATCAACAAATACCTGGGCAAGGACTTTCAGGTCCTGGCCTCCTACGGTCACGTGCGTGACCTGAAGCCGAAGGAAGGCGCGGTCGATACGGACCATGGCTTTGCCATGGCCTACGAGATCATCGAGCGTAACCAGAAACACGTCGACGCCATCGCCAAGGCGGCGCAGGTGGCCGACGACATCTATCTGGCGACCGACTTGGATCGCGAAGGCGAGGCGATCAGCTGGCATATCAGCGAGATCCTGGAAGAGCGCGGCCTGACCAAGGGCAAGCAGCTGCACCGCGTGGTGTTCTCCGAGATCACCCCGAAGGCGATCAAGGCCGCCGTGGCCCAGCCGCGCCAGCTCTCGCACGACCTGGTCGACGCGCAGCAGGCGCGCCGCGCGCTGGACTACCTGGTCGGCTTCAACCTGTCGCCGGTGCTGTGGCGCAAGGTGCAGCGGGGGCTCTCTGCCGGTCGCGTGCAGAGCCCGGCGCTGCGCATGATCGTGGAGCGCGAGGAAGAGATCGAAGCCTTCGTCGCCCGCGAGTACTGGTCGGTCGAAGCCGCGCTGCGCCACCCGGAGGGCGACTTCAGCGCGCGCCTCACCCGCCTGTACGGCAAGAAATTCGAGCAGTTCGACCTTACCAACGAGGCCGACGCGATGGCCGCCCGCGCGGCGCTGAAGGAGGCCGCGCACGGCCGCCTCACCGTCAGCGACGTCGGCAGCAAGGAGCGCAAGCGCCGCCCGGCGCCGCCGTTCACCACCTCCACCCTGCAGCAGGAGGCCGCGCGCAAGCTCGGGTTCTCCACCAGCCGCACCATGAAGGTGGCGCAGGGCCTGTACGAGGGCGTGGCGCTGGGCAGCGAGGGCAACGTCGGCCTGATCACCTATATGCGTACCGACTCGGTGGCGCTGTCCGAAGACGCCGTCGGCGAGCTGCGCCAGCTGATCGCGCGCGACTTCGGCAACAAGGCGCTGCCGGACCAGGCGCAGGTCTACAAGTCCAAGTCCAAGAACGCGCAGGAAGCGCATGAGGCGATCCGCCCGACCTCGGCCATGTACACGCCGCGCGAGGTGGCTTCGTATCTCAACGACGAGCAGCGCAAGCTGTACGAGCTGATCTGGAAGCGCACCGTCGCCTGCCAGATGATCCACGCCACGCTCAACACCGTGTCGGTCGATTTCGCCCTGCCGCACGCCGCCGGCGGCGAAGCAGGCTTCCGCGCCACCGGCACCACCGTGGTCGATCCGGGCTTCCTGGCCGTGTACGAGGAAGGCCGCGACCAGAAGAGCGCCGAGGACGACGACGAAGGCCGCCGCCTGCCCCGGCTCGAAGTGGGCGAGCAGATCGCGCTGCACGACATCCTGGCCGACCAGCACTTCACCGAACCGCCGCCGCGCTATTCCGAAGCGAGCCTGGTGAAGTCGCTGGAAGAACACGGCATCGGCCGCCCGTCGACCTACGCCAGCATCATCCAGGTGCTGCTCAACCGCGAATACGTGTTCCTGGACAGCCGCCGCTTCAAGCCCACCGACGTGGGCCGCGCGGTGAGCAAGTTCCTGACCCAGCACTTCACCCGCTACGTCGACTACGACTTCACCGCCAAGCTCGAAGACGAGCTGGACGCGGTCAGCCGCGGCGAGGAAGCGTGGGTGCCGCTGATGGAACGCTTCTGGCAGCCGTTCAAGCAGCAGGTCGAGGAAAAGACCGAGACGGTCGACCGCAGCGAGGCCACCGGCGCGCGCGAGCTGGGCACGGATCCGAAGTCCGGCAAGCCGGTGTCGGTGCGCCTGGGCCGCTACGGGCCGTACGCGCAGATCGGCGACAAGGACACCGACGAGAAGCTGCAGTTCGCCAGCCTGCGTCCGGGCCAGAGCATGCACACCATCACGCTGGAAGAGTCGCTGGAGCTGTTCAAGCTGCCGCGCAAGCTCGGCCAGGCCGAGAACGGCGACGAGGTGTCGGTGGGCGTGGGCCGCTTCGGTCCGTTCGTGAAGCAGGGCAACACCTATGCCTCGCTGAAGGCCGAGGACGACCCGTACACCATCGAGCTGCCGCGCGCGCTGCAGATCGTGCAGGAGAAGCTGGAGCTGCTGGCCAACCGCGTGATCCAGGACTTCGGCACGGGCGTGCAGGTGCTCAACGGCCGCTTCGGCCCGTACATCACCGACGGCGAGAAGAACGCGCGCATCCCGAAGGATCAGGACCCGAAGACCCTGACCGAGGCGCAGTGCGTCGAGCTGCTCGCCGCCGCGCCGGTGAAGAAGGGCCGTGGCGGCGCCAGGAAGAGCGCGGCGAAGAAGGCTGCGCCGGCGGCGAAGAAGGCCGCCGCGAAGAAGGCCCCGGCGGAGAAGCCGGCGGTGAAGAAAGCCGCCGCCAAGAAAACCACTGCCAAGAAGACCGCCAGCAAGAAAACGGCGACCAGGAAAGCGGCTGCCAAGAAGACCGCCGCGAAGAAGCCGGCCGGCAAGGCCGGCGCTTGAGTGGCTCACCGCTTCACCCTAGATGACCTGGACGATGCCGTCGCGCTGCTGCGCGGCGGCGGCGTGCTGGCCTATCCCACGGAAGCGGTGTTCGGGCTGGGCTGCGATCCGCACGATCGCGCGGGGTTCGAACGGATCTTCGCGCTGAAGCAGCGCCCGCCCACCCAGGGCGTGCTGCTGATCGCCGCCGAGCTCGCGCAGGTCGAGCGCTACATCGAGCGCAGCGCGGTGACCGACGAAGTGATGGCGCAGGTCCGCGCCAGCTGGCCCGGACCGAATACCTGGATCTTCCCGCGCTCGGCCGAGGTGCCGGACTGGGTCGCCGGCGCCCATGCCGGCATCGCCCTGCGCGTCACCGCGCACCCGCCCGCCGCCGCCCTGTGCCGGGCGTACGGTGGCGCCCTGGTCTCGACCAGCGCCAACCCCCACGGCGAGCCGCCGGCGCGTTCCGCGGCCGCGGTGGAGGCCTACTTCGGCGAGCGGCTGGCCGGCGTGCTGGACGCCCCGCTGGGCGGCCTGGAGCGGCCCACGGTGATCCGCGACGCACTGACCGGCGCTATCATCCGCGCCTGACCCGAGCCGGCTCGCCGGCCCGCCTGAATGCGCTCTGGACGTTACCGGTGCCAGTGGGGAGGTATTCAGCGGCGGTCGCGAGGATGGGAAGAGCCTCGCCGGGCCCAATCCGATATCCGTTCCGTCGGTCCGGTTTTCCGGGGCGGCTTCATGGATGCGTTGCCGGTGAACAGTACGGGGAGATACCGCTTGGCCATTGTCTACGACAGCTACCGCCACGATCCGGCCAGTACCGGGTTGCCGCTGCTGGTCGCCGGTCAGCCGGCGCGCACGGTGGCCTGGCGCGGCGCGGAGGCGGTGAGCGCCGCGCAGTTCCTGGCGCACGTGCAGCAGGTCGCCGCCGCGCTGCCCACCGCCACCGCGGCGGTGAACCTGTGCGAGGACCGCTACGCCTTCCTGGTAGCGTTCTGCGCCATCGCGCTGCGCGGCCAGGCCAACCTGCTGCCGTCCTCGCGCCAGCCGCAGGCGGTGATGGAAGTGATGGCGGCGCATCCGGGCAGCTATGCGCTGGGCGAGCTGGCGCTGGACCCCGCGCCGCCCGGCTACCGCCGCATGCCGGCGCTGGATGCACCCGCGGCCGACGGCGAAACGCCCGCGCCGCTGATCCCCGCCGAACAGGTCGTGGCGATCGGCTACACCTCCGGCTCCACTGGCGTGCCCAAGGCCTATCCGAAGACCTGGGGCAGCTTCCACGCCAGCAACGCCGGCAATATGCGCGCGCTGCGCGCGATCGTCGGCCCGCGCTTCGACGTGGTCGCCACGGTGCCGCCGCAGCACATGTACGGCATGGAGACCTCGGTGCTGCTGCCGCTGCTGGGCGACGTGGGCGTGCATGCGGCGCGCCCGTTCTTCCCGGCCGACGTGGCCGACGCACTGGCGCAGACTCACGGCCCGCGCGTGCTGGTGATCACGCCGATCCACCTGCGCGCGCTGATCGAATCCGGCGTCGCGCTGCCGCCGATCGCGGCCATGGTCTCGGCCACCGCGCCGATGCCGGCCGAACTGGCGGCGACGGCGGAGCAGCGCTTCGGCGCGCCGCTGCTGGAAGTGTTCGGCTCCACCGAAACCTGCGTGATCGCCTCGCGCCGCGCCGCCGCGGACGAACCCTGGACGCTGTACGACGGCGTGCGCCTGCATCCGCAGCCGGACGGCACCCTGGTCGACGCGCCGCAGCTGGCGCAGCCGATCGCGCTGGCCGACATCGTCGCGCTGCAAGACGAAGGCCGCCGCTTCCGCCTGTGCGGCCGCCATGCGGACCTGCTGGAAATCGCCGGCAAGCGCGCCTCGCTCGGCGATCTCACCCGCCGCCTGCTGGCGGTGCCGGGTGTGCGCGACGGCGTGGTGTTCCAGCTCGACGGCGACACCATCGGGGTCAAGCGCATCGCGGCACTCGTGGTGGCGCCGGGGTTGGACGAACACACCATTCTGGAAGCCCTGCGCGGCTCGGTGGAGCCGGTGTTCCTGCCGCGCCCGCTGCGCCTGGTCCAGTCCCTGCCGCGCAACGAGACCGGCAAGCTGCCGCGCAGCGCGCTGATGGAACTGATCGGCCGCTGACGGGCGCCCCTCCCGCTACAATGTCGCGCTGCGCCACGCAGGCGCACCCTTGGTAGTGGAGCAAGGCATGAAAGTTCTGGTCATCGGCAACGGCGGTCGCGAACACGCGCTGGCGTGGAAGCTCAAGCAGTCGCCGCGCGTCAGCGAGGTGATCGTCGCCCCCGGCAATGCCGGCACGGCGCGCGAGCGCGGCCTGCGCAACGCCGACGTGGCGGTGACCGACCTGGACGGCCTGCTCAAGCTGGCGCGCGAGGAAAAGGTCGAGCTGACCGTGGTCGGCCCCGAAGTGCCGCTGGTGGCCGGCGTGGTCGACAAGTTCCGCACCGCCGGCCAGCGCATCTTCGGGCCGCGCGCGATCGCCGCGCAGCTGGAAGGCTCCAAGGCCTTCGCCAAGGACTTCCTGCTCCGCCACAACATTCCCACCTCGCGCTACGCGGTGTTCACCCAGCTGGAACCGGCGCTGGCCTATGTGCGCAAGCACGGCGCCCCGATCGTGATCAAGGCCGACGGCCTGGCCGCCGGCAAGGGCGTGGTGGTGGCGCTGACCCTGGCCGACGCGGAGCTGGCGCTGCACGACATGCTCGGCGCGCACAGCTTCGGCGACGCCTCCGCGCGCGTGGTGATCGAGGAATTCCTCGAAGGCGAGGAAGCCAGCTATATCGTGATGAGCGACGGCAGCCACGCGCTGCCGATGGCCAGCAGCCAGGACCACAAGCGCCGCGACGAGGGCGACCTTGGCCCCAACACCGGCGGTATGGGTGCGTATTCGCCGGCACCGGTGGTGACGCCGGAAGTCGAGCGCCGCATCCTCAAGGAAGTGATCGAGCCGACCCTGCGCGGCATGGCCGCCGAGGGCGCGCCGTTCATCGGCTTCCTCTACGCGGGCCTGATGATCGACAAGAGCGGCACGCCGAAGGTGATCGAATTCAATGTGCGCTTCGGCGATCCGGAAACGCAGCCGATCATGCTGCGGCTGAAGTCCGACCTGGTCGAGCTGATCGAGGCGGCACTGGACGGCGAGTTGCGCCACACCACGGCGCATTGGGATGCGCGGCCGTCGATCGGCGTGGTGATGGCGGCGGGCGGGTATCCGGGCAAGGTGCGCAGCGGTGATGTCATCACCGGGCTGGATACGGCGTTCGGCGCGGACGTCAAAGTTTTCCACGCCGGCACGAAGCTCGATGCACAGGGCCAGCCCGCCACTGCCGGCGGCCGCGTGCTGACGGTGTGTGCGCTGGGCAAGGACATCGCGGCGGCGCGCCAGCAGGCCTATGCGGCCGCGTCGAAGCTGCATTTCGACGGGGCGTTCTGCCGGCGCGACATCGCGCACCGCGCGCTGCATCGCTGAACAACGCACGGCGTAGGTTGGGGTGAGCCGAAGGCGAACCCCAACGGTGCGATGAGCCTGGCCATGT
Organism: Dyella sp. 2RAB6; assembly: GCF_052115385.1. NCBI lineage: Bacteria > Pseudomonadati > Pseudomonadota > Gammaproteobacteria > Lysobacterales > Rhodanobacteraceae > Dyella > Dyella sp. 2RAB6. Next base: position 27,997 of record NZ_JBFRGP010000026.1, read on the forward strand.
TGGGGTTCGCCTTCGGCTCACCCCAACCTACGCTGCTTCTGCGGTTTGCAGGCTGGATTTCCAGCTAGGCTATGCCGTCGCTCTGACGCCAAGGACCTGCATGAGCCAGTTCTCCCTGTTGGGCAGCCGCCGCTTCGCGCCCTTCTTCTGGACCCAGGCACTGGGCGCGTTCAACGACAACGCGTTCCGCAACGCCATGGTGATGCTGGTGGCGTTCCAGATGGGGCTGGACGACCGCACGGTGTCGCTCTACACCAGCCTGGCGCCGGCGCTGTTCATCCTGCCGTACTTCCTGTTCTCGGCCAGCGCGGGGCAACTGGCCGAGAAGTACGAGAAGACGCGCATCATCCGCTTCGTCAAGCTGTTCGAGATCGGCGCGATGCTGCTGGCGGCGATCGGTTTCTATACGCACCACGTGTCGCTGCTGCTGGTGGTGCTGTTCCTGATGGGCCTGCATTCGACCGTGTTTGGGCCGATCAAGTACGCGATCCTGCCGCAGGCCCTGAGGCCGCAGGAGCTGGTCGGCGGCAACGGCCTGGTAGAGATGGGCACGCAGCTGGCGATGCTGGTGGGCATGATCGCCGGCAATGCGCTGATGCTGATCGCCGGCTTCGGGCCGGTGGCGGCGTCGGCCTTGACCATCGTGGTGGCGTGCATCGGCTATCTGGCTTCGCGGCAGATTCCGTCGGCGCCGGCGACCGCGCCGGAACTTCGTTTCAGCTGGAATCCGTATACCGAAACGGTGAAGGTGCTGAAGCTGACGCGCGCCGATCGCGCGGTGTTCAACGCGGTGCTGGGCATTTCCTGGTTCTGGTTCTTCGGCACCGTGCTGATTTCCCAATTGCCGAACTACACGCGCCTGAACCTGGGTGGCGACGGTTCGGTGAATACGCTGGTGCTGACCTTGTTCTCGATCGGCACGGGCATCGGCTCGCTGTTGTGCGAGCGCATGTCGGGGCGCCGGGTGGAAGTGGGCCTGGTGCCGCTGGGTGCGTTCGGCCTGACCGTGTTCGGCGTGGACCTGTACTTCGCGCGCTCGGGCCTGGCCCTGATGCACGGGCTGGACTGGACGGCGTTCCTGCACTCGCCCGGCAGCTGGCGCATTGCGCTGGACCTCACCCTGGTCGGCATGTTCGCCGGCTTCTACGTGGTGCCGCTGTTCGCGTTCGTGCAGAGCCGCGCGCCGCGCGAGCAGCTGTCGCGGATCATCGCCGGCAATAACATTCTCAATGCGCTGTGGATCTGCGTGGCTTCCGGCTTCGGGCTGGGCTTGAGCGCGGCGGGGCTGACGCCGGCGCAGATCTTCCTGGCGACGGCGCTGCTGAATATCGCGGTGGCGGTGTACATCTTCACCCTGGTACCCGAGTTCCTGATGCGGTTCATCACCTGGGTGCTGGTGAACACGTTGTATCGCGTGCGCGTGGACGGCACGCAGCACATTCCCGAAGAAGGGCCGGCGCTGCTGGTGTGCAACCATGTCAGCTTCATGGACCCGCTGCTGCTGATGGCGAACCTGCGCCGGCCGGCGCGCTTCGTCATGTACTACAAGATCTTCAATATCCCCGTGCTCAACTTCGTGTTCCGCACGGCGAAGGCGATTCCGATCGCGGGGCAGAAGGAAGATCCGGACGTGCTGCGCAAGGCCTACGAAGAAGTCGATGCCGCGCTCGCCGATGGCGAAGTGGTGTGCATCTTTCCGGAGGGCGGCCTGACCAAGGATGGCGAGGTGGCGACGTTCCGTCCCGGTGTCGCGCACATCCTGCACGGGCGCCCGGTGCCGGTGGTGCCGATGGCCTTGCGCGGCTTGTGGGGCAGCGTGTGGAGCCGGCGCGACAACCTGCTGCGCCGCGCACGCCTGCCGCGGCGTTTCCGCGCCAGGGTCGAACTGGTGGTGGGTGAGCCGGTGGCGCCGGCCGATGCTCAGCTGTCGCTGCTGGAGGAGCGGGTGCGCGTACTGCGCGGCGACAAGGCCTGATGCAGGAAAGCCGGCGGCTCAGTGCAGCCAGCCGGCCACCACGATCAGCGCCACCACACTGAGCCACGCCAGCAACGCACGCAGCAGCGCGCTGCGCAGGCGGCGCAGTTCGCCGAGCACGTCGATGCGCTCTTCGGCATAGCCGTCGCCGGCTTCGATATCGACTTCAATGTCCGCACGCGCCGCGGCGCCGAGAAAGCCGGGGCCTTCGCGCAGCCAGCTGCCGGGAATCGCCTGCTGGTGCCACTGCCGCCAGGCGCCGATCACCGCGTCCCAGTGGCCGACCAGGGCCAGGGTGAACACCATCAGCTGCGCGGGTACCCAGTCCAGGCCGTGCGCGATGCGGCGCGCGAGTGCCTGCGCATCGCTGTCCAGGCGCAGCGAGGCGTCGCTGCGCAGCGTCTGCGCCAGCCGGTACAGCAGCGCGCCGGCCGGGCCCAGCACGAAGAACCAGAACAGCACGCCGAAGCGGCGGCGCAGCGCGGCATAGGCCACCGCTTCGCCGACGGCGACGGCATTCCAGGCGATCGGCTCGCCGTCGTCCGACAGCGCCTGCACGGCGGCCTGGCGGCTGACGCCATCGGATGCCTTGAGGATCGCTTCTAGATCCGCCTCGTAGGCGTGCGGGCCGAAGCAGTACAGCAGCACCGCCAGCGAGAACACCAGCAGCACCAGGTCGCGCACCGGCAACAGGCTGATCAGCCAGATCGCCAGCAGGCACAGCACTACCGGCACGGCCAGCGCGATCACCGTGCGGCCGGCGCCGCTGGCGTCGCCGAGCTGGGCCACCCAGCGCCGGAAGCCGCCGTCGCCGCGCCAATGCGCGAGCGCCGGCTGCAGGTGCAGCAGGCCGAGGGCGATAAGGGCGGTGAGCAGGCTGACGGCCATCGATGGGGACTCCCTTGCGTTGGCCGCATTGTAGCGAGGAGCGTGCGACAGCCGTGCGCTCGCGGGGCAGGCCTTTCTTTATACGTCGTTGGTCGTGCGCGGCTTCAGCGCGCCGGCGTGGCCCGTGGTGCGCGTGCCTGTTCGACCAGCACGTCGAGGTCGAGCCCGGCGCGCCACTGCAGCCAGTGCGCGAGCAGGTGGTACGACACCGACAAGCGCGGCGACGGCAGGAAGCTGCCGTCATGGAGGCCGTCGACGATCTGCTGCGGGGTGAACCAGCGCGCGTCTTCGAGTTCGTCGTCGCGCAGGCGGATCGCCGGCGACAGCGCTTTCGCCATGAAGCCGACCATCAGCGAAGCCGGCAGCGGCCACGGCTGCGAGGAGTGGTAGTGGACCTCGCCGACCAGCACGCCGGATTCCTCGGCGACTTCGCGGCGCACCGCGTCTTCCAGCGCCTCGCCGGGTTCGACGAAGCCGGCCAGAGTGGAATAGCGGCCCGGCGGCCAGCCGGCCTGGCGGCCGAGCAGGCAGGCGCCTTCGTATTCGACCAGCACGATGATCGCCGCGTCGGTGCGCGGGAAATGCAGGCGGCCGCACCCGGCGTTGGTGCATTGCGCGCGATGGCCGGAGGCGACCAGCACCAGCGGCGCGCCGCAGCGCGCGCAGAAGCGCGTTTCGCGCTGCCAGTGCGCCAGGCCCTTAGCGTAGGCGAACAGGCCGGCCTCGTCGGCGGGCAGGCACAGGCCGGCGTCGCGCAGGTTGGCGCGGCGGGCGTCGAGCGGGGTTTCCAGGGCGGCGGCGCGGTCGGCGTCGTCCAGCGCCAGCAGGAAGTACGGGCGGCCGTCGGCGAAGCCGAGCAGGCTGGCGTCGACGTCGCCGAGCAGGCTTTCGCGTTCGGCCGCGCCGAGCCAGCGCAGCGCTTCGCCGTCCTTGCGCAGATAGCTTTCGCCGAGGCTGTCCAGCACCAGATAGCGTGCATCCGGCGAGACGCCCTGTTCGGCGACCCAGGCCAGCTCTTCGCGCCGCTCGGCGACGCGATCGAGGATCAGGCTGAGGCCGGCGAAGGTGTTGGGCCGCGGCAGGGTCTTGCTGTCCATGCCCGAGGGCCTTTAGGCGGAGAAGGAGGAACCACAGCCGCAGGTGGTCTTGGCGTTGGGATTGCGGATCACGAACTGCGAGCCGCTGAGGCTTTCCGAGTAGTCGATCTCGGCGCCGGTGAGATATTGCAGGGAGAGCGGATCCACCAGCAGGGTGACGCCCTCGCGCTCCAGCGCGAAGTCGTCCTCGGCCTGGGCCTCGTCGAAGGTGAAGCCGTACTGGAAGCCGGAGCAGCCGCCGCCGGTGATGTACACGCGCAGCTTCAGCGCTGGATTGCCTTCTTCCTGGATCAGCTCGCGCACCTTGTGCGCGGCGGCCTCGGTGAACACCAGCGGCGCGCCGGCGCTGCGGTAGTCGGGAATGGTGGGGAAGGGAACGACGGTATCCATCGCGATCACATGGGGTTGCAGCGGGCGATGCGCAAGGATACCGCGTTTCGGTCCCGGCTCAGGCAGGGATGGCTTCGCCCAGGCTTTCCGGGGCCGGCAGCTCGCGCGGGGCCTCGCCGGTGCGGTGCGACATGCGGCCGTTGACCTGGGCGCCGGCGGCCATCTCCAGGGTCTTGTAGTGCACGTCGCCGTGGATCCGCGCCTGCGGTGCCAGTTCCAGGCGCTCTTCGATATGGATGTCGCCCTGCACCTGGCCGTTGATGATGGCGTGGGGCACGCGGATGTCGCCCTGCACCTGGCCGGATTCGCTCAGGGTGAACACGGCGTCGGGGCCTTCGCCCAGCACGGCGCCTTCGATGCGGCCGTCCAGGTGCAGCGCGCCGCTGAAGCGCAGGTCGCCCTGGATCACCGTGCCGCGGGCGATCAGGCTGGTGTCGTGGGAGGTGCTGCTGCTGGTGCGCTCGGTGCGCTGCTTACGGTTGAGCATGGGAGTCCCCTGGCTTGGTGAGAGTGCCGCCGACGGCATCGTTCCAGGCGACGGTGCGGTTGACCGCATCGTCGCCCGCGGGCTGCGCGCTGACGTACACGCGATTGGGGCGGAAATCCGCCGGCAGCACGATGGTGGCGTGCAGTTCCTGGAAATACTTGAGGCGAAACGGCAGGCCGTCCTTCTGCGCGGTGTCGCCGAGAGCGGGCCATTCCAGCCGCACCACCTTGTCGCCGCGCAGGCCTTCCACGCTGAGCGTGGCGGTGCCGCTGGTGTCTTCGCCGCGCTTGGCGTTCTGGGTGAGCGAGACGGTGAGGTTCCAGCCCTTGGTGCCGTCGATCGGCTGCACCCGCACGTTCTGGATGCGCAGGCCGCCGCGCTGGGCGTCGCCGCCGACCAGGCGGGCGTAGAAGTCGAGGTCGGTGCGCAGGCCGCTGATTTCTTCCTCGCGCTCGGCCAGGGTAGTGCGCAGCGAGCGGTTGGCGATGTCGTTGACCTGGGCGGCGCGCAGCTGGTTGGAGACCTGCTGCTTGAGATCGTCGTTTTCGGTGCTCAGCGCCTGGATCTGGCGGTGCTCGCTGGCCGCGGGCGTGCCGTGCCCGACCAGCAGGCCGGTGACCAGCACCGCCAGCAGCAGGCTGGCGAACCACGCCACGCCCAGCCAGATCCAGCGACGGCGCTGGCCGGCCATATCGTGCGGTCGCACGATGAAGCGCGGTGGTGGACGTGAAGCCATGCGGGGCCTTCCCGGGGAAAAACACGGTATAGCCGCGCTGTGACAAGAGCGTCAAGGAACGGCCGCACGCTTCGGCAGCCGTTCCCTGCATTTCGCGATAATTTCAGGACGTTTATGTCCGGATCGTGACCGATCAGCTGGACATCTTGCTCTGCAGGTAGCGCTCCGCGCCGATGTCCTTGATCAGGCTCTGCTGGGTTTCGAGCCAGTCGATGTGCTCTTCCTCGTCGTGCAGGATGCCCTTGAACATGTCGCGGCTGACGTAGTCGGCGATGCCTTCGCTGTAGGCGATCGCTTCGCGCAGGTCCTTCACCGCGGCGATTTCCAGGTCCAGGTCGCCCTGGATGCATTCGAGCACGTTCTCGCCGATGCGCAGCTTGCCCAGGTGCTGCAGGTTGGGCAGGCCTTCGAGGAACAGGATGCGCTCGATCAGGTGATCGGCATGCTTCATTTCCTCGATCGATTCCTTGTACTCGTGCTCGGCCAGCTCGCCGTAGCCCCAGTCCTTGAACATGCGGTAATGCAGGAAGTACTGGTTGATCGCGGTGAGCTCGTTGTAGAGCACCTTGTTGAGGAACTCGATGACCTTGGTGTCGCCCTTCATGGTGTTGTCTCCTGATCGCTGCAACTGGCGACTATACGGATCGCTGCCGCGCCATGATGGAACGCAAATAGGAATGCTTCGCTCACACGAAAACGCCCGCGGCGAACCGCGGGCGCCAACGTAACCGTGGGGACGGTATTAAGCCGTGACGATGGGCAGTTGCAGCAGCATCTGCTGGACCGCCTTGTCGAGCGTGGCGCGCGCTTCCTGCTCGCAGCAGCCGCAGCAGTCCGAGCAGCCGGTGCGGGACTGCAGCTCGGCGAACGAATGCACGCCATCGGCCGCGGCGCGGCGGATGTCGTGGTCGGTAACGGCGTTGCACATGCAGATGTACATGAAGCGTATGGGAACGCAAATGCGAATGATTGTCAACTGATGTGCCCGCATGCCCGGGGCGGGTATTCAGGCCGCCTGGCAACCCGGGCCGCTGCCGCCGGCCGGCCGCTCGGCGTCGTCCTGCCGCTGCAGGTTGCCGACCTGGATGCTCAGCAGGGTCTCCACCATGGGGGCGAACTGGCGCAGCGCCCGCTCGTAGACCTGGCGCTTGAAGTTCACCACGTGGTTGGCCGGGTACCAGAAATCCACCCAGCGCCAGTGGTCGAACTCGGGTTTCTCACAGCCGTCGAGACAGAAGGCGTCCTCGTTGCTGACCAGGCGCAGCAGGAACCACACCTGCTTCTGGCCGATGCACATGGGGCGCTGGTGGTGGCGGAGATAGCGGTTGGGCAGCTTGTAGCGCAGCCAGCCGCGGGTGGCGCCGATCACTTCGACGTCCGCGGCGCCCAGGCCGGTTTCCTCGGTCAGCTCGCGGTACATGGCTTCCAGCGGGGTCTCGTCGCTGCGCATGCCGCCCTGGGGAAACTGCCAGCCATCACGATTGACGCGGCGCGCCCAGAACAGGCGGCCGTCTGTATTCAGCAGCACGATGCCCACATTCGGACGGTAGCCATCGACGTCGATCATGTCTTCTCCTAGGGCAGGTGCTGCCATGAAGCCGGCAACACCTTGTTCCCGCGACCGATTCAACCACAGCCCCGGAAGCACCGGCAAGCTAAGCCTGAACCCCAGACTTGAACCCATGGCTAAGGCCGACTAGACTTTCGGGCCCTCGCCCCGGTGCTCCCGCGCCCCGCCGGGCGAAGACCTTACCGTGGCTAGGTAGCTCAGATGGTTAGAGCGCGGCACTCATAATGCTGAGGTCGGCGGTTCGATCCCGCCTCTAGCCACCACTCCCTCTTCTCAAGCGATCTCACGCGTTATCAGAAACGCCCCGCAGGGCGCATTCTGGCGCGGTTTTCGTCGATCTGTGTTCTCAGGTCGTCTCACTGGATCGCAGCAAAACGCACGCATATTGTGAGTATATTTGTGAGTACAAAGCGGCCTCGGGACAGCGCTTCGAGGGAAGTACTCACAGCGCACCGGAAGGCGGCCTCACGGAGAGAGACAGCGTGTCGAAGTTGACTGTGCTTGCGGTTCGTAATGCGGAGCCGCGCGAGAAGATGTATCGCTTGCCTGATGGCAAGGGGCTGAACCTACAGGTGGAGCCGAACGGATCAAAGTATTGGCGCCTGCGATACCGCGATCCAGCCGGCAAGCCCAAGATGCTTGGCCTCGGCGTTTATCCCCCCATGACGTTGGCTCAAGCGCGCGAGGCCGCTGACGAGAAGCGCCGTCACCTGGCCAACGGTGTTGACCCTGTGGCGCAGAGACGGGCCGAAAAGCTGACTCGGGCTGTTGCGGCCGAAAATACCCTCGAGGCTGTCGCGCGCGAGTGGATCGAGGTCAAGCGGATCGGCTGGGCTGATAGCTATACCGAGAAGGTCGTACTACGGCTAGAAAACGACGTGTTTCCCTGGCTCGGCGATCGCCCGCTGAAGGAAATCGCCGCGCCGGAAATCTTCGCTGTCCTGCAGCGCGTCGTCGCGCGCGGCACTCTCGATACGGCGCACCGGATTCGTCGGCACCTGAGCCAAATCTTCCGGTACGCCATTCCCACCGAGCGCGCCGATCGAGATCCTGCAGCGGATCTGAAAGACACACTGCCCGAGCTGATCTCGGGACGCTTTCCCACCATCACGGAGCCAGCCCGCATTGGCGAACTGTTGCGAGCGATTGCCGGCTACACAGGGACGTACATCGTGCGCGCTGCGCTGCAGATTAGTCCGCGCGTCTTCTGCCGCCCTGGCGACCTTCGCTTTGCTGAGTGGTCGGAAATGGATCTGGAGCGGGGTGAATGGGCTGTGCCCGGCGCGAAGTTGAAAGGTCGCAAAAAGCAAAAAGCCATTGCGCCGCCGCTGGTCATCCCTCTATCGCGGCAAGTCGTTGCGATTCTTCGAGAGCTGCGACCGATTACCGGCAACGGCCAGCATGTGTTCCCAAACGCCGTGCATCGTGGCCGACCCATGTCCGAGAACACCCTCAACGCAGCGATCGCACGTCTGGGTTTCAAGGGCGAGATTGTCACCCATGGCTATCGCCACATGGCGAGCACGCTGCTCAATGAGGCCGGTTGGGATGGCGATTGGGTAGAACGACAGCTTGCACATAAGGATAAGGATGCTGTGCGCGACATCTATAACCAGGCGCAATATCTCAAAGGCCGCAAAGGTATGCTTCAGGCTTGGTCCGATTATCTCGATCAGCTGCAGGTCGGAAGGCTAGACGCGGAGATTCGCATTGCGGTTGCCAGCCGAGCTGCTGCGTGATCGCGATCTGAGCCGACAGGTCTCAGGGCGCTCGGGTATGACCGTTGTTCCCTGCTTGGCGAGCAATCCTGCCGTTACCTTGGCCATAAACGAGGGCGCGTCGCCTACCTAAGTCGTCGCCGCTTGCGGCGCACTTTGCTAGGAATACCCTTGGGCCACCATTCGTCACGTACAACCGGCAGCATTGGCGCAGATGTAAGCGGAGGAAAGGGCAATTCGGGGGCGATGTAAAGGTAGTCCCATCGCAATGTTGCCTCGAGCACCTCCAGGAATAGTGTTGTATCCGCAAAGTAGTTTGGATAGGCCTTACGAAGTGCCATAACGTTTTCCACTGTCACCAGCACGACGTCGCCGCGATCACCGAGGCGTTCCTCAGCGGCGGCATATGCCTCTTGTGCTCGTGAACGCTCCGAGTCCCTGAATGAACGCACCGATAGCTCGTCTTCGTCGAGATCTAACTCGAGTAGATACATCGACGCTTCACCAGTCTGACCTGCCTCCTGCACGAAGCGGAGGGCCTCGCTATAGTGCGCGAGACGGTTGAGCACCTCCAATTCATCCACCTGCGCCTGCAACTGGAGGGCGAGCCGTTGATGCTCGGCAGTGACATGCAGGTCGTGCTCCTCTAGCCTCGCGAAGGCGTTGCTCGCGATCTTGAAGAATTCGCGCCATCGCGGATCGCCTTCGCCTGCTTTAATAGCCTCTCGGCGAAAAAGTCCGACCGTTTCCACTGCAGTAGCCCAGGCGTGCTGAATCTTGGTTCGAAGCTGGACTTCAATGCGTAATCCGTTGTAAGCCGTTTTTGTGCCGCGCCCTACATATTTGTAAACGAGGTGGATCCCGCGGTAGCCGTCATCTTTGGGGGCAACGATGTAGTCGTCGGTGCTTTCCAGTACGTGCCTCGCGCGACTGTCATTGAATGCGGCCCTTAGGGCGTAGACGGCCTCAACATCCTGCAAGATTGCTCGACAACCGCCTATGTCTTGCATGCGCGCCAGATCCATCGCTGCGAAGCGTTGGAGCTTAGCCATGATGGAAGGCGCTCGCTTCAACCTTTGAGCGGTAAGTGCGTTCCGGTCTATACGTTGCGCTCGAGCGCGAAGCGTGACCTGAAACGTGTTGAGCGGGTACGCGTGTGCAGAGCGCCAGTTGTCGAACACCACGTGGGCGGCCATGTATTCCTGGCGCCGTTTGGAGAAGTTTGGGTCAGCCAGGTTCTCTGCAGTGAACGTTGGAACATCTCGTCGCGCCAGAGTGTCGCCTGCACGGCGCACTGAGCCCCTTGTATATCGCGGTCGCTCCCATTCCATGCGTCATCTCTTCCGTTTAATTATGTTGAGTGATCTCGTTTCGGTACAAAGACAACTACGAGTCGGAATGTTTTGCCACATCATGGAGCGCTGAGAACTAGAGTAAACAAGCCTCGCACTAGTGCTCGCCGTCATCACCGTCCCCGTTACTGCCTGAAATGTCGGCTTCTGGTCGAAATTGGACATTTCCCGTTCGCTGATCATAGCTAGCGTAGCCACTACTTCACTGAAAGGGCCCAATCAGATGAGCCATACATGGCTGAAATGATGGCGGTCGCCGCCGTATCGCTGACTGACGACCGCGGCGCCGTCTCAGGTGGCTATGGCCACGAGCTTGTCAGTACGGGCTTTCAGATCGCTACTGATCATATCCAGTAGCTGATAGGCCGCATCGGGCTGCAAAACGTTCAGGCGCATACCTTCGCAAATACCGGTGGCCACGACATCGAGCGCATCGAGGCGCAGTCGCAGCGCCTCGAGTTCGCGAAGGAGGTCGGGGGGATGGCGGTCCGGTTCGGTCATTGTTCGTACTCCTTGAGTTACTCACGAGCGATCGCCGTGCCGGTATCACTGCGCGGCACCGCGAAATCGCAAGTTCCTTCGAGAGCAATGTTCGGACCACCCCGTCAATTTCTTGGCGCGGCTCGCTTCAATCGTCGCTTGAGCGCGCCGCGCGATCGCGACGAAACACCCGGCACTTCTCCTGTGAGCGCAAGCAGGCCGATCACCGGCTCGAGGCCGGCGATCGGTGGTCATGGGGGTTAGATGCCGAGGGCGCGGCGCTGTTCGGCGAGGCGATCGACGCCGTCGACGAGGAAGAGCATGTTGAGCAGATCGATCTCGATCTTCACGGCGCCGTTGATGCTGAGCTTGTAGTAGCTGCAGGGCGTGGTGAACTTGTGCTGCGTGTTGTCGCCCGGTTTGGCGCTGCCAAAGTCCAGCTCCTTGTGTCGGCCGCGCACGACGACCTCGACGGCATCGACCGCACCGGTGTCGTCGCTCTGGTACGCCCCGGCGAAACGGATCAAGCAACCGCCCACGGTGGTGATGTCCGCCTCAAAGCTCACGCCTTCGCGGCGCAGATCAACGTTGTCGAGCAGCTCGGGTTGGTTCGCGGACAACCAGGCAAGCAGTGCGACCCAAACGATCAGCGGATCCTCGGCAAAGTCGGTGAGGATGATGTTGAGCGTGTAGGCGCACTCGAAGGACAAGCCGGGCACGTAGGTTGCGTGGAGCGACCCCTTGTCGATGAAGACGAGAAAGCGTTCCGGGTCGCGCGCGAGATCCGGCAGTGCGGCCACCAGCGCAGCACGCAGGCTATCGGGTTTCTTCATGGCACGTCTCCACTGTTGACCCGCACCCAGTCCTGCAGCGCCGTCAGCTGTTCGGTGATGGCATGGCAGGTGGTGTAGTTGTCGACGACGGTGCCGGCGACGGCAGAGAGCGCAACGCCGCTGGCTTGCGCATCAGCAGCTCCGGGGCGATCGGGCATTGTGGACGTCGCGGTGGCGTCATGGAGGCGCACGAAGCCAACAGGAACGATGCAAGCAGCATCGGCGGACGTAGGAACATAGATCGGCACCTTGTGGAGGATGGTTTGACCCTTCTCGCGCACGATCTGCACGCGATCGACGTACTGGGTCACGACGCGCTCGCCATCGGTCTTCGCGGCCAGCTCGCCGATTAGGTCGCGCGAACGTTCCTCCGCCGAGCGCGCACGGGCTTCGGCGTCATCGATCCGGCCGACGGTGATCGTGTGGTAGAGCCACAGCGTACCGAGCAGCGCGATGGCGAGCAGGACTTGACGCAGCATGCTCATGCGGCAGCGACCGCGATATGGCGTGCGTAGGCGCGCGTGAGCTTGGTGTCGTACAGGTTGTCGGCGTAGGCCGGACCGTTGTAGCGCTTAGCAAACGCCGCCCACTTGCGGCCGCGCAGCGCCTTATGAAGCTCCGGATCTCCCTGCACGAAACGCACGAAGGTGCCCAGGTGCTCAGCCTCACCCTGGGCAAACGCCGCGGCCAGCCGCTTCGGGATGCCGATATCGCGCGCATGCAGCGCCATAAGAGCGGCGCCGGCAAACGCACCGACGATGGCATTGCCATCCATACCGGGCAGCAGGCTCGCCACGCTCACGCCGGCCGCCGCCAATCCGGCAAGGGTGGTGCTGGTGGTAGTGGGTTCGGCCATGGGGATTCCTGTGTCAGGTCCAGAGCTGCACGAGCCCGGTCTCGACCGGTACTCGCATCACGGCATCGGGCAGCGTTACGGCGTACCCGGTAGGGAGAAAGGGACCCGCAGCAGATCGTCGCCGGTGACGTGGCCGCCATCGGGCAGTCCGGCGCGTTCGGCAATTTCCTCCACCACCAGGGTGGGGAGATCGCGCTGGTAGTGCTCGGGCAGGCGCAGGTCGTGTTTCAGCAGGTGCTCAGCCATGTCGAGCGCCTGGCCGATCTCACCGGTGTCGATGCTCCACACCATCACGGTGGCGAACACGTCATCCTGCACAGGCTGGTCGGCCTCGAGCACGCCGCGGATCCACGCGGCGTACTCAGGCAGACGCTGCCGCTTCACAGCGATCTTTTGCTCGATCGACTTGATGTCCTTGAGGACGCGCTTGTCTTCGGCCAGCTTGGCGCGCATGAGCTCGTAGGCGGAGCCCCCCGACAGGGAGGCCTCGCCGTCTTCCGCCGCACGGGCCGTGGCTTGTGCCGCGAGGATGCGCTGGCGATGCAGTTGGGCAGGCGACGGCATGGCTTAGATGACCTTCGTCGCGCCGGTGACGACGATGTTCTCGATCAGGCAGCCGTGACCGTAGTCCTCCACGACGTAGGCGTCGTTGGAGCTCTCGTAGTTCGTCACCCGCTTCCACTCCGGCTCTTCCTTGATGAAGCGACGACGACCACCTTCCTGCCAGTAGATCGACAGGTTGTCGTAGCTGGTCACCAGGATCGCGTTGGACGGGAAGAACGGCACACCGGCTGCGGCCTGGTTGCCGACACGGCGCTGCGCCAGGATGAGACGGGTGTCGTTACGCATGGGTCGAGCTCCGGGGCGTGCGCGAAGGGGTGAGGCGTTCTTGAATGTCGTGACCGACTAGCAGTCGGTTTGCGCGGTGCCGTTGCCGCCGGTGGCGGCCGGGCGCCGCGGGGCGGCCTCGGTCTGACCCAGCTGCGTGCGCAGTGCCGCAAATTCGGTCTGCGCCGTCGTCGCGTTGCGCTCGATGGCGGCCAAGCGTTCTTTCAGCGTGGAAAGCTCGGTCACCAGGGCGGTGTCGCGCTCGGCGAAGGATTCGACCACCTCGGTCAGGCCATCCATCGCGGCGGCCACATCGGCGAGCTGCGCGTCACTGGACTTGGCCTTGGTGGTGAGCTTGGCCAGGCGCTCTTTGATCTGGGAGAACAGTGCCAACGGCGCCGCCGCCTCGTCCTCGAATTCAATCTCGACGGCGTCGGTCGCGGCGGTTAACAGGTTGTCCGGCGACTGCTTGCGCGCGGTGAACGGGCTGATCGCCGGATTGCCGGCGGCAAACTGCATCATGTCGGTACCGAGGCTGGCCGGGCTGTCGGTAATGCCCAGACCCACCAAGTAGGCGCGACCCGTATCGGCGAACTTCGGATTGACCTCGATGCTGGGATAGATCTTCTGCTTGGCCTTTGCCATCGCAACGAATTCCGTCGTCGGTTCGATCTGGGCGAACAGCGCGAGCTTGCCTTTCAGATCACCCGTGGTGATCTCTTCAGCCTTGACCGCGGTGACATCGCCATAGGCTTTGAACGGTCCCTCGGGAAGGATGCCGCGTAGGTGCTCGAGAAAGATGCGCGCGCCGTAGGTGTTCGGGCTGTAGTGCGATGCGATGTCCTGAATCCAGCTGCGCTCCATCGTGCGGCCGTCGGTGGTAGCGCCTTCAACAGCGACGCGGAAAAACTTGCTCTTGGCCATGGGGAAAACCTCGGTGACGTGGGCGCAGTAAGGGGCGCATCCATCGTCGGCACGCAGGTGCAAAGCGGCAACGCGAGACGGGTGTAGGAGTGGACTCATCCACCCGCGCGAGCCCTGCGAAAGCCAAGCGCTCGGCGACGATGCCGCCATGCTCATTCCACCCCCCGACGTCGATCAGCGCCGCATGGCGCGCGCCCTGTATTGGCAGGGATG
>NZ_JBFRGP010000027.1:0-38834 GCF_052115385.1 Dyella sp. 2RAB6
CCCAAGAGAAAGCTAAGCAAAGAGAAGGGCACCCTGCTTGGCGCCCTCCGATGGCAAAGCCATCGGAGGGTCCGTGAGGGCTGGCCGGGCTTTTTGACAGGGCATCCATGCCCTGATCAAAAAGGCGGGGACGTCCTGTCCCCGCCCCCCTGCGGGGGCCTTTTCGTCCAGCCCTCACCGCCGGCGCCAAGGGGACCCGGTAGATCAAGAGCGAAGAGCAAGATCAAAAGCGCGCAAGCGGAACGCGGCGGCTTTGCCGCCGGCTCTTTGGGGGTGGGTACGACCTCTTTCCAGTTGCCAGGGCCGCCCCTGGCTGGCATGGTTCCGGGCTTTCCGCTGCGCTCCGGAGCGCTCCGATGTCGTTGATCCGTTCGCTGTTTGCCGTGAAGCCTGTCGAGGCCTCGCTCACTGCCGATGATTCGCTGCGGCGGACGCTGGGCTTGAAGGAATTGATCGTGCTGGGCGTGGGGGCGGTGATCGGCGCCGGTATCTTCGTGATCACGGGGCAGGCGGCGGCGGAGCATGCGGGGCCGGCGTTGACGTTGTCGTTTGTGCTGGCGGGGTTGGCGGCGGCGCTGGCGGCGCTCAGTTATGCGGAGTTCGCGGCGATGCTGCCGGTGTCGGGCAGTGCATATGTGTACGCCTACGCCACCTTTGGCGAGTTGCTGGCCTGGTTCATCGGCTGGAATGTGGTGGCGGAATATCTGCTGGCGGTGTCGTCCGTGGCGGTGGGCTGGTCGGGGTATGGCGTGGGCTTGCTGAAGAGCCTGGGCATGCAGGTGCCGGCGGCGTTGTCGAATGCGCCGCTGAGTTTCAAGGACGGGCATCTGCAGTTGACCGGTGCGCTGCTGAATCTGCCGGCGCTGCTGGTGGTCGCGGCGCTGACCGCGCTGCTGTATCGGGGGACCAGGCAGTCAACGGCGTTCGCCAGTGTGGTGGTGGCGTTGAAAGTGATCGTGGTGGTGCTGTTCGTGGTGTGCGGGCTGCAATATGTGGATCCGTCGCTGTGGCATCCGTATGTGCCGGCGAACCAGGGTGGCGATCACTACGGCTGGTCTGGCGTGTTCCGCGCGTCGACCAGCGTGTTCTACGCCTATATCGGCTTCGACGCGGTGGCCACGGCAGCGCAGGAGACGCGTAATCCGCAGCGCAATGTGCCGGCGGGCATCCTGATTTCGCTGGCGGTCTGCACGGTGCTGTACATCATCGTGGCGGCGGTGCTGACCGGGCTGGTGCCGTATGCCCAGTTGGGTACGGCCGAGCCGGTGGCGACGGCGCTGGCGGCGCATCCGCAGCTGGCGTGGCTGAAGCTGCTGACCCAGGTGGGTGCGGTGGCGGGCCTCACCTCGGTGATCCTGGTGATGCACATGGGGTTGTCGCGCATTCTCTACAGCATGGCGGGCGACGGGCTGCTGCCGACGTTCTTCGGCGCGGTGCACGAGCGTCACCAGACGCCTCATCGCACCACCTTGCTGGTGGGTACGGTGGGCGGCATTCTCGCCGCGGTGTTTCCGCTCAGCCTGCTCGGCGACCTGCTGTCGATGGGCACGCTGCTGGCCTTCGCCACCGTGTGCATCGGCGTGCTGGTGCTGCGCCGGTCGCATCCGAACCTGCCGCGCGGCTTCCGCGTGCCGGCCGCGCCGGTGGTGTGCAGCCTGGGCGTGCTGGTGTGCGGCTTCCTGCTGGCGCAGATGAACCTGGCCAACTGGATCCTGCTCGGCGCGTGGACCGCGCTGGGCATGCTGATCTACATCGCCTACGGTTACCGGCACAGCCGGATGCGCGGGCGCGGCTGAGCGCTGCGCCCGCGGCCTTGCGCTTCAGGAAATCCGGAAGCGCTCGTTGCCGTCCGGCTGCTCGATGAAATGATCCAGGCCGGTCACCTTCAGCGGGTGCAGGTTGTAGTCGACGTGGGCGATGTCCAGCAGCGGCGGCGCGTCCTGCGCCGAGCTCGGAGAGATCGCGCCCGATGCTGTGGACGGGGCGTCGCCACCGTTCGGGACGACGGTGAGTGGCGTGTTGGGAAGTGTCATGGCTGGACTCCTGCGGCGTCTTGCATGCGTCGCTGGCGTGTTTCCGCGCGGCAGCGCGGAAGGCTGCACTTTGCGTCCCTGCCTGAAGCGGTGACTGCGCCGGGGAACCGGGGTGGTTCGGCGGTCGGCGGGGCGGTCGGCCCGGCTTCGTCCTGCTGCTACCCTTCGATGCGCGCCGCTGGAGAAGGGTTGCGCGGCGCGGGCGAAGCTGAAGCGTCGATCGGATGGAGGTCGGCGCTTCCGATCGTGGCTGTAGTTTAGGCCCGCGTCGCAAGAAAAAACCCGTGTCGAAGGGCATGACGGAAATTGCCTGCGGGCGAGGGGTTTTGGCCTCGTTGATGCTTGACGCGGGGCGCCGAACGGACGTCCAAAACAGCGTCTTTAAAACAGCAGCCCCTGATCGAGCATGATCTTCACCGGCGCGAAACTGCGGCGGTGTTCGGCGCAGGGCCCCAGCCGCTGCAGCGCCTCGAAATGCGCCGGCGTGGGATAGCCCTTGTGCGCGGCGAAGCCGTAGCCGGGGTACTGCGCTTCCATCGCCACCATCAGGCGGTCGCGGGTGACCTTGGCCAGGATCGAGGCGGCGCTGATCGCCGGCTCCAGCGCGTCGCCGCCGACGATCGCGCGGCCGGGGCAGGGCAGGTTCTTCGGCAGCGCATTGCCGTCGATCCAGGCCTCGTGCGCGACCAGCGACAAGCCGGCGACGGCGCGGCTCATGCCGGCCATGGTGGCCTGGAAGATATTGAGCTGGTCGATCTCCGCCACGCTCATGGCGACGATGCAGTGCGCCAGCGTGTTGGCGACGATCAGCGGGTACAGCGCTTCGCGCCTGGCTTCGGTGAGTTTCTTCGAATCGTTCAGGCCGTCGATCGGGCGCGTCGGATCCAGGATCACCGCGGCTACCACCACCGGACCGGCGAGCGGACCGCGGCCGGCTTCGTCGACGCCGGCGATATGGCGCAGCGCTTTGCCGCTCATCGCGGCCGCTCGATCAGTTCGCCGATCGCATCCGCTGCGTGATCGCCTGCTTCGCCTTCCAGCTCGCCGCGCAGCGCGCGGTGCAGTTGCTCGAACGCGGCGACGATCTCGCCGCGGCGCTGGCTGTCGTGGAACAGCGCGAGCACGGCGGCGGACAATTTTTCCGGCGTGCAATCGTCCTGCATCAGCTCCGGCGCAAGCATCGCCTGGTCGCCCATGCCGCAGGCACGGGCCAGGATATTCGGCAGCGCGTAGACGTCGGTCTTGAGCATGTTCAGCGCACGCGCGATGCGGTAGCTGATCGGCGACACCCGATAACCGACCACCATCGGGCGCTTGGCCAGCATGGCTTCCAGCGTGGCGGTGCCGGAGGCAAGCAGCACCACGTCGGCGGCGAGCATGGCTTCGTGCGCGCGGCCATCAAGAAGAATGGGCGTGTCGTCGTTGCTGGGGCCGTCGCCGAGCATCGCTTTGAGCGTCGCGTACACGCGTGCGTTGGCGGCGGGGATCACGATGCGCAGGCCGGGCAATTGCGCGGCGACGCGGCGTGCGGCGTCGAGGAACAAGCGGCCCAGTTTGGTCACTTCGGACGAGCGGCTGCCCGGCAGCACGGCGAGTACCGGTGCGTTCTGCGGCAGCTCGAGGAAATCGCGCGCGCCGACGCGGTCGGAGACCAGCGCGAAGCGGTCCGCCAGCGGATGGCCGACGAAGCGGGCGTCGACACCATGGCGCGCATAGATCGCCGGTTCCATCGGGAACAGGCACAGCACGCGGTCCGCGCTGCGGCCGATCTTGGCCGCGCGTTCCTCGCGCCAGGCCCACACCGAGGGGCTGACGTAGTGCACGGTGCGCAGGCCGGCGGCACGCACGCGCTGCTCGACGCCGAGATTGAAGTCCGGTGCGTCGATGCCGACCACCACCGCGGGTTTCGCCGCGAGCAGGCGCGCCACCAGTTCCTTGCGCAGGCGCAGCAGGCGCGGCAGGTGGCTGATCACTTCGGCCAGGCCGAACAGCGACAGTTCGCGGATGTCGTACCAGGATTCGAAACCCTGCGCCTGCATGCGCGCGCCGCCGATGCCGACGAAGCGGGCCTCGGGGTAGCGTTTGCGCAGCGCGACGATCAGGTCGGCGCCGAGCTGGTCGCCGGAGTCTTCGCCGGCGATCAGCGCGATGACGATGGGGGCTGGAGTCGCCGCGCTCATCGCGCCAGCGCGCGCTCGCTGCGATCCAGGAATTCCAGCATCGCGCGCACGTCGTCGCTTTCCTGCGCCAGCGACACCAGCTGCTCGCGCGCGTCGGCCTGGGTGAGGCCGGCCATGTACAGCGTGCGGTAGGCGCGCTTGATCGCGGCGATGCGGGTCGGGTCGAAGCCGCGGCGCTTGAGGCCTTCGCTGTTGATGCCGCGCGGGCGGCCGCGCTGCTCGTTCGCCATCATCACGAACGGCGGCACGTCGGAGCCGACCAGGCAGCCCATGCCGATGAAGGCATGCGCGCCGACCTTGCAGAACTGATGCACGCCGGAGAAGCCGGACATGATCACGAAGTCGCCGATCTCCACATGCCCGGCCAGCGCCGAGTAGTTGGAGAACACGGTGTTGTTGCCGATCTGGCAATCGTGCGCCACGTGCACGTAGGCCAGCAGCCAGTTGTCGTTGCCGATGCGGGTGATGCCGCCGCCGTCGCCGGTGCCGCGGTTGACGGTGACGAATTCGCGGATCAAGTTGCGGTCGCCGATCACCAGCTCGCTGTGCTCGCCCTGGAACTTCTTGTCCTGCGGCGCGCCGCCGAGCGAGGCGAACTGGCTGATGCGGTTGTCGCGGCCGATGCGGGTCGGGCCTTCGATCACCACGTGCGGACCGATCACCGTGCCCTCGCCGATCTCCACCTCGGCGCCGATCACGCTGTAGGCGCCGATGCTGACGTTGGCGTCCAGTCTGGCGGACGGGTCGATCTGTGCGGTGGGATGGATCGAGCCGGGCTGGCTCGGGCTGGGCTCGCTCATTTGTCGGACCTCGCCGCGCAGACCAGCTGGCAGGAGGCGACCTTCTTGCCATTGACGCGGCTCTCGGCCTCGAACATGCCCATGCCGCGCAGCAGGCGCAGCAGCTTCACTTCCATATGCAGCTGGTCGCCCGGCACCACCGGGCAGTAGAAGCGCGCGTCGTCCACCTTGGCCAGGTAGAACAGCGGGCTGCCGGTGTCGCCCTTCATGCGGCTGCTGATCTGGGTGAGCAGGCCGGCGGTCTGCGCCATGGCCTCCACGATCAGCACGCCGGGCATCACCGGATGGCCGGGGAAATGGCCCTGGAAGAACGGCTCGTTCATGGTCACGTTCTTCAGGCCCACCACGCGGCGGTCCGGCTCCAGCTCGATCACCCGGTCCACCAGCAGGAACGGATAGCGATGCGGCAGCAGCTTCTGGATCTGCTCCACCGTCACCGGCAGGTGGAAGGGCTCGGTCTTGTCACTCATTGTTGCTGTCCTTCTCCAGCGCCGAAAGGCGGCGCACGTACTCATCCAGGTGCTTGAAACGGGCCGCGTTGCGCCGCCACAGGCGGCTCTCCTGCAACGGTACCCCCGAGGAATACTCGCCGGGCTCGCGGATCGAATGGGTCACCAGGCTCTTGGCCGTAATGGTAACCCGGTCGGCCAGCTCCAGATGGCCCAGCACGCCGGCGTTGCCGCCGATCATGCAGTAGCGGCCGATCTTCGCGCTGCCGGCCACCGCGGCGCAGCCGGCCATGGCGGTGTGCGCGCCGACGTGGACGTTGTGGGCGATCTGGATCTGGTTGTCCAGGCGCACGTCCTCTTCCAGCACGGTGTCTTCCAGCGCGCCGCGGTCGATGGTGGTGTTGGCGCCGATCTCGCAGTCGTCGCCGATGCGCACGCCGCCGAGCTGGGGCAGCTTGATCCAGTGGTCGCGATCGAAGGCGAGGCCGAAGCCGTCCGAGCCGATCACCGCGCCGGGATGGACCAGCACGCGCTTGCCCAGCGTCACGCGGGTGACCAGGGTGACCCGCGCGACCAGCCGCGACTGCGCGCCGACCGTGCAGCCGGCGCCGACGATGCAATGCGGGCCGAGCACGGCGCCGTCTTCGATCACGGCGCCCTCTTCGACCACGCAGCAGGGGCCGATGCTCGCGCCGGGCGCGACGCGTGCGGCGGGCGAGACCACGGCGCTGGCATGGATCCCCGCCGGTGCGGCGGGCAGGCGCTCGAACAGCGCGGCGATCCTGGCGTAGGCGACGTAGGGGTCCTTGGCGATCAGCGCGGCGGTGGGGCAGTCGCCGAGGTTTTCCTCGCGCAGCACCACCACGCCGGCGCGCGAGCCCGTGAGCTGGGCGCCGTACTTGCCGTTGGAAAGGAAGCTGAGCTGGCTGGGACCGGCGCCGGCGAGCGTGCCCACGCCGTCGATGACGCGCTGGCCGTCGCCCTGGAAGGCGAGGCCGAATCGCTCGGCCAGCTCGGCCACGGTGTATTGGAAGGTGCTCATGCGGGCTCCCTGGCGGTGCGGGCATTGTAGGGCGTGGGGGCCGCGACGTCTTTCCGCACGGGCAAAAGAAAGCGCGGCCGAGGCCGCGCTTCCGGGGTGTTGCGGTGCCTGATCCGGCGCTGCCCGATCCGGCCGGCGGCGAGCTTAGAACTGGCTGCCGAAGGTGAACTGGATGCGCTCTTCGTAATGGCGATCTTCCTTCTTGGAGCGGATCGGCATGGCGAAGTTGATGATCAGCGGGCCGATCGGCGCCTGCCACTGCAGCGACAGACCGGTCGAGGCGCGCAGGTCCGAGGCCTTGAAGCTGCTGTAGTCCTTGTACACGTTGCCGACGTCGACGAACCACGACACGCGGGCGGTGTTGATGTCCTTCAGGAACGGCAGCGGGATGAACACCTGCGCGGTACCCAGCACCTTGAACGCGCCACCGACCGGCTGGGCGTTGGTGTAGTAGCCGCCGCTGCAGCGGCCGTCCTTGTCGGCCTGCAACGGCTTGCCGCTGGCGTCGGTGCCGACGCAAAGCTTGGGGCCCAGGGTGTTGTCCTGGAAACCGCGCACGTCGCGCACGCCGCCGGAGTAGTAGTTCTCCCAGAACGGGAAGTCGATCTTCTGACCCTTGATGTAGTCGCCGAAGGAGTGGTCGTACTCCTGGCCGTAGGTCTTGCCGTAGCCGACCTGGCCGTCCAGGTACAGCACGAAGCCGCGGCCGATCGGCCAGTAGTGGTTGGCCTCGCCGAAGATCTTGTAGTACTGCACGGTGGAGCCGGGCAGGGCGATGTCGGTCGACAGCGTCATCATGCCGCCGCGGGTCGGCGCCCAGTAGCCGTTGCGCGTGTCGTGGGTCCAGCCCAGCTGGCCGGTCCACGAGTGGATGGTCTTGTGGCCGATCGCGTTCTGGTAGTCGATCAGCTGCTGCGGCGACAGGCTCTGGGTGACGATCTGGCCGGTGGAATCGTAGGCCTGGTAGTCCAGGTTGATCTTGTTGCTGCTCAGGCCAAGGCCGGCGCGCAGGCTGTCGAAGTCGGTGATCGGGATGTTGAGGAACGCCGAGAACGACTTCTGGCTGCTGGTGAAGTTGACGAAGTCGCTGTTGGCGTCGCCGTAGTCGCTCTTGCTGTACGCGGCGTTGTAGCCGATGCCGATGCCGCTGTCGGTCAGGTAGGGATTGAAATAGGTGGCGCTGACGCTGGTGACGTAGTCGCTGCGCTGCGCGGACACCGAGAAGCTGTCGCCGGTGCCCAGGAAGTTGTTCTGCGACACCGAGGCGGACAGGATGATGCCGGAGTACTGCGAGTAGCCCACGCCGAACATCAGGCTGCCGGCGGACTGTTCTTCCACCTTCACCGTGAGGTCGACCTGGTCCTCGGTGCCGGGCACCAGCTTCTTGTCGATGTCGACCTTCTTGAAGTAGCCCAGGTGCTGCAGGCGGATCTTCGAGCGGTCGATCGCCGGCTGCGAGAACCAGCTGCCTTCGAGCTGGCGCATCTCGCGGCGCATCACGTCGTCTTCGGTGCGGGTGTTGCCGTTGAACACCACGCGGCGCACGTACACGCGCTTGCCGGGCTCGATGTAGAAGGTGAGGTCGACGGTGCGCTTGTCCTTGTCCAGCTTCGGCACCGGGGTGACCTTGGCGAAGGCGTAGCCGATGCTGGCCAGGATGCTCTTGATCGCGTCCGAGCTGGCTTCGATCGCCTTGCGGTTGAAGGTCTGGTCCTTCTTCTGGAACACCAGCTGGCGCAGCGTTTCTTCGGGCAGCACCAGGTCGCCGAGCAGGTGGATGTCGGAGACGCTGTAGATCTCGCCTTCCTTCACCGCGGCGGCGATGTACATCTCGCGCTTGTCGGGGGCGATGGTCACCTGGGTGGAATCCACGCCGAAGTCGGCGTAGCCGCGGTCCATGTAGTAGGACTGCAGCTTCTCCAGGTCGCCGGAGAGCTTTTCGCGCGAGTACTGGTCGTCCTTCGAGTACCACGACATCCAGTTGCTGGTGCTGGATTCGAAGTCCTTGCGGATTTCCTTGTCGGTGAACGCCTTGTTGCCGACGATGTTGATCTCTTTGATCTTGGCGACCTTGCCTTCGCGGATCTCGATTTCGATCGCCACGCGGTTGCGGTCCAGGTTGGTCACGTGCGGCTCGACCGACACGTTGTACTTGCCGCGGTTGTAGTACTGGCGGATCAGTTCCTGCTGCACGCGGTCCAGCGACAGGCGGTCGAAGGTCTCGCCCTCGGACAGGCCGATCTCCTTCAGGCCCTTGCGCAGGTCGTCTTCCTTGATGTCCTTGTTGCCGCGCAGGGTGAGCTTGGCGATGGACGGGCGCTCGGTGACCTTGATCACCATGATCTCGCCTTCGCGGTCGATCTCGACCTCGCTGAAGAACTTGGTCTGGTACAAGGCGCGGATCGCGCGCTGGGCGGCGTCCGCGGTCAGGCGGTCGCCCTTGTTGACCGGCAGGTAGTTGAGCACCGTGCCCGCAGAGATGCGGCTGAGGCCATCGATGCGAATGTCGGAAACGACGAACGGCTCGAACGCAAGCGCGTTGGCGGTGAGTGAGGCAAGCAGGATCAGGGCGGCGATACGCTTCATCGTCGATTCCGTTGTTTATGCGGACGCAGCGGCCGCGACGGCCACTGCGAGTAAGAGTTGAGACAGGAACCTTCCCCGCCTCGAAAAAAAGCGCGCGCCGTTCGCGAGCGCGGCGGAGGACATTTCAACGTTTGGCGCCGCGACCTGGGCGACATCAGTCGCCTTGCCGCGGGCCGGTCGTCCCCCGACGCAGGCGTTGGGCGCGCACGTCACCAGTACGTGCTTCACAAGAACAGGCTGCGATGGATGTCGTTGTAGAACGCCAGACCCATCAAGGTGAACAACAAGGCGAGGCCGATGTATTGACCGGCCATCATCGTGCGCTCACTCAGCGGACTGCCCTTGACCAACTCGATAAGGTAATACAGCAGGTGTCCGCCGTCCAAGACGGGGATGGGCAGCAGGTTCAATACGGCCAGGCTCAGCGAGACCAGGGCAAGGAAGCGCAGGAACCAGGCCAGCCCCATGCTGGCCGAGGCGTTGGCCACCTGGGCGATGCCGATCACGCCGGACAGGTTCTTGGTCGAGGCCTGGCCGGTGACCATCTTGCCGATCATGTTGAACAGCGAGACGGTGTTGTCCCAGGTCGCGGTCAGCGAGGCGGACACGGCGGCGACCGGCCCGTAGCGGCGCACCACTTGCTCGGCCTGCGGCGGCGACACGCCGATCAGCCAGCGCGACGGCTGGCCTTCGATCGATTCCATGCGCGCGTTGACCGTGAACGCGAGCGGCTTGCCCTGGCGTTCGACGGCGATGGCCAGCGCCGGCGACTTGGCCGCCTGGGCCGCCACCAGCAGCGAGAACGCCTCGAAGTCGGCCACCGGCTGGCCATTGACGCTGACGATGCGGTCGCCGCCCTGCAGGCCGGCGGCGGCGGCAGGGAAGCCCGCTCTCACCACGGCGGCGACCGGTGCGGCGGGCGCGGTCTTGATGCCGAGCTTTTCCAGGTACTGGCCGATGTCCTGGCCGGCCGGCAGCTGGTTCAGCGGCAGCGTGAGCAGACGCTCCGCGCCATCTCCGCCGCGCACGCGCAGCGGCAGCGGCTCGCGGCCGAGCAGGGCGTTGGCCATGGCCTCGTAGGCGTCGCTGAGGGTGTCGACGGGCTTGCCGTCGACGGCCAGCACACGGTCGCCCGGGCGCACGCCGGCCTCGGCGGCCATGCTGTGCGGCACGGCGGTGACGATGGGCGCGGCGTCGGGCATGCCGACCACGAACATCGCCCAGAACGCCACCAGGGTGAAGATCAGATTGAAGGCCGGGCCGGCCACCACGATGGCGATGCGCTGCCACACCGGCTTGTGGGTGAACTCGCGGCCCTGGTCGGCCGGATCGACCTCGCCTTCGCGGGCGTCCAGCATCTTGACGTAGCCGCCCAGCGGGATGATGGCGACCTGGTATTCGGTGCCGTCCTTGCCGATGCGCTTCCAGATCGCCCGGCCGAAGCCCACGGAGAAGCGCAGCACCTTGACGCCACAGCGGCGCGCGACCCAGAAATGGCCGAACTCATGGAAGGTCACCAGCACGCCGAGCGTGACCAGCAACCAGAAGACCGGACCGAAAATAGAGTTCATCTGCAAGAGCTTATCAGCATGCGTTGCGGAGAACGCGGCGGGCGGCCTCGCGGGCTGCCCGGTCACGTTCAGTAAGGGACCGGACATCGACCACAGCTTGCGGCGGCAGTTCCATGAGTACGCTTTCGACCACGTCGGCGATCGACAGGAACGGCAGGGCGCCGGCGAGGAAGGCTTCCACCGCCACCTCGTTGGCCGCGTTCAGCACCGCGGTGGCGTCGCCGCCCGCGCGCAGCGCCTGGAAGGCCAGGGCGAGGCAGCGGAAGGTGGCCAGGTCCGGCGCCTCGAACTGCAGCGTGCCGTGGGCGGCCAGGTCCAGCGGCGGCACGCCCGAGTCCACCCGCTCCGGCCAGGCCAGTGCGTGGGCGATCGCGGTGCGCATGTCCGGGTTGCCGAGCTGGGCCAGCACCGAGCCGTCGACGTAGTCGACCAGGGAGTGGACCAGACTCTGCGGATGCACCAGCACCTCGATCGCGTCGGGCGCGGCCTGGAACAGGTGGTGGGCCTCGATCACTTCCAGGCCCTTGTTCATCAGGGTGGCCGAATCGACCGAGATCTTGCGGCCCATCGACCACTTCGGATGCCGGCAGGCTTCGTCCGGGGTGATCGCGGCCAGTTCGGCGCGGGTGCGGCCACGGAACGGGCCGCCGGAGGCGGTCAGCACCAGCCGGCGCACGCCGCTGCGCGCCAGCTCGGGGCGGCCGCCCGGCAGGCACTGGAAGATGGCGTTGTGTTCCGAATCGACCGGGATCAGTTCCCCGCCGCCTTCGCGCAGGGCGGCCAGCAGCAGCTCGCCCGCCATCACGATCGATTCCTTGTTGGCCAGCAGCAGGCGCTTGCCGCTGCGCGCGGCGGCCAGGGTGGAATCGAGGCCGGCGGCGCCGACGATGGCGGCCACCACCGTGTCGCACAGCCCGCCCGACACCGCGGCAGTGATCGCGTCATGGCCGGCGGCCACCTCGCAGCGCACGCCGGCGGTGGCGAGGCGGCGGGCCAGTTCGCCCTCCAGCGCCGGGTCGCCGATCACGGCCAGCTCCGGCCGGTGCTTCTCGCACAGCGCGGCGAGCGCTTCCACCTGGCGGTGGGCGGCCAGCACGCTGGCGCGGAAACGGTCCGGGTGGCGCGCGATGACGTCCAGCGTGCTGCCACCGATGGAGCCGGTGGCTCCCAGTACCGCGATCTGCCGGGGCTTGCTCATAGACCCAGCAGCAATTTGCCGGCGGCGAATACGGGCAGGGCGGCGAATACGCTGTCCATACGGTCCAGCAGGCCGCCGTGGCCGGGGAACAGGCTGCCGGAGTCCTTTACCGCGGCATGCCGCTTCATCAGGCTTTCCAGCAGGTCGCCGACGATCGAGGCGACCACGGTGACCATCGACAGCAGGATCAGGCCGACCAGGTGGGTGCCGCGCACGTCTAGCAGCCAGCCGCCCGCGCCCGCCACCAGTGCGCCGGCGACGAAGGCGCCGTACACGCCGGCCCAGGTCTTGCCGGGGCTGATGGTCGGGGCCAGCTTGCGCTTGCCGAACAGGCGGCCGCTGAAATAGGCGCCGATATCGGCGGCCCACACGATGACCAGGGCCAGCACGGTCCAGCCATGCCCGTGCGGCTGGTCGCGGTGGATGCTCATCGCGGCCACCCAGGACGGTACCAGCACCAGCGCGCCGGCGCCCAGCTTGAACAGCTGGTTCTCGCGGGTCGGCGCCGCGCCAAACGCAAAATGCCGGAGCCAGAGACAGGCTACCGCCCACCACAGCACGCCGGCGCCGATCAGCACCGGCCACAGCGCGGAATCGCGCGCCCACCACAGCAGGGCGAACAGCACGGCGGCGACTGCCAGCAGGCCGATGCGCACGCCCAGGTCCTTCAGGCCGGACAGGCGCGTCCATTCCCACAGCGCCATCAGGAAGGCCAAAGACACCAGCGGCGCGAACACATGGGTCGGCGGCCACAGGATCAGCAGGATCGCCAGCGGCGCGAGCAGCAATGCGGTGAGGGTTCGCTGAAGCAGCATGCGGGTCCCTGGATTAGGCCTTGACGGCGACCTGTGCGCCGGTACGCCCGAAACGGCGCTCGCGGCGTGCATATTCCTCGATAGCCTGGCGCAGGCAAGCCTGGTCGAAGTCCGGCCACAAGGTGTCGGTGAAATACAGTTCCGCGTAGGCGGCCTGCCACAGCAGGAAATTGCTGATGCGCAGCTCGCCACCGGTGCGGATGAACAGGTCCAGCGGCGGCAGGTCGGCCAGGCTCATCCAGTGGCCAAGCAGCTTTTCGTCGATCTCGTCGGCGCGGAACTCGCCGCGGGCCACCGCTTCGGCGGCCTTGCGCGCGGCCTGCACCACGTCCCAGCGGCCGCCGTAGTTCACCGCCACGTTCAGGTGCAGCTTGTCGTTGCCGGCGGTATGCGCGATGGCCTGGGTCATGCGCTGGCGCAGGCTGGGGTCGAACGCACCCAGGTCGCCGACGAAGCGCATGCGCACGCCGTGCTGGTGCAGTTCTTCCACTTCCTTGTCCAGCGCGCGCACGAACAGCTCCATCAGTGCGCCGACCTCGTCCTGCGGACGCTGCCAGTTCTCGCTGGAGAAGGCGAACACGGTGAGCGCCTGCACGCCTTCGCGCAGGCAGCCCTCGACCACTTCGCGCAAGGCCTTGCGGCCGGCGTTGTGGCCGAAACTGCGCGGGCGGTGGCGCGCCTTGGCCCAGCGGCCGTTGCCGTCCATCACGATGGCGATGTGGCGCGGGATGCGCGCGGCGTCGGCGCCGGTCATGCTGTGGGGAACGATGGCGCTTCAGAGCGCCATCAGTTCCTCTTCCTTGGCCCTGGCGATCGTGTCGACTTCCTTGACGAAGCGATCGGTGAGCTTCTGGATATCGTCCTCGGCCCGGCGCTCGTCGTCTTCGGTGATCTTCTTGTCCTTGAGCAGGTCCTTGACCTGCTGCATCGCGTCACGGCGCACGTTGCGGATCGAGATCTTGGCGTCCTCGCCCTCGTGCGCCACGTGCTTGGCCAGCTCGCGGCGGCGCTCTTCGGTGAGCGGCGGCATGTTCAGGCGGATCACGGTGCCGGCGGTGGTCGGGGTGATGCCGACGTCCGAGGACAGCAGCGCCTTCTCGATCGCGGCGATGTGGCTCTTGTCGAACGGCGTGATGATGATCGAGCGGGCGTCGCCCAGCGAGATCGAAGCCACCTGGTTGAGCGGCGACTCGGAACCGTAGGCCGGCACCTTGATGTGCTCCACCAGCGCGGTGCTGGCGCGGCCGGTGCGCAGGCGGGTGAGGCTGTGCCTGAGCGAATCGATGCTTTTGCCCATGCGGGTCTGGGCATCGGTCTTGATGTCGTTGAGCATGGGTATACCCCTTGAACGTGCAAGCCTGGAAGTATAACAGGGGGTGGCAGCCCGCATGCGGGCTGCCGGATGGGCGGGGCGCCAACGGGCGGCCCCGCCTGGGTCGTCAGCGGTCGGTGACGATGGTGCCGATCGATTCGCCGCGCATGATCTGCAGCAAATTACCCGGCACCGTCATGTCGTAGATGCGCAGCGGCATGCCGTGGTCGCGGCACAGCGCGATGGCGGCGGTATCCATCACCGCCAGCTTGCGCTCGATCACCTGGTCGTAGGTGAGCCGGTCGTAGCGGGTGGCGTCGGCGTGGCGCGCCGGGTCGGCGGTGTACACGCCGTCGACCTTGGTGGCCTTCAGCAGCAGGTCCGCGCCGATCTCCACCGCACGCAGCGCGGCGGCCGAGTCGGTGGTGAAGAACGGATTGCCGGTGCCGGCCGCGAACAGCGCGATGCGGCCCTTCTCGATGTGGCGGATGGCGCGGCGGCGGATGAAGTCCTCGGCCACGTCGTGGATCTGGATCGCGCTCATCACGCGGGCGAAGCCGCCGCGGCGCTCGATCGCGTCCTGCATGGCCAGCGCGTTCATCACGGTGGCGAGCATGCCCATGTGGTCGCCGGTGACGCGGTCCATGCCCGCGGCAGCGAGACCGGCGCCGCGGAAGATGTTGCCGCCGCCGATGACCACGCCGATCTGCACGCCGGCCCGCTGGATGTCGATGATCTCGTCGGCCAGGCGGCCGATCACTTTCGGGTCGATGCCGTAGTCGGCTTCGCCCATCAGCGCTTCACCGGAGAGTTTGAGCAGGATGCGGCGATAATTAAGCGGTTCGCTCATGGGGTCTCCGGATTGTGTGTGGCAAAACGCGCGTATTGTAGCGGCTGTGCCGCGCGCAGGTAAGCGCAAAGCGCGTGGCGATGCGGTGCGACGATGTTTCGTTCATGCAGGCGTGCTTCCGCTGCATGCTGCGGACGTCCGGCCGTCCATGCTTCCGGTGCCACGCCGGCCATCTGCCGGCCATAAAAAAGCCGCGGTTTCCCGCGGCTTCTTCAGCAGATGTGCAAGCAGGTCAGACCTGCATCGCCTTCTGCACTTCGGCGAGATAGTCCTCCTGGACCTTCTCGATGCCTTCGCCCACGACCAGGCGCACCACCTTGACCACGTCCGCGCCTTCCTTCTTCAGGGCGTCGCCGACGGTGATGCCGGTGTCCAGCACGTAGGGCTGGCCGACCAGGGTCACGTCCGACACGATCTTGTTGATCTTGCCGGCGATGATCTTGTCGAGGATGTCGGCCGGCTTGTTCTTTTCCTTGTCCGACATGGCGGCGAGGGCGATGTCCTTCTCGCGCGCGATGAAGTCGGCGGGAACGTCCTCGGCTTTCACGTGGGGCGGGTTCATCGCGGCCACGTGCATGGCGATGCCCTTGGCCAGCTCTTCCGAACCGCCCTTGAGCGCCACGATCACGCCGATCTTGCCGCCGTGCGAGTACACGCCGAGCGGGCCGTCGTTCTCCACGCGGGCGGCGCGGCGCACGTCGATCTTCTCGCCGATGGTCGCGGTCTTGGCCTTGGCGGCCTCTTCGATGTTGGCGAAGCCGGCGATGGCGGCGCCCTTGACCGCCTCGATCTCGCTCACGCCAGCCTGCAGCACGGCCTGGGCCACGGCATTGGTGAAGTCGATGAACTCGGCGTTCTTGGCGGCGAAGTCGGTCTCGCTGTTGACCTCGACCAGCACGGCCTTGCCGTTCTCGCCGGCAGTGGCGATGCGGCCTTCGGCGGCGACGCGGTCGGCCTTCTTGTCGGCCTTGGCCAGGCCGGTCTTGCGCAGGTGCTCGATGGCGGCGTCGATGTCGCCGCCGGTCTCGGTGAGCGCCTTCTTGCAGTCCATCATGCCGGCGCCCGAGCGCTCGCGCAGTTCGCCGACCAGTTTTGCGGTAATGGCAGTCATCTGGGTTCCTCGAAAATCTTTGAAACGCCCCGGCCGGTCACGGCCGGGGCGGGGGATGGCTTACTCGCTACCGTCCGCTTCGCCTTCGTTCGGGCGGCCGCCGCGGCCACCACGGCCAGCGCCGGCACCACCGTCACGGCGCGGGGCGCCAGCGCCCTTCTTGGCCGGACCGCGGTTGTTGTTGTCGCGGCGCGGAGCGGCCTTGCGCTCTTCCTTGGCGACCGGGTTGCCTTCCTCGTCGAGCTCGACGAACTCGTTGGCGTCGCCCTGGGCGGCCGACGGAGCGGCGGCACGGCCCTCGAGGATCGAGTCGGCGGCGGCGCGGGCGTACAGCTGGATCGCGCGGATCGCGTCGTCGTTGCCCGGGATGGCGTAATCGACCAGTTCCGGGTTGTAGTTGGTGTCGACCACCGCAACCACCGGGATGCCGAGCTTCTTGGCTTCCTGCACGGCGATGTCTTCATGGCCGATGTCGACCACGAACAGCGCGTCGGGCAGGCGGTTCATGTCCTTGATGCCGCCCAGCGAGTTCTCCAGCTTGTCGCGCTCGCGGCGGCGGGCCAGCACTTCGTGCTTGACCAGGCGCTCGAAGCTGCCGTCGGTTTCGGCCGCTTCCAGCTCCTTCAGGCGCGCCACGGACTGCTTGACGGTGCGGAAGTTGGTCAGCATGCCGCCGAGCCAGCGGGCGGTCACGAACGGCATGCCGGCGCGGCCGGCTTCCTCGGCCAGGGCTTCGCGGGCCGAGCGCTTGGTGCCGACGAACAGCACGGTGCCGCGCTTCTGCGCCACGCCCGACAGGAAGTTCATCGCGTCGGTGAACAGCGGGAGGGTCTTTTCCAGATTGATGATGTGGATCTTGCCGCGGGCACCGAAGATGTACGGCGCCATCTTGGGGTTCCAGTAGCGGGTCTGGTGACCGAAATGCACGCCAGCTTCAAGCATCTGGCGCATGGTGACTTGTGCCATGGGAATAACTCCTTCAGTGGGCCTTGTCGTGTGGCCCGGGGGGTTTGGACCTCCACGCATCCCCGGCTTCGACCGCGGTACCCCAAGGGCCCGCGGCACCCCGAAGGCGGTGCCGATGCGTGTGTGGCGTTGGTTTGTCCGATCAAGGACTTAGGTGATCATGCCGCAGCGCGGTTACAATCACTTTTCGCTTTGCGGCCGGTAGGGAAGCGCCCTGTGTGGCGCCCACTCGAGGCAGCAAAACTCCGAAATTATAGCCGGCACGCCGGCATAGCGGCAAGCCGCCGGCCGGTTCAGCTTGAGCTGGGCCCGTTGAAGCCGGGGGTCTGCGGCGCCATCTGAGTGGAACTATGGCCGTCACCCTGAAATCCCCCGCCGATCTCCAAGCCATGCGCGAGGCCGGCAAGCTGGCCGCCGAAGTGCTGGCGATGCTCAAGGAGCACGTCAAGCCGGGCGTCACCACCGAGGACCTGGACCGCCTCGCCTACGAGCACATCGTCAACGTGCAGAAGGCGATCCCGGCCAACGTCGGCTACAACGGGTTTCCCAAGACCCTGTGCACCTCGGTCAACCACGTGATCTGCCACGGCATTCCCAGCCCGTCCAAGCTGCTGAAGGACGGCGACATCATCAATCTGGACGTCACCGTCATCAAGGACGGCTGGCACGGCGACACCAGCCGCATGTACTTCGTCGGCACCCCCTCGGTGCTGGCCAGGCGGCTGGTCGAGACCACCCACGAGGCGATGATGCTGGGCATCCAGTCCGTGCGTCCCGGCGCCACCCTGGGCGACGTCGGCCACGCCATCCAGAAGCATGCCGAGGCAGCCGGCTTCTCGGTGGTGCGCGAGTACTGCGGCCACGGCATCGGCAAGGTCTACCACGACGAGCCCCAGGTGCTGCATTACGGCAAGCCGGCCAGCGGGCTGGAGCTGAAGCAGGGCATGACCTTTACGGTCGAGCCGATGGTCAACTCCGGCAAGCCGCAGACGCGCCAGCTGCCGGACGGCTGGACGGTGGTCACCAAGGACCACTCGCTGTCGGCCCAGTGGGAGCACACCATCGCGGTGACCGAGGACGGCTTCGAGATCCTCACGCCCTGGCCGGATGCCTGAGCGCCGGAACGAGCAGGCAGAAGGGCGGCCAGGTGCCGCCCTTCTTCGTTTCGGGGCGCTCAAGGTTCCCGGCAACGTGGCAGACTGCTGCGGTTCCCTGGTTTCCCGGTCCACATGCGCATGACCGTCGTACTGCCCCCTCTGCCGCGCCTGCCCACCGCGGTTCCCCGCTCGGGCGTGTCGACCGAGGCGCGGCGGGCGCTGCGGCAATTGCTGGGCGATGTGGACCGCGCCATCGCCACTGCCTTCCGCGCCGGCGCCGACGCCACCGCGCTGGCGCGCCGGCGCGGCGATTCGGTGGCGCGCATCGTGGTCCACGTGTGGACGGCCTGCCTGGGTGAAGTGGATGGCGCGGCCTTGTTCGCCGTCGGCGGTTTCGGGCGCGGCCTGCTGTTTCCCCGTTCGGACGTGGACCTGCTGGTGCTGGCCGAGCGCGCCGAGCCGGCGCGGCTGCGCGCGCTGGAACAATGCTTCGCCACCCTGTGGGATATCGGCCTGAAAGTCGGCCATGCCGTGCGCGACCCGGCGCAGTGCCGCGCGCTGGCCGCGCAGGACGCCAGCGTGTTCACCAGCCTGCTCGATGCGCGCCGGCTGGCCGGCGATCCGCTGCTGGAGCAATCGCTGCAGGCGATCGTCGACGATCCCGCGCTGTGGCCGCCGGCCGCCTATCTC
Source organism: Dyella sp. 2RAB6 (assembly GCF_052115385.1). Taxonomy (NCBI): domain Bacteria; kingdom Pseudomonadati; phylum Pseudomonadota; class Gammaproteobacteria; order Lysobacterales; family Rhodanobacteraceae; genus Dyella; species Dyella sp. 2RAB6. The sequence continues at coordinate 18,701 of NZ_JBFRGP010000027.1, forward strand.
GCCGTGCGCCTGTCCGAACGCGACAGCCGCCACGCGCGCTACAACGACACCGCCTACAACCTCGAACCGAATCTCAAGGACGGCCCCGGCGGCCTGCGCACGCTCGATTCGCTGCGCTGGCTGGGCCGCCGCCTCGCGCATGCGGACGATTTCGACGGCATGGTCGAGGAAGGCCTGCTCGATCCGGCCGAACGCTCCACCTTGGAAGAAGCCGAAGCCACGCTGCGGCGCTACCGCTTCGCGCTGCATCTGGAAGCCGGCCGCGCCGAGGAGCGCCTGCTGTTCGACTACCAGCGCGCGCTCGCCGAGCAACTGGGCTTCCGCGACGAACACGCAAAGAATCTCGGCGTCGAACAGTTCATGCAGGGCTATTACCGCGCGGCCAGCCAGGTGGAACGCTTAGGCGTGCAGATCGCCGAACGCTTCGAGGAAATGCTGGAGCCGCCGGCGGAACCGCAAGCCGTGGGCGCGGATTTCCTGCGCTACGGTTCGCGCCTGGCGGTGCGCGATCCGGATCTGTTCGTGCGCCGGCCCGCGGCGCTGGTCGAGGTCTTCATCCTGCGCCTGGGCGAGTCCGGCATCGTCGGCTTCACCGCCGACACCATGCGCCGCATCCACCAGGCCACCGCGTTCTTCGGCGCTGCGCTGGCCGACGATCCGCAGGTGCTCGACGCCTTCCTGCGCCTGCTGCGCAAGGGCGCGCCGGCGGTGGAAGCGCTGTGGCGGATGAACCGGCACGGCCTGCTGGCGGCGGTGCTGCCGGCGTTCGGCAAGGTGTTCGGACGCATGCAGTACGACCTGTTCCACGTCTACACCGTGGACGAGCACACGCTGCGCGTGCTGCGCAACGTGGCGCGCTTCGCCGATCCGGCCGCGCGCGCCGACTTCCCCATCGCCTGCGGCATCTGGCCCACGCTGGAGAAGCCGGAACTGCTGTTGCTCGCCGCGCTGTTCCACGACATCGCCAAGGGGCGCGGCGGCGATCACTCCGTGCTGGGCGAGGAAGATGCGCGTGCGTTCGGTGCGCGTCTTGGATTGCCGCGCGAAGACATCGAGCTGATCGCCTGGCTGGTGCGCTGGCATCTGCTGATGAGCGTCACCGCGCAGCGCCAGGACATCACCGATCCGGAGGTGGTGCAGCGTTTCGCCGAAGCGGTGGACGAGCGCGAACGGCTGGACCTGCTGTATCTGCTGACCATCGCCGACATCATCGGCACCAGTCCGCGTCTGTGGAACGCATGGAAGGACCGCCTGCTGGCCGACCTCTACACCGCCACGCGCTATGCGCTGGCCAGCGAGGACGAACTGCCGCGCGATGCCGCCGCGCGCGTGCGCGAATGCCGCGAGGCCGCGCTGGCGCTGCTGCTGGCGGAAGGTTTTGCACAAGTCGCCTGCGAACGGGTGTGGCTGGACTTCCCGGAGCAAAGCTTCCTGCGCCACCGGCCCGAGCAGATCGCCTGGCAGACCGCCGCGATCGTCCGCGCCGCGGGCGCCACGCCGCTGATCGAAGTGCATCCGCTGTCGGTGCGCGGCACCACCGAGCTGTTCGTCTATACGCCGGACCGCGACGGTCTGTTCGCCTCGGTCACCGCCATGCTGGACCGCCTGCATTTCTCGGTGATGGAAGCGCGCATCCTCAACAGCCGCAACGGCATGGCGCTGGATACCTTCCTGCTGCTGGAGTCGGACAGCCAGCAGCCGGCCAGCGTGGACCGCGCCGAGGAACTGCAGCAGCGCCTGCACCGCGCGCTGTCGCAGCCGGCGCATACGCACCAGCCGTCGCGGCGGAACATGTCGCGGCATCTGAAGCATTTCCAGGTGGCGCCGAAGATCGCCTTCAGCGCGGTCGGCGACCGCACGCGGCTGGCCCTGGTGTGCAGCGACCGGCCCGGCCTGCTCGCCGCGGTGTCGCAGGCCATGGCCGATGCCGAGGTGCGCGTGCACGATGCGCGCATCGCCACCTTCGGCGAACGCGTGGAGGACTTCTTCCTGATCTCCGACCGCCGCAACGCGCCGCTGGGCGTGGTGCAGCAGGACCGCCTGCTGCACGCCTTGCTGGACCGGCTGGGCGCGGCCAGGCGCGCGGGTTAGCGCAAGCGGCAAGGGCAAGATCGGCGATGGACGGCCAAACCGGCTCGCCCGGCGCGGCCAATCCCGCTAGCATGGCCGGGTTCTCACCAGCCCCCATCGCGCACGCCATGCAAAGCATCGAATCCCTGATCGACGACGCCTTCGAGCGCCGCAACGACCTCACCCAGTCGGACATCGAAACCTATCTGCGCCCCGCCGTGGAGCAGGTCATCGACCTGCTGGAATCCGGCGAACGCCGCGTCGCCGAGCCGGACGGCAACGGCGGCTGGACGGTCAACCAGTGGATCAAGAAAGCCGTGCTGCTGTACTTCCGCATCAATGGCAACCGCGTGGTCGACGGCGGCTCCGCGCTGGCTTTCGACAAGGTGCCGCTGCGCTTCGCCCACGGCAACGACGCCGAGCTGCAGGGCCTGGGCGCGCGCGTGGTGCCCGGCGCGCTGGTACGCCGCGGCGCGCACGTGGCCAAGGACGCCGTGCTGATGCCCAGCTACGTCAATATCGGCGCCTACGTCGGCGCCGGCAGCATGGTCGACACCTGGGCCACGGTGGGCTCCTGCGCGCAGATCGGCGCGCACGTGCACCTGTCCGGCGGCGTCGGCATCGGCGGCGTGCTGGAACCGCTGCAGGCCAATCCCACCATCATCGAGGACAACTGCTTTATCGGCGCGCGTTCCGAAGTGGTGGAAGGCGTGGTGGTGGAGAAGGGCAGCGTGATCGGCATGGGCGTGTTCCTCGGCCAGTCCACCCGCATCTACAACCGCGCCACCGGCGAGATCAGCTATGGCCGCGTGCCGGCCGGCAGCGTGGTGGTGGCCGGCAGCCTGCCGGCGAAGGACGGCACGCACAGCCTGTACGCCGCGATCATCGTCAAGCAGGTGGACGAGAAGACGCGCAGCAAGACCGGCATCAACGAATTGCTGCGCAGCGCCGACTGATGGCGCTCGCGGCCGGGGCAGGCACCGCGGCGGCGCGCAGGCGTGCGCGTGTGCTCGCTCTGGCCGGCATCGTGCTGGCGATCGCCGCATTCGTGCTGCCGCCGGTGGCGCAGCCGCAGGCTTATCACGGCTTCGCCGACTCGCGTGGCTGGCTGGGCATCCCCAACTTCGGCGACGTGACGTCCAATCTCGCGTTTCTGCTGGTGGGCTTGCTCGGCTTGTCCGCGCTGCGCCTGCCGGGCGTACAGGCGATGGGCAAAATCAACGTCCATGCCTACGGCCTCACCTTCGCCGGACTGGCGCTGACCGCGTTCGGCTCGGCTTATTACCACTGGGCGCCTTCCGACGCGCGGCTGGTATGGGACCGCCTGCCGATGACCCTGGTGTTCATGCCGCTGCTCGCCGCCACGCTGGCGGAACGCCTGCGCTGGCGCTCCGACGTGCCGCTGCTGGGCTTGTCGCTGCTCGGCGTGGCCTGCGTCGTTTACTGGAACATCACCGGCAATCTGCTCCCGTACTTCGTGGCCCAGGGCGGTTCGATCCTGCTGCTGTTGCTGGCGGTGGCCTTGCTGCCGACGCCATGGAGCGGACGCTCCCGGTTGTTCGCGGTGCTCGGCGTCTATCTGGTGGCCTTCGCCTGCGAGCAAGGCGACAAGCTGGTGTTCCAGGCAAGCGGCGGCAGTATCAGCGGGCACACGATCAAGCACCTGGTCGCCGCCCTGGCTTTCTACGTGCTGCTGCGCATGCTGCGGCGGCAACAACCTGTCGATGGATAGCACTGCATGAGCAAGCCCACGCTGTACGGCCTGAGCAACTGCGATACCTGCAAGAAGGCGCGCAACTGGCTCAACCGTTTCGAGGTCGAACACGTCTTCGTCGACTACCGCGCCAACCCGGTGCCGGCCGACAGCTTGAAGGACTGGGCGCGCCAGCTCGGCGGCTGGGAGAAGCTGGTCAACAAGGCCGGCACCACCTGGCGCAACCTGCTGCCGCAGCGCAAGAACCCGGGCAGCGATCCGGAGTGGACCTTGCTGCTGAAGGAATATCCGGCGCTGGTGCGCCGCCCCGTGGTGGTGCAGCCGGACGGCTCGGTCAGCGTCGGCTTCAGCGACAATGGCTTCAAGAAGCTGTTCGCGCGCTGAGATGCCGGCACGCTACGCCAAGCTGCTGCTGGTGGCCGGGCTCGCCCTGCTGGTGAGCCTGGTGGCGTTCGGCAACCTCACCGATTACGGCAGCAACTTCGCCTTCGTGCATCACGTGCTGGCGATGGACACGATCTTCCCCGACGCGACCATCCGCTACCGCGCCATCACCACGGCGTGGCTGCAGCATGCGGCGTATGCGCTGATCATCGCCACCCAGGTCGCCACCGCCGCGCTGCTGTGGGCCGGTGCCTGGCGCATGTGGCTGCGTCGCCGTGCCCCGGGCGCGTTGTTCCGGCGCGCGAAGGGCTTGGCGACGGCGGGGCTGAGCCTTGGCCTGCTGCTGTGGCTGGTCGGTTTCATGGCGATCGGCGGCGAGTGGTTCGGCATGTGGATGTCGACGCAGTGGAACGGCATCGAGACTTCGTTCCGCCTGGTGGCGCTGCTGCTCGGCGCCTTGATCTTCCTGGGCCAGCACGAGGCGGAACCGGAATGAGCGATCGCAGCGCACGCCGTTTCCTCGCCAACCTGCGTATCGAGCGTGACAACGCCGCGCTGTACGAGCGCCTCGCCGACCTGGCCGGCGACGAGCGCAAGCGCCGTGCTTATCGCCGCATCGCGTTGGCGGAAACCGCCAACGCCGCGTTCTGGGAAGCGCAGCTGCATGCCATGCAGGTGGCGGTGCCGAAGCACGAGGCCGGCATCCGCGTGCGCGTGCTGGCCTGGTTCGCGCGCCGCTTCGGCACCGAGTTCGTGATGCCCACCGTGGTGCGGCTCGAACATGCCGACCACGTCGAGCCTTCGGTGGACCGCAAGGAGCTGCGCAACCATTTCGCCGAGGGCGCGCCGGTGCGCAACGCCAGGCGCGACAGCCGCGGGCAGAGCGGCAACACGCTGCGCGCCGCGGTGCTCGGCGCCAACGACGGCCTGGTTTCCAACGTCAGCCTGGTGATGGGCATGGCCGGTGCCTCGGGCAACGACAAGGCGGTGCTGACTGCCGGCATCGCCGGCCTGGTCGCCGGCGCCTGTTCGATGGCGCTGGGCGAATGGTTGTCGGTGAACAGTTCGCGCGAGTTCTACCAGGCGCAGATCGCGGTGCGTGCCGAACGCCTCGCGGTGGCGCCGGAAGACGGTGCGCGCAGCATCGCCGGCATCTACCGCGACAAGGGGCTGGAGCCGCAGGTGGCCGAGACCGTCGCCGAGCGGCTGTCCGAAACGCCGCGCGCAGCGCTGGACACCTTGGTGCGCGAGGACCTGGGCATCGACCCGGAAGACCTGGGTGGTTCGGCCTATAGCGCGGCGATCTCCTCGTTCTGCATGTTCGCGCTGGGCGCCGCGTTTCCGGTCGCGCCGTATCTGTTCCTCGGCGGCCGTGCCGCCATGCTGGCCAGCATCGGCGCCACTGCCTTCGCACTGGCCCTGATCGGGATCGGCACCTCGCTGTTCACCGGCCGCAGCGTGGTGTTCTCGATCGCGCGCCAGCTCGGAATTACTGCCGCGGCAGCTTCGATCACCTATGCCGTTGGGCACGTGATCGGCGGCGCGCTGATCGGCTAGTTTCCTTTTCACGACGAGGCTGCTCCGCGCCTCATCCATCGGAATTTCGCATGTCCGCCGTTTTCGACCTCACCGCCGAACTTCTCCGCCGCCGCTCGGTGACGCCGGACGATGCCGGCTGCCAGGCCCTGCTGGCCGAGCGCCTGGCGCGCGTGGGTTTCAACATCCAGCACCTGCGCTACGGCGAAGTGGACAATCTGTGGGCCACGCACGGCGCAGGCGGCCCGCTGCTGGTGTTCCTGGGCCATACCGACGTGGTGCCGACCGGGCCGGTGGAAAGCTGGCGCAGCGATCCGTTCGAGCCGGTGGTGCGCGACGGTTATCTGTACGGCCGCGGCGCGGCCGACATGAAGGGCTCGGTGGCCGCGATGGCGGTGGCGCTGGAGGCGTTTGTCGCGGCGCATCCGCATCATCGCGGCCGCGTCGGTTTCCTGCTGACCAGCGACGAGGAAGGGCCGACCAATCTCGATGGCGTGCGCAAGGTGGCCGAGCATTTCCGTGCCGGCGGCGAGCGCATCGACTGGTGCGTGGTGGGCGAGCCCTCGTCGAAGCAAAGCCTGGGCGATCTGATTCGCGTCGGACGGCGCGGCTCGCTGTCGGCGACGCTGACGGTGCGCGGTATCCAGGGCCACGTGGCCTATCCGGAGAAAGCGAAGAACCCGATCCACGCCTTCGCGCCCGCGCTCACCGAACTGGCCGCGGAACGCTGGGATGAAGGCAATGCGGATTTCCCGCCGACCTCGTTCCAGGTTTCCAATCTCCATGCCGGCACCGGCGCCAGCAATGTCATTCCTGGCGCGCTCGTCGCGCTGATCAATTTCCGCTACAGCACCGCCAGCCGCGCGGACGAACTGCGCGCGCGCGTCGAGCGGATCCTCGACCGGCATGGCGTGGATTACGCGCTCGACTGGAATCTCTCCGGCGAGCCTTTCCTGAGCCCCGCCGGCGGCGCGCTGCGCGACACGGTGGTGTCGGTGTGCCGCGAGCTGTGCGGCGTAGAGCCGGAACAAAGCACCGGCGGCGGCACCTCGGACGGGCGCTTTATCGCGCCGCTGGGCGCCGAAGTCGTGGAACTGGGGCCGGTCAACGCGACCATCCACAAGGTGGACGAGTGCGTGGCCGTGGCCGATCTGGAAAAACTGCCTTCGCTGTACCAGGCCATCTGCGAGCGTCTGCTGGGCTGAGTCCCAGCCGCTGGCGGTGGCGTGGCTTTACGCAACCCGGAGTGCTGTTCCCTCCACGCCAAGCACACACCAAGGAGAAAGGTATGCGCAAGCTGTTGCTCGCCGCGGCCATCGCGGCCGCCGGTCTGTCCGCTTCCATGTCATGGGCGGACACCGCTCCCGCCACCAGCGCGCCGCTGATCGAACGCGCCAAGCTGTTCGGGAATCCCAGCCGGGTCGCCGGCAAGCTCAGCCCGGACGGCAAGTGGCTGGCCTGGATCGCGCCGCGCGACGGCGTGCTCAATGTGTGGGTGGCGCCCGCTGGTGCGCCGGACCAGGCCAAGCCGCTCACCGCGGAAAAGCAGCGCCCGATCCGCCAGTATTTCTGGGCGCCGGATTCGTCCTCGGTGCTGTACGTCAACGACCACGGCGGCGACGAGAACTTCCTGCTCTACAAGGTGGACGTGCAAGGCGGCGAGCCGCAGTCGCTGACGCCGTTCCAGAAGACCCGCGTGCGCGTGGTCGGCAGCAGCATGCACATCAAGGACCGCATCCTGATCGGCGTGAACAACCGCGATCCGCGCTGGCACGACATCTACAGCCTGGACATCAAGAGCGGCAAGCTCACCGAAGTGTTCGAGAACAAGGGCGACTACGCCAGCTTCGTCGCCGACGACCAACTCGTGCTGCGCGTGGCGGAGAAATCGCGCCCCGACGGCGGCACCGATTACTACCGCGTGGAAGATGGCAAGGTCGATGCCAAGCCATTCGGCAGCGTCGGCCTGGACGATTCGCTCACCACCCAGCCGGCCGGCTTCACCGCGGACGGCAAGACGCTGTACTGGCTCGACTCGCGCGGCCGCGATACCGCGGCGCTGCTGGCCCAGGATGTCGCCAGCGGCACCACCCGCGTGCTGGCGCAGAACGCCAAGGCCGACATCGACGACACGCTTACCGACCCGGCCACCGGCAAGGTGCAGGCTTATTCGTCGCAGTACCTCAAGCCGGAATGGACCGCGCTGGACCCGGCGGTGAAGGTCGACCTGGACTTCCTTAAAGCCCAGCTCAAGGGCAAGTTCGAGGTCAGCTCGCGCACCGACGCCGACGATTTCTGGACGGTGGTGGTCGACCCGGTGACCAAGCCGGGGACTACGTATCTGTACGAGCGCAAGGCGAAGAAGCTCACCGCGCTGTTCGTCAGCCGGCCGGAGCTGGCCGATGCGACGCTGGCGCCGATGTATCCGCAGGAGATCCGCACGCGCGACGGCCTGACCGAAGTGTCGTATCTCACCTTGCCGGCGGGCAGCGACAAGGCGCATCCGGGCCGCCCGGACCGGCCGCTGCCGATGGTGCTGTTCGTGCACGGCGGGCCGTGGGCGCGCGATGTCTACGGCTACAGCAGCTACCACCAGTGGCTTGCCAATCGCGGCTATGCGGTGCTGTCGGTGAACTATCGCGGTTCGACCGGCTTCGGCAAGAAGTACATCTCCGCCGGCGACCTGCAGTGGGGCCGCAAGATGCACGACGACCTGATCGACGCGGTGCAGTGGGCGGTGAAGAACCACATCACCGAGGCCGACAAGGTCGCCATCATGGGCGGCTCCTACGGCGGCTACGCCACCTTGGCGGGCCTCACCTTCACCCCCGATACCTTCGCCTGCGGCGTCGATATCGTGGGCCCGTCCAACCTCGCCACGCTGCTGAAGACCATCCCGCCGTACTGGGAAGCGGGCAAGGCGCAGTTCTACAAGCGCATGGGCGATCCCACCACCGAGGACGGCCGCAAGCTGCTGCAGGAGCGCTCGCCGCTGTTCAAGGCCGCAGCGATCAAGCGTCCGCTGCTGATCGGGCAGGGCGCCAACGACCCGCGCGTGAACCAGGCCGAGTCGGACCAGATCGTCAAGGCGATGCAGGCCAAGAGCATCCCGGTGACCTACGTGCTGTTCCCCGATGAAGGCCATGGCTTCGCGCGGCCGGAGAACAGCATCGCCTTCAATGCGGTGGCCGAGCAGTTCCTGGGCAAGTGCCTGAGCGGGCGCGTGGAACCGATCGGCGGGGCCTTGAAGGCATCCAGCGCCAAGGTGCCCAGCGGCAAGGAGTTCGTGCCGGGCTTGCCGGAGGCGGTGGGTGCGGGCGACTGAGCGGTCGGCCCTGCCAGTGGAATGAGCAAGAGCCGCCTGCGGGCGGCTCTTTTTTACCCGGTTAAATAAGGCGATGTTTTGCTTTGAAGCGCAGCTTGCTCCGTGACATACACATAGATATTTACAATTAGCAGTATTTTGTTATATTCTATGTTTATGCCAAAGCTCGCCCGCGCCCTTCAGCAGCTCCCGCCGGCCACCGCCGCCGCCCTTGAAAAGCTCGGCGCCGACCTGGCCGTGGCGCGCCTGCGCCGCAAGGAATCCTTGAAGACCTGGGCCCAGCGCATGGGCGTTTCCGTGCCCACCTTGCAGCGGCTCGAGGCGGGCGATCCCTCGGTCGGCATCGGCATCGTCGCCACCGCGCTGTGGCTGATCCAGCGCGATGGCGAGCTGGGCAAGCTCGCCGCTCCCGAGCACGACCAGGGCGCGATCGAGATGGACGTGCGCAAGGCCGAGGCACTGGGGCGCACGCGCGCTTTGGCGTCCGCCGAGGCGCGTGCCTACAAGCGCCAGGCGAAGGGCTGAGATGCGCCTGGACGATCTGCACCTGTGGTACCTGGCCGATCCGGCCAGCCCGCGGCATGTCGGCGCCCTGCAGCTGGTCGCCGCCGGCAAGGGCGTGTCGCTGCGCTATGGCCAGGACTGGCTGGCCCACGGCTTCGCCTTGAGCGAGGACCTGCCCCTGGTCGACATCGAGCAGTTGCCTCCGGGCCGCCTGGCGGGCGATGCGCAGCGTGCCGTCGGCGCGGTCGACGACGCGCGCCCGGATCGCTGGGGCGAGAAGGTCATCCGCTTCGTCGACAAGCCGGCGCGCCTCTCGCTGCTGGAATACCTGTATTACGCCGGCGACGAACGCTTCGGCGCGCTCGGCGTGTCGACCTCGCCGGATACCTATCGCCCGCGCGAAGGCAGTCCGCTGCCGCGGCTGGGGCAGGCGCAGCAGCTCAGCGAGGTGGTGGCGAAGATCGAAGCGTCCGAGCCGATCAGCGCGGTGGAAGCACGCATCGTGCGTGCCGGCGGCAGCCTCGGCGGCGCCAAGCCCAAGGCGCTGATCGAGATCGACGGCGAGCAATGGGTCATCAAGTTCTTCAACGGCGAACCGATCGACACACCGCTGATCGAGCACGCCAGCATGACGCTTGCGCAGCGCGCGGGCATCACCGTGGCCACCACGCGGGTGATTGCGCTGGAAGGCCAGCATGCGATCGCGGTGCGCCGCTTCGACCGCGCCGCGGGCCAGCGCATCCACAGCATCTCGGCCGGCACTGCGATCCGTGCGGCGACCGCGTCAGGTACCGAAGCGGAGCTGGGCTATCCGGAGCTGGCGCGGATCCTGCGGCGCGTCGGCATCGTTGAGCAGGACATCAGCCGCAACGACGCGCGCGAGCTGTTCCGCCGCATGGTGTTCAACATCCTGGTCGACAACACCGACGACCACGAGAAGAACCATTCGCTGCTGGTGGTGAACCCGTTCGACAACGGCCGCCTGAAACTGGCGCCGGCCTACGACGTGCTGCCGACGAACTCGGGGCAGGGCTATCAGGAATTCATCTGCGGCGCGGACGGCCGCGATTCGACGCTGGCCAATGCGCTGTCGCAATGCGAGGCGTTCGGCCTGCTGCCGGCCGAGGCGGCGGCCGAGACGGCCGCCGTGATCGAGGTGGTCGAGCGCTGGCGGGAGCACTTCGCGCAAGCCGGCGTGAGCGAGCGCGATATCGACGAGCTGGCGCAGCGCATCGATGGCGCCGCGCTGCGCGGGCAGCGCAGCGGATTCGATCCTTCCAGGTATCGGTCCGCTCCCGGCAAGAGCAAGCGGACCAGTCCGTTCCAGCGCGGCTGAGCGCGGCCTGCGCTTACTTGCCCGGCTTCGCCGGTGCGGCCGGCGCCGCGGCCGGGGCGGGTGCCGCCGGCTGCTGTTGCACCGGGCGCACGATATAGCCCACCGGCACCCAGCTCGTGCCGGCCTGGCTCAGCGAGACGGTTTCCACCGCCGGCGCCGTCGCGTGGCGCGCCACGAACACCACGTTGAGGTATTCGCCGGGCGGCAGGCCCTGCGGATTCTCCACGCGGCCGATCTGCACCCAGTCGCGGCTCTGCGTGGCGCCGAGCTGCTTCTTCACGCCGTCCAGGTACTTGGCCCAGTCGGCGGCGCTCACGCTCTTCTGCATCATCGCGCCGCTGCTCTTCCACATCGCGTCGGCCTGGCCGCTGTCGGCCTGCGCTGCCCAGCGCGTGGCGGTGGCGACGGCGCTGTCGAGCGAGGGCAATTGCTGGGCCTGGGCATAACCGCTGGCGAGCATCGCGGCGATAAAGGTCGTGGCGAGAAAACGACGGTGCTGGCTTGCCATGAATTTCTCCTTGAGGGTGGATAGCCCCTCTCCCATCGGGAGAGGGGTTGGGGTGAGGGTACGGGCGGAGTGAAGCGCATCACTCCGCCCGTACCCTCATCCGGCTGCCGCCACCTTCTCTCCCACGGGGACTACCTTCGGGTCGCCGGAGGGAGAAGGATTCCAATCATGAAGGTTGTGGAAGCTCCGAACTGCCTGGCCTCGATAAATCCAAGAGCCTTCCGAACGCCGCGTGATCCTAGCGCGCCTCACGCCTTCCCGGCTGGCTTAAGGGTGAGCACATGCTGCTCCGGCCCCGGCAGCAGCGGCGTCGGCCGGCCGTTGACCCAGTCCTCGTGCCCGGCGCCGTAGTACGGCGACAGCGGGTTGTCGCTCTGCCCGCCGGGCAGTTCCAGGATGCCGTTGGCTTCGTGCCCGGGCATCACGTCCAGCCGCTCGGACGCGCCGAAGCCGGGCCGCGCCACGCGCGGCATGTTGTCGTCGCCCGGCAGCGGCTCGTCCGGCATGTCCAGCCAGCGGCCGGCGAAGGACGGCAGCGCGCGCGACAGCGGATGGCGGATGGCGGTGCGGTTGTATTCGCCCCAGCTGCGCGCGGCGAGGCCGCCGGGCTGCTTGCCCAGTTCGTCGGCGAGCTGGCGCGCGGCATCCTGCAGCAACGCGTTCCAGTCGGCGTAATGCGAGTCGAGCAGGTGCATGGGACGGTCGCGCACCAGTGCCCATACCGCCGCTTCGGTGTGGCTGGGATGCGGCCAGGTGAAGTCCTTGTAGCGCTCGGTCACCTCCGCGGCGAACGGCGCCAGCACCGCCTCGTGCACCTTGTCGCGGAACGCGCGAACCAGGCGGTAATCCACGCTGTCGGCGGCGGCGCGGCCGCGCCAGTTGGCGCTGAGCTGGCGCAGCTGCGCCAGGGCGGGATCGGTGGTGCCGGCCAGGGTGTCCTGCAGCAGGCGCTGCCAGCGCACCAGCAGCAGGGCGCGATGATCGAGCTGGATATCCAGCAGGTTGCCCGGCGCGAAACTGCTGCGCGTGCGCAGGCCGTCGCGGATCTGCTGCGCGCGCGCCCCCAGGTCGTGGCCGCCTTCGCCGAGCAGGGCCAGCGCCGGGCCATCCACCGTGCGGTTGTTGGCGGTCCACAGGCGGCCGTCGGCCGGGTTCTCGATGCGCGGGTATTGCGCCGGCGTGGCCCAGCCCTGCCAGCCGGTGCCGGGCCTGGACCAGTCCGCGGGCAGCAGCGGATCGAAGCCGGCGCGCAGCGGGATGCTGTTGCCGGTGACGGTCCAGCCGATATTGCCACCGCTGTCCGCCGCCAGCAGGTTCTGCGGCGGCATGCCCATGCCCGGCGCGAGGTCGAGCGCGGCGTTGACGCTGGCCGCATGCTCCAGCTTCATCACGCCGAGGTTGTAGCCGCGCGGCCGGTCGCCGATCCAGGCCAGCGCCAGCGGCGTGCCGTCGGTGTCCTGCGCCAGGATCGGCCCCCAGCGCGTGCTTTCCACCTTGATCGTGCGCGGCGCGGCGCCTTTGACGCGGATGGTTTCCTCGTGGGTCTCCAGCGCCGCCCAGCCCTCCGGCACCTGGTAGCGCGTGGCGTCCTTCGGATCGCGCAGCACGCGGACCCAGTCCAGCCAGTCGCCGTAGCTGTTGGTGAAGCCCCAGGCGACCTGGCCATTGGAACCGGCCACCAGCGCGGGCGTGCCGGGCAGGGTGACGCCGCTGGCGTCGCGGCAGCCGTTCGGCGCGGCCGCATCGGCGTAGCGCAGGCGCGCGCGGAACCAGATATCCGGCACGCGCAGCCCCAGATGCATGTCGTTGGCGAGGATCGCCGCGCCGCTCTCGGTCAGGCGGCCGGCCACGGCGAAGTTGTTGCTGCCCGGGCGCGGCTCGTCGAGCGCGGGAGCGAGCGCGGCGAGCGCGCTGGCATCGGAGCTGGAAGCGGTGGGGCGCTCGCGCAGGTTGAACACGTCCGCTCCCGGCATGACCGGCGGGTGCGAGAGATCGCCGCTCAGCGGCGCTTCCCATTCGGGATCCGCCGCCAGCAGGAAATCCACCAGCGGCGACGGCAGCGCGGAACGCATCTGCGCAAAGCTCAGCTCGCGCTGGTTGCGGCCGTCGCCGTTGAGGTCCAGATACATCGCGCCGATCACCAGGAAGCTGTCCTCCGGCTTCCACGGCTGCGGCTGCGTGCCGAGCAGGAAGTATTCCCAGGGTTTCACCTGCAGGTCGCCGAGGCCGCGGTTGACGCCCGCGGCGTAGAGCTCCAGCGTGTGCCTTTCCTCCGGCGAGAGCTGCGCCAGCGCCGCTTGTGCGGCCGCGCGCAGGCGATGGCGGCGATGTTCGAGATCGATATCCACGGCGGCGGCACCGACCAGTTCCGCCAGTTCGCCCGCGGCGACGCGGCGCATCAGATCCATCGGAAAGAAGCGTTCCTGCGCGTGCACGTAGCCGAGCGCGAACGTCACATCGTCGCGGTTTTTGCCATCGATCGTGGCGCTGCCCAGTGCATCGCGCGAAATACTCACCGCGTCGCCCACGCCTTGCACCGCGACGTCGCCGTCGAGCCGGGCGCGGCTGCCGGCAAGCAGGAACCAGCCCGACGCCAGCACGGCGATCAGCAGGATCAACAGGGACAGCAGCAGGGCGCGCAGCCAGCGGAAGCGTCGGGCTCGGGGCATCGGGCGGCGGACCTTGAGGTGGCGATGTGCCCGAGTGTAGTCCCGGACGCGCGCAAGCGCTCAGGGCTTGGCCGTGGTGAACACCGCGAAGATGCCGGCGTAGGGCTTGACCATGAAGGTGGGCGCGCCGGCATAGCCTTCGCCGTCGACGTAGAACTGCGAGATGGTGCCGTCCAGATACAGCGCGTCGCGGCAGCCGAGTTCGTCGCGGAACAGTCGCGCGAAGGTGTGAAAGTTCACCGGCGATTCGCTCACCGCGAACACCACGCGGCGCGGCGTCTTAGCGCATACGCCGCTGCGCCATTTCAGGCTGGAGGAATCGTCGACGAAGCGGTCGTTGATCTGGCCGTCGACCAGCAGCATCGGCCCGGACTGCGTGGCCCAGCGCGCGGGCCTGGCGTCGGCCTTGAAGTCGGTGCTGGTACGCACCGCGGCGTGGCCGTCGGGATAGACCGCGAACACGCCATTAGGCTGGATCGAGAAATTGCCCGCCGCCGGGTTGCCCTTGAACAGGTTGAGCGGCACCACCGTGCGGCTGTCTTCCACGTACAGGCCCAGCGGCGCGAACTGGCGGTCGTAGATGCCGGCGTTGGCGGCGAACAGCAGGCGGCGGTCGTGCGCCATGCCCCACTGGCGCAGGCTTTCGATGGTGGCGTAGGGCTGGCCGCTCTCCGGGTCTTTCCAGTGCAGGCTGAGCGGCTCGCGCTGCAGGTCGACGCTGACCACGCGGAAGGTCTGGCTTTCGAAGGTGACTTCCTCGCTGTCCACCGCCTGCGCCTGGCGCGAACAGCCGCTGGCGCCGGCCAGCATGGCCAGCGCGGCGAGCCAATACAGCCATGGGCGGCGAGCAGTGGATGCGGGGAGGGCGGTTGCCGGCATACGCACGATGGTGGCCGGGGCAGTGGTGCGGGTGCAAGCCCGGCGTGATATTTCGCATCAATCCGAACCGGTGGCCGTTATAGACTGCCGCTTTTCCGCAGCACGCCGCCTCATGCCTTACACGCCCATCGTCGCTACGCTCGGTTATGTGCTCTCGCCGGATCGGCGCCGGGTGCTGATGATCCATCGCAATGCACGCCAGGACGACCTGCACCTGGGCAAGTACAACGGCCTGGGCGGCAAGATGGAGCCGGACGAGGACATCGCCGCCTGCATGCGTCGCGAGATCCGCGAGGAAGCGGGGATCGAGTGCGAGTCGATGCAGCTGCGCGGCACGCTCAACTGGCCGGGCTTCGGCAAGCATGGCGAGGACTGGCTGGGTTTCATCTTCGTGATCGACCGCTACGCCGGCGAGCCGCTGACCGCCAATCCCGAAGGCACGCTCGAATGGGTGGAGCTGGAGCGGCTGATGGAACTCCCGATGTGGGAAGGCGACCGCCACTTCCTGCCGCTGGTGTTCGACGGCGATCCACGGCCGTTCCATGGCGTGATGCCGTACCGGGACGGGCGCATGCAGTCCTGGGCGTACTCGCGGCTGTGATGCGGCGCATCGAGATCGTCGCGGCGATGATCCGCGACAGCGAAGGCCGCGTGCTGCTGGTGCGCAAGCGCGGCGCGGAAGTGTTCCAGCAGCCGGGCGGCAAGCGCGATCCGGGCGATACCGACGACTTGCACACGCTGGCGCGCGAACTCGAAGAAGAACTCGGCTGCCGCATGCGGCGCGAAGGCGCGCGCCTGCTCGGACGCTTCAGCGCGCCGGCGGCGAACGAGCCGGGGTGCGAGGTGGAAGCGGTGGTCTACGAAGTCGAGGCCGCAGGGCCGTTCGAGGCGAGGGCCGAGATCGAGGCCTTGTGCTGGGTCGATCCGGCCGACCCGGGCGAGCTGCCCATCGCACAACTCAGCCGCGAGCAGTTGCTGCCTTTGCTCGCCGACTAGAGCCTGCCGCATCGCTGCCTCACACCCTCGTCATCCCGGCGCAGGCCGGGATCCAGTAGCGACAAGCTACATACGCGATGGCATCGAAAGGCGCGGCTCTTGAGCGTTACAGCGAAAACTGGACGGTATCGCCACTGTGCGCCGGGATGACGGAATGAGAGGTCGGGCTATCGTCAGGCGCAAGCACCGGCCTGCACCCGGCAACTTGTTTACGGCATGCGCCGCAGCGCCACCACCGCATTCAGCCCGCCGAAGGCGAACGAATTGCTGATCGCCGTGTGCACCGGCATCTTGCGCGCATGGTGCGGCACGTAGTCCAGGTCGCAGGCCGGATCGGGTTCGAGATAGGCCAGCGTCGGCGGCACGATGCCGTGGCGCAGTGCGCCGATCACCGCGATCAGCTCCAGCGAACCGGACGCGCCCAGCGCATGGCCATGCATCGGCTTGGTCGAGGAGATCGCCAATGCGCGCGCGTGCTCGCCGAAGATGCGATGCAGCGCGGCGGTCTCGGTGCTGTCGTTGGCCAGGGTGCCGGTGCCGTGCGCGCTGACGTAGTCCACCTCGGACGGCGACAGGTTGCCGTCGCGCAGGGCATTCTCGATCGCCGCCGAGGCGCCCAGCTCGGACGGCGCGGCGATATCGCCCGCGTCCGAACTCATGCCGGTGCCGACCAGTTCGGCCAGGATCGCGGCGCCGCGCGCCTGCGCCTGCTCCAAGGTTTCCAGCACGAACATGGCCGAGCCTTCGCCCAGCACGATGCCGCGGCGGCCCTTGCTGAAGGGGCGACAGGTATCGGGTGCCAGCACGCGCATCGCTTCCCACGCGCGCAGCGTGCCCAGGTTGATGCAGGCTTCGGTGCCGCCGACCACGGCGGCGTCGACGAGGCCGGCGCGTATCATCATCGCGGCCTGCGCGAAGGCATGGTTCGACGAAGCGCAGGCGCTGGCCACGACGAAGGCCGGGCCGGTGATGCCGTGCGCCATGCTGATCTGGCTGGCCGGCGCGTTCATCATCATGCGGATGATGCCCAGCGGATGCAGGCGCGGCGCGTTCTCCGCGTACAGCTTCTGATACTGGCCGTCGCGCGTCGCCTCGCCGGCCACGCCGCTGCCGATCACCACGGCCGTGCGCGAAGCACGCTCGCCTTCGAAGGACAGCCCCGCCTGCGTGATCGCTTCTTTCGCGGCGACCAGGGCGTACTGCGTGGCCAGGTCGAGCTGGCTGAGCTTGGCTTCGTCGAAGTGCTGGCTCGGGTCGAAGCCCTTGACCTCGGCCACCACGCCGGCGGCGCGCACGCGCTCGGGATCCACGCGGGTGACGGGCGCGATGCCGCTGCGGCCTTCGGTCATGGCCTGCCAGACCGAGGGTGCATCGTTGCCGAGCGCGCAGATCGCGCCCATGCCGGTGATGACGAGACGTTGCATGGAGGCGCTCAGTCGTTCTTCTTGGCGGCGACCTGGCGCTCGACGGCGGCCACCAGCTGGCCCACGGTGCCGTTGTCGAAATCGGTGTCCTCGTTGGGCAGGTTGATGCCGAAATGCTCTTCGATGTCGAAGATCACTTCGATCGCGTCCAGCGAGGCGACGCCAAGGTCCTTCAGGGTGGACTCGGGCTTGATGGTCTCGATGTCGATCTTCGCCTGCTTGGCGATGATCTCGATGGTTTCCTGCTGTACGTTGCTCATGAGTGGTACCCCTGGTCCGTGGCGTTTACCGCTGGCCGCATCGCGCGGCCGACCCGGCAAGCGTGACCAAGCGCGGGGAGCTTGTCCAGACGCGAAGGCGCCGCTTTCAGGCGATTCTGGGCGCGATCGCCTTTCGCCAGGCTTTGGGCCGGGCGCCCCGCGCGGGTAAGCGGCGCGAAAGCCCGGTCGGCCATGCTGCGCCACCCCGGCTTGCGGCATCATTCGCACGATGTCCGGGACGGCGGCGCCCCACTTGCGGAAACCTTGCGTGCGTTATCTCAACCAACTCGAACCGGATGGCCTGGTCGCCTCGTTCGCGGCGCATCCCCCGCTCGGCTTCCGCCTGCTGGAGGCACAAGGCACACCGGCCTTCGTGGCGCCGTTCGACCTGTTGACCACCACCGACGATGCACTGCGCAAGCGCGCCACCAGCGCGCCCGGTTATCGCTGGTGGGGGCGCCTGTTGCGCTGGCGCACCGCCTTCGTGGGCACCACGGTGTCCGAGTACTCCTTGTTCCCGCACGCGGCCGACCCCGCCACGCTGCCTGGCGCGCTGCGCCGCAAGCTCGGCGGCGGCCAGCGGCTGCTGGTGGTGAAGGACATTCCGCAGCAGTCGCCGCTGTGCGATGCGGCCAGCCGCGACTGGTGCGCGCGCTTCGCCGAGGCCTGCCGTGCCGAGGGCTATCTGCTGCTGGAAGGGCAGGCGCTGGCGTATGTGGCGATCGATTTCGCCGACGAGGACGAGTACCTCGCGCGGCTGTCGTCTTCGCGCCGCAAGGACATCCGCCGCAAGCTGCGCAAGCGCGACGAGGTGGCGGTGGCGACGGTGGCCTGCGGCGACGCGCAGTTCGCCGACGAGGCGGTCGTCGATGCGTTCTACGCGCTGTACGAAAACGTCTACGCGCAAAGCGAGATCCATTTCGACAAGCTCAGCCGCGACTTCTTCGCCAGCGTGCTGCGCGACGCGGGCAACGGCGGCTTCGCCTTCGTCTACCGCCACCAGGGCGAGCTGATCGGCTGGAACCTGTGTTTCGTCGCCGACGGCAAGCTGATCGATAAATACGTCGGTTTCGCCTACCCGCAGGCGCGCGAGCAGAACCTGTATTTCACCAGCTGGTTCCACAACCTGGCCTGGGCACGCGAACGCGGCCTCACGCATTACGTGGCCGGCTGGACCGATCCTCAGGTCAAGTCCTATCTTGGCGCCAGCTTCACCCTGACCCGCCACGCTGTCTGGCTGCGCAACCCGCTGCTGCGGGCCGTGGCGCGGAAGCTGGGCCACCTGTTCGAAAGCGACAGCCAATGGGCGCCGCCGCCGACCGACGCGCAGAGCTGATCCTATGAGACGTGCCCCGCTGATTCTGGACTTCGATGGCGCCGTCGGCGCCATCGAGGGCGCCACCACCCTCGCGCTGGGCGACTGGCAGGAAGCGATCCGCTTCGGCTGCACGCTGCGCAGCTTCGACCGCCTGCGCCGGCATCTCGCCGCGGTGGCCCCCGCCGAGCACGGCACCGTGCTGATGGGTTCGGGCGACTATCACCATCTGACCTGGCCGCTGGTCGAGCGCCAGCGCGCGCGCGGTCCGTTCCAGCTGGTGGTGTTCGACAACCATCCGGACAACATGCGTTTTCCATGGGGCGTCCATTGCGGTTCGTGGGTGCGCAAGGTGGCGGCGCTGCCGTACGTCAACCATGTGCACGTGGTGGGCATCACCTCCGGCGATATCGGCGCGGCGCATGCCTGGGAGAATTACCTGCGGCCGTTGCGTGCGGGCAAGCTCAGTTACTGGTGCATGGATGTGGATGTCGGCTGGGCCGCGAAGCTGGGGCTGCAGGATGCGTTTCGCCGCTTCGACGATCCGGATGCGCTGACCTGCGCGTTCGTCGAGCAGTTGCGGCGTGCGCCGCAGCCGACGTATCTGTCGATCGACAAGGATGCTTTCAGTGTGGCGACGGCGCGTACCAACTGGGATCAGGGGCGGTTGGAGGAGCACCATGCGATGGCGATCATCGAGGCGTTGCGTGGGCGGATTGTCGCCAGCGATATCAATGGCGAGGTGTCGGCGTATCGCTATTCGACTTGGTGGAAGCGGTTGCTCAGCGGGATGGATGGGCAGGAGCCGGTGCCGCAGAGTGAGCTGGATGCGTGGCAGGTGCAGCAGCGGGCGCTGAATGGGCGGTTGTTGGGGGCGATTGCCGACAGCAGTGTTTGAGGTGGCGCTTGCGCTGGTCATGCCGGCGCAGGCCGGACGAGCGCGTAGCGCGAAGAACGCCCGCAGGGCGGCCCCGAAGGGGTGAGCGAAGCGAATCATCCAGTAGCGGTATCGCTCGATGTTGTGCTGTCGCACCAGGGTCTCGCCTTCGGCGAGTGTTTCGCCCCGCTGCCGCGGGGCGACTTACTTTCTCTTGCTTGCCCAAGAGAACGTAAGCAAAGAGAAGGGCACCCTGCTTGGCGCCCTCCGGTGGCTACGCCACCTGCGGGTCCGTGAGGGCTGGCCGGGCTTTTTGACAGGGCATCCATGCCCTGAT
>NZ_JBFRGP010000028.1:0-37756 GCF_052115385.1 Dyella sp. 2RAB6
CAGAACACCACGAACATCGCCAACAACAGCACGGCGATCACCAACCTGGGCAACCAGACCACCACCAACACCAACAACATCACCTCGCTGCAGCAGGATGCGCTGCAGTGGAACAGCACGCTGGGTGCTTACGACGCCAGCCATGGCAGTGGTTCGCCGCAGAAGATCACCAATGTCGGTGCGGGCACCTTGTCCTCGACCAGCACCGACGCGGTGAACGGTTCGCAGCTCAATGCCACCAACCAGCAGGTGAACCAGAACAGCACGGACATCACCAACCTGGGCAACCAGGTCAACAACGTCTACGCCACCGGCACCAAGTATTTCCACGCCAACTCCACCGGCGCCGATTCCAGCGCCGTGGGCACGGATAGTGTGGCGATCGGCCAGGGTGCGGTGGCAAACCAGGCCAGCGATGTGGCCTTGGGCGCCGGCTCCACCACGGCCGCCGTGGTCGGTACGGCCAATGCCACCATCAACGGCAAGAGCTACACCTTCGCGGGTACCACGCCGGGCAGCACGGTGAGCGTGGGGGCCGGCGGCGCCGAGCGCACGCTTACCAACATGGCTGCTGGCCGCCTCAGCGCGAGCAGTACCGATGCGGTGAACGGCTCGCAGCTCTTTGCCACCAACCAGGCGGTGGACGACCTCGGCACGCAGATCGGCACGCTGTCCGGCAATGCGGTGCAGTACGACAACGCCGGCAAGACCAGTGTGACCTTGGGCGGTGCGGGTTCCACCACGCCGGTGAACCTCGGCAACGTGGCGGCGGGCAATCTGTCCTCGACCAGCACGGATGCGGTAAATGGCTCGCAGCTTAATGCGACCAACCAGCAGGTCAGCCAGAACACCACGAACATCGCCAACAACACTACGGCGATCACCAACCTGGGCAATCAGACCACCGCCAACACCAACAACATCACCGCGCTGCAACAGGATGCGCTGCAGTGGAACAGCACGCTCGGCGCCTACGATGCCAGCCACGGCAGCGGTTCGCCGCAGAAAATCACCAACGTCGGCGCGGGCACCTTGTCCTCGACCAGCACCGACGCGGTGAACGGTTCGCAGCTCAATGCGACCAACACCACGGTCAATAACCTTGGCAGTTCGGTCGCGACCTCGCTGGGCGGCAACAGCAGCTACGACCCGAGCACCGGCACGGTCACCACCTCGCTCGACTACAACGGCGGCACCTATACCTCGGTGCAGAACGTGCTGAACCAGATCGGCGGCTCGATCAACGGCGGCGGGATCAAGTACTTCCACGCCAACTCGACGCAGGCTGACAGCGTGGCCGCGGGCACCGACAGCGTTGCCGTCGGTCCGGCCGCGAATGCCTACGGCAATGGCTCGATCGCGCAGGGCCTCAATGCAGCAGCCGGCGTGAGCGGCAACGCTGCCGTCGCCAACGACATCGCACTGGGCAATGGCGCCAAGGCTACCGGTGGCGACTCGATCGCGCAGGGCACCGGCGCGGTGGCCGATGCGGCGGGCGCGGTGGCGATCGGCCAGTCCGCCACCGCCACCGGCGGCAAGGCGGTTTCGATCGGCGTCGGCAACGTCGCCTCGGGTAACGGTGCGGTGGCGATCGGCGATCCCAACACCGCCACCGGCACCGGCGCCGTCGCGATGGGCGCGAACAACACCGCCAGCGGCCAGGGCGCCGTCGCCATGGGCAACCAGAGCGCGGCGAACGGGCAGGGTGCGGTGGCGCTGGGCAATGCCTCGACCGCCAGCGGCGCGGGTGCCGTGGCAATGGGCGATACGGCTCATGCGTCGGCGCAGAACGCCGTGGCGATCGGCTCCGGCGCCACGGCCAGCAACGCCGGCGACGTCGCGCTCGGTGCGGGTTCCACCACCTCGGCGGCGGTGGCCACCACCGGCACCACCATCAATGGCAAGAGCTACAACTTCGCCGGCACCACGCCGACCAGCACCGTGAGCGTGGGCAGCGCGGGCGCCGAGCGCACCATCACCAACGTCGCCGCTGGCCGCATCAGCGCCACCAGCACCGATGCGGTGAACGGCTCGCAGCTCAATGCCACCAACCAGGCGGTGGAGAGCCTCGGCTCGCAGGTCAACAACCTCAGCAGCAACGCCGTGCAATACGACAACAGCGGCAAGAGCAGCGTCACCCTCGGCGGCACGGCTTCGACGGATGGCGGCGTCACCGGCGGCACCACCATCACCAACGTGCACCAGGGCGCGCTCAACGCCACCAGCACGGACGCGGTGAACGGTTCGCAGCTCAATGCCACCAACCAGCAGGTGAGCAACAACAGCACGGCCATCAGCAATCTGCAGAACGGCAAGGACGGCTACTTCCAGGTCAACGACAGTTCCGCCAAGGGCAAGCCGCAGGCCAGCGGCACGGACGCCACTGCCGGCGGCGCCGGCGCGGTGGCCTCGGGCGGCAACAGCACGGCGGTCGGTTCCGGTGCGCAGGCGTCGGCCAGCAACAGCGCGGCGGTGGGCAGCGGCTCGGTGGCCGATCGCGCCAACAGCGTGTCGGTCGGTGCGGCCGGCAGCGAGCGGCAGGTCACCAACGTCGCCGCCGGCACGGCCGCGACCGATGCGGTGAACGTCAGCCAGCTCAAGGCCTCGCAATCGGGCGTGGTGAAGTACGACAGCACGACCAAGGGCGATACCGACTACGGCAGCGTGACGCTCAACGGCGGCGGTTCGCCTGCCGTGATCCACAACGTGGGGCCGGGTACGGCGACCACCGACGCGGCCAACGTCGGCCAGTTGAACGATGCGCTCAACCAGGCCAAGGACTGGTCCAAGAGCTATACGGACAGCCGTTTCGAAACGGTCGACCGCAACCTCAACCAGATCGGCAACCGCGCCAATGCAGGTATCGCCGCGGCCATGGCGATGGCCAGCCTGCCGCAGGCCTATCAGCCGAACCAGAGTTCGGCGGGCGTGGCGCTGGGCAACTTCCATGGCGAAACCGGCATCGCCATCGGCGTATCGACCATCACCGAGAGCGGCCGCTACGTGTTCAAGCTCAACGCCACCACCAATTCGCGCGGCGATGCCGGCGTGGGCGTGGGCGCGGGCATGGTGTGGTGATGAGTGCGGAGCCTCGGATCCCCGCGGGGATTCGAACCCCGGCCATGAATTCAGGAGTACGGACAATGACTATCTCCTTCAAATCCTTCGCCCTGCTGCTTGGCGTCGTCGGCATCGCTGGCGCGCTCAGCGCCTGCGGCAACCTGAGCCGCGGCATCGCCCGCGACGGCCGATCGGCCGAGGCGCTGGCATGGCCCGCGCCGGGCGACGCCACGCCGATGCACAAGGACGGCAGCTTTCCGCTCGCCGCCAACCTGCAGCAGCTCGGCGCCGGCCTCGGCAAGCAGCAGGTTTCCGCGCTGATCGGCTATCCGCATTTCAGCGAAGGCGTGTGGGGCGTGCGCGAATGGAACTACGTGTTCCACTTCCGCGATACGGGCAGCGTCACCACCTGTCAGTTCAAGATCCTGTTCGACCAGGACCAGCGGGCGCGCAGCTTCTACTGGAAGCCGGAGGCCTGCGTGCGCTACCAGCAGCTGGCGGCGGTGCCAGCCGCCTCGACGGAGCGCTTCATTCTCTCGGCGGATGCGCTGTTCGCCTTCGACCGCGACTCCATCGCCGACATGACCAATGACGGCCGCGCGCAGCTCGATGCGCTGGCCGGCAACCTGCTGGCGCAGAAGCAGCGCGTCGCCAATATCCGCATCGCCGGCTACACCGACCGGCTCGGCAGCGATGCGCACAATGACCAGCTGTCCGGCCGCCGCGCCTATGCGGTGAAGGACTACCTGGTCGGCCGTGGCCTGCCCGCCGAATGGTTCCAGGCCGAAGGCCTGGGCGCCGCGGACCCGGTGCGCGATTGCGACGAGGCGCAGCGCGAGGCACTGATCGAATGCCTGGCGCCGAACCGGCGGGTGGTGGTGCAGGTCAGCCTCAGCGACGTGGCGATCGCGGAGCGCAACCGTTGAACGACTGTTGCGCCGCCACCGCATGGCCAACCCGGCGGCGCGAGTTGCCGGACGTGTTGCGCCTGGTGGCGGACTCGCGCACGCGGCCGTACCACAGCCCGCATGACATGGCTTTGTGGCGCGAGCTGGCCGTCATCGCCGCCGATGCGCGGCCGGACGATCCGGCTTCGCTGGCGCGGATCCGCCTGCCGTTGCTGCGGCGCATCCTGGAAGCGGAGTGGGGCGTGCCGGCGCTGCGCGATGAACTCGCGCTGGCGATGCTGCGCGCGGAAGACCGCTTGATCGCGGTCGATCCGGAGATGCGCGATGTGCTGCGCCGCGTGGTGCTGACATTGCGGCGGCTGTACTGAGCGGCGTGGCTTGGGGTTCGCTGTGCTCACCCCAATCTGTGCTGGCTCAGCAGCGGTCCACCGCAATGGTGTGACCGCAGCTGACCAGTTCGATGCGCGTGTTGTCGTCGTTGCATTGGCGCGCGAGCAGGCGCGCCAATTTGATTGCCGGCCCCAGGCGCAAGCCGCCCGAGACGGCCAGGTCGCCGGTCCACAGGGTCCACAGTCCGTTGTGGTCTTCCTGGATGCGGTAAACGATGGTTTGCATGATGTCGCCCCCCGGCTGGCGCGCGCGACGGCATGCCACCGTCGCGCGCGTCGCCTTGCGGTTTGGATCGGCTGAGGTGCTCAGGCGCGTTTGAACAAACGCACCACGAACAGCAGCACGATCGCGCCGAGCGTGGCGGTGACGATCGAAGCGACCAGTCCGCCGCCGAGGCTGATGCCGAGCACGCCCGACAGCCAGCCGCCGACAAAGGCGCCGACGATACCCACCACGATGTCGACCAGCAGGCCGAAGCCGCCGCCCTTCATCACCACACCGGCCAGCCAGCCGGCGACTGCACCAATGACCAGCCACGCCAGAATGCCGTGCGTCATGTCATGCCCTCCGTTCGTTGATGGAACGGCCGTGCGGGAGTGCCCCCGTGCTCCGGCCGCGCGGCCCGTCGCGTGATGCGGCCGGGCTGGGCGGCAGTCTAGGAAGCGGTGTGCGGTGGCTCTTTCAGATAAGTCCGACTCCGGCGCGTGAAAGCCGGTTTCGTGCGGCGGCCGTTCAGTCTGGCGCCGCGTTTGTTGGCTTCGTTCTTGCTGTTGGGATTTTTCCTATTGCCAACGGCTGATTGACGGCCTGTTCACGCCTCGTGGCGGCAAACTCCGCCGCGCGCCCATTTCGTGATACGGAGCGCAGTTTTTACGGAAAGGAACATCGCCGCCGCTCCTCCCGGCGTGGGGAGCGGACGACCGGCAGGGGATCGAAGCTCGCGTGCAGAGTCGCGCGAATCCTTCGATGGAAGTGGACCGACCGCTTCACACAAGCGGCGGACCGGCTCGCGGCAGTTCGGGGGCGTGGAACGACCTCCATGGGGTACGCGAGCTGGCGACGGTGCGGTGCCTATCGGTAAGGAGGCTGTCATGCAGGTGCTTCGTTCCAGCTATCGCCGTGGCCCATCCCCATGCGATGAGCCTCCCTCGGCGGCACCACCAGACCCACACCCCGCGTAAGCGGCGTGGGAGGGGATTCCTGATTTTCGCTTGATTGCGATCCGCCGCCCGCAGGGCGGCACGTCGCCGTGTGTCCGCGCGCCCGCGCGGGCCGATGGCGGCTGCGGTGCGTGCCCATTCGTGCAAAGGAGAGATCGTCATGCAGGTGCATCGTTCCGGCCGTTTCGGCCGCCGCCCTCTGGTCCAAAGCATCCTGCTGGCGCTGGCGCCGGTCATCGCGCTGCCATTCACCACCACCACGGCATTCGCCGCATGCACCACGGCCGGCGCCACGGTCACCTGCGCGACCGGCTCCAGCACCAACAATCTTTCCAACAGCACCGCCAATGTCACGGTGAACGTGCAGACCGGTGCGGTGGTCAGCTCGCCGCCGATCGTCGGCGGCAACTCGCTCACGCTCAGCGGCAACGGCATCACGCTCAACAACCAGGGCACGATCGATCCCACCACCAACAGCGGCGGCCTGGCGCTGGTGATGGCCGGCTCAGTGATCGGCAACGCCACCGCCAACACCATCGCAGTGAACAACCAGGCCGGCGGCACCATGCGCGGCATGTTCAACATCGCCACGCTGTTCGGCTTCGGCGGGCAGGCGCTGACGGTGCAGAACGGCAGCGGCGGCACCACCACCTTGAGCAACGACGGCACCATCGGCATGGCGTTGCTGGCCGGCGGCAACACGGCCGATGCGGCGGCAGTGGTGACCTATGGGGGCGGCAGCGTCAACTTCACCAACACCGGCACCATCACGGGCCGCATCGGCCTGGGTACGGCGGGCAGTGGCAGCAACAGTCTGCTCAATGCCGGCACCATCAACGGCAGCATCTACCTCGGCGATTCCGCGGCCGGCAGCACTTTTACCGCGGTGTCCGGCTCCAGCATCAACGCCTCCGGCGGCACCGCCATCGCCGGCGCGATGACCGGCGTCACCGGCGTGAAGCTGGCCGCGGCCGGCACGGTCAGCGCGGGCACCGGCGCGAGCAACAGCCTGATCCTGCAGAACTCCGCCGTCGGCCCCGGTTCGGGCACCGGCGGCGCGATCACCACGATCGGCGCCACCGGTTATCTCGGCTTCCAGCACCTGACCGTGCACAGCGGCAGCTGGAACCTGCAGGGCGCGCTGGTCAGTGCGGATGCCACGTTCAATGACGGCCTGATCAACTTCAATAACGCCAACGTCTTCGGCAGCGGATTGTTCACGGTCAACGGCGGTGCGTTGGCATCGTCCACCGCGGGCTTGTCGCTCGGCAACAACGTGGCGCTCAACGGCAGCCTGACGCTCGGCGGTGCGAACAGCTTCGGCCTCGGCGGACTGTTGTCCGGCACGGGTGGCCTGGCGATCAATGCAGCTGCGCCGATCACCCTGGGCGGCGCCAATACGTTCGGCGGTGGCATCGCGCTCAACGCGGGTGGCCTGGTGGTGGCGAACGCCTCCGCGCTCGGCAGCGGTGCGTTGGGCGTGGGTGGCAATGTTTCGTTCGATGCCTCGGTCGCCTTGTCACTCGGCAACACAGTCAACCTCGGCGCGGGTGGCACGCTCAACCTGCTCGGTGGACAGCCGCTGGTGTTCAACGGAGTGCTGGGCGGCGTCGGCGGCCTGGCGAAGAGCGGCGCCGCGCTGCTGACCTTGAACGGCGCCAACGCCTTCACCGGCGGTCTCGCGCTCAACGCCGGCGGCCTGATGCTGGGCAACGGCACGGCGCTCGGCACCGGTGCGCTGAACGTCGGCGGCAACGCGACGCTCGATGCCTCGCTCGGCCTGTCGCTCGGCAACGCCGTGAACCTCGGCGCCGGCACCTCACTCAACCTGCTCGGCGGGCAGGCGCTGAGCTTCAATGGATTGATCGGCGGCACCGGCGGCCTGGCCAAGAGCGGCAGCGCGCTGCTCACCTTGAACGGCGCCAACACCTTTACCGGTGGCCTGGCGCTCAACGCCGGCGCCTTGATGCTGGGCAACGGCAGCGCGCTCGGCACCGGTGCATTGAACGTCGGCGGCAATGCCACGCTCGACGCATCGCTGGGTCTGTCGCTGGGCAACGCGGTGAACCTCGGTGCGGGCGGCACGCTCAGCCTGCTCGGCGGCCAGGCGCTCAGCTTCAACGGACTGATTGCCGGCGCCGGCGGCTTGGCCAAGAGCGGCAATGCACTGCTCACCTTGGGCGGCGCCAACACCTTCAGCGGCGGCTTCGCGCTCAACGGCGGTGGCCTGCTGCTCGGCAATGCCGGTGCGCTGGGAACCGGCGCCTTGAATGTCGGCAGCGCCGCCACCTTCGATACCACCGGCGCGTTTGCGTTGAACAACAACATCGCCATCGGCGCTGGCGGTTCGCTCAACCTGCTCGGCAGCAACGCGCTCACCTTGAACGGTGGCCTGTCGGGCGCAGGCAGCCTGCTGAAGAACGGTGCCGCCACGCTGACGCTGGGCGGCGCGAACACCTTGAGCGGCGGCCTGTCCATTCTTGGCGGCGGCCTGGCCCTGGGCGCCGGCGGCAGTCTGTCGCCGAGCGCGGGCATCACACTTTCGGCTGGCACCAGCCTCGACCTCTCGGGCGCCAGCGCCGATCAGGCGATCGGCTCGCTGGCCGGTCTCGGCGGCTCGCTCAATCTCGGCACGCACACGCTCACCTTCAACGGCCTGGGCGACACCAGCTTCGCCGGCAGCATCGCCGGCAGCGGCGGCCTGGTGAAGCTGGGCACCGGCATCCAGACGCTTGCCGGCGCCAGCACGTTCGGTGGCGGCGTGGCGTTGAATGCGGGTGGCCTGCTGCTGGGCGATGTTGCGGCCCTGGGTACCGGCGCGCTCAGCGTGGGTGGCAATGTCTCGCTGGATGGCACCGGCGCCTTGTCGCTGGGCAATGCGGTCAACCTCGGCGCGGGTGGCACGCTCAATCTGCTCGGTGGTCAACCGCTCACTTTCAATGGCGCGATCGGCGGCGCCGGTGCGCTGGTAAAGACCGGCGGCGCATTGCTCACCTTGAATGGCGCCAACACGTTCACTGGCGGCCTGGCGCTCAACGGTGGCGGATTGCTGCTGGGCAATGCAGGTGCCCTGGGTACCGGCACGCTCGGCGTGGGTGGCAATGTCACGCTCGACTCTTCGCTGGGCTTGTCCTTGGGCAATGCCATCAGCCTCGGCGCGGGCGGATCGCTCAACGTGCTCGGCGGGCAGCCGCTGGTCTTCAATGGCGGCCTCACTGGCGCAGGCGGCTTGATCAAGAGCGGCGCCGGTCTGCTGACCTTGAATGGCGCCAACGATTTCAGCGGCGGCCTCGCGATCAATGCGGGCACGCTGGCGATGGGCGCGGGCGGCAGCCTGACCGCCAACGTCAACGTCGCGCTGGCCGCCGGTGGCAGCTTCGATCTCAGCGGCGGCGCGAACCAGACCATCGGCACGCTGGCCGGTCTCGGTGGCACCGTCAATCTCGGCGCGCACACGCTGACGCTGGGCAATGCGACCAGCCAGACCTTCGGCGGCCTGATCAGCGGCACGGGTGGCCTGGTGAAAGTCGGTGCCGGCATCCAGACGCTCACCGGCGCCAACACCTTCTCCGGCGGCCTCGCGCTGAATGCCGGTGGCCTGTTGCTCGGCAACGGTGCCGCCCTCGGCACCGGCACGCTCGGCGTCGGCGGCAATGTCACGCTGGACGGCACCGGTGCCTTGTCGCTCGGCAACGCGGTGAACCTCGGCGCGGGCGGCACGCTCAACCTGCTCGGCGGCCAGCCGCTCACCTTCAATGGCGTGATCGGCGGCGCCGGTGCACTGGTGAAGAACGGCGGCGCAGTGCTCACCTTGAATGGCGCCAACACCTTCAGTGGCGGCCTGGCGCTCAACGCGGGCGGCCTGCTGCTGGGCAATGGCGCGGCGCTGGGTGCGGGTGCGCTCAACGTCGGCGGCAACGTCACGCTGGATGCTTCGGCCGGACTCACGCTGGGCAATGCGATCTCCCTCGGCGCAGGCGGCTCGCTCAACGTGCTCGGCGGCCAGCCGCTGGTATTCAGCGGCGCTCTCACCGGCGCGGGTAGCTTGATCAAGAGCGGCGGCGCGCCGCTCACCTTGACCGGCGCCAACACTTTCACCGGGGGCCTCGCCATCAACGCCGGCACGCTGGCGATGGGCGCGGGCGGCAGCCTCAGCGCCAACGTCGATGTGTCGCTCGCTACGGGCGCGATGTTCGACCTGAGCAGCGGCACGAACCAGACCATCGGTTCGCTGGCCGGTCTCGGCGGTGCGGTGAATCTCGGTGCGCAGACGCTGACCCTGGGCAATGCCACCAGCCAGACCTTCGGTGGATCGATCAGCGGCACGGGTGGCTTGGTGAAAGTCGGCGCCGGCATCCAGACCTTGACGGGTGCCAACACCTTCACGGGTGGCGTGGCCTTGAACGCGGGCGGCTTGCTGCTGGGCAACGGAGCGGCCTTGGGCTTCGGCGCACTCAACGTTGGTGGCAATGTCACGCTGGATGGCACCGGTGCCTTGTCACTCGGCAATGCGGTGAATCTCGGCGCAGGCGGCACGCTCAACCTGCTTGGCGGCCAGGCGTTGAACTTCAACGGCGCGATCTCTGGCGCCGGCGCGCTGGTCAAGAATGGCGCGGCGTCGCTCACCCTCAACGCCGCCAACACCTTCACCGGCGGCACCACCGTCAATGCCGGCACGATCGCGCTGGGCGCGAGCGGCAGCCTGGCTGCGAATGGCGCGCTGAACCTGGCCGGTGTCGGTGCGAGCCTGGATCTTTCCGCGGCGGGCGCCGATCAGGTGATCGGCGATCTGTCCGGCGTCGCCGGCAGCAGCATCCTGCTTGGCAGCCACAATCTTGGCTTGGGCGGCGCCGGCAACCTGAGTTTCGGTGGTGCGATCGGCGGCAATGGCGGCATCCTCAAGCTGGGTGCAGGCATCACCACGCTGACCGGCGCCAACACTTATCTCGGCGGCACCACCATCAACGCCGGCACCTTGGCGCTGGGTGCGGGTGGCAGCCTGGCCGCGAATGGCGCGGTGAATCTCGCCGGCGCCGGTGCGGCTTTCGATATCAGTGCCGGCGGCAACCAGGCGATCGGATCGCTGGCTGGCATCGCCGGCAGCGCGGTGAACCTGGGTGCCAGCGCGCTCACCCTGGGCGGCGCGGCCGATGCGAATTTCGGCGGCGCCATCGCCGGCACGGGCGGCCTGATCAAGAACGGTGCGGGGATCCAGACGCTCGGCGGCGCCAGCACGTTCAGCGGTGGGCTCACGCTCAACGCGGGTGGCCTGGTGGTCGGCAACAACGCGGCGCTCGGTACGGGTGCGCTCAATCTCGCCGGCAATGGCTCGCTCGCTGCCAACGGCGCGGTCAACCTGGCCAACAACATCGGGCTGGGCGCGGGCTTTGGCCTGAACGTGCTGGGCAACGGTGCGCTCACCCTGGGTGGCGTGCTGTCCGGCGCCGGCGGACTCGCCATGAATGGCGCTTCCACGCTGACACTGACCGGCGCCAACAGCTTTACCGGCGGCACCACGATCAATGCCGGCACCCTCGCGCTTGGCACCGGCGGCAGCCTCAGCGCGACCGGTACGGTGACGCTCGGCGGCACCGGCCTGTTCGATATCTCCGGCGGCGGCAACCAGTCGATCGGCCTGCTTGCCGGTGCGGGTGGCAGCGTCAATCTCGGCGCGAACACGCTGACGCTCGGCGGCGTGGGCAGCGGCAGTTTCAGCGGCGGCATCGGCGGCACCGGTGGCCTGATCAAGCTTGGCGCGGGCACGCAGAGCCTGTCCGGCAACAACAGCTTCACCGGCGGCATCGCGCTCAATGCGGGCGGCCTGAGCGTAGGCAGCAATACGGCGCTGGGTTCCGGCACGCTCACCGTGGGTGGCGCCGCCACGCTCGACGCGGATACCGCCGTCACGCTTGCCAACAATCTGCTGCTCAATGCCAACCTGAGCTTCGGCGGCAGCAACACGCTCACCCTCAACGGCAACCTCAGCGGCACGGGCGGGGTGATCAAGAACGGCGCCGCCGCGCTGATCTTGAACGGCACCAACAGCTATCTAGGCGGCACCTCCATCAACAGCGGCACGCTCGCACTGGGTGCGGGCGCCAGCCTGGCTGGCAGTGGCACGGTGAATGTCGCGGTCGGCGCCACCTTCGACCTGTCGGCCGGCAATGGCACGCAGACGTTCGGCACGCTGACCGGCGGCGGCACGGTGAACATGGGCGCCAACACGCTCAATGTCGGCGGCGCCACCAACGGCACCTTCAGCGGCGGCATCGCCGGCAGCGGCGGCGTGGTGAAGATCGGTGCCGGCGTGGAGACCTTCACCGGTGCCAATACCTATACCGGCGGCACCGTAATCAGCGGCGGCACGCTGGCACTCGGCGCCGGCGGCAGTCTCGCGGCGGATGGTGCGGTGTCGCTGATCAATGCAGGCACCGGCTTCGATATCAGCGCGGGCGGCAACCAGTCGATCGGCACGCTGTCCGGCGTGGCCGGCAGCACGGTGAACCTGGGCGCCAACGCACTCACCCTGGGCGGCGCGATCGATGCGAGTTTCGACGGCAGCATCGGCGGGACCGGCAGCCTGATCAAGAATGGCGTGGGCATCCAGACGCTCAATGGCGCCAGCACCTTCAGCGGCGGCGTGACGCTCAATGCCGGCGGCCTGGTGGTGGGCAACAACACGGCGCTGGGCACCGGCGCGCTCAACGTCAATGGCAACAGCACGCTGGCTGCCAACGGCAATATCAGCCTTGCCAACAACGTGATGCTGGGTAGCGGCCTCACCGTGCAGGGCGCGGGTGCGCTGACGCTGGGCGGCGTGGTCTCGGGTGCCGGCAGCCTCAGCATGAATGGCGGGTCCACGCTCACCTTGACCGGCGCCAATACCTTTACCGGCGGCACCAACATCAATTCGGGCGTGCTGGCGATCGGTGCGGGCGGCAGTCTCGCCGCGACCGGCGCGGTCACGCTCGGTGGCACGGGCGCGTTCGATATCTCGGCCGGCGGCAACCAGACCATCGGGTCACTCGCCGGCGCTTCCGGCAGCGTCAATCTCGGCGCCAATACGCTGACCTTCGGCGACGCGAGCAACCAGGCCTTCGCCGGCACCATCGGCGGCACTGGCGGACTGCTCAAGAACGGCACGGGCATCCAGACCTTGTCGGGCAACAACACGTTCAGCGGCGGCGTCGCGCTCGTCGACGGCGGCCTGATCGTTGGCAGCAATACCGCACTCGGCACCGGCACGCTTACCGTGGCCGGCGCTGCCACGCTGGATGCCAACAACGTCGTCACCCTCGCCAACAACATCGTGCTCAACGCCGGCTTGACGGTCGGCGGCAGCAACGCGCTCACCCTCAATGGCAATCTCAGCGGCCTCGGCAGCCTCACCAAGCAAGGCGCGGCGACGCTGACCTTGAACGGCGCCAACACCTATACCGGCGGCACGCTGATCGACAGCGGCACGCTGGCGCTGGGCGCGGGTGCCAGCCTCAATGCCGGCGGCATCGTCAATGTCGCCACCGGCGCCACCTTCGATCTATCCGCCGGCAACGGCGCGCAGACCTTCGGTACCTTGACCGGCGGCGGCACGGTCAACATGGGCGCCAACGCGCTGCATGTCGGTGGCAGCACCAACGGCACCTTCAGCGGCGGCATCGCCGGCACCGGCAGCCTGATCAAGGACGGCGCCGGCACCGAGACGCTGACCGGCGCCAACACCTATACCGGTGGCACCGTCATCAATACCGGCACGCTGGCGCTGGGTGCGGGCGGCAGCCTCGCGGCCACGGGTGCGGTATCGCTGATCAATCCGGGCGCTGCGTTCGATATCAGTGCCGGCGGCAATCAGGCGATCGGTTCGCTCGCAGGCGGCGTGGGCACCACGGTCAGCCTGGGTGCCAATGCGCTCACCTTGAACGGTGTGGGCAACACCAGTTTTGCCGGCACGATCTCCGGCACCGGCGGCTTGATCAAGAACGGCACGGGCGTGCAGACGCTCAGCGGTACCAACACCTTCGCCGGCGGCGTCGCGCTCAATGCGGGCGGATTGAACCTGGGCAACAGCGGCGCGCTGGGCGCCGGTGCGCTGACCGTCAACGGTGCGGCAACATTGGACGGCACCACCGGCTTGAATCTCGCCAATGCCGTCACTCTCAATGCCAACCTCGACGTGCTGGGCAGCAATGCACTGACCTTGAGCGGCGCGATCGGCGGCGCCGGCGGCTTGACCAAGGACGGCGCGGCGACGCTGACGCTGACCGGCGCCAACAGCTATGCCGGCGGCACCACCATCAATGCCGGCACCTTGGCGCTGGGTGCGGGCGGCAGCCTCAGCGCGACCGGCACGGTCACCTTGGGCGGCAGCGGCGCATTCGATATCGGCGCGGCCGGCAACCAGACCATCGGCGCGCTGGGCGGCGCCAGCGGCACGGTCAATCTGGGTGTGGCCAACCTGACCCTCGGCGGCGCCGGCAGCAACGTCTTCGCCGGCGCCATCAACGGCAGCGGCGGCTTGATCAAGAACGGCGCCGGCGTGCAGACGCTGTCCGGCGCCAGCACCTTCAGCGGCGGCGTGACGCTCAACGGCGGCGGGCTGGTGGTCGGCAACAATGCGGCGCTGGGCAGCGGCGCGCTCAATGTGGGGGCGTCGGCGACGCTGGATGCGAGCGGCCCGATCACGCTGGCCAACGGCGTCACGCTCGGCGCGGGCGCCGCGCTGGACGTGCTCGGCGGCAGCGCGCTCAGTTTGAATGGCGCGGTGAGCGGCGGCGGCAGCCTGGTCAAGGATGGCAATGCGACGCTGACCTTGAACGGCGCCAACACCTATACGGGCGGCACCACGATCAATGCCGGTGCGCTGGCGCTCGGCGCCGGCGGCAGCCTCGCGGCCACCGGCGCGGTCACCCTCAACGGCAGCGGCACGCTGGATCTCAGCGCGGCCGGCGGTGCGCAGACCATCGGCGCGCTGAGCGGCGCCGGCGGCGGCATCAACCTCGGCGCGAATGCGCTGGCTTTCGGCGACACGACCCATCAGGCATTCGCCGGAACGATCAGCGGCAGCGGCAGCCTGGTGAAGAACGGCAGCGGCGTGGAAACGCTGTCCGGCAACAATACTTTCAGCGGCGGCGTGGCGCTCAATGCGGGCGGATTGATCGTCGGCAGCGCGAATGCGCTGGGCACCGGCGCGCTCGCCGTCAACGGCGCGGCGACGCTCGATGCCACCGCCGCGCTCAACGTCGGCAACAACATTGCGCTCAATGGCGGCGCCACGCTGACCCTGCCCGGTGCCGGCGGTGCCGTGAATCTCGGCGGTGCCGTCAGCGGCAGCGGCAGCCTGGTCAAGGACGGTGCCTCCACGCTCACGCTGGGCGGCGCCAATACTTTCAGCGGCGGCGTCACGCTCAATGGCGGCGGCGTCATGCTGGGCAACAACGGCGCGTTGGGTACCGGCGCGCTCACCGTCAATGGCGCGGCGACGCTCGACGCCTCCGCGCCGGTGTCGGTGGGCAATGCCATCGCACTCGGCGGCGGCACCACGCTGACCTTGCCGGGCGCGGGCGGTGCGCTCGCGCTCAACGGTGCGATCAGCGGCGCCGGCAACCTGGTCAAGGACGGCGCATCGACGCTCACCCTGGGCGGCGCCAATACTTTTACCGGCGGCTTGACCAGCAACGGCGGCGGCCTGGTGCTCGGCAATGCCAATGCGCTCGGCACGGGTGCGCTCAATGTCGCGGGCGCCACCACGCTCGATGCAAGCGGACCGCTCACCGTGGCCAACAACGTCACGCTCGGCGCCGCACTCAACGTCGGCGGTGCGCAGGCGCTCACGCTGGGTGGCACGCTTTCCGGCAGTGGTGCGGTGAACGTAGGCGGCACGGCGCCGCTCACCTTGAACGGCGCCAACACCTTCACCGGCGGCGTCACGCTCGGCGGCGGCAACCTGGTGGTTGGCAATGCCAATGCGCTGGGCACGGGCGCGCTGACGGCCAACGGCGGCTCGCTGCAATCCAATGCCGCGGTGACGCTGGCCAACAATGTGAGCGTCGGCGGCAATGGGCTCACCGTGCAGGGCGCGCAGGACCTGGGCCTCAGCGGCAGCCTCAGCGGCACCGGCACGCTGGACAAACAAGGCACCGGCACGCTCACCCTGGGCGGTTCGCTCGGCGGCTTCGGCGGTTCGCTCGCGGTGAACGGCGGCACGCTCACCGCCACCTCGCCGTACAGCGGCGGCATCAGCGTCGGCACCGGCGCGACTGCCAACCTGCAGGGCAGCGGCAGCAGCGCGACGGTGAATGGTCCGCTGGCCGGCACGCTCAACCTGGGCGCCGGCAGCGCGGTCAATGTCGGCTACGGTGCCCTGAGCGGCATCACCGGCACGGTGAACGGGCAGGGCGCCGGCAGCGCGGTCAACCTCACCGGCAGCGGCGAGGCGACCTTGCCTTCCGGCGCCTTCAACAACATCGACAACCTCAACGTAGGTGCGGGCGGCACGCTGGGCATTGCCGGCGGCACCGCGGCGAGCTTCGCCGGCGGCAGCACGGTTGGCGGCAACCTGGTGGTGAACAGCAACGGCAGCCTCGGCGGCCCGGCCACGATCGCCAGCAGCGGTGGATTGATCGGCAGCGGCACGGTCGGCGGCAATGTCACGTTGAACGGCACGCTCGCACCGAGCGGCCTGCCCGGTGCCGGCGGCATGGCGGCGGGCAGCGGCGCGGCGGGCAGCACCATCACGCTGGGCGGCTTGAACAGCGGCAGCACGGCGATCACCGATATCCGCGCGACCGCAGCCGGCACCAGCGACCATGTGCAGGTCAACGGCGCGGCCACGCTCGGCGGCCAGCTGGTGGCGCTGCCGGCGGCCGGTTCCTACGCGCCGACCACCACCTACACCATCCTCAACGCCAACGGCGGCCTCAGCGGCAGCTACGCCAGCGTGGTGCAGAACCTGCTGCCGTTCCTAACCGCGAGCGTGACCACGCAAGGCAACGCGGTGCTGCTGACCCTCACCCAGGCCGGCAGCGGCGCGCCCACCGGCACGCCGTTCAACCAGTACCCGGGCCTGTCGTCGAACCAGGTGGCGATGGCCACCTCGCTGCAGACCATCTCGCAGCAGACGCCGCAGCGCCTGACCACGCTGCTGGGCTATGCACGCGGCCTCACCAGCGACCAGGTGATCCGTTCGTTCGACACGCTGACCGGCGAGACCTATGCCTCGTCGACGCGCTACGAACTCAATGGCCAGAGCCAGCTGCTCGATACGGTGCTGCATCGCCTGAAGCTGGCGCGCGACACCGGCGAGCAGGGCAGCGCGGTGTGGGCAGAGCCATTCACCTACAGCTCCAGCCGCGATGCGACGAACGGCATTGCCGAAACCGACTACCGCATCCGCGGCGTGATCGTCGGCGCGGATACGTCGCTCGGTCCCGACCTGCGCCTTGGCGCGCATGCCAGCTTCACCAACTCGCGTACGCAGGTGGACAGCCGCCGCGACTTCGTCGACACCGACCAGTACACGGTGGGCCTGCATGCGTTGTACATGCCGGTCGAGCAGTGGTGGGTGGAAGGCGCGGCCTCGTACGGCTGGCAGCGCGCCAGCGGCGACCGCACCATCCAGGTCGGTCCGCTGTTCGACTC
This sequence comes from Dyella sp. 2RAB6, assembly GCF_052115385.1. NCBI lineage: Bacteria > Pseudomonadati > Pseudomonadota > Gammaproteobacteria > Lysobacterales > Rhodanobacteraceae > Dyella > Dyella sp. 2RAB6. The sequence goes on from NZ_JBFRGP010000028.1 coordinate 17,153, forward strand.
GCGCGCCAGTTCGCGCTACGACGGCAAGTCGCTCAATGCCGGACTGGAAGGCGGCTACCGCTTCAACACCGGCGCCTGGCATCTGGAGCCGTTCGTCGGCGCCTACTACGCCAAGGTGAAGTACGACGCCTTCAACGAGCAGGGCGCGGGCGACGCCAACCTGGCGGTGGGCCGCTCGCGCGCCAGCAGCATGGCGTACGGCGCGGGTCTGCGCGTGATCGGCGATTTCGCCAAGCAGGCCAATGGCACGCAGATCCACCCGATCTTCCTGCTGCGCTACCTGCACGACACGCGTGCGAATGCCGATGCCACCACCAGCGTGGCCTTTGCCAGCGCGCGGGACGTCGGCTTCGGCGTGAGCGGCACGCCCGGCGTGCGTAACCACTGGCAGGCGGGTGCAGGCCTGAGCTTCGATATGTCGCCGCAGGCCAGCGCCTACTTCTACTACACCGCCGACATCGCCAGCCGCGGCGACAGCCATGCCGCCAACCTCGGCGTGCGCTGGAGCTTTGCCGCTCCGGCCGCGGCGATGGCGGCAGGCGCACACCGGATGGATGCGCTGCCGGCGGCACCGCTGGCTCCGGCTGCAGCATCGGCACCCGTAGCGGCGCAGGCGGCGGACGATCCATCCTCGCGCGGCGACAAGGCCGCACCGATCGTCGCCGGGGCTGCGCTGGTGGCCGCGGGTGCGGGAGCGGTCGAAGCCGGCAAGCCGTTGGCTACGGACGACGCCCCGCTGGGCAAGTGCAGGCCGCGTGCGGCGGCCGGCGCCAAGAAGGCGGCCATCGCCAGGAGCAGGCACGTCGGCCCGCGCCATGTGCCGGCGCCGGGCACGGGTGCCAAGCCGACGGTGGTGGCGAAGAAGAAGAGGGTGGCCCCGGCCAAGCCGAAGCCCGCGGCGGCCGAGCCGCTGTGCGACGGCTAAGCGGGAAATGAAAAGGGCGCCTCTGCATCGAGGCGCCCTTGCTCAGTTCTGACGCAGTCGGCGCAGGTTGGGGTTCGCTGCGCTCACCCCAACCTACGCCCGCTGCATGCGGGATCAGGGTTGCACGACGTCGAAGCGCACGTCCGGATCGACCTCGGCTGCGTAATCGACGTCCTTGCGCCCGAAGCCGAACAGCTTCTGGAACTCCGCCTTGAAGCCTTCGTAATCGGTGATCTGCTTCAGGTTGGCGGTGGTCACCGTCGGCCACAGCGCCTTGCAGGCCTGCTGCACGTCGTCGCGCAGTTCCCAATCGTCCAGGCGCAGGCGGCCATCGGCGTCCAGCGGCGCGGGCTTGCCGTCGGCGCGGTACATGAATTCGCGCAGCAGGCGGTTGGCCTGCTCGATGCAGCCTTCGTGGATGCCCTTTTCCTTCATGATGCGGAAGGCCAGCGACACGTACAGAGGGATCACCGGGATCGCCGCGCTGGCCTGGGTCACCACCGACTTCATCACGCCGACGCGGGCGTCCACGCCGGGGTGGCGCTGGCGCAGCTCGCTGGCGGTGTTGTCCAGGTGCTGCTTGGCCTTGCCCAGGGTGCCGTGCCAGTAGATCGGCCAGGTGATCTCGGTGCCGACGTAGCTGTAGGCGATCGTCTTGGCGTCCTGTGCGAGCACGCCGGCCTGGCTGAGGGCATCGATCCACAGCGCCCAGTCCTCGCCGCCCATCACGGTGACGGTGTCCTTGATCTCCTGCTCGGTGGCCGGCTCCACCGTGGCCTGGATCACTTCGTCCTTGTCGGTGTTGACCGAGGTGGCGGTAAAGGTTTCGCCCACCGTCTTGAGGGCGGAACGCACGACCTCGCCGGTATCCGGCAGCTTGCGCACGGGCGAGGCCAGCGAATAGACCACCAGGTCGATCGGGCCGCCCATTTCGTTCTGGATGATCTCGATGGCCCGCTGGCGGGTCTCGTTGGCGAAGGCGTCGCCATTGATCGACTTGCTGTACAGGCCGGCCTGCTTGGCCGCCTCGTCGAAGGCCCAGCTGTTGTACCAGCCGGCGGTGCCGGGCTTGGCCTCGCTGGAGGGCTTCTCGAAGAACACGCCCAGGGTCGCCGCCCCGAAGCCGAATGCCGCGGCGATGCGCGAGGCCAGTCCGTAGCCGGTGGAAGCGCCCAGCACCAGGACCCGCTTGGGGCCAGTTGGGGCGGCGGCGCCCGCCTGGCGGGTGATGCCGATCTGCTCGAGCACGTTCTGGCGGCAGCCGGTGGGGTGGGCGGTGACGCAGATGAAGCCGCGGATCTTGGGGTTGATGATCACGAGTCTCGGGTCCGTCTTGGGCGTGAAAGCGGGGCATTTTAGCCAACTGGCGCCGATTTGCCCGTACGGGTACGTAGGTTTGGCGCCGGGCGGGGTAGGCGGCGAGGCCGCCTGGGGTAAGGGTTTGGGGCGGTCCGGCGTCGGTTTTCGGGCGATCGCCGTGTCGCGCCACTGGAATCTCTAAGCCAAACCCCTAACATTAGGGGGCTAAATTCCACCCGACCCATTCACCTCACCTATCGGAACGGCCGTATGCCACGCCAGAAACCGCTAACGCTCTATCGCAACATCGGGATCATCGCCCACATCGACGCGGGCAAGACCACCACGACCGAGCGCGTCTTGTACTACACCGGCAAGAAGCACCAGATCGTCGACGTGCACGACACCAAGGACGGCAAGGGCTCCACCACCACGGATTACCTGGAGCAGGAGCGCAAGCGTGGCATCACCATCCAGTCGGCCGCCGTGTCGACCGAGTGGAAGGGCCACCAGATCAACGTGATCGACACCCCCGGGCACGTGGACTTCACCATCGAAGTCAACCGCTCGCTGCGCGTGCTGGACGGCGCCGTGGTGGTGTTCGACGGCGTGGCCGGCGTCGAGCCGCAGACCGAGACCAACTGGCGCCTGGCCGACCAGTACAACGTGCCGCGCATGTGCTACGTCAACAAGATGGACCGCATCGGCGCGAACTTTAAGCACTCCGTCGACGGCATCAAGAACCGCCTGGGCGCCAATGCGCTGCTGTGCCAGGTGCCGCTCGGCAGCAACGACGAGTTCATCGGCATGGCCGACCTCGTCACCGGCCTGGCCTATATCTGGCAGGGCGACGACAAGGACAGCACCTGGGAGAGCATCCCGCTGGACCAGGTCGCCAGCCATCCGAAGTGCCAGTTCACCGCCACGGGCGACCGCGAGTGGGTGGAAAACCTGGCCAAGCTGCATGAGGAAACCATCGAGCGCGCGCTGGAGATGGACGACGAGGCCTTCGACAAGCTGCTGCACGCGGGCGATGTGGAAACCTACGTCAAGAGCGGTGATTTCAGCCTGGAACTGCTGAAGAAGGCGATCCGCAAGGGTTGCGTGACCGGCAAGCTGGTGCCGGTGTTCTGCGGCTCCTCGTACCGCAACAAGGGCGTGCAGCAGCTGCTGGACGCCGTGGTCGACTACATGCCGTACCCGGGCGAGAACGGCGGCATCGCGCTGGTCGACGAGGACGGTCACGTCGTCGGCGAACAGGGCGTGGTTGACGAAGCCCCGGCGCGCCTGCTGGCCTTCAAGGTGATCAACGACCAGTTCGGCAGCCTGACCTTCTGCCGCATCTACTCCGGCGTGATCAAGAAGGGCGACACGCTGCAGAACGTCACCCGCGGCAAGAAGGAACGCATCGGCCGCATCGTCGAAGTGCAGGCCAATGCCACCAAGGACATCGAGGAAGTGCGCGCCGGCGACATCTGCGCCTTCGTCTCGCTGAAGGAAACCGAGACCGGCGACTCGCTCACCGATCCGGCGCATCCGGTGCTGCTGGAGCGCATGCGCTTCCCCGACCCGGTGATCAGCGTGGCGGTGGAGCCGAAGAACCGCAACGACATCGACAAGCTGTCCAGCGCGCTCTACAAGATGGTCAAGGCCGATCCGTCGCTGAAGCTCGAAGTGGACAAGGAAACCGGCGAGACCGTGCTCAAGGGCATGGGCGAGCTGCACCTTGAGATCACCATCGACCGCATGCGCACCGAGCTGGGCGTGGATGCGAGCATGGGCAAGCCGCGCGTCAGCTTCCGCGAAGCGTTCGGCAAGACCGTCGAGCACACCTACACGCACAAGAAGCAGTCCGGCGGTTCGGGCCAGTTCGCCGAAGTGAAGGTCATCTTCGAGCCGGGCGAGCCGGGCAGCGGCGTGGTGTTCTCCGACGAGATCGTCGGTGGCCGCGTGCCGCGCGAATACATCCCGGCGGTGGAACATGCCGTGATGGTGGAGTCGCGCGAAGGTCAGGTGGCCGGCTATGAAGTGCTCGACTTCAAGGCGCGCCTGGTGGACGGCAAGTACCACGACGTCGACTCGTCCGCGCTGGCCTTCGAAATCGCCGGCAAGGCGTGCTTCCGCGAAGCGCACCGGATGTCCAGCCCGAAGCTGCTGGAGCCGGTGATGAAGCTCGAAGTGGTCACCGAAGCCGACTACCTCGGCGACGTGATCGGCGACATCAACCGCCGCCGCGGTTCGATCAGCGACCAGGGCCAGCGTGGCACCAACGCCTTCGTGCAGGGCTTCGTGCCGCTGGCGGAGATGTTCGGCTACATCAACTTCCTGCGCTCGGCCACCAGCGGCCGCGGCACCTTCACCATGGAGTTCGACCACTATGAGGAAGTGCCGGCCAGCATGGTCGCGAAGCTGATGGAAAAGGAAGGCGGCAAGTAAGCGCCATTCCTGTCTGATCGATCTGCCTGATCGAGAACAGAAGCCGCCGGGTTCGCCCGGCGGTTTTTTTATGGGCGCCCGTTTTTATGACGCCCATAAAAATGGCCCCCTTGCGGGGGCCAGGCCATCCGTTGGGAAATAGCCTGTCGGGAGGGTTGAAAGGGGGGTCAAGACCGTCCCGACGGGTGACTAGATACTGGGCGCGGCGTGAAGGCGCCGTCAGTACGAACGAGGTCTGCATCACGGCTTTGAAAAGCGTGACGCAAGGCCCGGATTCTCGCTTCTTGGGCGGATTTCACACCTTGCTCATCGACCCGGGTGGAAGTCGTCCATGAGCATCGTTGCCTCCCGAATGCAGAACCTCGCGTTTGCTTTCGGGGCGATCCCAGGGGCCCCGCACAGGATGCCTTTCTTTTTGCGGACATCAGGCTGGCCTGGCCATCGGCCATCCGTTAGGCAGGCAGAGGCTTCTCTGAGAGGTAACCTCCAGAGTTGTCCCTACGAAAACAGCGCATCGTCGGCTAGCCAAAAGGCAGGTGTCATGGGATCGAACGGGAGTGGGGCAGTGCGTCGCGCACTGTGGCGCGTCGGTGGCTGGTGGCGTTATGGAGTGATTGTCGGCGCACCGCTGGCGCTCGCTGCGGGCTTCGGTTACGCGGGCGGCTGGCTTGCGCCGGGCCGGCTCAGCGCGCAGAAGCTGGTCGATCAGCTGCAGGCCAATGCCGGCGTGCATCCGGGCTATCGCCGCAACCACGCCAAGGGCGTGTGCGTGGCGGGCACGTTCACCGGCAACGGTGCATTGCAGCCGTATTCGAGGGCACAGCTGTTCGCTCCCGGTGTGGTGCCGGTGGTCGGGCGTTTCGCCATTCCCGGTGGCAATCCTTACGCGCCGGACAGCAGTGCGCCGATCCGCAGCATGGCGCTGCGGCTAACCCAAGCCAATGGGCAGCAGTGGCGTACGGGCATGAACAGCATGCCGGTGTTTCCGGTGGCCACGCCGCAGGCGTTCTACGCCTTGCTGCAGGCCCAGCAACCCGTTGCAGGCACCGGCAAGCCGGATCCGGCCAAGGTCGGCGCGTTCTTTGCTGCGCATCCGGAAACCGCGGCGTTCCTTGCCTGGGTCAAGGGTGCGAAGCCCTCGTCCAGCTATGCGGTGGACAGCTATTGGAGCTTGAACGCGTTCGAGCTGGTCGATGCGCAGGGCGCCCATCACGCGGTGCGCTGGCGGATGGTGCCGGAAGCGACGGCGGACGGCAGCGCAGGCCAGGGCGAGGATTATCTCGCGGCCGACCTGGTGCAGCGACTGGCGGCCGGTCCCTTGCGCTGGCATCTGCGGGTGACGCTGGCCGATCCCGGCGATCCTACTTCGGATGCCACCAGGACCTGGCCCGCCGAGCGTCGCGAGATCGATGCCGGCACGCTGGAGTTGACCGCGACGCAGCCGCAGGACAGCGGCCCCTGCCGCGACATCAACTACGACCCGCTGGTGCTGCCGGACGGCATCCAGGCTTCGGACGATCCATTGTTGCCCGCGCGTTCGGCGGCTTATGCCGATTCGTATCTGCGTCGCACCAGCGAGGAAGCGCACTTGCCCGATAGTGCGATGGCGAAGAAGGAGGCCCGCTGATGGCACGCCCGACCGATATGTTCGTGTGGCCCGCGCGCTTGCTGCATTGGCTGATGGCGATCCTGATCATCGCGATGCTGTTCATTGGCGTGGGGATGGTGGCTTCGGTGTCGGAGCGGCACGATTGGCTGGTGCGGCTGCACAAGCCGCTGGGAGTTGCGATCCTGCTGCTGGCGGTGGTGCGCCTGGCGGTGCGCTTGCGGCATCCGCCGCCGCCGTTGCCGGCGGATCTGCCGCTGTTGCAGCGGTGGGCGGCATTGGCTTCGCATTGGTTGTTGTATGGCTTGATGCTGGCGTTGCCGCTGGTGGGGTGGGGGATGTTGTCGGCGGGCGGGTATCCGGTGATGTTGAGTCACTCGTTGCGCCTACCGGCGATTTTGCCGGCGAATGCGGCGGTGTTTGCGGTGTTGCGGCATTTGCATGCGTGGTTGGCGTTGTTGTTGTTCGTCACTTTTCTTGGGCATCTTGGGGCGGCGCTTTATCACGGGTTGGTGCGGCGTGATGGTGTGCTCGGGAGCATGGTGGGGTGGCGGCCGCGCGGTTGATGATCCTCGTCATTCCGGCGTAGGCCGGACGAGCGCGTAGCGCGAAGAACGCCCGCAGGGCGGCCCCGAAGGGGTGAGCGAAGCGAATCATCCAGTAGTGGTGGCGCTCGATGTGGTGCTGTCGCATCTGGGTCTCGCCTTTGGCGAGTGTTTCGCCCCGCTGCCGCGGGGCGAGTTACTTCTTCTTTGCTTGCCCAAAGTCAAGTCTATATAAACCTCTCATGTGGGCGAAAAAAAGCGGCCGTTAGGCGAACTTATGCGTCTCGTTCGCTATGCCGGCAAGGAAGACGGTCTAATGGTGATCGGGAATGCGAGTGAGCTACGGCAACTCGGGGCCGCTTTGCTCGCTCTTCCCGAAGATGTCCCAAATTTGTCCTCTGAGCGCTGGCCGCGACTTGTCGTCGAGGTGGGCGTTGATGCCACTCAAGACTACAAGCTGTCCTTTAGCTTGGACACGACGGCAGGGGACATTCCAAAGACAAACTTTCCACGACGCTGGCCATTTGGCTGACGTCCGCTTTCGATCCGAAGCGGACATCTCCAGTTGATGCGGTTTGCGTTGCAAGCCGTAGTGATGGGCGGGTAGTCTGATTGGAGTGTTAGACAGGACGTCTTTTGATGAAGATCTTGAGTGTTCTAGGTCCATGGGTATTGGCTACCTTATTGATGGGGTGTAGCCACCCAGCAGATCCGGCGGTTGACGCTACACCCAGAGCAGCTCCGAATGACTTGGTGCCCCCCTCGCGTTCAGACGACCTGCCTGCTTGGCGAGCGTTTGCAGGAAAGGTCATTTTGGCCGAGACGCACGATCCGGACACGCACCCCTATACGTTCATCGTTCCCGCAGGAGATGCTGCCATGGCGGTCGAGGAGCGTAGGAACATCGTCTCGGTCATCCATAGCCTGCTCGACCAGACCGCCGTTCCCGGAAACATGGTCGTTGTGACGGGGGCTGATCCAGACCGTACGGCGGAAGTCCTCATGGCCGCTTTCGATAACGTTCCTCCTCGCTCGATACCTCAGTTAGCCGTGCTCTATATCGGCTCGGCTACTGGCGCCGAAAAAGCGAAGCCAGCGGTGCATGCCGCCGGCGCAGAGCTACGCCTAAGAGTCCTGGCTCCGGTCAAGGGCTAGCGGGTGGCGGTGCAGTTGGCTTGGTCGCAGGAGATCCCGGGGACAAGGCCTGCAGAAAGGCGATGAGAGCCTGGCGCTCGGATACGGTCAGCGACACGGGATGCCCGCTGAACAGGCCGCGCCAATACACCTCCTGGTCAACAGCATCTGCGAGTGTGGCGACACTGCCGTCATGCATGTATGGCGCCGTCTGTGCGACGTAGCGCAGTGACGGTGTGCGGAAAAGCCCGACATCCGCAGGCTGGTGCGTCACCATGAAGCGGCCTGTGGCCGCTAGGTCATCATGCGACGCGATTTCCCGCCCCACCGTACCGCCATCCGTGGCGATCGCCGCGGCTTGCATCGTCAAGGCGGGCAGGTGGCCGGCTACCTTCTGTAGTCCAGTGCCTGTCGCATGAAAGCGATGGTCGGTGAATGGCGCGGAGGAGCCGTCGGTTCGATGGCAGGAAGCGCAGCCAGCCTTGCCGCTGAAGATGCGCAGCCCTTCGCGTGCTTCATGGCTCATGGCAGAAGGGTCGTGCGTGGCGCGATAGCGATCGAATGCTGTTTCGGGGTGCGGTAGATTGCGAACGTACGCTGCTAACGCCAGACCGACGCTCGACCGCCATTCGGATGCGTCCGGCTCAGCTCCAAAGGCGTCGTGTATAGGTTTACGGTAGGCCGCCGATTGCATCAGTGCGGCTAACTTCGCGTCGTCACTGAAAGCCAGTTCCCGCGGATGCGTCAGTGGATCGAGGACAGCTTCTTCGAGCCTCTCGCGACGACCGTCCCAGAACAGCGCACCGTCCTCGGGCACATTCAACAGACTCGGGGTATTGCGCGTGCCGGTGAGGCCAAACACGCCGCGTGCTACGGAGTGGTTATCCGTATAGGCATGGTCTGGCTGATGGCAGGTGGCGCAGCTGGTCTTCCCGTCTGCGCTCAGGCGAGCGTCGAAGAACAATTGCTTACCCAGGGTGATCAGGGGCGCTTGATCCCGTGATGGCACTGGACCCGCGACGGCGCGCAACACCATCAGCGACCCGCCTAAGGCGAGCAGAGCCATCGCAAAAAGCGCAGATAGTTTTTGCCCGTGTGAATCCTTCACAAGACGAACTCCTGGAATGCAGCGGCAGCCTTAATCGCAAAAACTTGCTGATTGAAAGGCGTAAGCGTGACGTAGGAGTATACGGCGCACAAGGAATAGTGGCGGCATGGGATTGCCCGTGCCGAACATCGACAACCGCAAGGGTCAGGCCGATGCTCAGGGATGGCGGACGGAGTTCGACGCATTCGCGCGCGCGAAGCTTCAAGAATGGCTGGCGCGGCGCGTTTCTTCTATTCGGGTATGGACTGCTAGCCGTCTTCCTGTGTGTGCTAGGCACCAGTCCCGCGCTGGCGCAGACCTACACGTACGACGGTAACGGGCGCCTAGTCGCCGCGACGGTGGCCGATGGCAGCGGCAGCCAATACGTCTACGACAACATGGGCAACCTGCAGCAGGTACTGGATGTAGCGGCCGGCCAGCTGCGCATCTTCGCATTCGCCCCCAACCATGGTGCCCCAGGTCTAACCCTGACCGTCAGCGGCCAAGGCTTTAGTACCACGGCATCGGCGAACAGCCTCAGCTTCAATGGCACCGCGGCGACGGTGCTTTCAGCCACGGCGACGACGCTGGTCACTCAAGTGCCGGCCGGTGCGACGACCGGTCCGATCTCGGTCACGGTCGGCAGCAACACAGCGACCAGTATTGACTCCTTCATCGTTGACGGAAGTGGCTTGCCGCCCGTTATCACCTCGGTGACGCCGTCCATTGTCGCTGCAGGGACCTCGGTGACCGTGCTGGGTCAACACCTGGCCCCCGTGGCAGGGCAGACCAACGTCACCTTGAATGCGCAGCCGGTGGTGACGACCTCCATCACTGACGGCAGCATCGTGTTCGCGGCACCTGCGAGCTCCGGCTCCGGGCGTGTCGTTGTACAGACAGCCTTTGGCACCGCCACGAGTACCACGGATCTGGTGGTGGTTCCCAGTAGCATCGGCGCCGCCAATGTCGCAGTAACCGCCCGTCTTCCGTTAGGTGGCGCACAGGTGCTATCCGTGCCATCTACCAAGTATGGCGTCCTGCTGTTCGACGCCGGCGATACGCGGGTCAATGCCTGGTTGACCCTCCAGCTCAATGTACTAAGCGTGGCGACTACGCTGTCCTACAGCGTCTACGACACCAATAACCAGCTATTGGTGTCTGGCACGATGTCGACCTCATCGCCCACCGTGCATCTGCCAAAGTTGCGCAGCGCCGGAACGTATAGTGTTTATGTCAAGGGCAATGGCTCGGGCGGCGCTGCATCGGCAGCGAACCTGACAATGGGATTGGAGGCCGCCGTTCCTTTGATGGTGGACGATCCGAACGTCACGGTGGTGGCCACGACCATCAATAGCCAGTCGAAGCGGTTGCTCTTCAAGGCCGTCCCTGGGCTGGTATTGCAGGTGCCTGCCGTGGCCACCACCCCTCAAGGGCAGAACGTTGCGGTCTCCGTCAACGATGCCAGCGGGACTCAGGTGGTCACCGCGACGAAATCGGCCGCGACGACGTTGAATATGCCGGCGCTGAAGACCGATGCGGACTATTTGGTCACGGTGGGGCCGACGTCGAGCACGACAGAGAACGTGTCCTTCCAGCTCACCAGACAGCCCGGGGGCGAGCTGGTGATCGACGGTCCGAGCCTGTCGACCACCGCTGGACCTGGCGTCAATGCCTACTACACCTTCTCCGCCGCCTCCGGGGACAACCTCGAGTTGGCGTTGAATGGCATCAAAAATTCCGCCGGCTCCTATACGTCGTCGAACACGAGGGTATACGACCCGAAGGGCAATCTGGTCGCATCGAACATTACGTGCGAGCAGGTCAATCCCGCGTCTAGCTGTCGCCTCGGTCTGTCCAATCTTTCCGGTGGGCGCTACTCGGTCATCGTCAGCCCCGATAGCTCATCAACCATGAGTTATCAGATCACCTTGACGCGTGACCTAGTCGCTAATTTGGCGCAGGGACAGGCCCAATCGGTCAGTTTGACGCGACCGGGACAATCCATCCGCCTGGGGTTTGCCGGCACGGCGGGGCAGACGTATACGCTGTCGATCACCAACCCGGTCACCATGCCGACGGGCGGTAACGTGACGGTGACCGTGCTCAAGCCAGATGGCACGAGCTTGACCAGCGCGGGCCTGAAGCAATCGGGCGTGATGAACGTGCCGAACGTTCCCGCGACAGGGAATTACACCGTGCTGGTTCAGCCGGATTACGGTCTCCCCGCCACCGCGCAGATTCTGTTGTCCGCCGGCGCAGCCGCGACCCTGACGCCCGATGGTCCGACGCAGGCGCTTTCGACCTTCGCTGGTCAGAACGCTTACTACTCTTTCACCGCTTCTGCAGGCGACAACCTCGAATTCGCCTTAAGCAATGTCACCGTCAGCGGTTGCACTTCGCTGGGGGTGGCCGCCTACGATGCCAATGGCAATAACGTCGGGAGCGGCACCTGGTATTCCTCCAACCCCGGCAAGGGCTTCCGCATGCACTTGTGGGGTCTCGCCGGTGGGAATTATCAAATCGTGGTGTCGGGATGTGCGTTTACAGTGTCGGGAACGCTGACGCGAGACGTCACTGGCACGCTGACGCTCAATCAGGCGCTGTCGCTCGATCTTTCGCAGCCGGGCAGAAACGAACGGCTTACCCTGAACGTGACGGCGGGGCAGAACCTCGCCTTGGCGGTGAGTAGCCTCAGCACGACGCCTTCCGGCAACAGTGTGACCGTCACGATCTATCAGCCCAACGGTAGCCAGTGGCAGTCCAGTACGATGACCTCCACACAGACGATCAATCTGCGAAACCTGCCAGTCACGGGCACCTATACGGTGGTGGTGGGTCAGGACTATGGCTTGCCCGCGTCGCTTCAACTGACGTTGCTGCCACCACTAGGGGGCGCCATCGTGGCCGATGGCGATACCAAGACCTTGGGGGGCAACTACGGACAGAGCGTCTACTACACCTTCACGGCGGCGGCGGGGGAGAACCTTGAGCTCGGTCTAAGTGGTCTGAGTATGAGCGTCACCGGTTCCAGCATCACCGTGAATGTCTACAACGCCAGCGGCAGCTCGGTCGCGAGCACGACGCTTGCCACCTCTAGCACGACGGGCACCGCACGTGCGTCGTTGTGGAACCTTGCGGCGGGTAGCTACGTAGTGGTCATTGGAAGCACGTCGGGGAAGGACTCGTTCAATTGCACGACGACGCTCAGCCATGACGTGACCGCCAGCCTCGTGGCGGGCGTTGCACAACCTGTGAGCGTGACGCGTATTGGACAGGCAGCCCGCCTGACTTTCAGCGGTACCGCGGGTCAGAGCAAGGTGCTCACCATCGGCAGCTACGTGACAGCGCCCACCGGGCAGAACCTCAGCGTCTATGTGAGTCGTCCGGACGGCTCGGGTTGGCAGAACACCACGCCCAGTGGCGGGCCTAATGGCGGCACGGTCAGCCTGCAAAATATGTCGCAGACGGGCACCTATACGGTCATCCTCTCGCCTTACTACGGCGTGACAGCAACCATGAACGTAACCGTGCAATAGCGCAGTAGCAGCATCGCAATGGCAGCAGGGCGCCGCGCGCACAGCGCGGCGCATCTCACATCCAAGGATTGACCATGTCTGGAATCAAGGACCGTTTCCATATCACCGCGCTGGGCTGGGGGCTTGTCGCTCTGTCCGGTGTGAGCTTGGCTTCCATCCTGTCGGCGCAGCAAACCATCGCACTGGATGCTGACGTATCGATGGATACGTTGACGGCATTGGGCGATTTGGAGATGCGGCCGCTGATCCTGCCCGATGGGCGTGCGATGACCATGGACGCGAAGCAGCTGGTACTTCGCTCCAAGGGGGTGGCAGGCGAACAGAAAGTGCCGCTGCCCGAACGAAGAGTTGGCGCCACCGCGGCGGTCCTTCCCGACGGGCGGGTGCTGATCTGGGGCGGTGCGGATATGAGCGGGAAATTGCTCCGTGATGGCTTGTGGTTCGACCCGCAGGCGAACCGCTTCGAGCCAGCCGAGCTCCCCGCGTTGCCGGCCGGCGTAGGGCAGGCCTTCACGGTACTCAGCGATGGACAGGTGCTTGTCACCGGGGGATGGAACGCCTCGAACCGCTACCTTGAACAAGCCACGCTTTGGGATCCGCGCACCGGTAGTGGACAGGCGCTGGGGGTGCCGTTCGGGCCGCGCTACGGTCAGGGCACGATGCTCCGCGAGGATGGCACCGTGGTTTTCTCGGGGGGATTGGACGAGCAACTGCGCCCCATGGCGGGACGGCAGAGCTTCGATCCGGTGACATGGCGGTTCGAGGCCAAGGCGGGTCCCCTCGCGGATCAGGCGCTTCTGAAGGTCGTTGCAACGCATCCAGGCTCGGATCAGGAGGCGGTCGCCCCGGGTGCCTTAGTGGGTGTTCGTTTCAGCATCCCCGTCGAGAACGCTTCCGTCTCCGCCGCCAACGTCTCACTGATCGGCCCGGCCGGCCCTGTAGGGGCAAGCATTGCGGGCGTGCAGGGCGGGCGCCTGGCTTTTGTCATCCCCGACGAGGACCTGTTGCCGGCAACGCACTACACCGTCGTTATGTCAGGTGTGAAAGATGGAAAGGGGCAGGTGCTCCCCTTTACCACCTTCAAGTTCACCACCGCGGCGCTCGGCGCCCACGATCAGGATCTGACCGGGCAGCAGGCCGGTAACGCGGCCCACGTGACGGTGGCGTCGGATGCGCGGCATGGCGGAGCGTCGGATGCTGCTTCTGGTATCACTTACTACCGCAGCACTGGCATGGACAAACTCGGCCATGCCGCGTCGCTTCGTGTCTGCCGTCCCGAGGTGCTCCGAAAGCCGCAGCTCTGCAGGGACAAGAGCTACTTCGACGATGGGGCGTGGTATCCGGGCCAGGACAATGCAGGTGGCCCAGATGGCGGTCACTGGCGTGTAAATCTGCCGGATATGGCGCCCGAGGAGCGGGTCGCTGCGCTTGTCCATGACAGGAAAGCGCGGGCAAAGGCGGTGGTCGCTACGGAATCCATGGTCACGGGACAAGTGCGCCTAGTGGATGGCCGTCCTATCGCACGCGTGCGCGTATCCGTCGGCAAGGCCTATGCCTATACGGACGAACAGGGCGGCTTTCTGCTGAGCGGTGTGCCGCGCGGGCATCAGTCGTTGTTCGTCGATGGCAGTGGCGCGGGTGATGCTAGCCATCGCTATGGGCAGTTCGAGGTCGGCATAGATGTTGATGGGGCAGAAGCTCGCTTGCCCTACCGCATGTATCTTCCGCGCATTCTCGATCGCGATCGTATCGAGGTCCCGTCGCCCACGACCCACGATATGGTGGTGACGCATCCGGACATGCCGGGCCTGGAAGTACATATCCCCGCGGGCACCGTATTCCGCGATCACAACGGCAAGATCGTGACCGAATTGGCGATCGTGCCGATGCCGACGGATCGCGCGCCGTATCCGACGCCGGTCAACTTCCCGGTGTACTTCAGCCTGCAGCCCGGCGGCGCGGTCGTGCAGAACGTGCACGCCGATGTTCCTCAGGGCATTACCCTGACGTACCCCAACTATGGTCGGGTCAAGCCGGGCTATCCGGCCGATTTCATCGCCTATTCGCCTGTTGATGGGTGGCGCACTTACGGCAAAGGGCAGATCACGCCGGACGGGACTCAGCTCAAGGCCGAAAGCGGTGTGCGCCTGACGGCGCTCACGTCGGGCAGCTGGAGCATGGGTACTCAGCATCCGGGCGACCCGAACGCGGCCAAGCCTGGCGGCCCCTGCTGCGGCGACCCGGTGGATCTGCTTAGCGGCACGCTGGTGGAGAACCATACCGACGTCGCGATCAACGACGTCATGCCTATCCAGCTAACGCGTCAGTGGCATGGGGTCGGCCATTCGGCCTTGATGGATGCCTCGACGACGCAGGACTCGCGTAGTTTCGGCAGTTGGCGTTCCAATTACGACATGTACGTCAATGGCGTTTGGGCCAACCCGGGCGTACGACTGCCCGATGGCAACTGGTTGGCTCCGTTCACGCAGATCGACTCCAATCCCGGGAGCGACGGCACCTGGGTTTACAGCGGCAATGTCGCTAGCTTCGCCGGTGCGACCCTTGACGCTCCCGTCGGAGCCACTTTGTGTGACCAGGCTGGCATGTCCTTTTGTTACGTGCTGGGTATGCCGAATGGCACGCACTACTACTTTGACATCTATAGCGGCTTGTATGAGATACGCGATCGTTTCGACAATCGCATACGTATTGTCCGCAGCGGAGGTCTGATCCAGCAGATCATTTCTCCTAGCGGCCGTTATCTGACGTTCCAGTACAACAGCGACAACAATGTGTCGCAGATCGCCGATAACACGGGCCGTACTTGGGCGTATAGCTACCACAACGCCTCATTCCCAGTGGCCGGCTGGTCGGCCGCAGGGCCGGGAAGTAATCCGCAACAGGCAACGATGTACTTTTTGGACAAAGTGACTTATCCAGACCAGACCTTTGCCACGTATAAGTACAACGAAGACTTCACCTTGCCACCAATAGGCGGTGGCTCAGGCTGCGCTGCTGCTATGCCCAGTACGCTGAGCAGCATGATCGACCGCAATGGCGCCACGGTGATGACCAATACGTATTGCGGCGAGCAGGTCAGCAAACAGGTGTTGGCCAATGGTGGAGTCTATCTATTCTCATACCTCTCAAATGCTGGTGGCGCAGAAACTGATGTCACTGATCCGCTAGGCAGCGTGCGTAAGACCATTTTTGACGTTGCGACAGGCTATCCGGCATCAGTGACGCAGGCGGCAGGTACGCCGTTGGCCCAGACTACTACTTACAGCCGAAATAGCTTTGGTCAGGTGTTATCTGTCACCGATCCATTCAATCGGCAAACGGCGTACACGTACGATGGAAATGGTAATCCGCTGACCATTACGCAAATGTCTGGGACATCTGAGGCCGTGACGCGGCAGATGACCTGGACGAGTGACAATTTGCCACTGACAGTGATTGACGAACTGGGGCGCACCACGCAATTCACCTATGCCCAAGGCTGTCTGGTAAGTGCGAAAGACCCAATGGGACAGGTGTCGTCGGCTGCGTGTAATGAGCGTGGTTTACCAATTCAGGTGACCGATTCGTTGGGGCATCAGACGAAATTTAGCTATCAAGGGAACGACCTGAGTACGGTCACCGATGCCCTCGGGCGTGTAACGACCTTTCAGGTGGATGCACTCGGCCGTACCTTCGCCACGATTGATCCGCTGGGTCGTGCGGCCGTCAATGTTTACGACACCAATGGATGGCTCAAGTCGGCTACTGGGCCAGATGGTCAGGTCGTGAGCTATCAGTACGATAACGAGGGCCACCTTACGCAGGTGCTGCTGCCTAACCAGGGAACAGTCGCTTACCAATATTTCCCAGGTTATCTTCTCAAGCAACGTGTCGACGCTATGGGGCAGCCGGAGGGCTGGACCTATGACAGCGCTGGCAACGTCTTGAGTTACACCGATCGCAAAGGGCAGGTGACTGCCTACGCTTCGCGCGACGCCTTAGGAAGATTTACCAAGCTTACATATGCAGATGGCGCCACCATCACAGCGGACATCTACGACAGCATTGGGCGCTTGAAGCAGTTCACCGATTCGGCTTACGGGACAGTGACTCGAAGCTACGATGATTTCGATCGTCTGACGGGAGAATCGACTCCGCAGGGGGTGGTGGCATATAGCTACTACGCCAATGGGCTGCGCAAGACTATGTCGGCTGCCAGTCAGGCGTTAGTTAGCTACCAATACAACGACAACGATCAGCTGCAAAGCCTCACTCAAGGCAGTGAGGCGGTGAATTTTACCTACGACGCTGCGAATCGTCGGCAAACTTTGATGCTGCCGAATGGTATCAAGGCTACCTACAGCTACGATGACGCAAACGAGCTAGTAGGCTTGACATATGCCACCGCTGGCAACGTGGCTATTGGTGACTTGTCGTATACGTACGATGCGATGGGACAAAGAACCGGCAGGTCGGGAAGTTTTATTTCTAATCTGCGCTCAAACGCGACTGCGCAGTCAGGGCAGTTCGATCTCAACAACCGGCAAACACAATTCAACGGCCAGTCGCTTACCTATGACGCCAACGGCAACCTGACCAGCGACGGTACAAGCACCTACGTCTGGAACGCTCGCAATCAGCTCGTGCAAGTCAAGCAAGGGGCGGCTACCGTTGCAAGCTATAGCTATGACTCTATGGGTCGCAGGGTCGCCAAGACCATCCAAGGGGTTGCGACGAGCTATCTCTATGACGGGCCGAATGCAGTTCAAGAATCAGCTGGCGGTGTGGTTAATCCGATCTTGACAGGGTTGAATGTCGACGAGCGGTTCGCTCGTAATGATGTTGGAGGGCGAAGCTACTTCTTGGCTGATGCGGTCGGCAGTACCGTAGCCCTTACCGATAGCAATGCCAACGTATTGCAACGTTACAGTTATGACTCATACGGCAACGCTTCCATGACAGGAGCGTTCACCAATCCGTATCAGTTTACGGGTCGGGAAAACGACGGTGGTGGCCTTTACTATTATCGGGCACGGTACTACGCGCCGGCCATGGGGCGGTTCATATCCGAAGACGCGCTTGGAATGGCGGCTGGATTGGACGGGTATGCGTATGCTGACAATAACCCCGTATCCATCATTGATCCATCGGGTTTTGCGGGCGGTGTGGCACCTCAAGACGCCAAATGGCGCGTCATTTTTAAGTCGATGATGCTTGGTTTGGCCGCCCATAAAGTCATTCAGGCCGACGTTGCATTGGCGCTACCTACAATGGAAGTTAAGATGGAGCAGAGGACCTACAACATTTTCAATAAGAACTATGGGGTGGTAGACCTCATGATCCGAAGTGGGCAAAGTGATCCATGGAGCGTTTTTGAGATCAAGCCTATCAGTCAGTGGGATTGCAGCCGACCGGGTAATATTGAGCAGCTCAAGGACTATGTAAGGTCTTTAAATGAAGATGGCGTTCCCGCGGTCGCAGGGCATTGGGGGCAATTCTTCCCTAACGAAAAGATGCGCACAGTTAATATTCCTACT
Organism: Dyella sp. 2RAB6; assembly: GCF_052115385.1. Lineage (NCBI taxonomy): Bacteria > Pseudomonadati > Pseudomonadota > Gammaproteobacteria > Lysobacterales > Rhodanobacteraceae > Dyella > Dyella sp. 2RAB6. Next base: position 35,258 of record NZ_JBFRGP010000028.1, read on the forward strand.
GGAATCACCGTGGGGCATATACCGGTAGATGGGAACTATATTTATGGTAGCCCGGACAATAACGGCATGATCTACTACGCGACAGGAGATGCCGTGTACCCTAGATCAAAAAAATGAACCGGCACAGGTGGTCTGTACATTCATGAGCAGCGACATTGAGACGTATCTTGCAAGCGTTGCGTCCCTATGCGGAAGCGGCGAGGAAATGTGCCGCCGTTTGGCGTCGCATGGACTTAGGCAGGCGGAAAGCTTCTGGCGGCTGTATCCGGAAGATGCCAATCGTTTTGCGACCGAATTGGCTATGGAGAGCAATGCTTCATACACCATGGGGGCGGTCAGATTCGGCTACCATTCTCAATGGGCATCCGATGTGCTTGCGGAAAATGGTTTATCACGAGCGGATCTGTTCGACCTATCACGCGGCACGGAGGTGGAGGGTAGGATAGCTGGTGATCCGCGGCTCGCTAGATATACGCTCGAGGCGGTGATGTTTGAGCGGTCATCGGAAAGGGTGCGGCAGATACGCGATTCTCTAAAGGCTGAGTTCAATGATATTGGGCGTGCCCGTATCCTTGAATTTCTTTCGCTGCCGCATGACTATCCTGGCCCAGTTTTTACGCGAAAGAACGCCATTCAAGCGCTTGAGCGGCAATTCACCGGTTGCGGGTTGATAGCAAAGAAGGGCGCAAGGAAGGGTGATGTTAGTTATGGTGCTGACGCCGTAACCGGGCCGGTCGACTTTCGGATCAAGCTAGATGGCGCGCCTGGTTTTCAGAGCTTCTTTTCCTGCGATATTTTTGTTCTCCCTCGCGAAGACATAGAGGTTTCGATCGCTCAGGAAAAATGCGTAGTCAAAGCCGATTCACTTGTGTGCTCGCTAAGACCTATCATTCAGGGTGTTGGATTCTACTCGATGGCTCAGAGTCGCGATGACTTGCTGCTTAGTCTTTATTGTTATGCGAAGTTGATTCCACTAGTCGTCGAGTGCTGTGAGGGCGATCGCTTAGACGGAGATTAATGCATTACTCTGTGGAAGGGTTTGCAAGCGCCTTGCATCATTGCGAATGCAGGCTTCCGCAAAAGCGTTGCTCGCACTGTTATCGCTTTCACGTCAATGCGGGTATCGCCTTTTTTCTCTATGGCTATGACACTTCATGTCTCTCGAAGGGGCGCTTGCAGTGGATCAGTGGAGTGAATCGACATGAAGCGTTATATCGTCTTGCTAATTGTAATTGCACTAGCATCGTGCTCATCGAGTCAGGATAGCCTCACTCAGACGTCAGTTTATGTGTTGCCAGATGGTCGTATTAAAGTGGGGGATGTCATCGGCGAACCAGAGGCGATGCTGAAGTACCTGGGCTCGCCAGCGACTACCATGGTCGCGTTTAGCGTATGTCCTGCGACAGACTTCCGGAAATTTCATAAAGCGCTCGTAGTCGTCGAGAAGGCTGGCTATCGACGGGGCTTCGCGCCCGTATCTGACTCAGATCCTGTATGTGCGAAGCGATGATGAGGAAGCTTGGGTGACCGTCTGCTGCAGTCACCGCTTGAGCAGGGCGGTTTGTCCCAGGCGCGCGCGGTCGTCCCCCCTCCTCGCCTGTACGCTTCTCCCCGTACTTTTGATGCAGCTGATGCGATAGCGCCGAATCGCGCCGTAGTTGGCATTGCAAGGCAATTTGGGGCAGCGTCACACGATGCAGAATGATGCGCGTCGGGCTTGGCCCTTCTGCTCTGCGGACGATCAAGGTCAGGCAGAGGATCTCGCAGTCTGGGCGATGCGGGTCTGCTCTCGGTACGGCGGGCTTTGGGACGAGGCAAGCAGGCGGCACATGTTCGTCTTGTCGGGTAGCCGAAGAGCGCGGCGGAGCGCGGATAGCTGCATATCGGTGGGGTTGATGGTCAGCACCTCTGCGCGGCGGCCGCAAACCTAGCCTTCGATACTTCTTTACAGCCCTTCTGGGCGCATGCTCTACGTAATCCCCACCTGCTTGAAGTAGTCGGCGCGAACCGCTTTGCAACAGTGGCCGCTCATGACCAATTGTCTGCGTTCCGCCGGGCGGCTGTCATAGATGATGCAATTCATGCGAGCACTGTTCAGGGCTACACGCTAGTCTTCTTCATCTCGCCGCATGACGCGCAGTCTTTTGGCAAGATGCGTAGCGAGATGCGTAGGGACGTTGTCGTCTGGTCGAAGAACGACCGTAAGACGGCAGCAGGACGAGTCACATGGCGAGCAATGCGCAGCGGCGCTCATGCGAAGCGATGCCGATGGACTAGCTGATACGCGAGTTCTTTGGCGTGGAACGAGATCGGCGCTGTCTTCCTGGTTTAGTGAAGCGTAGGGGTTTCATGGGGGCCTATCCTAGATTTTGTGTAAACGGGGCATTGGCAGGAAACTGCCATCTGACCCGGAGACACCATGAGTCCACGCAAACACGAAGTGCCCGACGAGCTGCTTAGCAGTCTGTTAGCCAACTATCAGAAGCCCGAAGATCTCGT
>NZ_JBFRGP010000029.1:0-34825 GCF_052115385.1 Dyella sp. 2RAB6
TGTAGTGGTCAACCCACTTTGGACACTCCGATAGGAGTTCTGCACGCCAGCGCGTCCACGACGGCTGGTATGCGTTGGCCGATGGCAGCATGCCATCGGCGATGGTTGTAGAAGCTCAGGTAAGCGGTGACGTCGCGGCGGGCCTCTTCATGGCTGGGGTAGACCTGCCCGCTGACCCATTCGTGCTTCAGGCTGCGAAACACCCGTTCGACCACCGCGTTGTCCCAGCAGTTGCCGCGACGGCTCATGCTCTGCACCATGCCGTACTGGCCCAATGCTGCGGTGAAGCGATCGCTGCTGTAGGTCGTGCCCTGATCGGAGTGGAACAGCAGGCCCGTGAACGGTCGACGGGTACGCCAGGCCTGGGTCAAGGCATCGGTGACCAGGGTGGCGTCTGCCTGTCGGGAGAACGCCCATCCCACCACCTTTCTTGCGTACAGGTCCACCACGATGGCCAGGTATAACCAGCCATGCCGGGTCGGCAGATAGGTCACATCGCCCGCCCAGACGCGGTTCGGTTGCGCCGGCTGAAACTGCCGGTTCAGAAGGTTGGGCGCCGTGATGGCCGCCGATCCGGCCGGCCGGTAGCGGTGCCGTCGCTTCGCATGGGCCCAGACACCGGCCGCACGCATCAGCGTGCGTGCCCGATGACGCCCCACCGGGGTACCTCGACGGGACAGTTCGCACGCCATGCGGCGGCTGCCGTAACTATGCCGGCTGGCTGCATGAAGCTGGCGCACTTGCGCCAGCTCCTGCCTATCCAGGCGGACCCGTCCGCGTCGGTGACGCGCCGCGTAGTAGCTGCTGCGCGACACCTCCATCACCCGACAAAGATCGCTGACGGGATAGGCCTCCTTCAGTGCGTCGATCAGCGCGTGCGCCGATCGTTGTCCCGCACGAAGAAGGCGATGGATTTTTTTAGCAGCTCACGCTCCCCCTCCAACCGGGAAACCTGGGCTTCCAGCTCGCGAATGCGCCGCTGATCGGCGTTGACCTGCTCGGGCGTGGGCGGCGGACCCTCGTGCTCCACTCGCCACTGATCGACCCAACGGCGCACCGCCGTAGAGCCCACGCCCAACAACTCGCATACCTGCCGGACGGACAAACCCTCCGACACGACCATGGCTACCGCCTGGGCCTTGAGGGCTTCGTTGATCTCTTTGCGTCCCATGATTCACCTCGATGGTCAGTTTGACCTATCTCGGTGTCCAAGGTGATTAGACCACTACACCCTGTGCCCTCTTCGCGTGGAGGAGCGAGGAAGGTGGCGGCAGCCGGATGAGAGTACGGGCGGAGTGAGGCGCCCCCACTCCGCCCGTACCCTCACCCCAACCCCTCTCCCAGTGGGAGAGGGGCTCAAGCTCACTCGCCGGCGATGGTCATCTTGTCGAGCAGAATCGACCCCGTCAGCAGATGCGAGCGCGGGTCCACGTCCGTCCCCACCGCCTGGATGCCCAGGTACATCTCGCGCAGGTTGGCGGCGATGGTGATCTCCTCCACCGGGTAGGCGATCTGGCCGTTCTCGACCCAGAAGCCCGACGCGCCGCGCGAATAGTCGCCGGTGATGGTGTTCACGCCCTGCCCCATCACCTCGGTCACCAGCAGGCCGGTGCCCAGGCGCTGCAGCATGCCGTCGAAGTCGTCGCGGCCCTGGTCGGCGGCGCCGGCCTCCACGATCAGGTTGTGGATGCCGCCGGCGTTGCCGGTGGATTCCAGGCCCAGCTTGCGTGCCGAATAGCTGCCGAGCACGTAGCGCGCCAGCACGCCGTCCTCGATCAGCGAGCTGTCGCGGGTGGCCACGCCCTCGGCGTCGAACGCGCCCGAGCCCTGGCCGCGGCGCAGGAACGGCCGCTCCACGATGCGCAGCCACGAGGGCATCACCTGCTTGCCTGCGTGATCCAGTAGGAAGCTGGCGCGGCGGTACAGTGCGCCGCCGCTGACCGCGCCGACCAGATGGCCGATCAGCCCGCGCGCGAGCTCCGGCGCGAACAGCACCGGGCTCTGGCGGGTCGACAGGCGGCGCGCGCCCAGCCGCGCCAGGGTGCGCTCGGCGGCCCGGCTGCCGAGTGCTTGCGCGCTCATGAAATCGTCGGCGCTGCGCACGCTGTCGTACCAGTAGTCGCGCTGCATGCCGTCCTCGTCGCCGGCGATCAGCGACAGCGACAGCGAATGGCGGGTGCCCCGCTCGCGGCCGACGAAGCCGTGCGAATTGGCGTACACCGACAGGCCCTCGCCGGCCTGCACGCTGGCGCCCTCCGAATTGGTGATGCCCTGGTGCGCACGGCCGGCCGCTTCGATGCGCTGGCCCAGCTCGATCGCCGCCGGGGTATCCAGCGCCCACGGATGCCACACGTCCAGGTCCGGAAAGGCGGTGGCCATGCGCGCGGGGTCGGCCAGGCCGGCGGCGGGGTCTTCCTCGGTGTAGCGGGCGATCGCGCAGGCCTGGTCCAGGGTGGCCTGGATCGAGTCGGGGTTGAGGTCGGCGGTGCTGGCCGAGCCCTTGCGCTGGCCGAAGTACACGGTGAGGCCGAAGCCGCGGTCGCGGGTGTGCTCCACCGTCTCCACTTCGCCCAGGCGCACGTTCACGCTGAGCCCGGTGTCGATGCTGGCGGCCACCTCGGCCTGGCTGGCGCCGGCCGCGCGGGCGCGGCGGATGACGTCCTGGGCGAGATCGGCGAGGCGGTCGAGGTCCTGCTGGCTGCGGTCGGAGGGAACGGGGATCGCGCTCACATGGGCTTCCTGAAGGCTGACGGGTAGAATACGCGGCTCATTTCATCTCGAAATGTCATCTCGACTTGTCATCCAGAACCGCGGCCTCCCGAGTTGGGGGCACCGCGGCCAATGCAAAGCCCTCGCCGCGGAGAAAAGCGCCATGGTGCCGGAGACCGGCCTTTACCGTCACTACAAAGGGCAGCCCTACCGCGTGCTGGGCACCGCCCGCCACAGCGAAACCATGGAAACGCTGGTGGTCTACCAGGCGCTGTACGGCGAACAAGGCCTGTGGGTGCGCCCCGCGGCGATGTTCTGCGAAACCGTGCAGGTGGACGGCCAGACCGTGCCGCGCTTCGCGCTCGAACGCGCCGAACCCGGCATCGCCATCGGCGCGGCCGTCACCGCGCACTGACGTATCAAGAGACCGAACCCGTGAAGCGTAACTACACCGACGACCCCGACCACGACTACGGCCCGACGCGCACGCAGCAGCGCCGCGATGCGCTGGCCGTGCTCGAACTGGCCCAGCAGCTGCTCGACCTGCCGCCCAGCCGCCTGGCCAAGCTCGACCTGCCGGAGGACGTGCTGCGCGAGATCGAGTACACGCGCAAGATCACCTCGCACATCGCGCGCAAGCGCCAGATGGGCTTCCTCGCCAAGGTGATGCGCAAGCACGACGCCGAGGTATTCGACGGCGTGCGTGCCGCGCTCGGCGAGAACCGCGAGCGGCAGCGCCAGGAAACCGCGGCGATGCATCGCCTGGAAGCGACGCGCGACAAGCTGATCGCCGACGAGGACAGCGCGCTGCCGGAACTGATCGCCACCTACCCGCAGCTCGATCGCCAGCACCTGCGCTCGCTGCTGCGCCAGGCGCGGCTGGAACGCGACAAGAACAAGCCGCCGCGCGCGTATCGCGAGATCTTCCAGTTGCTGAAGGAACTGGCCGCCGCGGGCGGTGACGAAGCCGAAGCCAGCGGCGGCGAAGCAGAACCGAGCTGAGCGAGCTTGAACGACAGAAAAAAAGGGCGCCCCGGGGCGCCCTTTTTTTCACCGAACGCGAGCCGGCGTCAGGACGCCGTACCGCCCACCGTCATCCCATCCACCCGCAAGGTCGGCTGGCCCACGCCCACCGGCACGCTCTGCCCGTCCTTGCCGCACACGCCGACGCCTTCGTCCAGCGCCAGGTCGTTGCCGATCATCGACACGCGGGTCAGCACGTCCGGGCCGGAGCCGATCAGGGTGGCACCCTTCACCGGCGCGGTGATCCTGCCGTCCTCGATCAGGTAGGCCTCGCTGGCGGAGAAGGTGAACTTGCCGCTGGTGATGTCGACCTGGCCGCCGCCGAAGTTCACCGCGTACAAGCCACGCTTGACCGAGCGGAGGATCTCCTGCGGGTCGTGCTGGCCGGCCAGCATGTAGGTATTGGTCATGCGCGGCATCGGCAGCTGCGCGAACGATTCGCGGCGGCCGTTGCCGGTGGGCTGCATGCCCATCAGGCGCGCATTGAGCTTGTCCTGCATATAGCCCTTGAGGATGCCGTCCTCGATCAGGGTGGTGCATTCGGTCGGCGTGCCTTCGTCGTCGATGCTCAGCGAGCCGCGGCGGCCCGGCAGCGTGCCGTCGTCGACCACGGTGACGCCCGGCGCGGCCACGCGCTGGCCGATGCGGCCGGCGAAGGCGGAGCTGCCCTTGCGGTTGAAATCACCTTCCAGGCCATGGCCGATCGCCTCGTGCAGCAGCACGCCGGGCCAGCCGGGGCCGAGCACCACGGTCATGCTGCCGGCCGGCGCGTCGACCGCGTCCAGGTTGACCAGCGCCTGCCGCACCGCCTCGTCAGCGAAGGCCAGGGCGCGGCCGTTTTCCATCAGCTCGCGGTAGCCGTAGCGGCCGCCGCCACCGGAGTGGCCCTGCTCGCGGCGACCGTTCTGCTCGGCGATCACCTGCACGCTCAGGCGCACCAGCGGGCGCACGTCGGCGGCCAGGGTGCCGTCGGAGGAAGCCACCAGGATGGTGTCCATCACCGCCGCGATGCTGACGATCACCTGCTTCACCCGCGGGTCGCGCGAGCGCGCGTAGGCGTCCACCTCGCGCAGCAGGGCGATCTTGTCGGGGTTGGGCAGGCTTTCCACCGGGTCGATCGCCGGATACAGCGCCCGCGCCCCGTGCAGCGCCAGCGGCTTGCCGGCGCCATTGCCGTCCTGGGCGATCGCGCGCGCGGCGCGCGAGGCGTCCAGCAGCTGCGGCAGCACGATCTCGTCGGAATAGGCGAAACCGGTCTTCTCGCCGGCGATGGCGCGTACGCCCACGCCTTGCTCGATCGAGTGGTTGCCGTCCTTGACGATGCCCTCCTCCAGAATCCACGACTCACTGCGCGAATGCTGGAAATACAGGTCCGCGGCATCGATGGACGGGCCCATCAGCTGGGCGAACACGCGGTCGAGGTCGGCGGCGGCCAGGCCGCCCGGCGCCAGGAGGCGGCGCTCGGCCTGGGCGATCAATGAATCCATGAGGTCGTAGCCTGTTCGATGGGACGCAGACTGTAGCAAGTGGGGACCGCGGCCACGCCTTTAAAGCGGGCCGGGCGCCAGCCGGCTACCATGCTCCAGGCTGGCCGGAACTGCCGGCGCCCCACGTGAAGGACCACCGATGAGCGACACCTCCAAACGCGAGCTGGCCAACAAGGTCATCGACCGCACTCTCAAAGCCCCGCTGGAAGACACCCGCGAGCTGTTGCATCGCGATGGCGAGCTCAAGCCGGGCCTGGGCAAGATCAGCAGCGTGCTGGCGTTGTCGCTGGGCATTCTCAGCCTGCTCGGCGTGCTGGCTTTCCATTTCCCGCAGTACCTGACCACGCCGGACCTGCGCCACAAGTATTCGGTGGACCTGCTGCGCCAGCTGCTGCTCGGCGCGCTGCTGATCGCCGGCGGTATTTCGCTCGGCAACGTCATCCTGGGCCGCCTGCGCAATATCAATATCGTGGCCTTCGTGCTGGTGGTGGCTGCCACCGCGCTGGGTGGCTCGCGCGTGCCGGTGGGCAACTTTCCGGATCACACGCCGTATATCGGGCTGGACTGGTTCATCCTGGACCTGCTCGGCTCCACGCTGATCTTCGTGGTGATCGAGAAGCTGTTCCCGCTGTACAAGGGCCAGTCGATCTTTCGCAAGGAATGGCAGACCGACCTCAAGCATTTCGCGGTGAATCATTTCATCGTCGGCCTGGCGCTGCTGGTGGTGAACTTCCTGCTGCATCACCTGTTCGGCTGGCTGGTCAGCAGCCAGTTCCAGCAGACCGTGCGCGATATCGCGTTCGTGCCGCAGCTGCTGCTGTGCGTGCTGGTGGCGGACCTGGCGCAGTACTGGACGCATCGCGCGTACCACGAGGTGCCGTTCCTGTGGAAATTCCACGCGGTGCACCACAGCGTGAAAACCATGGACTGGCTGGCCGGCTCGCGCCAGCACATGCTGGAGCTGATCTTCACCCGCGTATGCGTGCTGGCGCCGCTGTACATCCTGGGCTTCAGCGAAGGCGTGATGAATGCCTACATCATCGTGGTCGGCTTCCAGGCGGTGTTCAATCACGCCAACGTGCATCTGCCGTGGGGCCCGCTGAAGTACCTGGTGGTGACGCCGAATTTCCACCACTGGCATCACGCCTCCGACGACGAGGCGATCGACAAGAACTACGCGGCGCACTACGCCTTCCTCGATTACCTGTTCGGCACCGCGGTGAAATCGACCAGGAAATTCCCGGAGAAGTACGGCGTGGTCGGCGACTACATGCCGGACGGTTTCGTGCGCCAGCAGCTGTTCCCGTTCCGCGGCAGCACCGAGCCTGCGGAACGCGCGGATTCCTGAGCGAGCAACGTTGAGCGGCGCTCAGCGCGCCGAACTGCTCGCCGGCGCCGGTAGCGCGGGCACCGGCGCCGCCGGTGCGGGAGCGGCGGAGGCGGCTTCCGCGGCGGACAGGTTCTTCTTCTCCACCAGCGAAATATCCGGCTTATCCCAGCTGCCGCCGATGTGATAACGCGCGCTGGCCACGCGGTTGAGGCCGCGTCCGAGCAAGCCCTGCGCGACGAAGCCCGCGGCCGCGCCCAGCGGCCCGGCCACCACCGCGCCGACGATCGGCAAGCTGTTGCCGACGTGCGGGATCACCAGCGCCTGCTGGTCGTAGTCCTTGCTGCGCAGGCCGGTGCGGCCCTTGATGGTGATCTCCACCGCCGGGCCGCGCATGGCCAGGTTGTTGGTGGTGGCGTTGCCGTCGGCCAGCACGAAGTCGCCGCTGATCGAATCGAAGGCCAGGCCCTTGCCGAACACGTCGCCGAAATCGAGGGTGAGGCGGCGCGGCAGTTCCACCAGCGAGATCAGGCCGAACAGCCGGCCGACGCCAGGCGCGACTTCGGGGATGCTGCCGTCGGTGACCTGCATGCCCAGCTTGCCGTCCATACTGGCCAGCTCCATCGCCGACGGCGCGCCGGGCCAGGTCGCGTCCAGGTGCGCGCGCGTCTTGCCGCCGTTGAACATGCCGGCGAAGCCGAAGGCGCCGAGCATGTCGCCGAGGCTTTCCGCGGCGAAGTCGATGCGCAGATGGCTGTGGCTATTGCTGGCGGTGCCGTCCCAGTCGCCGCTCGCATTGATCTGCACGCTGCGCGACAAGGCGCGCAGCTGGTCGATATGCATGCCGCGGTCGGTCGGCCAGGTTTCCAGGCGCGCCTCGCCCAGCTTGGATTCGCCGAAGCGCAAGTCGCCGACCCATAGATGGAACGGCGGCAGCGCGGAGGGGGTGATGCCGGTGTTGGCCGGATCGGTTCTGGGTTGATCGGGCCTGGCTTGATCGTTGTTCTTGGCGTCGCCGGCCTGTCCGCTGGTTTTCGGCCAGTACAAGCGCTGCAGCCGCGCGGTGACGCCGCGCTTGTCCAGGTCGGCGGTCGGCACCACGAAGCGGCCGACGATATCCGCGCTGTCCACGTCCACGTTCAACTGGCCGCCTTCGGGCGCAGCCTGGATGCGCATGGACGGAAACGCGTGGCCGAACACCTCGGCCTGGTCGGCGCTGACGTCGATGCTCTCCAGCCCCGGCCCGCCGGTGCTGCTGCCGGCCGCCGCGCGCTGCACCCAGCCGGTGACGTCCATGCGCGCGGCGCGGCCGCGCACGCGGATGCCCTTGTCCGGCACGGTGTCGGGCATGCGCGTGCCGAAGTTGAAAGTCGCCGCCAGCGGGCGCTTGTCGTCGGGCAGGCGGAAGCGCTGGCGCATCGCCTGGCCCAATGCGATCTGCAAGTCGCCGCCGGACACCGGCAAGGTCAGCGCCAGGTGCGTCGGCAGGCTGGCCTCGGCGGATTTCTTCAGCGGCGCCGGCAGATCCAGCGCCATGCCGGTGAAGTTGGTGTCCAGGGTCAACAGCTGCGCCGGGCTTGCCACGGTGTCCTGGCGCACGATGTCGAAGCCGACGGTGGTGTCGCTGCGGCCGCTGGCGACGTCCTTGAGCCAATCGAGCTGGGACAGCCCCTGCACCAGCTCGGCCATGCCGTAGCGGCCGCTCAGGCGCGCGGAGAGCTCGGTGTCCGGCCGCCCGGTGGCGGCCGCGATGGCGATGTCCAGCCTGGATGGCTGGCCGCGAAACGTGGCATCGAGCGGCCCGCCATGGAAGCCATGCGCATCGAAGCTGGCCGGGCCGCTGATGTTGTCGACCTTGAGGTTCCAGTCCGGTGCGTTGAGGTCGACGTTCTTCAGGTCGGCGCTGCCGGTCAGGAAGAAGTCCTTGGAGTCCTTCATCGGCAGCGACAGATGGAAATCGAAGCTGCCGGTCCCGCCCAGGCTCAGCTTGTTCAGCGCATCGACCTGGCGGCTGCCGATCGGGCTGTGCTTGACGAAATCGATCAGGCTGGCGCCGCTGCCGGAGCCGTGCACGTTGAGGTCCAGCACGGTGTGGGCGAGATCGGGAATCACCGCCACCGCGCGCTCGGCCTTCACCCCGAGCGAGTCGCCGCCGCTGGCTTCCACCAGCATGCTGTTGTTGACGAAGCTGGCCACCGCGTTGATGCCTTCGGCGCGCGGCCAGCTCTTGCCGTAATCCAGGTTCAGCCCGCTGATGTCGGCGCGCGCTTCGAAGCGGCCTTCGTTGGTGTGGAACGGCCAGTCCTTCAGATCGCCGCGCACCAGCAGGTCGCTGCGCTCGATCTTGCCGGAGACCAGCGCGCGGTCCAGCCATTCGATCGCCTGCGGCGACATCGAGTCGATCGGCCAGAACAGCTTGGCCGCTTCCATGTCCATGTGATCGAGCACGGCGTACAGATCGAGGAACGGACGTCCGCCGGCGTCGTGCAGGCGGATCTCGCCGCGCGCATTGCCGCCGAAGCCCTCGCCGTCGAAGTCCAGCGGCTCGATGCCGAGATGCCAGTCGCCGTCTTCATGCCACAGCGCGACAGCGCCGCCCAGGCGCGACAGCACGAACGGCTTGCGGAAGGTATGCGGGAAGCGCAGCACGGTGGCCTGCGCGGGCAGCTCGATCGACACTGCGCCGGCGTCGCCGCGCAGGGTGCCGTCGAGATGATCGATGCCGGGCAGCTTGCCGACCGCGTCGATGCCCAGGCCGCTGAAACCGACGTTCGCGCTGGCCAGGCCGTCGGCGCGCGTCCAGCGCAGCGCCACGTTGCCGAGCTTGCCGCGCGGCTTGCCGCTGCCCAGCCATTGCGCCATGCCGGGTGACAGCTCCGGCTTCAGCGCCGCCCATGGCGCCAGCGCGTCGAGCTGCAGGTCGTGCGCGGCGATCAGTGCCTCGTCGGCATGGCCGTCGCTGCCGTTGCGCACGTCCAGCGCCAGCGCGCCGCCGTCGTCGGCGCCCCAGCGCACGCGCAGGCCCTGATCGGTCTTGTGCAGGTCGCCCAGCGCGTGCAGCGCCGCCACGCGCGCCTGGCGGCCGTCGGGGTTGGTCAGCGCCAGCCCGTCCAGGTCGACGCGGGCCAGGCTGCGCACCACTTTCGCGTCGCGCCAGTCCAGCCAGCTGGAGAAGGTGCCGTTGCCGCTGTCCACCGTATAGCCGCCCAGGTCCACGCCCGCGGTGAAGGCATGCAGGTCCATCTTGTTGCCGGTGATCCACAGCCGGCCATCGGCGCCGTCCTCGCGGAAATTGCCCGCGCCGCGCAACTCGCCCGCCACGCCTTCGCGTTGCAGGATCGCGCCGACGCGCACGCGCCCGCCCTGCCGGCTCACGCGCAATTGCCTGGCCAGCAGCGCGTAGTGCTTGCCGGTGGTTTCGTCGGCGATATCCAGGCGTAGGTCGCGCAGCCACAGCTCGACCGAAAGCCGGCCGAACGAAGGATCCTGGCGCACGCCGCCGCCGGCCACGCCGATGCCGTTGATGTGCCAGCTGCCGTCCTTGCCGCGCGCAAGATCCAGCTGCATGCCACGCACGCGCAGGTTGACCAGGTGGCGCGAAGGCATCAGCCAGCCGCCCAGGTCCAGCTTCAACTCGGTCTCCGGAATGCTCAGCGGGCTCTCGCCCGGCCCCGCCGCCACCACCGTGTTGCGCATCAGGAACAGCGGCCCGGACGCTTCCCAGCGCCCTTCCAGCGAGGTGAACGACACCTGCCGCTCCAGCACCCGGCTGAGCTGCGCGGCTACCCATTGCGGATGGCTGGCCAGAGTCGGCAGCAGCAGCTGGATCAGCCCGGCGAGCACCGCCAGGCTGATCACGGCCACGCCCAGGACCCAGCCCAGCGCGCGAGCGATCCGCTGCAGGCGATGGCGCAGGGAAACGTTCACCGGCGGCTCTCGCCGCGCGGTGAACTAAAGGAGAACCACATCGAACTGTTCCTGCGAATAATGCTCTTCGGGCTGGAAGCGTATGCTTTTGGAGATGAACTCCTCCAATTCCGCCACCGCCACGGACTCCTCTTCGAGGATGCGGCCGACCACCTTGGGGCTGGCCATCACCAGCAGCTTCTCGGCATTGAACTGGCGCACCGCGCGGGTGATCTCGCGGAAGATCTCGTAGGTCACCGTCTCGGCGGTCTTCACCGTGCCGCGGCCGCCGCAGGCCGGGCACGGCTCGCACAGCTGGCGCTCCAGGCTCTCGGTGGTGCGCTTGCGCGTCATCTCCACCAGGCCCAGCGCGGACATCGGATACACCGTGGTCTTGGCGTGGTCGCGCAGCAGGCCTTTTTCCAGCATGCGCAGCACCTGGCGCTTGTGTTCCTCGTCGGTCATATCGATGAAGTCGATGATGATGATGCCGCCGAGGTTGCGCAGCCGCAGCTGGCGCGCGGCCGCCTGCGCGGCTTCGAGGTTGGTGCGGTAGACGGTTTCTTCCAGGTTGCGCGTGCCGAGGTAGCCGCCGGTGTTGACGTCGATGGTGGTCATCGCCTCGGTCTGGTCGACGATCAGGTAACCGCCGGATTTCAGCGGCACCTCTTTGCGCAGCGCGCGCTGGATCTCGTCTTCCACGCCGTACAGGTCGAAGATCGGCCGCTCGCCCGAGTAATGCTCGATGCGGTCGTCCAGGCTCGGCATGAACTTGTGCACGAACTTCACGACCTTCTCGTAGGTCTCGCGCGAATCCACGCGGACCTTCTCGATATCGTCGTTGAGCATGTCGCGCAGGCTGCGCAGCGGCAGCGAGAGTTCCTCGTAGACGCGTTCGCCGATCTTGGACTTGGCGATGTTCTCCTGCACCACGCGCCACACCTTGCCCAGGTAGGTGACGTCGAAGGCAAGCGACTCGGCGGTCTGCTCCTCGGCGTTGGTGCGCACGATGTAGCCCAGCGGGTTTTCGCCGATCAGCGAGGTCATCACCTCTTTCAGGCGCTGCCGCTCGGCCTCGTCCTCGATGCGCGCGGAAATGCCCAGCGTGCGCGCCTGCGGCAGCAGCACCAGGTAGCGCGAGGGAATCGACAGGTGGGTGGACAGCCGCGCACCCTTGGTGCCGATCGGGTCCTTGACCACCTGCACGATGATTTCCTGCCCTTCGTGCACCAGCTCGCTGATGGATGGCGTATGGCCATTGCCGGCCGGCACCACCACCGCCTCGGCACCCTCGGCGGCCACCGGCAACGGCGGGCGCACGATATCGGAGGCATGCAGGAAAGCTGCGCGCTCCAGGCCGATATCCACGAACACCGCCTGCATGCCGGGCATCACGCGCTGCACGCGGCCCTTGTAGACATTGCCCACGTAGCCGCGGCGGGAGGCACGCTCGACATGCACTTCCTGCAGCATGCCGTTTTCGACCACGCCGACGCGGGTTTCGCGCGGCGTCACATTGATCAGAATCTCTTCACTCACCGAACACTCCCCTCTCGGAGGGTCTTTATAGCGGGTGGGCGGACGGGCGTCGATGCGCCCGTGCGCGGCCCGCGAACCCGTTCGCGCCACGGCCGGGCGCCTGCAGGGTGAGACAGGCGCAAGGGCCTGCGGTTTCATGACCCGCAGCCTCCCGGCTAACCGTCCGCCGGGCCCTGCATCGGCCCGCTGGCCGGCTGATGCTCTCGCCCGGGCGGCCAGTCGATCCGGGTCAGCGGCAGGCAGTCCGGGTACTCGCGCCGGACGAAGGCGATCAGCCCTTCACGGATGCGGCAGCGCAAGTCCCAGCCCTGGCCCGAATCGGCCGAACTGACCAGGGCGCGCAGCTGCATGGCGCGCTCGCCGGCCTCGACCACCTGCAGCACGCAGACGCGGCGGTCCCACTCCCTGGTTTCGCGGCACAGCCGCTCCAGCTCGGCCCGCAGCGGCGCCAGCGGCAGGCGGTAATCGACCCACAGGAACACCGTGCCGATCAGCTGGGCGCTGCGGCGGGTCCAGTTCTCGAACGGGTTCTCGATAAACCAGTTCAGCGGCACCACCAGCCGGCGCTCGTCCCAGATGCGCACTACCACGTAGGTGCCGGTGATCTCCTCGATGCGGCCCCATTCGCCCTTCACGATCACCATGTCGTCCAGCCGGATCGGCTGGGCCAGGGCGATCTGCAGGCCGGCGATCAGGTTGCTCAGCACCGGCTTGGCGGCCAGCCCCAGGGCCAGGCCGGCGAGGCCGGCCGAGGCCAGCAGGCTGGCGCCGAACTGGCGCACGCCGGGGATCGTCATCAGCACCGCGGCCAGCCCGGCCAGGATGAACAGCACCATGGTCGAGCGGCTCAGCACGCGCACCTGGGTGACCACGCTGCGAGCGCGCAGGTTGTCCGCCAGGTCCAGCGGGTGCAGGCGGATGACCAGGTCTTCCAGCGCGCCGATGCAGCGCACCACCAGCCAGGTGACGGTGGCGATCAGCGCCACCAGCAGCAGGTGCTGCAGGCCGTCGATCCAGCGCAGCGCGTCCACCTCGGGCGTGACGCGCAGCGCCACGGCCACGGTCAGCAGCGGCACCAGCCATTCCATCGGCGCGTTGGCGCGGCTGACCATGGCGTAGGCCGCCGGATGCCGGTGCGCCAGCCGCCGCAGCACCGTGCGCGCCACGCGGCGCAGCACGAAGGCGAGCGCCAGCGCGATCGCCACCGTGATGCCCAGGCGGCCGAACGGCTGGTCGTTCCAGAAACTGGCGAAATCGGTAGCCATGAAGAGGGGCGTCGTGGCGGGGACAACGACGACGCCCACCCTGCCGCAGAAGGTGTCCAGATTCCGTCTTCGATCCATGAACGCGCGGCGCCCCGTTAAAGTGCGCGTCATGCCAGCGACTCCCAGCCCACGCGCCGACGCACCGGCGCACATCCTTCCCGACGTGCTGCGGCCGGGACTGGCGCTGGTGTTCTGTGGCACTGCCGCGGGCAAGCGCTCGGCGGTCGAGCAGGCTTATTACGCGCATCCCGGCAATATGTTCTGGCGCGCGCTGCATGCCGCGGGGCTGACGCCGCGCCTGCTGCTGCCGGCCGAATATCCGCGGCTGCCGGACTACGGACTGGGCCTGACCGACGTGGCCAAGCTGCATGCCGGCAACGACGACGAGCTGCCGCGCGATGCCTTCGACGTGCCGGCACTGCGCGCGAAAATCGAAGGCTACGCCCCCGCCCTGCTCGCCTTCACCAGCAAGGCCGCCGCGCGCGCGGTTCTGTGCCGTGCGGCGGACTATGGCCTGCAGCCGGAGCGCATCGGTGCGAGCCGGCTGTTCGTGCTGCCCTCGCCGTCCGGACAGGCGCGGGGGCATTGGGATCTGGCACCGTGGCTGGCGCTGGCGGACGTTGTCCGCCGCGGCGCCGGCGCGTAGGGTTGCCCACCACCACCAAGGAGGACGTTCTCATGCTCAAGGGCAGCTGCCACTGCGGCGCGATCACCCTCGAAGTCGATAGCGCCGAGCCGCCGGCACAGGCGATGGAATGCAATTGCTCGCACTGCAGCCGCAAGGGTTATCTGCTGTGGTTCCTGCCGCGCGAACAGGTGCAGGTGCATGGTGGTGAAGACAAGCTCGGCGTCTATCACTTCAATAAGCACGCGATCGCCCACCACTTCTGCACGCAGTGCGGTTGCGCACCGTTTGCGCTGGGCACGATGCCGGATGGAAAGCCGATGACGGCGGTGAATGTGCGCTGCCTGGAAGGCGTGGATTTGACGGCGATCAAGCGCGTGCCGGTGGATGGGCGCAGCTTCTGATCAGTCTCCACCTCGAATCCTTCTCCCTCTGGGAGAAGGTGGCGGCAGCCGGATGAGGGTACGGGCGGAGTGGGACGCCTCACTCCGCCCGTACCCTCACCCCAACCCCTCTCCCGATGGGAGAGGGGCTTCAAGCAATCAATCGATCGGCGTGTGCCGATACTTGATCACGTCGCGCTCCTGCACCAGCGGCGCTGCATTGCCCCACGACTGGCGGATATAAGTAACCACCGCGGCCACGTCGCTGTCGTTGAGCTGCTGCGCGAACGGCGGCATCGAATACGGCCGCGGCTTGTGCTTCGTCGCCGGCGCGAAGCCGCCCAGCAGCACCACCCGGATCGCATTGATGCCGGTGGGTTCGTTGACCGAGGAATTGCCGCTCAGCGGCGGATACACGCCGGCCACGCCCTCACCCTGCTTGCCATGGCAATCGGCGCAGCGCTCGGCGTAGATCCTGGCGCCCTGCTCGAGGATCGGCTTGGTATCCAACGGCGACGGCGGATACGACACGCGCGGACGCGCCGGCAACGACTGCAGATAAGTGGCGATCGCTTTCAGGTCCGCCTCGTCCAGATGCTGGGTGCTGCGCGCCACCACCTCGGCCATCGGGCCGAACGCCGCGCCCTTGGCGGACTGGCCGGTCTGCAGCAGATCCACGATGTCCTGCTCGCTCCAGCCGGCGAGGCCGCCGTTGGCCTGCATGCTGAGATCCGGCGCGTACCAGTTCTGCACCGGGATCTGCCCGCCGGACAGCGCCTGGTCGCTGCGCATGCCGCCGAACGAATCGCGCTCGATATGGCATTCGTTGCAATGCCCCAGGCCCTGCACCAGGTAGGCGCCGCGGTTCCACGCCGGCGACCTGGTGCTGTCGGCGACGTATTCGCCTTCGCGGAAATACAGCGCGCGCCACGCCTTCAGCGTGTTGCGCACGTTGTAGGGGAACCCGAGGCCGGGCTGCTTTGCCGCCTGCTGCACCGGCGGCAGCGATTGCAGGTAGGCGAAGATCGCCAGCGCGTCGTCGCGCGACACCTTGGTGTACGAGGTGTACGGGAAGGCCGGATACAGGAACTGGCCCTTGCGGTCGACACCGCTGTGCAGTGCCTGCCGGAACGCCTCGAAGCTCCATTCGCCCAGGCCCGTCTCGCGGTCCGGCGTGAGGTTCGGCGCCGGGATATCGCCGAACGGCGTGCCCACCACGCGACCGCCGGCGAAGCGCGTGCCGCCCTGCTCGGTATGGCAGGAGGCGCAGTCGCCGGCCAGGGTGAGGTATTCGCCCTTGGCGATCAGCGCGGGGTCTTTCAGCGCGGCGGCATCGACCTGGCTGGCCGAGCGCGGCACCGAGGGCTGGCCGCCGCGCAGGAACAGCCAGCCGGCCACGACGAGACCGGCAAGCACCACCACAGCGAGGCCGATGCGGAAGATCTTCATGGCTTCACTCCCGCCTCAAGCACGCCGCAATGCAGCGGCGGGGTGATCGATCCCGCCGGCTGCGCATGCATGTCCGCCGGCAGCTCGCGGCCGGCCAGCCAGGCCGAGACCGCGCTGATGTCGTCGACGCTGAGGCGGTTGGCGATCTCCGCCATGCAGTCCGGCGCCACCGTGGCGCGGGTCTTGGTGCGCCAGGAACCGAGCTGCGAACTGATGTAGTCGTACGGCAGGCCGGCCAGGCCGGGCACGTCCGGTTGCACGCCGGTGAGCTGGGTGCCGTGGCAGGCGGCGCAGGGTGGAATCTGGCGCGACGGGTCGCCCTTGGTGGCCAGTTCCTCGCCGCGCTTGAGCGCGTCCGGCGCGATGCGCGGCATCGGCGAGCGTGCGTACGGCACGTCCTGCGCGGCGAAGTATTCGGCGATCTCGCGCATGTAGTCGGGGGTGAGGTAGCGCGTGGTGTATTGCATCGGGCCGTACTTGCGCAGGCCGTCCTGGAAGTCCTTGAGCTGGCGCGCGAGGTAGCCGGCAGGCTTGCCGGCCAGGCGCGGGAAGAAGCCGCTTTCCGGCGTGCCTTCGCCGTGCTCGCCGTGGCAGGCGGTGCAGCTGGCGATGCGCTGCTTGAGCGTGTCCGGCACCGACGGCGCGGCGCTATCGGCCGCCTGGGCGTGCGCGGCGCCCGCCATGGCGATGACGGCGATCAGCAAGATGGCGGACCACACACGCCTGGCAGGGCACAGCTCGGCTCTCGTATCCATCCGCCGATTATAGGCGCCCGCCCGGGGTCCATCCGGCTACGATGCGGCCTCATGCCGCACGACCGGAGACTGACCGTGACCCGCCTGCCGCTCTCGCTTTCGCTCGCCGCCCTGCTGCTCGCCAGCAGCGCCCTGCCCGCCCAGTCGGCGGATCCCGCACTGGCCTGGGCTTCGATCAAGGACCTGCACCAGCGCATGGACGCCGGCCAGCTGCGCAGCGAAGCGCTGGCGCAGTTGTTCCTGCAGCGCATCCAGCACATCGATCGCGACGGCCCGGCGCTGCACGCGGTGCTGGAAACCAATCCGGACGCGCTGAAGCTCGCCGCGCAACTCGACCAGCACAAATCCAAGGGCTCCCTGCGCGGCATCCCGGTGCTGCTGAAAGACAACATCGACACCGGCGACCGCATGCTCACCACCGCCGGCTCGCTCGCGCTGGCCGACGCACCGCCGGCGCCGCGCGATGCCGGCCTGGTCGCGCGGCTGCGCAAGAGCGGCGCGCTGATCCTGGGCAAGACCAACTTGAGCGAGTGGGCCAATATGCGCTCCAACCACGCCAGCAGCGGCTGGAGCGCACGCGGCGGGCAGACGCGCAATCCGTATGCGCTGGATCGCAACCCCTGCGGCTCCAGCGCGGGCTCCGGCGCAGCCGTGGCGGCGGGACTGGCGACGGCGGCGATCGGCTCGGAAACCGACGGCTCGATCATCTGCCCCGCCGCGGCGAACGGCATCGTCGGCATCAAGCCGACCGTGGGCCTGGTCAGCCGCAGCGGCATCATCCCGATCAGCCATAACCAGGACACCGCCGGCCCGATGGCGCGCACGGTCGCCGATGCGGCGGCGGTGCTGGGCGCGATCGCCGGCAGCGATCCGCGCGATCCTGCCACCGCCGAAGCCGACAAGCACGCCGCCGATTACACGCGCTTTCTCGATCCGAACGGCTTGCAGGGCAAGCGCATCGGCGTGGTGCGGCAACTGGCCGGCGCGGAGCCGAATGCCGATCGGATCCTGGAGCAGTCGATCGCGCTGATGAAGGCGCAGGGCGCGGTGATCGTGGATCCGGTCGAACTGCCGCATCTGAAGGAGCTGGGCGATCCGGAACTCATCGTGCTGCTGTATGACCTCAAGCACGATATGCAGGCGTATCTGGCCACGCGCAGCAGCAGCACGCCGATGAAGACGCTGGCCGACCTGATCGCATTCAACCAGCGCGAGGCGGCACGCGAGATGCCGTGGTTCGGGCAGGAACTGTTCGAGCAGGCGCAGGCCAAGGGGCCGCTGACCGACAAGGAATACGTCGAAGCGCAGGCAAAGGCGAAGCGGTTGGCCGGGCCGGAAGGCATCGATGCCGCGCTCGCCAAGGATCACCTGGATGCCTTGCTGGCGCCGTCGTGGGGACCGACCTTCGTGACCGATCCGGTGCTGGGCGATCACGTGGTGAGCGGCGATCCGACCGTGGGCGGCGCCTCGCAGCCGGCGGCGGTGGCGGGCTATCCATCGATCACGGTGCCGGCGGGTTTTGCGCACGATCTGCCGGTGGGCATCGTGTTGTTCGGTGCGAAGTGGAGCGAGCCGACGCTGATCAGCATCGCCTACGGCTTCGAGCAGCACGCGCAGGCGTGGCGGGCGCCGAAGTTCCTGGATACGGTGGGCGGCAAGCCGGTGATCGCCGACGCGGCGTACTGAGGCCCTAAAAAGTCAGCGCGTCTTTCGGGGACTTCGTCACCCCAGCGAAAGCTGGGGTGACGAGATGAGGTTGCGAGAAACCCTCAGCTGCCCTTCTGCGACTTGCGCACGATCAGCATCGCCAGTTCCAGCGACTGCTCGTAGTTGAGGCGCGGATCGACCATCGACTTGTAGGCGCGATCCAGATCGGCCTCGCTCAAGTCGCGCGCGCCGCCCATGCATTCGGTGACGTCTTCGCCAGTCAGTTCCAGATGCACGCCGCCCAGCCGCGTGCCCGCGGCCGCATGGATATCGAACGCCTGATCCAGTTCGCCGCGGATATTGTCGAAGCGGCGCGTCTTGTAGCCGTTCGAGGTGCTCTCGGTATTGCCGTGCATCGGATCGGCCACCCACAGCACGCGGCGGCCGGCGCGCTTCACCGCGTCGAGCAGCGGCGGTAGCGCCTTGGCGATCTGCGCGTTACCCATGCGGTGGATCAGGGTGAGGCGGCCGGGTTCGTCGTCGGGGTTCAACGCGTCGATCAGCGGCAGCAGTTGTTCCGGCGTCACCGAGGGGCCGACCTTTACCGCGATCGGATTGCGGATGCCGCGGAAATATTCCACGTGCGCGCCGTCGAGCGCGGCGGTGCGCATGCCGATCCACGGGAAGTGCGTGGACAGGTTGAACCAGCCCTGGTGACGCGGCACCTGGCGCGTGAGCGCCTCTTCGTAGTGCAGCAGCAGGGCTTCGTGCGAGGTGAAAAAGTCGACGCGGGTAAAGCCGGCGATCGGGCCGGCCAGGGTCTCCATGAAGCGCAGCGAGTCGCCGATGCCGGCGACCATGCGGCGGTATTCGGCGGCCAGCGGCGAGTGTTCGACCCAGGCCAGGTCCCAGTATTCCGGGTGATGCAGATCGGCGAAGCCGCCGTCGATCAGCGCGCGCACGAAGTTCATGGTCAGCGCCGAATGCGCGTGCGCCTGGATCAGCCGCTGCGGATCGGCGCGGCGTGCTGCGGGGGTGAATTCGGGGCTGTTGACCAGGTCGCCGCGGAAGCTGGGCAGGGTCACGCCGTCGCGCGTTTCCATGTCGGTGGAACGCGGCTTGGCGTACTGGCCGGCGAAGCGGCCCACGCGCAGCACCGGCATGCGCAGGCCGTGCACCAGCACCAGGCTCATCTGCAGCAGCACCTTGAGCCGGTTGGAGATCACCGGGCTGGTGCAGTCGGCGAAGCTCTCCGCGCAATCGCCACCCTGCAGCAGGAAGCGCTGGCCTTCCTGCGCCTCGGCCAGGGCCTGCTTGAGCGCAAGCACTTCCCACGAAGTGACCAGCGGCGGCAGGCCGGCGAGATGCTTCGTCGCCTGGGCCAGCTCCGCGGCGTTCTCGTACAGCGGTTGCTGCAGCGCCGTACGGCTCTGCCAGGAATCGGGGGCCCACGCGTTCGGCACGGTGGAGAGCTGGATATCGGCGTTCATGGCGAAGCGCTTCCTCTCGATCTTCACTGGCGGACGCGGCGGGTGGCGGCGATCAGCACCAGCGCGAGCAGCAGCACGTACCAGCACAGGGTCCAGGCCGGCATCGGCAGGCCGAGGATGGGTTCGACCTTGGCGCATTCGCCGGAGCCGGTGAACACCATCTTCAACACCTTGGCCATGGGGAACGCGTCCATCATGTAACCGAGGTTCGGGCCGCAGGCAGGAATCTGGTCTGCCGGCAGGGTCTGGATCCACAGATGGCGTGCCGCAGTGGCGAGACCACCGAGGCCGCCGAGGATCGCGCCTGTCGCGTAGATCCAGCGCGCACCCTTGCCCCTGGGGCCGTGGATGGCGCCGATCAGGAAGAATACGCCCATCACCATGAAGGCGATGCGCTGGAAGATGCACAGCGGACAGGGCTCCATGTGCAGCCCGTATTCGGCATACAGCGCGAAGGCGAGCAGGCCGGCGCAGATCAGGAAGCCGACGAAGAAAGAGGTGCGGTACGACCAGCGGAGTGGGTTCATGGCCAGCGGGCTGTTGCAGTGCGGAACGGCGACATTACCCGCTCGCCGTGGCGCTGTCAGCACGCTTTCGGCCTATGCGCGGCCATAAGTTGCGCGGCATTTTAACGCTGGCCTTTTGCGCGGAACTCAAAAGAAAAACCCCGGTCGGATACCGACCGGGGTTCGGGTCTTGCTGAGCCTGCCGCCGGAATTACTCGGCGTCGACGGCTTCGCCACGCGGGCGATCCACCAGCTCGACATAAGCCATCGGGGCGTTGTCGCCCGGACGGAAGCCGCACTTGAGGATGCGCAGGTAGCCGCCCGGACGCTGGCTGTAGCGCGGGCCGAGCTGGACGAACAACTTGCCCACGGCTTCCTTGTCGCGCAGGCGCGAGAAAGCGAGGCGGCGGTTGGCAACACCGTCGGTCTTGGCGAGCGTGATGAGCGGCTCGGCGACGCGACGCAGTTCCTTGGCCTTCGGCAGGGTGGTGCGGATCAGCTCGTGCTTGATCAGCGACGCCGCCATGTTGCGAAACATGGCCTGGCGATGGCTGCTCGTGCGGTTGAGCTTGCGACCGGATTTCTGGTGGCGCATGACGTTTACTCTCTATGTCTGTTGTTATGAAAAACCGGTCGGAATGACCGGCTTCCCGCGGTTACCCGCTTTTGGAGCCTTGTAAGTTCGGGCTCTTCTTAAGAGACGGGCCAGGACTGGCCGCTTCTGATGCCCGGCGGATGCGCGTGGCGCTCCGCCGGGACTTGGTTCAACGGGCGATCAAGGAGGATCGCCAAGTAACACTTATCAACCTTTGCTTATCAAGCTGGGCTTATCAGCCCAAACTGATCAACTCAAGCTGATCAACCCAGCTGCATGCCGTGCGACAAGCCCGGCGGCGGCCAGTTTTCAAGCTTCATGCCCAGGGCCAGGCCACGACCGCCAAGGACGTCCTTGATTTCGGTCAGCGACTTCTTGCCCAGGTTCGGCGTCTTCAGCAGTTCGACCTCGGTCTTCTGCACCAGATCGCCGATGTAGTAGATGCTCTCGGCCTTCAGGCAGTTGGCCGAACGCACCGTCAGCTCCAGATCGTCGATCGGGCGCAGCAGCAGCGGATCGAAACCGCCCTTCTCGGCCTTGTCGGTGGCGCTCTCGCGACGCGAGAAGTCACCAAACACCGACAGCTGGTCGTTGAGGATCTCGGCGGCCTTGCGGACCGCGTCTTCCGCGCCGATGGTGCCGTTGGTTTCGATGTCCAGCACGAGCTTGTCGAGGTTGGTGCGCTGCTCGACACGAGCCGCGTCCACTTCGTAAGCCACGCGCAGCACCGGCGCGAACGAGGCATCCAGCTGCAGGCGGCCGATCGGACGGGCCTCCTCGTCAGGATGCTGGCGCGCGCTGGCCGGCTGGTAGCCGACGCCGCGACGCACCTTCAGGCGCATGTTGAGCGAGACGTCCTTGGTCAGGTGGCAGATCACGTGCTCGGGATTGACGATCTCCACCGTGTGGTCGACCGTGATGTCACCGGCCGTGACCACGCCCTTGCCCTTCTTGGCCAGGGTCAGGGTGACTTCGTCGCCGGTGTGCTGGCGAATGGCCACTTCCTTGAGGTTGAGCAGGACTTCGATCACGTCCTCCTGCAGACCCTCGAGGGTGGTGTATTCATGAAGCACGCCATCGATCTCGACCTCGACGATGGCGCTGCCGGGGATCGAAGAGAGCAACACGCGGCGGAGCGCGTTGCCCAGGGTGTGGCCGAAACCACGCTCGAGCGGCTCGACCACGACCTTGGCGCGGTTCGGGGCGAGCTGCTCGACGCTGAGGCCGCGAGGCCGCAGCACGCTAGTTGACGAAACTGCCATGCAGGGCTCCGGTAATTACTTCGAGTAAAGCTCGACGATCAGGCTTTCATTGATGTCGGACGGCAGATCGCCACGATCCGGAACAGCCTTGAAGGTTCCTTCGAACTTCTTGGCGTCCACTTCGACCCACTGCGGACGCAGGTCCATGGTGTCGAACACGGTCGCCGCTTCCTGCACGCGCAGCTGGGTGCGCGCACGCTCGGTCAGTGCGACCTGGTCGCCCGGACGGATCTGGTAGGACGGGATGTTGACCTTCTTGCCGTTGACCAGCACAGCCTTGTGGCTGACCAGCTGGCGGGCCTGGGCGCGAGTGACCGCGAAACCCATGCGGTAAACGACGTTGTCCAGACGGCTTTCCAGCAGGCGCAGCAGGTTCTCGCCGGTGTTGCCCTTCAGCGTCGAAGCCTTGCTGTAGTAGTTGCTGAACTGACGCTCGAGCACACCATAGATGCGCTTGACCTTCTGCTTCTCACGTAGCTGCAGAGCGTAGTCCGACATGCGCATGCGCTTGTTGGCGCCATGCTGGCCAGGCTTGTTCTCCAGCTTGCACTTGGAATCGATCGCGCGCGCCGGGCTCTTCAAGCTGAGGTCCGAACCCTCACGACGCGCGAGTTTGCAGGTAGCTCCACGATAACGTGCCATGGTCTATAGCTCCTTAGACTCGACGCTTCTTGGGGGGACGGCAGCCGTTATGCGGAATCGGCGTGACGTCGATGATGTTCAGGACCTTGTAGCCCAGCGCGTTCAGCGAACGCACGGCCGACTCGCGGCCCGGGCCGGGGCCCTTGATACGCACTTCCACCGTCTTCACGCCGTAGTCGCCAGCAGCGCGACCGGCCTTCTCGGCGGCCACCTGCGCAGCGAACGGGGTGGACTTGCGGGAGCCGCGGAAACCCGCGCCGCCTGCAGTGGCCCACGACAGGGCGTTGCCCTGGCGATCGGTGATGGTGACGATGGTGTTGTTGAAGGAAGCCTGCACGTGTGCCACGGCATCCGTGACAACGCGCTTGATCTTCTTCTTGGTCTTGACGGGCTTAGCCATGATAGGAATCCGTTACTTCTTGATCGCGCGACGCGGACCCTTGCGGGTGCGAGCGTTGGTACGCGTGCGCTGGCCGCGCACCGGCAGGCCACGGCGATGACGCAGGCCGCGGTAGCAACCCAGGTCCATCAAGCGCTTGATGGCGATACCGACTTCACGGCGCAGGTCGCCTTCGACGACGTACTTGCCGATTTCCTGGCGGAGCTTCTCCACCTCGCCCTCGCTGAGGGACTTGATCGGCGTGGTGGGAACCACGCCGGCGTCCGCACAGACCTTCTTGGCCCGGTTGCGGCCGATGCCGAAAATGCTTTGCAGGCCAACCCACACATGCTTGTGGACCGGCAAATTGACACCCGCGATGCGCGCCATGATGTACTTTCTCCGATGCGTTTCGTGCGCGGTAAACGCGCAATTCTAACCTGAATTATCCCGACAGGAAAGCCCTGCGGCCCCTAGTGCCGCCGCCCTCCGATTTAGGCCCTTACTCCGACGCCCCAGCAGCCTCAGTTGCGGCGGAGATTGGCCTTCTTGAGCAGACTTTCATATTGGTGACTGACCAGATGTGCTTGCACCTGAGCAGTGAAGTCCATCACCACGACCACGACGATCAGCAGAGAGGTGCCACCGAAGTAGAACGGAACGTGCCAAGCCTTTTGCATGAACGACGGCACCAGACAGACCAGCACCAGGTACAACGCGCCGACGCCGGTGAGGCGGGTCATCACGTTGTCGATGTAGTCGGCCGTCGAACGACCCGGACGAATGCCTGGAATGAGCGCACCCGACCGCTTGAGGTTGTCCGCAGTTTCCTGCGAGTTGAACACGATCGCCGTATAGAAGAAGGCGAAGGTGATCACCAGCACCGCGAAGACGATGTCGTACAGAGGCTCGCCCGGCGTCAGCGCCTGGGTGAGCTCCTGCAGCCAGCGCGACTGGTTGCCGGCGGTGAACCAGGTGGCCGCGGTGGCCGGGAACATCAGCAGGCTCGAGGCGAAGATCGGCGGGATTACGCCCGACATGTTGATCTTCAGCGGCAGGTGCGAGGTCTGATTCATGTAGGCCCGCTGCCCGCCCGAGCGCCTCGCGTAGTTCACGGTAATTTGCCGTTGGGCACGTTCCATGAACACCACGAACGCCGTGACCGCCAGGATCAGGCCGACCACCATGATCATCTTGATCACGCTGAGCTCGCCATTGCTGGCCATGCCCAGGGTGTGCGCCACCGCACCGGGCAGGCCCGCCACGATGCCGGCGAAGATCAGCAGCGAAATACCGTTGCCGATGCCGCGCTCGGTGATCTGCTCGCCCAGCCACATCAGGAACATGGTGCCGGCCGTGAGGCCGACCACCGAAGCCATGATGAAGCCCATGCCCGGCGTATAGACCACCGGCGCGCCGCCGTTGGCGACCTGCTTCTGCAGCGCCACGGCGATGCCGAAAGCCTGGAAGGCCGCCAGCCCGACCGTGCCAAAGCGGGTATAGGTGGTCATCTTGCGACGACCCGACTCACCCTCCTTGCGCAGCGCCTGCAGGCTGGGAATCACCGATCCCATCATCTGCACCACGATGGATGCCGAGATGTACGGCACCACGCCGAGCGCGAACACCGAGAAACGAGCCAGCGAGCCACCCGAGAACATGTTGAACATGTTCATCAGGCCGCCGCCCGATTCAATCAGACTGGTCATCGCTTCCGGATTGACGCCCGGAACGGGAATGAACGAGCCGAGGCGAAAGACGATCAGCGCACCAATCACGAAGAAGATGCGCTGACGCAGTTCGGTCAGCTTGCCGAGCGATCCGAGCGAAGGGCCCTTGGCTGCCGCCACGTGATTACTCCACGCTTCCGCCGGCAGCTTCGATCGCTGCCTTGGCGCCGGCCGTGGCCAGCACGCCCGACAGCTTCACGGCGCGACCGATCTCGCCCTTGGCGACAACCTTGACCTTCTTGGCGTGGCTGTCGATCAGGCCGGCCTGGTGCAGGACGACCACGTCGATCACGTCAGCCTTGAGGCTGGCCAGCTGATACAGGAACACTTCCTGGCTCTCGGCCTTCTTCTTCGAGCGGAAGCCGACCTTGGGCAGGCGACGCTGCAGCGGCATCTGGCCGCCCTCGAAACCGAACTTGTGGGTGCCGCCCGCGCGAGCGTGCTGACCCTTGTGGCCGCGGCCGGCAGTCTTGCCCAGGCCCGAACCGATGCCGCGACCCACGCGCAGGCGGGTCTTGCGGGAGCCGGCGGCCGGCTTGATGTCATTCAGACGCATGATGCTTACTCCTCGACCCGGACCAGGTAATAGACCGTGTTGATCAGGCCACGCACCTGCGGGCTGTCCTTCAATTCACGGACGTCGTTGATCTTGTTCAGGCCGAGCGCCTTGACGCTCAGGCGATGACGGTTCTGCACGCCGCGCAGGCCCTTGACCAGGCGGACGCGGACGGTCTTATCGTTGTTAGCCATTGCCCAGCACCTCTTGCACGGTCTTGCCACGCTTGGCAGCGATCTGCTTCGGCGAAGCGACAGCCTGCAGACCCTTGATGGTGGCGCGCACCAGGTTGATCGGGTTGCGCGAACCGACGGCCTTGGCCAGCACGTTCTTCACGCCGACCACTTCCAGCACAGCGCGCATGGCGCCGCCGGCGATCACGCCGGTACCTTCGGAAGCCGGCTGCATGAACACGCGGGCGGCACCGTGGTTGGCCTTGACGGCATACCACAGCGTACCGTTGTTCAGATCCACGGCGACCATGTTGCGGCGGGCGCGTTCCATGGCCTTGGAGATGGCTACCGGCACTTCGCGCGCCTTGCCATAACCGAAGCCCACGCGGCCTTCGCCATCGCCCACCACGGTCAACGCGGTGAAGCTCATCTGGCGACCACCCTTAACCGTCTTGGCCACGCGGTTGACGGCGATCAGCTTTTCGAGCAGGCCGTCTGAATTTTCGCGATCGTTAGAAGACATATTCGTTTCCGTCATGCCCGAAACTTCCGGGACTTCTGCTTGCGGCTGAGCCGCTTGGAGTTGTAGTTGCGTCGAACGGGGCAGGCGCTACGTAGAGCCCTGCCCCTTGGTACTTAGAACTTCAGGCCGCCTTCGCGCGCCGCATCGGCCAGAGCCTTGATGCGACCGTGATAGCGGAAGCCCGAGCGATCGAACGCCACGGCTTCGATACCGGCAGCCTTGGCGCGCTCGGCGATGGCCTTGCCCACGGCGATGGCGGCTTCGATGTTCTTGGTGCCCTTCAGGCCCTCGGCGATCGACTTCTGCACCGTCGAAGCAGCGGCAACCACGATCTTGCCCGAGGCGTCGAACACCTGGGCATAGAGGTGCTGGCCGGTGCGATGCACGGACAGACGGGCCACACCCAGCTTGCGGATATGCGAGCGGGTGGACTTGGCGCGACGCAGGCGGGATTCGTTCTTGTTCATCGTGTTCTCTCCAGGAAGCGGATAGGCACGCGCTTTTCAGCGCCTTAGGCCTTCTTGGCTTCCTTCAGGGTGATCTTCTCGCCGGCATAGCGCACGCCCTTGCCCTTGTAGGGTTCCGGCGGACGATAACCACGGATCTTGGCGGCCACTTCGCCCACCAGCTGCTTGTCCGAACCCTTGATCAGGATCTCGGTCTGCGTCGGGGTTTCCAGCGTGATGCCTTCCGGCGCGTTGAACACGACCGGATGGGAGAAGCCCAGGCTCAGGTTCAGCGCCTTGCCCTGCATGGCGGCACGGTAACCCACGCCGACCAGCTCCAGCTTGCGCTCGTAACCGTCCGACACGCCCTTGACCATGTTGGCCAGCAGCGCGCGAGCGGTGCCGCCGAACTTGTGGTCGGCGCCCTCGGCCATCACGATGCTCACGTTGCCGTTATCCACGGCCACGGACACGCCCGGCAGGTTATGCGTCGACAGAGTGCCCTTCGGGCCCTTGACGGAGATGCCTTCAGCGCCAGCATTCAGCTCGACGCCCTTCGGCAGATTGATGATCTTCTTGGCTACACGGGACATCGTCGACTCCTTAGGCGACCTGGCCGATGACTTCGCCGCCGAGACCCTTGGCGCGAGCCTGGGCATCGGTGAGCAGACCGGCGGAGGTCGAGATGATCGAGATACCCAGGCCACCCATGACCTTCGGCAGCTGGTCCTTGCCGCGGTACACGCGGAGACCCGAACGGCTGACGCGGGAGATGCGCTCGATGGCCGGACGGCCCTCGAAATACTTGAGCTTGATCTCGAGCACCGGCTTGCCCTCCTGAGCGGAGGTCTTGGCGTCGAGGATGTAGCCCTCGTTCTTGAGAAGGTTGGCGATCGCCACCTTCACCTTCGACGACGGCACGCTGACAGCCTGCTTGCCCGTAGCCTGGGCATTGCGGATGCGCGTAAACAGATCGGCGATGGGATCAGTCATGCTCATGAAAAACATCCTTCAGAGTGCACCGATATCCGATAAAACCGGAAATCAATATTGAGTTGTAAGCCGCCATAGAGGCCGGTCTGCTTGACGCAGACTCACGACTATATCAGCTCTTTTCCGATTTTGCGAATAACGGCACGCGTTTCGCATCGGCGGCGGCTCAGGAACGGCCCGCCCCCGGACATATGGACCCGCCCGGGTAGCCCGGGCGGGTCGTATTACGAGGTCTTACCAGCTGGCCTTGCGCAGGCCGGGCACGTCACCACGCATGGTGGCTTCGCGCAGCTTGTTGCGACCGAGGCCGAACTTCGCGTACACGGCGCGCGGACGGCCGGTCAGGGCGCAACGGGTGCGCTGACGGGCCGGGCTGGCGTCGCGCGGCAGCTTCTGCAGCTTGGTCTGAGCTTCCATCTTCTCGTCGTAGGACGCCTTGGGGCTCAGCACGATCGCCTTCAGTTCCGCACGCTTGGCGGCGTACTTCTTGACGAGCTTGGTCCGCTTGAGGTCGCGGTTAATCATGGAGGTCTTGGCCATAAATCTCTCGCGGCTCTCTTAGTTGCGGAACGGGAAGCTGAAGGCTTCCAGCAGTGCCTTGGCCTCTTCGTCCGACTTGGCGGTGGTGGTGATGGAGATATCCATGCCACGCATCGCGTCGACGGCGTCGAAGTCGATTTCCGGGAAGATGATCTGTTCCTTGATGCCGAAGTTGTAGTTACCACGGCCATCGAAGGCGCGGCCCGACACGCCGCGGAAGTCGCGGGTACGGGGCAGCGAGATGTTGATCAGGCGATCGAAGAACTCCCACATCTGGGCACGGCGCAGGGTGACCTTGCAGCCGATCGGCCAGCCGTCGCGGATCTTGAACGAGGCGACGGAAACGCGCGCCTTGGTCTGGATCGGCTTCTGGCCGGAGATCTTGGCCATGTCGGCCACGGCGTTCTCGAGAACTTTCTTGTTCGCCGCTGCTTCACCCACGCCCATGTTCAGCGTGATCTTGGTGATGCGGGGAACCTGCATCACGTTCTCGTAGCCGAAGCGCTCGGTGAGCTTCTTCACTACTTCGTCTTTGTAAAAATTTTCAAGGCGCGTCATGACTTGTGTTCCTTACGCGTCCACGACCTCGCCAGAACTGAACACGCGGACCTTGCGCCCATCTTCGAGCGTCTTGAAGCCCACGCGTTCACCCTTGTTCTGAGCGGGGTTGAACAGCTGCACATTGGAGATATGGATCGAAGCCTCACGCTCGACGATGCCACCGGCCTGGTTGGCCTGCGGATTCGGCTTGGTGTGACGCTTGACCACGTTGACGTTGGAGACGAACACGCGATCGCCGTCCACGCGCAGCACGTCGCCGCGCTGCCCCTTGTTTTTGCCGGTGATCACGATGACCTGATCACCCTTGCGGATACGGTTCATGTCTAGCCTCCGCTCAGAGCACTTCGGGCGCGAGCGAGACGATCTTCATGAAGCGCTCGCTGCGCAGCTCGCGGGTGACCGGCCCGAAAATACGGGTACCGATCGGCTCGAGCTTGTTGTTGAGAAGGACCGCCGCGTTGCCGTCGAAACGGATCAGCGAGCCATCCGGACGACGCACACCCTTGGCGGTACGAACCACCACGGCGTTGTACACCTCGCCCTTCTTCACCTTGCCACGCGGAATGGCATCTTTCACGGTGACCTTGATCACGTCACCGATCGCGGCGTAACGGCGCTTGGAGCCGCCGAGCACCTTGATGCACATCAGTTCCTTCGCACCGCTGTTGTCCGCCGCGGAAAGCGTGCTTTGCATCTGAATCATGTCTGCACCCTCCCCTTAGCCGACCGCGCGAGTGACGATTTCGACCACGCGGTGATGCTTGGTCTTGGACAACGGACGGCACTCCGCGATGCGCACCAGGTCGCCCTCATTCGCACCGAGGTCGTCCTGCGCATGCAGCTTGGTCGACCGGCGGATGATCTTGCCCAGCAGGCCGTGCTGCACCTGGCGCTCGATCAGGACGGTCACCGTCTTGTCCATCTTGTTGCTGATGACGCGGCCCTCGAGGGTGCGCGTCTGCTTTTGGTTATCGCTCATATCCGCCGTCCTTACTTCTTGCCGCCGAGCACGAACTTCGCGCGGGCGATGTCGCGCCGAACGCGGCGCAGCTGGTGCGGCTGGTTGAGCTGGCCGGTGCCCTTCTGCATGCGCAGGTTGAACTGCTCCTTGCGCAGGTCCAGCAGGTGCTGCTTCAGCTCATCGGCCGTTTTGTTGATCAGATCGTTCATGGCCATCACATCACCGCTCGGGATACGAACTGGGTCTGCACCGACAGCTTCGCGGCGGCCAGGCGGAACGCCTCGCGGGCCGTGGCTTCGTCGACGCCCTCGATTTCATAGAGCATGCGGCCGGGCTGGATCGGAGCGACCCAGAACTCGACGCCACCCTTGCCCGCGCCCATGCGGACTTCGATCGGCTTCTTGGTGATCGGCTTGTCCGGGAACACGCGGATCCACAGCTTGCCGCCACGCTTCACGAAACGGGTGATGCAGCGACGAGCGGCCTCGATCTGGCGCGCGGTCAGCGCGCCATGCGTGGTGGCCTTCAGGCCGTACTCGCCAAAGCTCACAAGGTTCGAGCTGAACGCCAGACCGTCGTTACGGCCCTTGAACTGCTTGCGGAATTTGGTTCGCTTAGGTTGCAACATGGCAACTCTCCTTACTTCGCCGTCCGCTCGCGACGGCCTTCACCGCCCTCGCGACGCGATTCACGACGACCCTCGCCACCTTCGCGGCGCGGCTGCGACGGCTCTTCCTTCGCTTCCTGGCCAACCTGCGCCAGGTCGAAGACTTCGCCCTTGTAGATCCACACCTTGATGCCGATGACACCGTAGGTGGTATGCGCTTCGGCGAAGCCGTAGTCGATGTCCGCACGCAGGGTATGCAGCGGCACGCGACCTTCACGGGCCCACTCGGAGCGGGCGATCTCGGCGCCGTTCAAACGACCGGACACGTTGATCTTGATGCCCAGGGCGCCGAGGCGCATCGCGTTGCCGACCGAGCGCTTCATGGCGCGGCGGAACATGATGCGGCGCTCGAGCTGCTGCGCGATCGACTCGGCCACCAGCTGCGCGTCGAGCTCGGGCTTGCGCACCTCGCTGACGTTGATGTGCGCCGGAACGCCCATCAGCTTGCTGACTTCCTTGCGCAGCTTCTCGATGTCCTCGCCCTTCTTGCCGATCACCACGCCCGGACGGGCGGTGTGAATCGTCACGCGCGCGGTCTTGGCCGGGCGCTCGATCAGGATCTTCGAGATGCCGGCCTGGGCCAGCTTCTTGCGCAGCATCTCGCGGACCTTGAGGTCGGCAGCGAGGTACTGGGCGTATTCGCCCTTATTGGCGTACCACTTCGAGTTCCAGTCCTTGGCAATGCCGAGGCGGATACCGGTGGGATGAACTTTATGACCCATCGTCTATATCCCCAGTCAGTTGCCAACGACCACAGTGATGTGGCTGGTGCGCTTCAGGATGCGAGAACCGCGGCCTTTGGCGCGGGCGTACATGCGCTTCATCGCCGGACCTTCATCGACGAAGATGCGAGCGATCTTCAGCTCGTCGACGTCGGCGCCGAGGTTGTTCTCGGCGTTGGCGACGGCCGACAGCAGCACCTTACGAACGATGTGCGCGGCCTTCTTGTTGGTGAACTGGAGCACGTCGCTGGCGCGGCCAACGGGCATGCCGCGGACCAGGTCAGCCACCAGGCGCACCTTCTGCGCCGAAATGCGGGCGCTACGCAGGATCGCTTTGGCTTCGGTGCTCATCACTTGCCCTTCTTATCGCCGCCATGGCTCTTGAAGGTGCGGGTCACCGCGAACTCGCCGAGCTTGTGCCCGACCATGTTCTCGTTGACGAGCACCGGCACGTGCTGGCGACCGTTGTGGATGGCGATGGTCAATCCCACCATTTCCGGCAGAATCATCGAGCGACGCGACCAGGTCTTGATCGGGCGCTTGTTATTGGTGGAAACCGCAGCTTCCACTTTCTTCACGAGGTGAAGGTCGACGAAAGGACCTTTCTTCAATGAACGCGGCATGACGGTTTCCTGTTACTTGCGACGACGCACGATGAACTGCTGCGTGCGCTTGTTGTTACGGGTCTTGTAGCCCTTGGCCGGCGTGCCCCACGGGCTGACCGGATGACGGCCGCCGGAGGTCTTGCCTTCACCACCGCCGTGCGGATGGTCGACCGGGTTCATAGCCACGCCGCGGACGGTCGGGCGGATGCCCTTCCAACGCTTGGCGCCGGCCTTGCCGAGCTTCTTCAGGCTGTGCTCGCCGTTACCGACTTCGCCGATGGTGGCGCGGCAGTCGACCGGCACGCGGCGCATTTCGCCGGAGCGCAGACGCAGCGTGGCATAGCCGGATTCGCGGGCTACCAGCTGGACGGAAGCGCCGGCGCTGCGAGCGATCTGCGCGCCCTTGCCGGGCTTCATCTCGATGCAATGCACGGTCGAACCGACCGGGATGTTGCGCAGCGGCAGGCTGTTGCCGGCCTTGATCGGCGCGTCGTGGCCCGAGACCAGGCGGTCGCCCGCCTGCACGCCCTTCGGAGCGATGATGTAGCGGCGCTCGCCGTCGACGTAGCACAGCAGCGCGATGTGCGCGGTGCGGTTCGGATCGTATTCGATACGCTCGACCAGGGCGACGATGCCTTCCTTGTCGCGCTTGAAGTCGATGATGCGGTAACGCTGCTTATGACCGCCGCCCTGGTGACGAACGGTGATGCGACCGTAATGGTTGCGACCGCCGGTCTTGGACTGTGCTTCGGTCAACGGCGCGTACGGTGCGCCCTTATGCAGGCCCGGGGTACGCACGCTGACTGCGTCGCGGCGTCCGGCCGAGGTCGGCTTGTGAGTGATCAGTGCCATCTCAATTCAACTCCTGGCTCAGGCCTTGGCCGCCACGTCGATGGTCTGCCCATCGGCCAGGCGCACATAGGCCTTGCGCTTGCCCTGACGGTTGCCAGCGCGGAAACGGAAGGACTTGACCTTGCCCTTGGCGTTGAGGAGGTTCACCTGCTCGACCTTGACGTCGAACATCTGTTCCACCGCCGCGCGGACATCGGCCTTGGTCGCGTCGGGCGCGACCACGAAAACGTACTGGTTGCCCTCGGCAAGACGGGCCGCCTTCTCGGAAATGTGCGGCGCGCGCAGCGTGTTGAGAATGCGTTCGTTGCTCATGCCAGCCACTCCTCGATCTTCTTCACCGCATCGACGGTCATGACGATGTGATCCGAGCCAACCAGGCTCACCGGATTCAGCGCCAGCACGTCCACCACGTGGATGTACGGGATGTTGCGGGCGGCCAGGAAGGTGGCTTCGTTGGAGTCTTCCGACACCAGCAGCACGCGACCGGAAACCTGCAGCTCGGCCAGCTTGGCGACCATCGCCTTGGTCTTCGGAGAGTCGATGCCGAAGCTCTCGACGATCTTCAGACGACCCTGGCGATTGAGCTCCGCGAGAATGGAGCGCAGCGCCACGCGATAGGCCTTGCGGTTGACCTTCTGTTCGAAGTTGCGGGGCTTGGCCGCGAAGGTGACACCGCCGCCGACGAAGATCGGGGCGCGGTAGTCGCCGTGACGGGCGCCGCCGCCCTTCTGCTTCTTGAACTTCTTGGTGGTACCCGACATCTCACCGCGCGACAGCTGTGCCTTGGTACCGGCGCGACCGCCGGCCTGGTAGGCAACAACCACCTGGTGGATCAGGGCCTGCTTGAACTCACCGCCGAACACTTCGTCCGACACGTTGAGCGGCTTGGCGCCAATGACATTCAGTTCCATGGCGTCTCTCCTCAACCCTTGGTGGTCGGGCGGATCACGACGTCGCCACCGGTAGCACCGGGGACTGCGCCCTTGACCGCGATCAGATGACGCTCGGCGTCGACCTTGACCACTTCCAGACCCTGCTGCGTGCGGTTCACCGCACCCATGTGGCCGGACATCTTCTTGCCGGGGAACACGCGACCCGGGGTCTGACGCTGGCCGATAGAACCCGGCGAGCGATGCGACAGCGAGTTACCGTGGGTGGCATCACCCATGGTGAAGTTGTGGCGCTTGATGGTGCCCTGGAAGCCCTTGCCCTTCGACACGCCGGCGACGTCAACGATCTGACCCACCTGGAACACGTCGTCGGCCTTGATCTCGGTGCCCACGCTGTACTTGCCGAGCTCGTCGGCGTTCACGCGGAACTCCCACAGACCACGACCCGGCTCAACCTTCGCCTTGGCGTAGTGGCCCTTCAGCGGCTGGGTCAGCAGGCTGGCGCGCTTGACGCCCGCCGCGACCTGCACAGCGCTGTAACCATCGTTATCTTCCGTCTTCAGCTGGGTGACGCGATTCGGGGTGGCTTCAATCAGCGTCACCGGAATCGAGCGTCCATCTTCAGTGAAGAGTCGGCTCATGCCGCATTTGCGGCCAACCAGTCCGATACTCATCTTCGTATCCTGTCTATCGCTCAGCCGAGCTTGATCTGAACATCGACGCCAGCGGCGAGATCAAGCTTCATGAGCGCGTCCACGGTCTTGTCGTTGGGGTCAACGATATCGAGTACACGCTTGTGGGTACGGGTTTCGTACTGGTCGCGGGCATCTTTGTCGACGTGCGGCGACACCAGAATGGTGTAACGCTCGATCTTGGTCGGCAGCGGGATCGGGCCGAGGACCGTGGCGCCAGTGCGCTTGGCCGTCTCGACGATTTCGCTGGCCGAACGGTCGATCAGACGATGATCGAACGCCTTGAGCCGAATGCGAATCTTTTGGTTCGCCATAAACCGTGTCCTGTTATCTAAAGAACGATTTTGTGATTCGGAATGGCTTCTCACCATTCCGCACAACCCTTGGTACTGCTTGGTACTGCAAGGGGTCGACGGACACCGGGAAATCCCGGTCACTCGACCCCTAAAAGACCAGGCAGACCGACGGTATCGGTCTGCCTAGACGGAAAAGTATAGAATGCGACAGCGCAAATGGCAACAGAGTGGTCACCCTGCCGTCATGCGATCCCGCAACGTCCTTGTATGCGAACTCGAAGCGCTTCCTGCACCTCATTTCGCTGTGTGCCCCGAGCGTTCAAGCCCGAGTGCATAGGGATAACTTGTCAAGCATATCTGATCGCCGGGCCGATGGGAAGCCCATTGCGCAAAAAATATGCAAAAAAAGAGCGGGGCCTTCGCTCCGCTCTTTTCAGGTCACTCTTTTCAGATCTGGCTTTCACGCGCCCAAAGGCGGGTTACTTACTTGGTGATCTTGGCGACGACGCCGGCGCCGACGGTGCGGCCACCTTCGCGGATCGCGAAGCGCAGACCGTCCGTCATCGCGATCGGCGCGATCAGGGTCACCTGCATCTTCACGTTGTCACCCGGCATCACCATCTCCACGC
>NZ_JBFRGP010000030.1:0-29909 GCF_052115385.1 Dyella sp. 2RAB6
CTCTACTTAGGGCTGCGCAACATCAGTAAAAAATGGACGCTTCCAATCCATGATTGGAAGGCGGCGCTCAACCGCTTTACCATCCAGTTCGAAGGCCGCATCCCTCAGCTTTAAAGCGATCCCGTTTACACAAAAGTCTGTACAAGCCCTTGAGCCAATGAAAACAATGACGCCTGCCATTCTCATGGGTTTCGTACTCTTATTGCTCGGGATGGCGGTGGCGTCACCTGCTGCCATTGATTGCGTGGCTCGAGAGGCTCGGATAAGCGTTAAGCCTCTCGCACAGCAAGAGCTAGATATTGAAGGGCGAACATTCCTCTACGGAATCTTTACGCTATCCAACAAGTCAGGTAAGCCTATCCGTGTACTTGCGGATGTTGGCGGGCAGAAGTACTGGATCGTTGCCCCAAACTCTTCCTCGCTTCAACGGAGAGAGGGCAATTCCTGGGTGGACGATTTCGTCGCCTTGTCCGAATATTTGGGGTTCGACAAGAAAGTTACCATTCCGGCAGATGGCGAATGGCAGTTAATTTACCCCCTTGATGTTCTGATCATCAACAAGGTTAGCCAAGCCCAGGAGTACAGACTGGTCTTGACGGATGTTGATCGTTGCAGCATTGCATCGGAGGCATTCACGTTGGAATCGCTCCGCAAGTCCGCGCCCGCGCTGTAAGCGCGCACTTGCGCCACACGGTGGGTCTCGTCCGTTGATGGTCTTGCGCTCGGGAAGCGCGCTTCGATGCCGCTTACGCCAGCCTGCCCCAAGAGATCTGCGGTTCTTGGTTTTCAGACCAGGCCTATATAAGGCCGATCGCGGATGAGCGCTTTATCACGTTAGACGGCGATGCCGTCGTAGAACACTACGATCAGGACCGAGGTCGGCCGGAGTTCTCCGTGGCCGACCTCTCGCCAGCATCGGGAGCGATGCCACCTGTGCCCTTAGTGAACCGCAATGTATTACACGAACGGAAAGAGAGTCCGGCTTGGTGATTTCGTCAGGATCTATCGCGGATGCAGAGGCATCGTCGTGTGTGATGTTGATGGAGGCTCATATGACGCTGCCTATCCGGAAGCTACGTGGAGGTCGGCCTTGGAGCAAGGGATTCTTATCCGGTCGGCGCGCGCGGGGCTGGTCCATCTCGCTGAATCAGTCGAGGATCTGGAGTTGGTTCGGCGGGCTAAGTGATCAGGCTGCGGCGCGCGATGGTGCCTGGCGACCCGATGGCGCAGGGTATTGATAGCCCTGCGCACGAAAGAAGCGCTTTGACTCGGCTTGCCTCAAAGTGCTCAGAGAGATCGAGTCGTCTGATTTTTCGGACCAGGCCTATATCGCGGCGATCATGGATGAGCGCTTCATCACATTCGATGGTCATATCGTCGTAGAGGATTGCGAACAGAGCCGGGTCTGTATCGCAACTCTGGCTCTCGTTGATTGCGCATGTTTTGGTTTGCGCTGCCATCCGTGATGGCGTGG
Organism: Dyella sp. 2RAB6; assembly: GCF_052115385.1. Lineage (NCBI taxonomy): Bacteria > Pseudomonadati > Pseudomonadota > Gammaproteobacteria > Lysobacterales > Rhodanobacteraceae > Dyella > Dyella sp. 2RAB6. The sequence goes on from NZ_JBFRGP010000030.1 coordinate 1,475, forward strand.
ATCGGCAAGCCTGCGAAGGTGGGCGAGTGCAGGTTCGCCGCCATAGAATTTCTTGCCAGTGGTGCTGGCGATTGAATATTTGAAGGTTGTTATGAGCGAATTGATTGGCTTCGAAATAGCGCGTGATGTTGACGGCTCGTGTGAGCTGTCGATCGAGCTGCAATCCGGTCGCTTTTCGGGGCGCGGCTCGGCGTACTTCGATCCCGAATTCCTTTTAAGGAAGGGACGAGATTTTGCTGCCTATCCCCTGCCGGAGGAAGGCGTGGAGCTTATCGGTGGCCACTTGGACAAGAACGATTTGTCCAAGCTGAGATGGAGGCACGTTGATGTTTCCGCGCGCTCTACGGGGTTGTTAGGTCAGATCGGTTTGCGGGTGTCGGTGGCGGAACCTTCGGATGATGGGAAAGGCATTCGCTCATATGTCTTTATCGAGATAGAAACCGATTACTCACAGCTGTCGACGCTATCGGAGGGGTTGATCGCTCTGGCTGAGGGGCGGAACGACTCCTTCGCGATGGAATTCCGTAAAAGAGGGTAGGCGGCAAATGTCGCGGTGCTGTATCAGGCGGGGTAAGCGCCTGTATCTATCGACAAGTTCGGTCACTTCGTGCCGCGGGTATGCGCGGCGAAATGTGGTGTGTCGTGGATGGCTTTAGACAGGTGATAGGAACTACATGCCGACAGCAAGCAAAGCCACGTCGCGATCTGGCGATCCGCGAGAGATGCTGGAAACTGCGTGCGATCTCTATGAAACCGGAGAGCGGCACCGCTCCATGCAGCTCTTCAAACGAGCGGCCATAGCCGGAGTGATCGAGGCTCAGGTCAATCTGGCGAACGTCTACGATGCTGGAGATGGCGTTAGACGTAACTTCGAGACCGCGCGTTACTGGTACAAGCGTGCGATCAGCCAAGGAAGTCCAGAGGCGGCCTACAATCTGGCCGTGAGTTATTTGAATCGGGATAACTTCAGATGGGCGCGTCACTGGCTTCTCGTCGCCGAGCAGCTGGGCGATGAGGACGCGAGAGAGCTTCTCGAAGGGCTCGTCTGAGCGGTTTCAGATATCGCCGTGCAGCGCCTGCAGTGCAGCCAAAGCTGCGAGCCCGGCGGTCTCGGTACGCAGAATCCGCGGCCCCAGCCGCAGCCCATGAAACGCCGCGGTATTGAGCGCGCCCACGTCGCGTTCGCCCAGCCCGCCTTCCGGCCCGACCACCAATACCCCGCCGCTTGCCGGGAAATGCAGCGCACGTGACTGCACTGTGCCTTCCGGCAATAGGGCAAGGCGTAGCGCACCATCGTCGGCTGGCAGGTCTCGCAGCCAGGCCTCAAGCGACAAGGCCGGCACGATCTCCGGCACCATCGCGCGCCCGCTCTGCTCGCACGCGCTCTCCGCCACCGCACGCCAATGCGCCAGGCGCTTCTCCGCGCGTGCGGCATCGAGCTTCACCTCGGAGCGTTCGGTATGCAGCGGCACGATGCGCGCCACGCCCAGTTCGGTGGCCTTCTGCACGATCAGGTCCATCTTCTCGCCGCGGGCAATGCCTTGGGCCAGCGTGAGGCGTAACGGAGATTCGTTGTCGATGCGCTCGCTGCTTTCGACACGCACGCTCACTTCGCGCTTGCTTACGGTGACGATGGTGGCGGCGTAGTCGTGGCCGTCGCCGTTGAACAGCACCAGGGTGTCGCCGGCGGTCATGCGCAGGACGCGGGCGACGTGTTCGCCGGCCTGGGTGGGCAGGGCGAATTCGGTGCCGGTGGCGAGGGGTTGGGGGACGTGGATGCGGATGGTGCGCATGGTGTTGAGCTGGTGGAAAAGTGGCAGTTTAGCTGTATCGCTTCGTTGCTGAGACGAGTAGTCCCTCTCCCGTCGGCGACCCGAAGGTAGTCCCCGTGGGAGAGAGGGGTTGGGGTGAGGGTACGGGCGGAGTGAGGCGCTTCGCTTCGCCCGTACCCTCATCCGGCTGCCGCCACCTTCTCCCGGAGGGAGAAGGGCTCCAACCTTGGAAACTGAGGAAATCGGAAATGCTTGCGCCGGTTTGGTTGCTCATCGCTGCCCACAGGCGCAGCATCCTTGAACCCACGGCTTCCTGAGGGCCGAGTCATGTCGACATCCCCCATTCTTATCGCCACCTTGCTCGCTGTTCTGGCGAGTTCAACCTCAGCGCAGGACGCCAAGGCACCCACCCAGGATGCCCGCACCCGGCGTATCGAAGGCCTGGAAACCATGCCGTATACGCCGCCAGCCGCCAGCACGCAGGGCAGTCAGCGGGCGGTTGACGACCATAACTGCCTGCGCCAGACCGGCAGTCATATCCCGCCGAAGAAAGGTAAGTGCATTCCGGCTCCGGGGCGGGTGTACGACAAGCAGGACCTCGATCGGACGGGCGAGCAGAAGCTTGGGCCGGCGTTGCGGAAGTTGGACCCGAGCGTGGGTGGGCACTGAGGGGTTTGGGCAGGGTGCGGGTTTTACTCTGCGATGGCGCGTTCCATGCCGGCGATGGCTACGTCAACCAGGTGATCAAGTTCATCCGTACTCACCACGTAAGGGGGCATGAAGTAAACGACGTTACCCAGCGGCCGCAGCAGCGCGCCGTGCTCCAGCCCATGCAGATACACCCGCAGGCCGCGGCGTTCCTCTGACGGATAGGGCGTGCGTTTCGCCTTGTCGCGCACCAGTTCCAGCGCGGCGATCATGCCGGTCTGCCGCACGTCGGCGACATGCGGATGCTCGCGCAGCGGCGCCAGCCGCTTTGCCAGATGCGCCGCCAACGCCCGATTGCGCTCCAGCACCGGCTCGTCGCGGAAAATATCCAGCGTCGCCAACGCTGCACGGCAGGCCAGCGGATTACCGGTATAGCTGTGCGAATGCAGGAAGGCTTTTCCGGCGCTGTATTCGGCATAGAAGGCTTCGTACACCGGTGCGCTGGTGAGCACCGCCGACAGCGGCAGGAAGCCGCCGGTAAGTCCCTTCGACAGGCACATGAAATCCGGCGACACATCCGCCTGCTCGCACGCGAACAGCGTGCCGGTGCGGCCGAAGCCCACGGCAATCTCGTCGGCAATAAAGTGCACGCCGAACTCATCGCACAGCGCGCGCAGTCCGGTGAGATAAGACGGGTGATACATGCGCATGCCACCAGCACATTGCACCAGCGGCTCGACGATCACCGCGCAGGTTTCGTGCGCATGCTGCTCCAGCAACGCGCGCAACTCGCCAAGGCGGCGTACCGCGCAGGCTTCCGCGCTTTCGCCCGGTTCGGCCTCATAGGCATCGGGCGAGGGGGCCAGAATCGGCGTCAGCAGCAGCGGCGCATAGGTCTTGCGGTAAAGCGCCACATCGCTGACCGATAAGGCGCCCAAGGTCTCGCCGTGATAACTGCCGCTGAGCGCGATAAACCGGGTCTTCTGCCCCCGCCCCTGATTCAGCCAGTAATGAAAACTCATCTTCAACGCGACTTCGATCGCAGCGGAACCGTTATCGGCCAGAAACACCCGCTCCAATCCCGCTGGCGTGATGGCCGCCAGGCGCTCCGCCAGTTCGATTGCCGGCTCGTGCGTAAAGCCGGCGAAGATCACATGCTCCAGCGTATCGAGCTGCTCCTTCAGCGCCGCCCCGATCCGTGGGTTGGCATGCCCGAACAGATTGGTCCACCAGGAGCTGATCCCGTCCAGATAGCGCCGCCCGTCCGCATCCACCAGCCACGGCCCTTCGCCGCGGACGATGGGCAGCAGCGGCACGGCGCCGGCGTGGTCGTGCATCTGGGTGCAGGGGTGCCAGAGATGGCGCAGGTCGCGCGCGGCGAGGGCTTGGTTGCGGCTTTCGTTCGGGTTCATCCGGGTATGATCGGGGTTCGGCGCCGGCTGCCTCAAGCCCGCCTGTCCGTTGGAACTCCCCTGGAGTCAGATTTGTTGATCCGGTTGCGCACCGTCCTGCTGTTCCTGTTGCTGTTGTCCGCCCTGGCCTGGCTGGTGGCGTACCTGCCGGCAAGCTGGGTGCGGCCGCAGCTGGAGGCGCGCCTGCACGGCCTGCGCCTGGAGGGGCTGAGCGGCACGCTGTGGGATGGCCATGCGCAGCGCGTGCTGGCCACCAATGGCGGCGACCTGGGGCAGTTCGACTGGCAGCTTTCGCGCCGCGCGCTGCTCGGCGACACGCAGCTGAGTGTCGCCTTTCACGGCCCCTGGGGCCGCCTGAGCGGCCAGTTGCGCCAGCTCGACGGCAAGCGCGAGGAATGGAGCCAGGTGCAGATGGATGGCGACCTGGCCGAACTGTCCTCCCGCCTGGCGCCGGCGGCCGATCGCCTCGACGGCCGCCTCAGCATCGACCACGCCCGCGTGGTGCTGCAGGGCCGCTGGCCGGTGGAGCTGGACGCCGCCGCGCAATGGACCGGCGCACGCCTGCAGGGCGCGCAGCGCGAGCTGGCTTTCGGCAATCTGCAGTTGCGCGCCAGCGGCGCGGCCGGCGTGGTCAACGCCACCCTGCAGGACGACGGCAACGGCCCGCTGCAACTGGCCGGCCATCTGGCGCTGAGCCCGCTGGGCTGGAAATACGACATCAAGGCCAGGCCGCGCGAGCCCGATCCGGCGCTGCGCGACTGGCTGGCAGGTTTCGGCCGGCTGGCGGCCGATGGCAGCATGCATTTGCAACGCAGCGGCGGACTGGCCGCGATCATGGGCAAGGGGAATCGATGAGCGCACCCGATCTGGCGCGGGCGTTGTCCGCGGCGCGCGAGGCCGCTGAAGCGGCGGCGGAAGTGATCCGTCATTACTGGCGGCGCGGCGTGGAAGTGGAGATCAAGAGCGACGCCACCCCGGTGACCGTCGCCGACCGCGAAGCCGAACTGGCCATCCGCAAGGTGCTGCAGGGCGCGCTGCCGCAGGCGGCCATCTACGGCGAGGAATTCGGCCTCGACGACAGCGCGAGCGAGCTGCTGTGGCTGGTCGATCCGCTCGACGGCACCAAGAGCTTCGTACGGCGCACGCCCTTCTTCTCCACCCAGATCGCGCTGATGCACCGGGGCGAACTGGTGCTGGGCGTGTCCAGTGCTCCGATCTACGGCGAAACGCTGTGGGCCAGCGCCGGCGGCGGGGCCTGGTTTGAGGGTGAGCGCGTGCGCGTGGCGGCCACCGATAGCATGGCGCAGGCCTCGATCTCCACTGGCAACATCAAGACGCTTACCGCCGACGCGCGCTGGGCCGAGCTGGGCGCGCTGATCCGCGACAGCAACCGCATCCGCGGCTACGGCGACTTCTGCCATTACCACCTGCTGGCGCGCGGCGGGCTGGATCTGGTGATCGAATCGGACGTCAACATCCTGGACGTGGCGGCGCTGGCCGTGATCGTGCGCGAGGCCGGCGGCGTGTTCACCGACCTCGACGGCCAGCCGCTGACCCTGGACACGCGCAGCGTGCTGGCCGGTACGCCGGCCCTGCATGCGCAGGCGCTGACGCGGTTCCATGCAGCACTACCGAGCTAGAATCGAACGATGCCCAAGCCACCGATCATCCATGCCACCCGCGACGTCCACGACAGCCATTTCCTGCGCGTGGAGCAGTTGGACCTCGAATTCTCCAACGGCGAACGCCGCACCTACGAGCGCCTGAAAGGCAGCGGCCTGGGTGCGGTGATCATGGTGCCGATGCAGGACGACGACACCGTGCTGCTGGTGCGCGAATACGGCGCCGGCGTGGGCCGCTACGAGCTGAGCCTGCCGAAGGGCCGGCTGGACCAGGACGAGACGGTGGAGCAGGGCGCGGACCGCGAGCTGAAAGAGGAAATCGGCTTCGGTGCGCGCAAGCTGAAGATCCTGCACAACCTGTCGCTGTCGCCGTCGTACATGACGCATATGGCGCACGTGGTGCTGGCGCAGGACCTGTATCCGGAGCGCCTGCAGGGCGACGAGCCGGAAGAACTCGAAGTGGTGCCGTGGAAGCTTGCCAACCTGCATGAGCTGATCGCGCGCGACGACGTCACCGAAGGCCGCTCCATCGCCGCGCTGTTCATGGCCCGCGAGTATCTCGCCGGCCGGTTCAAACCGGCATGAGCAAGCCGGCATGAGCGCAGCACCGGTTTCCCCGCTGCTGCGCCAGGTCGCGGCGATCGCGCGCGACGCGGCCGCGGCGATCCTGACGGTGTATGGGCAGGAGTTCGAAGTCCTGCGCAAGGCTGACCATTCGCCGGTGACCGATGCGGACCTCGCTGCACAGCGGGTGATCGTGGCCGGGCTCGATGCGCTGGACGAGCAACTGCCGGTGCTGTCCGAGGAATCGCGCATCGCGCCGTGGACGGAGCGGCAACGCTGGTCGCGCTATTGGCTGGTGGACCCGCTCGACGGCACGCGCGAGTTCGTCAAGCGCAATGGCGAGTTCACGGTGAATATCGCGCTGATCGACGGACACGAATCCGTACTCGGCGTGGTGCTGGCACCGGTGACCGGCGACCTCTACGCCGCCGAGCGCGGTGGTAACGCGTGGCGGCAGGAAAGCGCGGATGCGCAGTGGAAACCCATCGCCACGCGCGCGATCGCCGAGCCGCCCGTGGTGGCCGGCAGCCGTTCGCATGGCAGCCACGGCGCCGTACTACTGCGCGAACTGCTGGGCGACGATTTCGTCGAAACGCCGATGGGTTCCTCGCTGAAGTTCTGCCTGCTCGCGCGCGGCAGCGCCGACGTCTACCTGCGCCGCGGCGCCACCAGCGAGTGGGACACTGGCGCTGCGCAATGCGTGCTGGAAGCCGCCGGCGGCGCCGTGCTGGACCTGACCGGCCAGCCGCTGCGCTACAACCGCAAGGACTCCCTGCTCAATCCGGAATTCCTCGCCGTGGGCGACACGGCCATCGACTGGACCGCGCGCTTGCGCGCGGCGGACGTGTGATTGCATGAACGCTTCCAAGCGCCACAGCCTCGACGACCTGCTCGCCATCATGGCCCGCCTGCGCGATCCGCAGACCGGCTGCCCGTGGGATGTACAGCAGGACTTCGCCACCATCGCGCCGTACACCATCGAAGAGGCCTACGAAGTGGCCGACGCGATCGACCGCAAGGACTGGCACGACCTGCGCGACGAGCTGGGTGACCTGCTGCTGCAGGTGGTGTTCCATGCGCGGATGGCGCAGGAGCAGGGGCTGTTCGATTTCGCCGACGTGGCGCATGCGATCAGCGACAAGATGATACGCCGCCATCCGCACGTGTTCGGCGACGTCAGCTATGACGACCTCGATGCGCAGATGGAAGCATGGGAGGCGATCAAGGCCGAAGAGCGTGCGGCCAAGGGCGAGCTGCATGACGACAGCGCGCTGGCCGGTGTGTCGCGCGGCTTGCCCGAGTGGAAGCGCGCGCTGAAGCTGCAGCAGCGCGCGGCGAAGGTCGGTTTCGACTGGCCGGATGAGCAGCCGGTGCTGGACAAGCTGGCCGAAGAGATCGAGGAAGTGCGCGTCGAGTTCGTGGCAGGTGCCGACAAGGCGCGCCTGCAGGACGAGATCGGCGACGTGGCCTTCGTGCTGGTGAATCTGGCGCGGCATGCGGACGTCGATTTCTCGCAGGCGCTGCGGCATGCGAATGCGAAGTTCGAGCGCAGGTTCCGGTCGATGGAAGCGGTGGCGCGGGAAGACGGCGTGCCGCTGGCCGAGCGCGACCTGGAAGCACAAGAGGCGCTGTGGCAGCGCGTAAAGGCTGGCGAAAGTCACGCGTAGGTTGGGGTGAGCCGTAGGCGAACCCCAACACCGTGGCCTCCAGATGTCTCGCATCGTTGGGGTTCGCCTGCGGCTCACCCCAACCTACGCCGGCCGTCCCGCCCCCGCCAAAGAAAGAGGCGCGAGGTTCTGGGGGCCTCGCGCCTCAAGTTCCATCTCGCTGGGCAACAGCGATGCTTGCGTTGTCGTTGTTATGGGAACACTGGATGGCAGAACGCCCATGCCAACTGGCGGTTGACCCGCCGGGCCAGCCTTGCAACCTTTTGGCCGGCGGCCGCATCAGAACGCCGAACGTCCATCAAGGAGCCACCCCATGCGTCACCTTTTCCTCGCCAGCCTCCTGCTGCTGCCGCTCGCCGTGCAGGCCGAAGACTGCAAATTCCAGGCCGCGCGCAATCTCCAGCTCGACCTGGGCGGCGTGCACTCGGTGCAGATCGACCTGCGCAGCCATGACCTGCACCTGCGCGGCGACAGCGCCGTGCGCAACGGCGAACTGACCGGCCACGCCTGCGCCTCCAGCCAGGACCTGCTGGACGACCTGGTAATCACCCAGCGCCGCCAGGGCGACGTGCTGATCGTCGAGATCGGCCGTGAGCACACGCATTGGGGTATCGGCCACAGCTACTCCAACCTGGTGGTCAACCTGAAGTTGCCGCCGGCGATCCCGGTCACCTTGAACGGTGGTTCCGGCGATGCCTGGGTCGAGGGGATGAAGCGGCTCGAGGCGCATGTCGGTTCGGGCGACCTGCACGTGAAGGATCTCGACGGCCCGCTCAATGCCAGCATCGGCTCGGGCGACCTCGACGCCAGCCACGTCGGCAGCGTGGACCTGGGCGCGGTCGGCTCGGGCGACTTCAAGGCCGAGGACATCAAGGGCGACGTGCGCGTGGGCAGCATCGGCTCCGGCGACGTGGCGGTGACGCGCGTCGGCGGCAGCGTCCGCGTGGATACGATCGGCTCGGGCGACCTCACCGCGCGCGACGTGGGCGGTGATTTGTCGCTGGGCGCCAAGGGCAGCGGCGATGTGAACTACTCGGGCGTGCGCGGCAAAGTCAACGTGCCGCGCGACCGTGGCGACGACTGAGCCCGCTCAGCCCAGCCAGCGCGCCACCAGGAACGTCACCAGGTAAACCAGCGGCGCGCATACCAGCAGGAACGGTATCGACACGCGATGAAACAGCCGCAGGCCCTGCGGCTGTTTCGCCAAACGCAGGGCGATCAGGTTTGCCAGCGAACCGATCGCCACGCCGAAGCCGCCCACGTTCGCCGCCACCGCCAGGGCCATGGCATCCGGCGCGCGTTCCAGCAGCAAGACCGTGGCGGGCACGTTGCTGATCAGCTGCGAAGCGAGGATGCCGCTGGCGTAGAGATGCAGCGGCTGGTTCAGCTCCACCCGGTCCAGCAGCTGCCCCACCCAGGGCAGCGCGGCGAAATGGCCCAGGCCGAGGAAGATCGCGGCGAAGGTCGCCAGCAGCAGCCAGTCGACCCGCGCCAGCAGGCGCCAATCGAACAGCGCGAACGGAATCAGCAGCAGCGCCGCGCCGATCAGCGCGTGGCCGTGCTCCATCATCAGCACCATCATCGCCAGCGCCACGATCGACAGCACCGCCTGGGTGGCGGAAACGGCATGGCCGTCGATTTGTTCGGCGCGCAGTTCCACCCGCGCGCGCGGCAGCCAGCACCAGGCGAGCAGGGCGACCAGCACGAACATGGTGGCTGCAGCCGGCAGCATCGCGCCGACGAATTCCATGAAAGGCAGGCGCAGGTACTGCCACACCAGCAGGTTCTGCGGATTGCCGATCGGGCTCAAGGTCGAACCCGCATTCACCGCCAGCGCTTCGAGGACCACCAACCGCAGCACCGGCAGGTTGGAGATGCTGCCGGCGGCCACGGTGAGCGGCACGATCAGGAACAGGCTGACGTCGTTGGTGAGCACCATCGACAGCAGCGCCGTGATGCTCACCAGCAGCAGGCCGAGCGCACGCTGCGAATGCGCGCGCGCCACCAGCAGGCCGGCCAGATGCTGCACCAGGCCGCTCTCGCGGATGCCCTGGATCGCGATCATCAGGCCGAGCAGGCCGGCGATGGTGGGCAGTTGCAGCCAGCGCTGGTAGTGGTTCCACGGCTGCGGATCGGCGACGGCCAGCACCAGCGCCAGCAGGGCGAAGGCGGCGAGCAGCCATTCGTCCTTGAGGCGCTGGCGCCAGCGGGTGCCGGCGCTCACTGCCACTCGGTGAGGCCTTCCAGTTCGTAGAGTTTTTTCCAGCTCGGGCGGGCGCGCACCAGGTCGGCGAGGCGCTTGAGCGCGGGCCATTCGGTGGCCGGCCGCGGCATGTTGCGCGACCAGCGCAACAGCATGGTCAGCATCAGGTCGGCGCCGCTGAACTGCTCACCAAGCAAGTAGGGGCCATGCGCCGCGAGCTGCGCGTCGAGGCGATCCCACACCCTTTCGATGCGCTGCTGGATGGCGGCACGGATCGCCGGCGGATGTTCGTCGTAGCCCAGCTCGCGCGGATAGAACCACAGCCGGTAGGCCGACATCAGCGTATTGCTCAGATACACCACCCACTGCTGCCACAGCTCGCGTTCCGGGGTGCCGGCGGCTGCGATCAGGTTCGCTTCCGGATGGCGCTCGGCCAGCATCAGCAGCAGGGCGCCGGATTCGAAGCGCACGCTGCCGTCGATCGTCAGCGCGGGCACGGTGCCGCCGGGATTGAGCTGCAGGTATTCGGGCGAATGCTGCGCATCGCGCTCGAAGTCGACCAGCTCCAGGTGATACGGCGCACCGATTTCCAGCAGCGCCAGATGCACGACCATGCTGGCGGTGCCGGGGGAGTAATAGAGCGTGTACATGGCAGGGCCCGTGATGTGGACCCTGCGATCTTAGCCGCCAGCGCCCGGCGCAGGTTGGGGTGAGCCGCAGGCGAACCCCAACATGGCCACGTTGGGACGCACCTCATTGTTGGGGTTCGCCTGTGGCTCACCCCAACCTGCGCGGCACGCTGTCACGACTCCCGCAGTATCTGCATCGGCGAGGTGCGCGTGACTTTGCGCGTGCCGGCCAGGCCCAGCAGCATCACCGCGATCGCCGCGGCCAGCGCCGCCAGCAGCAGCGGCCCCAGCGGCGGCACGAAGCCTTCGATGCGGAACACCGCACGCCCCAGCCACCAGCCCGCGCCCGCGGCGCCGAAGGCGGCGGTGAGGCCGGCGACCAGGCCGAGCAGGGCGAATTCGCATGCCGCCGCCAGGCGCAGCTGCCCGCGGCGCGCGCCCAAGGTGCGCAGCAGGGCGGCTTCGTGGCGGCGTTCCGCGGCGCTGGCGGCGAGCGCCGCGGCCAGCACCAGCGCGCCAGCCAGCAGGCTGAAGGCCAGCACCCAGCGCACGGCGTGGCTGACCCGGTCGACGATCTCGCGCACGCGATCGAGCAGGGCGTCCACGTCGATCAGGCTGAGGTTGCCGAAATCGCGCGACAGCCGCGCCATCGCTTCGGTGTTGCCGCGTGGCGCGTAGAAGCTGGCGATCCAGGTATGCGGAAGTTCCTTGGCATGCGCCGGATCGAGCAGCAGGAAGAAGTTCACCCGGAACGAACTCCAGTCCACCTGGCGCACGCTGGCCAGGCGCGCCTGCACCGTGCCTTCGCCGATGTTGAAGCTCATGCTGTCGCCGATTTTCAGACCGAACATGTCGCGCCACATGGTATCGACCGAGACTTCCGCGACCGGCGGGCTCGGCCCGTTCCAGGCACCGGCGACGACGCGGTTGGACGGCGGCAGCTCGTCGGTCCAGGACAGGCGCAGCTGGCGGTCGCTCCAGTCCTTGGCGCGCTCGTCCTGGAACTTGAGCTGGTCGATCGGGCGGCCGTTGATGGCGGTGAGCTTGCCCACCGCCAGCGGCAACATGTTGAGCTGCTGCGCGCCGAGCTTGCCCAGCGCCTGCTCGAAGCCGGCGCGCTGGTTGTCCTGCAGGTTCAGCACGAACCAGTTCGGCGTGTCCGACGGCAGCTCGCGCCGCCAGCTTTCCAGCAGCGCGGGCGCGACGATCGCCATCAGCAGCAGCGCCACCAGGCCCAGGCTCAGCGCGGTCGCCTGCAGCAAGCTCATGCCGCGGCGCCGCGCCAGCGCGGCCAGGCCCAGGCGCAGCGCCGGATGCGCGCCGGGGGCGACGCGCCGTGCGAACCACAGCAGCGCAGCGGCCAGCAGCGCGGCCACCGCCGCCACGCCGGTCAGGCTGGCGGCGAGGATGCCGGCCATGCGGGCGGAGCCGCTCTGGCTCCAGATCAGCGCCAGCGCCACCAGCACGGGGATGAAATACAACGCATCGAAGCGGCGCACGCGGCGCGCCATGCTTTCGCGGAACACCGCCACCGGCGGCACCTCGGCCAGCCGCGCCAGCGGCGGCAGGGCGAAGCCGGCCAGCACGGCCACGCCCATCGCCGCGGCGGCGAAGGCCGGACCCAGCGGCAGTTCCACCGGCACGCTGGTGAACAACGTGCTGGCGAACGACCACGCGGCCTGGGCGATGCCCAGCGCCAGCGCCACGCCCAGCAGCGAGGCCGGCACCGCCAGCGCGCCCAGCGTGCCCAGCAGCAGGCCGAGCACGCGCCGGCGCGGCGTGCCGAGGGCGCGCAGCAGGGCGACTTCGTTGGTCTTGCGCCGCGCATAGCGCTGCGCGGCCAGCGCAATCGCCACGCCGGCCAGCAGGGCGGAGAGCAGGGCGGTCAGGCGCAGGAAGGCGCCGGCGCGGTCGAACGCGCTGCGCATGCGCTCCTGGGTCTGTTCCGGGGTGATCAGTTCGGCGCCCTGCGGCAGCTTCTGCGCCTGCGCCCAGCTGCGCCAGCGCGCCACCTGGGACGGCTCGCCGGCCACCAGCAGGCGATGGCGCGCGCGGCTGCCGGCGCCGAGCAGGCCGGCCTGTTCGGCGTCGGCCAGGTTCATGATGGCGCGCGGGGCCAGCGCGAACAGCTCGCCGCCGTCCGGCTGGCGCAGCAGTTCGGCGCCGATGCGCAGGTCGCGCCCGCCGACCTGTACCGAATCGCCGGGCTTCAGGGCCAGCGCCACCAGGGCGCGATGGTCCAGATACACCTCGCCCTGGGCCGGCCCGTGGCCGCTGTAGTCGCCGCGGGCGGCGCGCAGTTCGAGCTGGCCGCGCAGCGGATAGGCCGCGTCGGCCGCCTGGACGTCCAGCAGCTGGCTCTGCTCGTGCGCAAACGCCACGCTGGGAAAGCCGGAGCCGCGGGTGATCGCCAGGCCCTCGTCGCGCGCCTGCGCCGCGTAGGCGTCCGGCAGGCGCTGCGGCGAGCCGATGCCGAGGTCGCCGCCGATCAGCTCGGCCGCATTGGCCAGCATGCCGCGCTCGATCCGCGTGGCCAGGGTGGCGACCACGCCAAGCGCGACCACCGCCAGGGTCAGCGACGCGGCCAGCGTGCGCAGTTCCGGCAGGTGCCATTCGCGCACCAGGCTGCGCAGGGCCAGGCGCAGCAGCCTCATGCGGTGAGCTCCGCCGGGCCGCGGGTGATCACGCGGCCTTCGTGCAATTCCACCCGACGCTGGCAGCGTTCGGCCAGCAGCGGGTCGTGGGTGACCAGCACCAGGGTGGTGCGGTGGTCGCGGTTGAGCGCGAACAGCAGGTCGCTGACGTGGTGGCCGGTGCGCTGGTCCAGGTTGCCGGTGGGTTCGTCGGCGAACAGCAGGCGCGGCGCGTGCACGAAGGCGCGGGCGATCGCCACGCGCTGCTGCTCGCCGCCGGACAACTGCGCCGGGTAATGCCGGCGGCGCGCGGTCAGGCCCACCGCTTCCAGCGCCTCGCGGGCGCGCGGGCGGGCGTCGTCGCGGCCTTCCAGTTCCAGCGGCAGCATCACGTTCTCTTCCGCAGTCAGCGCCGGCAGCAGGTGGAAGGACTGGAACACGAAGCCGACCAGCCGCCGGCGCAGGTCGGCGCGGGCTTCCTCGTCCAGGCTTTCCAGCGCATGGCCCTCCAGCCCGACGTGGCCGCTGCTGGGCACGTCCAGGCCGGCCAGCAGGCCCAGCAGGGTGGTCTTGCCGGAACCGGAGGCGCCGACGATGGCGAAACTCTCGCCCCCCTGCACCTGCAGGCTGACCCCGCGCAGGATGTCCAGTTGCCCCTCGGGGCCGCGCACCGACTTGCTAACATCGCGGGCTTCGAGAAGCGGACGGGAAATTTCGCTCATGCGTCGGATCCTATGGCTGGTACTGCTGTGGCTGGGCTGCGCGGGCGCCGCGACGGCGGCCGATACGCCCCGCACGGTGCTGGTGCTGGGCGATTCGCTGTCCGCCGCGCACAACATTGCGGCGGCCCAGGGTTGGGTGCATCTGCTGGAAGTACGTCTGGGCGACATGGAGCCGGGCTGGACGGCGATCAATGCCAGCATCAGCGGCGAAACCTCGCTCAGCGGCCGCAACCGCCTGCCAGCCCTGCTGGAGAAGTACCGCCCGGGCGTGGTGGTGCTGGAACTGGGCGCCAACGACGGCCTGCGCGGCCTGCCGCTGCCGGCGCTGCGCGAGAACCTGGCGGCGATGATCGACGCGGCGCAGAAGTCCGGCGCCAGGGTGCTGTTGCTGGGGATCGAGCTGCCGGTCAACTATGGCCCGCAGTACCGCGACGGGTTGCGCGCGATCTACGCCGGGCTTGCGCGGGACAAACACACCGCGCTGCTGCCGTTCCTGCTCGAGGGCGTGGCTCTCGATCCCTCGCTGATGCAGGATGATGGCCTGCATCCGACGGCCGCCGGTGAGCCGAAAGTGCTGGAAAACGTGTGGAACGCACTGCATCCGTTGTTACAGGGAAGTGCCAAAAAGTGAACGGGTAGCGCTTTTCGGGCCTTCGCTGAACGGATACGAAAACGTTTCACACCCTGGTCACCCGGCGCGAAGTTAGCTTTCACCAATGTGAAGTGCTAGGAGGTAAAGGATGAGTTCTCGCGACGAACAATCTGGCTTGATCCTGTTGGTGGAGGACAACCGTCAGATCGCCGAAATGGTCGGCGAATTTCTGGAGCGGCGGGGCTACTCGGTCGATTACGCCTCCGATGGCGTCAGCGCGCTGCATCTGGCGGTGACCAACAGTTACGACGTGGTGGTATTGGATCTGATGCTGCCGGGCATGGATGGCCTGGAGGTGTGCCGCAAGCTGCGCAAGGAGGCGAAGAAGTCGACGCCGGTGCTGATGCTGACCGCGCGCGACACGCTGGAGGACAAGCTGGTCGGCCTGGAGTCCGGCGCCGACGACTACCTGGTCAAGCCGTTCGAAGTGCGCGAACTGGAAGCGCGCCTGCGCGCCCTGATCCGCCGCGACCGCCGCCAGGTTTCCACCGAGGTGCTGACCGTCGGCGACATGACGCTGGACACCGCCACCCTGCGCCTGACCCGCGCCGGCAAGGAACTGACCGTCTCGCCGATCGGCCTGAAGCTGCTGGCGATCCTGATGCGCGAATCGCCGCGCGTGGTGAGCCGGCGCGATATCGAGCGGGAGATCTGGGGCGACACGCTGCCCGATTCGGACACCCTGCGCTCGCACCTGTACAACCTGCGCCGGGTGATCGACAAGCCGTTCGACCGGTCGCTGCTGCACACCATCCATTCGGCCGGTTATCGCCTGGCCGACCTGGATGCGGAAACCCCGGGCTCGAAGTCCGGCCTGGATCTGTCGCGCTCGCCGCTGGACGCGGACGGGCATGGCTTGTCCAAGAACCAGGTGGCCTTCTTGAAGTAAATCGATGGCCGCATCGCTTTCACCACCAGCGACGGAAGGCTCCCGCCGCGGCGCCTTCCATCGCCGCATGGCCTGGCTTTTCGGCCTGCAGACGGTGTCGGTGGCGGCCCTGTGCGTACTGGGCGTGACCCAGGTCCTGCCGGCGCTCGCGGTGCTGGGGCTGATCGTAGTACTGGGCGCGCTGGCCTGGCTGATCGCACGGCGGCAGTGGCGGCAGGTGCGGCGGCTGGCCAAGGCGGTGCGCAGCTGGGACGAGCGCAAGGCCGACAGCGGCGAGTGGACCCCCGGCGAGCTGCCCAGCCGCGCGGATGCCGACGTGGCGGTGCTGGCGGAGGGCCTGTACGACTTCGCCCACCGCATCGCCGGCTACAACCAGCGCGAGCGCAACTTCACCCGCGACGCCAGCCACGAACTGCGCAGCCCGCTCACGGTGATCAAGATGTCGGCCGACATGCTGGCGGACGAGCCCACCCTGGGCGAGTTCGGCCAGCGCTCGGTACAGCGCATCAAGCGCGCCACGCGCGAGATGGAGGCGCTGGTGGAGGCCTTGCTGATCCTCGCGCGCGAGTCCGACAAGGGGCTCACCGAAGAGGACTTCGTGGTCAACGACGTGCTGGAACGCGAATTGCGCGACGTGCGCGAACTGCTCGAAGGCCGGCCGGTGACCCTGCGCCTGGACGAGCCGGCGCGCTTCGCGCTGCATGGCTCGCCGCGCGTGTTCGCGGTGCTGTGCTGGCAGCTGATCCGCAATGCCTGCCAGCAGGCGGAGGAGGGCACCATCGTGATTACCGTGCATCCCGGCGCGGTGACGGTGACCAACCGCGTGGACAACATGGGCCCGGACAAGGTGGATCGCCACGGTTTCGAACTGGCGATCGCGCAGCGCATCAGCGAGCGGTTTGCGTGGCCGCTGGAACTGCAGACGCGTGACGGCAATCAGCACGTGGCGCGGATTCGATTTCCACACCCGTTGCCGGCGAGCGTCGGCTGATCGAGCCATGGCGTAGGTTGGGGTGAGCCGCAGGCGAACCCCAACAGTGAGGCGTATGAAGGTGGTCGTGTTGGGGTTCGCCGATGGCTCACCCCAACCCACGCCGATCTGGCCTTAGCCCAGCGTCGGCGCCACCACAAAATCGCAACCCGTCTTCGCCTTCACCTCTTCCACCGTCACCCCTTCCTGCAGTTCGAGCAGGGTCAGGCCCTTGCCTTTCTCCACTTCGAACACGCACAGGTCGGTGATGATCAGGTCCACCACCTGCTTGCCGGTAAGCGGCAGATCGCATTCGTTCTTGATCTTCGGCGTGCCGTCCTTCGCGGTGTGCTCCATCAGCACCACCACGCGCTTGACGCCGCTGACCAGGTCCATCGCGCCGCCGGGGCCCTTGACCATCTTGCCCGGCACCATCCAGTTGGCGAGGTCGCCGGTGCAGGACACTTCGAGGCCGCCGAGGATGGACAGGTCGATATGGCCGCCGCGGATCATCGCGAACGATTCGGCGCTGGAGAAGAAGCTTGAGCCGGGCAGGGTGGTGATGGTCTGCTTGCCGGCGTTGATCAGGTCCGGATCGACGTGCGCTTCGTCCGGGAACGGGCCGATGCCGAGCAGGCCGTTCTCCGACTGCAGGGTGACGTCGATGCCTTCCGGAATGAAGTTGGCGACCAGGGTCGGAATGCCGATGCCGAGATTGACGTAGAAACCGTCGCGCAGCTCCTTCGCCGCGCGCTGCGCCATCGCGGTGCGCAGCGGGCTTTCCTTGCCGGTGTTGGCGCCGGCGATGGTGCGGAACTCGATGCGCTTCTCGTACGAGGGACCCTGGATGATGCGGTCGACGTAGATGCCCGGCACGTGGACCTGGTCCGGCTCCAGCGTGCCGACTTCGACCAGTTCCTCCACCTCGGCCACGCAGATCTTGCCGCAGGTGGCGATCATCGGATTGAAGTTGCGCGCGGTCTTGCGGAACACCAGGTTGCCCAGGCGATCGCCCTTCCATGCCTTGACGATGGAGACGTCGGCGTGGATGGCTTCTTCCAGCACGTATTCCTTGCCGTCGAAGAGCTTGGTCTCCTTGCCTTCGGCCAGCTTGGTGCCGAACGCGGTGCGCGTATAGAAACCGGGGATGCCGGCGCCGCCGGCGCGCAGCTTCTCGGCCAGGGTGCCCTGCGGCACCAGATGCAATTCCAGCTCGCCGGCCAGCACCTGGCGCTCGAATTCCTTGTTCTCGCCCACGTAGGAGGCGTACACGCGCTTGACCTGGCGGGTCTTCAGCAGCGGGCCCATGCCGAAATCGTCCACGCCCGCATTGTTGCCGACGATGGTCAGCCCCTTGGTGCCCTTGGCGAGCAGGGCGGCGATCAGGTTCTCGGGAATGCCGCACAGGCCGAAGCCGCCGGCGGCGATGGTCATGTCGTCGAACAGCAGTCCGTCCAGGGCCTGTGCCGCGCTTGCATAAACCTTGTCCATTGCGATGCCTTCTTGCAGGGAGAGCCAGCTACCAAGGATACGACGGATCGGTGCCCGCTCATGCTGTACCAAGGTCCAGGGCGCTTGCGGCGGGGCCTCCAAAAGGCGTCACATTCGGCTGAGTACGGCCGTTCCGCTGGCTATACTCGGCCCCGTCCATCTGGGGAGAACGACCGTGAAGTTGCAGCGCCTGCTTGCCGCCCTTGTCTTGCTGGGAGCGTCCGCCATGAGCCATGCCACGACCCCGGTGCTGGTGATCCACGGCGGTGCCGGCGTGATCAAGCGCGATATGAGCCCTGCCCGCGAGAAAGCCGTGCGCGCCGCGCTGACCCAGGCGTTGCAGAACGGCTACGCCCAGCTCAAGGCCGGCAAGCCCGCGCTGGATGCGGTGACGGCGGCGATCACGGTGCTGGAGAACGATCCCAACTTCAACGCCGGCAAGGGCGCGGTGTTCACCCACGACGGCAAGAACGAGCTGGATGCCGCGGTGATGGATGGCTACACGCTCAAGGCTGGCGCGATCGCCGGCGTGCACCGGGTAAAAAACCCGATCCTGCTGGCGCGCGCGGTGATGGAAAAGAGCCCGCACGTGATGCTGGCCGGCGATGGCGCCGAAGCCTTTGCCAAGGAGGCCGGCATCGAGCTGGTCGATCCGGCGTACTTCCGCACCGAGGAGCGCTGGCAGCAGTTGCAGAAGGCGCTGAAGGAAGATGCCGAGCACCGCGCGCACGAAGACGTGGAAACCGCCAAGCATTTCGGTACGGTTGGCGCGGTGGCGCTGGATACACAAGGGCATCTCGCCGCCGGCACGTCCACCGGCGGCATGACCAACAAGCGCTGGGGCCGCATCGGCGATTCGCCGCTGATCGGCGCGGGCACGTATGCCAACAACGGTTGCGCGGTATCGGGCACCGGCTGGGGCGAGTTCTATATCCGTACCGTGGCGGCGCATGAAATCTGCATGCGCGTGACCCAGATGCGCGTACCGCTGAACCGCGCGGCGGCCGAGGTGATCAACCAGGAGATCCCTTCGATGGGTGGCAATGGCGGCGCGATCGCGCTGGACGCCCAGGGGAATGTGGCGATGCCGTTCAACACCGACGGGATGTTCCGCGGGTGGATCGGCGAGGATGGCAAGCCGCACGTGGCCATTTACGGCGACGAGGATGACGGCACGCATGATCCGCTGCCGGCCGCGGAGAGCAGCGCCGAGTGAATCGTAGGTTGGGGTGAGCCGCAGGCGAACCCCAACGATGCGAGGCGCACGAAGGTGGTGATGTTGGGGTTCGCCTGCCGGCTCACCCCAACCTACGTCATGGGATAGCGGCGAGCTTCGCCTGAGTCAGCTGTCCGCTGATCCCGCTGCGTGAACCATCCGCGCGAATGATCAAGGTGCGTGGCAGCTCGCCGCCCCAGTCCGGATCGATCAGGTAATTGATGCGTTCGGGCGTAGCGTCGGCATAGGCGCGAGAGGGAAGCGCAGCGACGCCAGCAGCATGCAGGCGCTGCTCAAGCGCCGCACTTTCGGTCATGCTGTCGGTGGCGACAGTAATCACTTCGATCTCGCGCGGATGCGCGCGCTGCAGCTTCTGCAAAGCCCGCAGATTCGATTCGCAATACGCGCAATCCAATCCCCACAAGGCCAGCACACGCACACCGTGAGCCGGTGGCTTGAGCAAGGCCGGCACGTCTTCCGCCTTCAGCGCAACCGGCGCGCCGGCCTGCGCCGCGAACGGCAATGCCAGCAGCAGGGCGAGCAATGCGTAGCGGATCACAAGGCCTCCGTCGGCACCAGGCGGAAACCTGCCGCGGTATTCCACGCCACGAACGCGCGGCCTTGCCACAGCAGCAACTGCGGCGAGGCGGCCGCGCCCTTGGCGTTGGCGATGGCGCGCGCATCGCCGAAGCTGGCGCCGCCGTCGTGCGATTCGCGCAGCATCAGTGCGAAGCCCCGCGCATCCACCTGGTTCCACACCACCCACACCTGCTTGCCGTTCACCGCGATGTCCGCATGGCTGGCGCCGGCGCCGGCGCCGGCGATGGTTTGCAGATGCACAGGCGGCTTGCCGGGTTCGAGCTGGCCGTAGTGGATGGTCGGCTTGTCCTTGGCCTCGTACCACACCGCATGGCGCACGCCGTCGGGGCCGATGGCCAGGCCGGGACCGTGGTGCGGGCAGCCGGCGATATGCCAGTCATCGAAGGTCGCGCGCTGCGGGTCGAGCGGACGGCCATCCGCATGCAGCACGGCATACGCGTGGTCGCGGATGTTGTCGCCGAAGATGCTGCGGTAGAACGCGGCGATCTCGCCCTGCGGCGTGCTGGCCAGGGCGATGCGGCAGCATTCGCAGGTCTCGTCGGCGAGCTTGCGTTCGGCGGAGAAAGTGGCGCCGCCGTCGCTGGAGACGCTGGTGTAGATCGCGGCGCCGAGATACGGCTTGCCCTTGGCGGTAGCCGCTTCCAGGTCGCGCTTGTCGATCCACGCCATCACGATGCGGCCCTTGCCATCCACTGCCATCGCATCGAAGCGATGGGTGATCTCGGCGAGGTCGTGATGCACGGTGACCGGCGTGGAGAAATGTTCGCCGCCATCGGTGGAACGCGCGAAGCGCACGAATCCGGTCCACGGCTTGGCCCGCGGCTGCGACCAGCTCACATACAGCTCACCCTTGCTGCCGAACGCGATCTTCGGCCGGTTCTCGCCTTCCGCGTAGATCGGCTCGGCCTGCGCGTTGACCGGCGTCGGCGCGCTCAGCGTGCGGCCGAAATCGTCCGAATGGCGCAGGCGCACGTGGCCGTCCGCGGCATCCACCACCCATAGCCGGCCCTTGCCGTCGATGGCGGCGCTGGCGCCGAGATCGGGGCCCTTGGGCATGGCCATGCCGGCGTGCATGTCGTGCGCCGCGGCGGTGGTCGCGACCAGACAGAACAGCAGGGCGGCGAGTGTGCGCATGGGGAGGTTCCTCAGTAATCCCAGCGCACTTCGCCAAAGAAGGTGCGGCCGGGATAGGGATGGTAGACCCAGTAATGCTCGTTGGTGAGGTTGTCCACGCCAGCGGAGGCCGTCCATTGCGGCGCGAACTTCCAGCGCAGCTTGGCGTCGGCCACGGTGAAGCGGCTGACCGCGCCGTAGGTATTCACGAAATCGCTGTTGTCGAGCGAGCCGTACTGGCGGCCGGAATGGCGCACGGCCAGCGAGGCATCCCACTCGGGCGTGATGCGGTAATCGGCGACGAAGCTGGCGCGTACTTTCGGGATGCGCGGAAACCACTTGCCATCGGCCAGCGGATACTGGCGATCGCTCAGCGTCTTGGCCTGGTTGAAGGCGACGCTGGCCTGCAGGTCGAGCCCGGCGATCCACACGTCTTTCAGCGCCAGCTCGCCCTCGATGCCGCGCACGCGCACCTTGTCGACGTTCTGGATATTGGTGACCGTCGGCGTCACCGTGATATCGGTCTGCGAGTACAGCGAATCGGCAATGCGGTCCTGGAACAGCGACACGCGCCAATGGCCGTTGGCCAGCGTGCGCAGCAAGGTGAGGTCGGTGGACCAGTCGCGCTCCGGCTGCAGGTTCGGATTGCTGTTGACGATGGCGTTGGCCGAGATGCTGCCCTGGAACAGCTCGTTCACCGTCGGATAGCGCACCGCCTTGCCGCCGGCCAGACGCAGCTGCCAGTCGTCGGCGAAATCCCAGGCCAGCGCCGCCTTGGGCGAGAAGTCGGTGCGCTGGCGTTCGGCGTAGCGCAGCGTGGTATTGGCGTTGGCGCGCAGGCCGTCGTAGGCGCGCCATTGTTCCCAGCGTCCGCCGAGGGTGAAGGTCCAGGCCGGGGCGAAGCTCCATACGTCCTGCAGATAGGCCGCGTAGGTGCGGGTGCGTCCGCCGAACGCGCTCTGTTGCGGACCGTTGGCGTCGCCGCGCCAGTCGCTGGCCTGGCGCACGCGCGAATCCAGCACGTAGCGGTCGCCATGCAGGCCGGCGTACAGCGTGTGGTGTTCGCCCAGCGGGCCGGAACTGCGCAGGTCGGCGGTTGCCCAGCCGGAGCCGCCGAGATCCGCCACCGTGCCCGGGCCGCCGAGCGGGCCGACCGGCGGGGCGAGGCTGGCGGTATGCGTCTGCGAACGCACGAAGTCGTACTTGCTGCCCACCGCGGTCCAGCGCCAGCCGTTGTCGAAGCGGCCGTTCAATTCCACGCCATACAGCGCATGTGTTTCGCGCGTGGCGGTCGGCGCCAGGCCGCTGGCCGGCAGGGTCCAGGTGCGGCCGTAGGCGCTGACCGCGCCGCTGTACACCGGCTGGCCGGAAAGGTCGCGGATCAGGCTGCGCGTGCGATCGTCCGCGTGATTGTGCCAATAGCCGAGCGTGAACAGCGCTGACACCTGGTCGCTGATGTCCACGCCCACTTTCAGCTTGGCCTGGGTCTGCTCGGTGTGCTCGATGCTGTTGGCGCCATAGACCAGGCGCGGCGAACCGTTCGGATTGCGATCCAGCGTGGCGCCCTGCACCGGCACGGCGCGCGCGGCGTTGCCGCTGGCGGTGGCCGTGGCGTACTGCATCGGCTGGCCGTCGTTATCGAGCTTGTTGAGCGCGAGCATCCAGCTCCAGCGCCCCTGCTTGTTGCCCAGCGTGGCGGCGAGGTTGCGGCCGTTGTAGTGGCCGCCCGCGCCGTAGCGGTCGCTGAAATCCTGGCTCATGAACTGCGCGCTGGCGCTGGCCACGAATCTTTCCGGCAGGCGCGTATGGATCAGCACCGTGGTGCCCATCGAATTGCCGGGATACAGCGCGGAATAGGGGCCGTACAGCACGTCGACGGCGCCGATCTCCTCCGGCGCCACCATGCCCCAGCGCGGCGCGCCGTCGTAGCCGTTGGTCATCAGGTTGGACAGCAGCAGGCCGTCGGCATAGACCAGGCTGCGCGCACTCTGCAGGGTGCCGGCGTTGCGGCCGCTGATCACCGCATTGGGGTCGCCGATATAGCGCTTGCGCACCTGCAGGTTGGGCGCGTACTTCAGCGCGTCGGAGCTGTCGGTGACGTTGTGCTTCTGCAACTGGTCGCGGCTGACGCGCACCTGCACGCCGGGCGTCTCGGTCACCTGGGTGTCGCTGGCGTGGACGTGGACGGTTTCCAGCGTGCTGGTCTGCTGTGCGAAGACGGGTGCGGCGAGCAGGCTGGCCAAAACCAGAGGCAGTGCGCGGCGGGGGAACGGTCGGTTCAAAGTCGTACCCTGGACCCTGGTCAAGGGTTGCGAGGATAGCCGCGCTCCCGTGAGGAAAAAGGCGGCGCGTTGTCGCAGGCCGTATTCCCGTTTACCGCGTGCTGGCCCGGCTTATTCCTGCTCGGGCCGTTCGCGCACCGGGTGCTTGCTCAGCTTGCGCTGCAAGGTGCGCCGGTGCATGCCGAGCCGGCGCGCCGTTTCGGAGATATTCCCGTCGCATTCGGTCAGCACGCGCTGGATGTGTTCCCACTCCAGCCGGCGCAGGGCCAGCGGGGCTTCCGGGGCGTCCAGCAGGTCGTCGTCGCCGCTCGGCGCGTCGCCTTCCAGCAGGGCGCGCACCACGGCGTCGGCGTCGACCGGCTTGGCCAGGTAGTCGTGGGCGCCGCGCTTGATCGCCTCCACCGCGGTGGCGATCGAGGCATAGCCGGTGAGCAGCAGCACGCGCATCTCCGGCACCAGCGAGCGCAGCTCGGGGATCAGGCGCAGGCCGTTTTCATCGCCCAGCTTCAGGTCCAGCACGCAGTAGCGCGGATGGTGGCGGCGGGTCAGGGCGCGCGCCTCGTCGGCGTTATTGGCGGTGAGCACCTCGAAGCCGCGCGAACTCAGCGCCCGGGCCAGTACGCGCGCGAAGGTCGCGTCGTCGTCGATGATGAGCAGGGGCTGCGGGTCGGTCATGGTGCGGTTCCCGGGGGAGTGGCCGCGCGTATTGTCGCGCAAGCCTGACCGGCGGGAGCGGGGGCGCGGCGAAGTGTCCTGCGTTGAAGCCCCTCTCCCGTCGGGAGAGGGGTTGGGGTGAGGGTACGGGCGGAGGGGGACGCTTCACTCCGCCCGTACCCTCATCCGGCTGCCGCCACCTTCCTCGCTCCTCAGAGCCGCGCACATCCCTGTGCGCTCCCCGCGTGCTCCCGGAGGGAGAAGGGTTTCAATTTGCGGTGTGGGCTCAACTGTTTTTCGCTTCCACGACGGCCAGCGGCAGCCGCAGGCGCATTTCCGCGCCGCCGTCGGGCGCATTGGTGGCGGTCAGCTCGCCGTGCAGGCGCTCGGCGGTGGCTTCGGCCAGGGCCAGGCCGATGCCCAGCCCGGTCAGCTTGTGCGACTGGCCCACCACCGCCGGCGCATCGGTGGCGACGAAGCCGGGGCCGTGGTCGCGCACCACGAATTCCAGCCAGCCGTCGGCGCGACGGGCGATCAGGTCCACCGCCTGCGACTGCTTGAGAGCGGAGGCCTCGAACGCGTTGTTCAGCAGGTTGAGCAGCGCGTGGCGCAGGCCCGGCGGCGTGCGCAGCACGATCTCGCCGGCGTCGTCGTCCATCTGCAGTTCCAGGTCCGCCTCCGGGCGCAGCAGCTGGAAGCGTTCCAGCGCGCCGTGGACGAAGCCGTCCAGCGTGGTGCATTCGGGCACCTGCGACAGCTGCGCTTTGCCGAAGGCGACCATCTCGCGCAGGATCGTGCGGCAGCGCTCCACCTGGCCTTCGAGCAGGGTCAGGTCGTCGCCCAGCACGGTGTCGCTGGCATGTTCGCGGCGCAGTTCCGGCAGCAGGGTGCGCATGGTCGACAGCGGCGTGTTGAGCTCGTGCGCGGCGCCGGCGGCCTGGGTGGCGATGGCGAGGATGCCTTCGTCGCGCAGCGCGCGTTCGCGCACGCGCTGCATCTCCACTTGTTGCAGGCGCACCGCGCGCGCCAGCCGGTTGGTGAAGAAGGCCAGCAGCAGCGCGGAAATCACGAAGTTCACGCCCATGCCGGCCACGTGCAGGGTGAAGCCGCTGGGCCCGAAGGCGTGTTCCGGCATCGGCAGCGGCACGTACCAGACCAGCAGCACGACGTAAGCCACGCCGGCCAGCATGGCCACCGCCAGAATCGCGCGCACCGACAGCGTGGCGGCGGTCAGCGCGATCGGCACCAGCAGCAGGGTGATGAACGGATTGCTGGCACCGCCGGTGAAGTACAGCAGGTAGCCCAGCACCAGGGTGTCGGCGGCCACGTGCAGGATGGTTTCCCATTCGCGCAGCGGCGTCGGCTGCGATTGCCGCCAGGCGGCATACACCGCGAACACCGCCAGCGAGCCGATGCCCACCAGCAGCGGCAGCAGCGGGATATCCAGCTTCATCCACAGCGCGCAGACCAGCACCGCGACGCTTTGTCCGGCGATCGCGCAGATGCGCAGCCAGGCCAGGGTGCGGGTGAGGGCGGTGGGGCCGATGCGCTGCTGGGCGAGGGAACGTCTCATCCGCGCATTGTAATGGCAGGCATTGCAGTGGCAGGCTTTCCGGCGGGCGGTGCTATGGCATCATGACGCGTTTATGGCAGGACCCGGCCGGCATGCCCGCCGTTCCCGGGGCTGCCCATGAGCACGGACTTACCTCTATGGCAGCCAGCGGCATCCGCGGACCCAAGCAGATCTGGAGCGCCTTCAAGTGGTCGATGAAGGGCTTGCGCGCCGGTTGGCAGCACGAGGCCTCGTTCCGCCTGGAAGCCTGCCTGGCGCTGGTGCTGGTGCCGCTGGGCCTGTGGCTGGGCAATGGCCCGCTGGAGAAGATCGCCCTGGTGATTCCGGCGGTGCTGGTGCTTTCGGCCGAGCTGCTCAATTCCGCGGTGGAAGCGGTGGTCGACAAGGTCAGCCCGGAATTCCACGAGCTGGCCGGCCGCGCCAAGGACATGGGTTCGGCCGCGGTATTCCTGCTGCTGGTGATGACCGTGCTGAGCTGGGTCTTGATCCTGGCGCCGCGCTGGATGGTGTGACCGGCGTATTGCTGCCATAGGCACGATTGCGCGAGTCCTTGCGGAATGCTGCAATGGGGCGTCCACCGGATCGGAGCCCACACCCATGAAATTCCTTCGCGCGATCGCCCTGCTGTTGCTCGTCCTCGGCCTTTCCGGCTGCGGCTATAACGCCATGCAGCGCCAGGACGAAGCGGTCAAGGCCGCCTGGTCGGAAGTGATCAACCAATACCAGCGCCGCGCCGACCTGGTGCCCAACCTGGTCAATACGGTGAAGGGTTACGCGCAGCACGAGGAAAAAGTGCTGACCGAAGTGACCAATGCGCGCGCCAGGGTCGGCACCATGCAGCTGTCGCCGGATGCGCTGAACGATCCGCAGAAGCTGCAGCAGTTCCAGCAGGCGCAGGGCCAGCTGTCCAGCGCGCTGTCGCGCCTGATGGTGGTCAGCGAGAACTACCCGCAGCTGAAGGCCGATGGCCTGTTCCAGAACCTGCAGGCGCAGCTGGAAGGCACCGAGAACCGCATCACCGTGGCGCGCAACCGCTACGTGCAGTCGGTGCAGGAATACAACTCGATGATCCGCACCTTCCCCAACAATCTCACCGCCAAGATCTTCGGCTACCAGGTGAAGCCGAACTTCAGCGTGGAAAACGAGAAGGCCATTTCCACTGCGCCGACCGTCGACTTCGGCAACAGCCCGGCCCCGACTCCGGCCCCCGCCGCGGCTTCGACGCGCTGAGGCGATGATCGTGCGGCGCCTGGCGCGGCTGCCTGTTTGGTTTGGGCGAGTGCTGCTGCTGGCCCTGCTGCTGCTTGCGGCAGGGCTGGCGCCGGCGCTTGCCGACGATGCGCCGCCGAAGCTGGCGCGCCACGTCACCGACCTCACCGGCACGCTGAACGCGCAGCAGGTCGACCAGCTCGATGCGCAGCTGGTCGCGCTGGAAAAGCGCAAGGGCGCGCAGCTCGTGGTGCTGATGGTGGGCAGCACGCAGCCGCAGGACATCGAGAGCTATTCGCTCGCCGTGGCCGAGGCCAACAAGGTCGGCCGCAAGGGCACGGACGACGGCCTGCTGCTGCTGATCGCCAAGAACGACCGGCGCGTGCGCATCGAAGTGGGCTACGGCCTGGAAGGCGCGATTCCGGATGCAGCGACGGCGCGCATCACGCGCGAATACATCGCACCGAAATTCCGCGCCAACGATTACTTCGGCGGCATCAGCGATGCGGTCGGCGCGCTGACCCAGCTGATCGACGGCGAGGCACTGCCGCCGCCGATCGAGCCGACCCATCGCGAACGCAGCAGCGGATTGGGTTTCCAGGAAATGCTGTTTATCGGTGTGTTCGCCGGCCTGTTCCTGCGCGGCATCTTCGGCCGCGCGCGGATCTGGCTGCGCACGCCGCTGGGCGCCGGCCTGATCGGCGGCCTGCTGTGGCTGCTGGCGGCCTCCGTGGGTGCGGCGACGCTGGGCGCAATCATCGGCGGCGTACTGATGCTGCTGCCGGCCGGCGCGGGGCGTTCCATCGGCGGTGGCGGCTGGGGCGGTTTCGGTGGCTGGGGCGGCGGTGGCGGCTTTGGCGGCGGTGGTTTCGGTGGTGGCGGTGGTGGTGGTTTCAGCGGAGGCGGCGGCAGCTTCGGCGGCGGCGGCTCCTCGGGGAGCTGGTGATGGGACGCGGCCAACGTTTCTTCGCGAATCTGGGCGGTGCCTGGTTTTTGCTGCGCCGCGCGTTCAACGCCACGCTGCTGGATGAGATGACGCACGCGATCGCCGAGGGCGAGCGGCGGCACAACGGCGAGGTGTGTTTCGCGGTCGAGGCGCGCCTGTCGCCATGGGATGTGCTGGAAGGCCTCGATGCGCGCCGCCGTGCCGCGCAGGTGTTTGCGCAGCTGCGCGTGTGGGATACCGAGCACAATAGCGGCGTGCTGTTTTATGTGCTGCTGGCCGAGCATCGCATCGAGATCGTGGCGGACCGCGGGATTGCGGCCGCGGTGCCGCAGGCGGAGTGGGACGCGATCTGTGCGCGGATGCGCGAGTGTTTCGCGCGCGACGAGTGGCGCGAAGGTAGCCTAGGCGGCATCGCCGCCGCGCATGAACTGCTTGCGCGGCATTTTCCCGGCAACGATAAGGCGAAGCCGGATGAGTTGCCGGATCGGCCGGTGTTGCTTTAGTTGGTTTGGCGGTGCCGGGGGGCTTGCTCGCCCTTTGCTCGTCATCCCAGCGGAAGCTGGGATCCAGTGACTGTGTCGCTTGGTTGTCGCGATAGCGCGAACTGGCCGGCCCAATCCCCTCAAGCAAGCACTGAGGCCAGCTTTTGTGCTGCTTACTGCCTCAACCTCCCCGTTCGAATCCTTCTCCCTCCGGGAGCACGCGGGGAGGGCACAGGGATGTGCCCGGCTTTGAGGAGCGAGGAAGGTGCCGGCAGGCGGATGAGGGTTCGGGCGGAGCACAACACCCGTCATACCTCACCCGCAAACACCTACAAAGTGTAGTGGTCAACCCACTTTGGACACTCCGATAGGAGTTCTGCACGCCAGCGCGTCCACGACGGCTGGTATGCGTTGGCCGATGGCAGCATGCCATCGGCGATGGTTGTAGAAGCTCAGGTAAGCGGTGACGTCGCGGCGGGCCTCTTC
>NZ_JBFRGP010000031.1:0-25956 GCF_052115385.1 Dyella sp. 2RAB6
CTCGGCAATGGAGTCTCCTTGTCGCCACTGACTCCATAACCGCCTCTTCTGTTCCGCGTTCAGGCCTCTTGCGGTCGACCCTGCTTTGCTCATCGTCTCTCCCGGTCGTCATCACCATGTGGTGTTGCATTGACCAGTTGAAACCGCCCAAGCAAAGAAGAAGTAACTCGCTCCGCGGCAGCGGGGCGAAACACTCGCCGACAGGCGAGACATCCTCGCGCCAACGCGACAATCAAACGCCACCGCTACTGGATGATTCGCTTCGCTCACCCCTTCGGGGCCGGCCTGCGCCGGAATGACCAGCCATCCTCAGAAGGCAGCCCGCCTCCCCCCACCCAGCGACCGCGCCACCTCCGCCAACGCAAACAACCGCGCCACCCGAGTCCACCCCATCACCATCACCACCACCTGCATCAACAGAAACCCCAGCACCAAGCCCAACCCCACCGACGTGACATGCGCCCGCGCAACCCCCAAAACGAACGCCACGCCAAACCCGATCGCCGACACAAACACATAAGCAAACAGACTGCTGAACGGCCGCCGCAGCAACTGCAAAAAACCGCGCCAGATCGCCTTGGACGCCGAGCGCAACCCCAGGTCGGCAATGAACGCCGCGCGCCCCGCATCCGCAATCACCTGCGCCAGCACCACGCACAACACCGCCAACGCCAGGATCCAATGCGTCGTCGCCTGCGCCTGCGCCTCCAGCACCGCCACCTCGGTCTTGTCGTCCAGCAGATCCATGCTCCCCTTCACCGCCCACAGCGCCGCGGCATAAGGCAGCACCGTCCACAGCATCAGGCGGAACATGCGGCCGTACTCCACCACGCCGCTCTGCAGCAGATGGCCGAAGCCCAGCGACCGGCCGGCGCGGCCGGCGCCGACTGCCATGCCATTGAGCAGCGGCGACAGCAGCACCGTCAGCAGCACGCCAGCGATCAAGCCGCCATGCACCGCGCCGCCGTTGTTCATCACGCTGCGCACGGTGTCGCCGAACATCAGCGCATCGAACTGATGCGCCCAGGCATCGGCGTGCACGGAGTGGTCCAGCAACAGGCTCAGCGTACGCAGCAACGGCAGCGCCGCCACCAGCGTGGGCAGCAACAGCAGCAACGTCCATAGCAGCAGCAGGCGCCACTGCAGCGCGGCCACGGGAGCGCCGAGCAAGGCGCCCAGGGAAACCCGACGGGAATTCTTGAAGGCCATCACAGCGTCACCAGGAAGGAGTAGAAAGCCTGCAGCAATGCTGCGATGTCGGACGTCCAGCGGCGCGAGGCCGCGGCGTTCGCCTTGGTGGTGCGGCTATCGTTCAATTTGTCGGCGTCGAGCAGGATCTTCTGCTCCGGATCGAGCTCGGCCGACACCACCTTGGACGGCTTGTCGAACACGAAGCGTGCCCAGCGCCGGTTGTCATTCCAGTGCACGTCCTCATGACTGCCATCGGCGAAGCTCACGCGCAGCAGTTGCGGCACCGGCGCGCCATCGCGCGCCACCGTCACCGTGCCGCGCCAGGGGAACGGCCCCTCCCAGGACTTGGCGTCCTTATGCGCCTTCTCCCATGCCTCGCGCTGCTTGTCGAGCTGCTTGTCCAGTTCTTCCGCATCGACCTCATTGCGCTTGCCATCCCTGTCGAACACGCCGGCCTGCGGCACCACTTCGTCGTTGTCGATGGCAGCGATGCGGTCGTCGATAAAGGCCGTGCCGTAGACGTACTGGTCGAAGATCTCGTTGACGTTCTTCGCGTCGCCGGAAACATCGATCAGCGTCGCGCGCAGATCCGCCACCGAGGGATGGCGGAAGTGCCAGCGCCGGTAGTACTCACGGAAGGCCTTCTCCATCACCGGCTTGCCCAGGCGCTCTTCCAGGTCGTGCATGGCGGTGGCGGTGCGCGAATACACCGTGCCGTAGCTGCTGCTCGAATAGCGGTTCCACGAGTTTTCCGACAGCGGGTCGTATGGCGATTTCAGCCCCGCGCCGAGGCGCTCCTGCACGAACACGTCCATCGCCGGATGGATGCCCAGGCGCGCGGCGAAGGAACTGGGCACCAGGATCGGCTGGTTGCGTTCGCGCAGCATGCGCTCGTCCCAGTACTCGTTGAGGCCTTCGTCGAGCATCGGCTCTTCGAATTCGTTCGAGGCGAGCAGGCCGTAGAAATAGCCGTGGCCGAATTCGTGGATGGTGACGAAGTCGATTTCCCACTGGTCGGAAGTCTGCGCGTCGATCTTGGAATAGCCCTCCGCCGTGAAGAAGGTCGGGTATTCCATGCCGCCCGCTTCGGCGCCGTTATACGGCGGCACCACCGCGGTGACGGTGCGGTACGGATACGCGCCGAGCGTGCGCGAGAAGTACTCCAGGGAATCGGTGGTGGCCTTCAGCACCGGCTGCGCACTGGCTTTGTATTCCGGCGGGTAGATCACGCGCACGGCGACCTTGGGCACGCCGGGGCCGGTGAAGCTGCCATCCAGGGTCTGGTAGCCCTTGGCGGCGAGCCAGGCGAAGTCGTGCACGTCGCCCTGCACGAAGTGATAGGTGCTCTTGCCGCCGGCCTGGGTCGGCGCGCCCTGCTGTTCGCCCACCGCGCCGACGGTGTAGTCGGAAGGCACGGTCAGGCGCACGTCGTAGCTGCCGAAGTCGGCGTAGAACTCGCTGTTGAAATGGAATTCGTGGGCATTCCAGCGCAGTTCGCTGGCGCCGCGTTCGCCCGGCAGTTCCAGCACGGCGATCTTCGGGAACCACTGCGCGACCAGGTTGAAATCGCCCCACCAGCCGGTGCGCTCGACCACCCGCGGCAACTGGCTGAGGAAGTCGATATCGAGGGTGAGCGTTTCGCCCGCGCCGACCGGCTGGGCCAGGTCCACGCGCACTACGGTCTGGTCGGTTTTCGGGCCGCCGTCGGGTTGCACGAAGCTCCACTTCAGCGCCGCACCGCCCTGCTGCACGCGCTTGAGATCGATATAGCCCCACTGCCCTTTCTTCAGCGTCGCCGCGCCGCGCGAGTGGCCGTGCGCGGTGAGCACGTGGCGCTCGGTGAAAAAGGTGCTGCCTTCGTTCTTGAAAGCGTTGAGGTACAGGTGCAGGTAGACGCTGCGCACCGGGCGGTCGCTGCGGTTGCGCCAGCTCATCTGTTCGCTGCCGGTAACCGCATGCTTGGCCGCGTCCAGTTCGGCGTCGATGCGATAACTCACGACGCGATCGGACAGCGTCGGCTCGTTGCCCTGGCGTTCGCCGCCCCACGCATTCGCTGCGCTGGGTTGGCGCGCACCGGCGGCGCTGGCGCCGGCGAGCGGTATATCCGTCGTGGCCGCGGCTGGAGCGGTTTGTTCCACCGCAGCTGTGGCCGGCTTCGGCGCGGCTGCGCTGCTGCTCGCCGGCGCCGGTGCGTCCTGCGCAAGCACGGCCCATGCTGCGGCAAGCGCCAGCACCAGGCCTATCGTTCTGCCCCCTCGTCCCACCATCTTTGTCTCTCCCCAGGTGATACAGCAGGGTGCGCCATGGGCGTGGGTGGAGGCATAGGCCAAAGGTCACGTTTGATGGTGCGAAGGTTGGGGTGCGCCGCGGGTGAACCCCAACATCGCCATATCCAGGCGCATCGCATCGTTGGGGTTCGCCTGCGGCTCACCCCAACCTACGCGTGGCGTCAGTACACGTCTCTCCGATAGCGGCCATCGACGCGCATCTGTTCCACCAGGTCGGGCCCGAGCACCTCGCGCAAGACCTCATCCACCCCCGGCGCCATGCCGGCCAAACTGCCGCAGACGCGGATCGCCGCGCCCTGCTCCACCCACGCCCGCAGCAATGCCGCCGACTCGCGCAAGCGCCGCTGCACATATGCTGGCGCAACAGGCTCGCGCGACCAGGCCAGGTCCAGCCGCTCCAGCCAGCCATCGCGCAGCCAACCCTCCAGCTCATCGCGGTGAAAGAAATCGCGATCCGGCTGCCGCTCGCCGAACAGCAGCCAGTGCCGTCGTGCGCCGACGGCGATGCGTGCCTTCAGCAAGGCGCGCAGACCGGCGAGGCCGGTGCCGTTGCCGATCAGGATCAGCGGCAGGTCCGTTGCCGGCGGGCGGAATGAGGGATTAGCGCGGATGCGCAGCGCGATCGCCGTGCCTTCTTCGGCGTGTTGCGTCAGCCAACCGGAGCCGAGGCCGGGGCGGCCATCGTCGTGCTGCATCCGGCGCACCAGCAAGTCCAGCGCACCGTCGGCGGGCACCGAGGCGATCGAGTATTCGCGATGCGGCAGCGCTTGCAGTTGCGCGGCGAGAGTGGCGGCATCGAGGTCAGCGACGTCCGCTGATGCGGGGAGATGGCTGCGTGCGAGGCGCTCGAACAGCGTGTCGTTGCCGACAACCAGCGCGCCATCGAACCCGGTAGCAGCCAGCCAGCGCGCTACCGTCTCCGCTGCGTGGCGCGGTTCGATCTCCGCGATATCGCCAGCCTCCCACGCCAGCATGCCATCCTCCGGCCGCAAGGCGAGATGGAAGCACGGCCCGCCCAGGCTGTCCGGATTGAGCAGTTGGCGTTGCACGAGACGCCAGTTTGCATACGGCGCCCGCTGCCAATCGGGCATCTCGGTGGCGCCGCTGAGCATGGCCAGATGGTGTTGCCAATGGCGCAATGCGCCGGCGTCGCCATTGTCCACTTCCACCGGATCGAACAGCGGTTGCGCAGCGGATTCCGCCAGCCAATGGCGCAGGCGGCGGCCGAAGCCGCAGAACTCCGCATAGTCGCTGTCGCCCAGCGCGAGCAGGCCGTAGCGCAGGCCAGCGAGGTTGCCGATGCGGGCCAGGCAACGCCGCTCGAAAGCCGACGCCTCGTCCGGCGCATCGCCCTCGCCCGTGGTGCTGACGATCAAGAGCACGCGTCCGGCGTCGCGCAGCGCCGCTTCGTCGAGCGTGCCCAGCGGCGTTACGCGTGCCGGCATGCCGGCATCGCGCAGGCTGTCCGCCGTCTGCCTGGCGAGTTGCGCGGCGAAGCCGGTCTGGCTGGCGTAGGCGATCAACAATGCGTCCGCACTCGCCGCGCCAACCGCCTCCGGCATACGGCGCTGCCAACGCAGCAAGGCGATCAGCCCCAGCCATGCAAGCACGCTGACCGATGCTTCGAGCCAACGCTGCGCACCAGGGTCGTGCCATTGCAGCGCGCCGGCATGCAAGGAGAACAACCATGCCGCCAGCGCGGCGAGCGGCAGCAGCACCAGCGCGTGGCCGAATGCCTCGCGCCGGTTGGCGGCAAGCGGCCCGGTCATGCGCGCAGCGCCGCTTCGAAAGCCGGTGACATGCGCGTCTGCCAACCGCGTTCGCTGTGCAGCACGAACAGCACGGCAAGGTCGCGTGCGTGCGCGAACGCCAGGCCTTCATCCGGCCCGAGCAAAGTCATCGCGGTGCCGAGCGGATCGGCATCGATGGCGCGCGCCGCGAGGATGCTCACCGATGCCACCGCGTGCGCGACGGGATAGCCGGTACGCGGATCGATGTGATGCGAGCGCACCGCGCCGTCCTGCGTGTAATGCCGCCGATAATTGCCGGAGGTGGCGATGGCGCGTCCGCTCAGGGCAAGCACATGGTCGTACGCGCCGGAGCCATCCGGACGTTCGATACCCACGCGCCACGGCGAGCCATCCGGCTTGGTGCCATGGGCTTTCATCTCGCCGCCCACTTCGACCAGCCACGCCGACGCGCCGGCATCGTCCAGCCATGCGCCGACGCGATCCACGCCATGGCCCTTGGCAATCGACGAAAGATCGATATAGACGCCGCCGGGCTGGAAGATCTGCCGCGCCGCTTCATTGAGTTGCGGCTTCCACCAGCCGACGCTTGCGCGCGCCGCAAGAAGCGCTTCGTCGGATGGCTGATGCTCCGGCCGCTCTTCGGGACCGAAACCCCACAGGTTCACCAGCGGCCCGACGGTCGGATCGTAGGCACCGCCGGTGTCGCGCGCCAGGCGCAAGGCATGCGCGATCACCGCGAAACATTCGTCCGGCATGGCCTGCCAGGTACCGGCGGGTGCCGCGTTGTAGCGCGACAGTGCGGAATCCGGCTGGTAGGTGCTCATCTGCGCATCGACTTCGTCGAGGCAACGCTGCACGCCGTCCTGCCAATCGCGCACGGACACACCGGCCGGCGCGACGATGCGCGCCGACCAGGTGGTGCCCATGGTCTCGCCGTGCAGCTCGTGCATGGCGTCCGTCGCTATCGCCATGGCGCGGTTTATTGCGGCAGCACTTCCAGCGTCGCCGTATACGACAGGCGGCGCTGCCTGGCCTGCTTCACGCTGGTCTTGTCGTCCTGCGTGCTGGCGTTGATCCAGTACATGCCGGGCTTGGGCCAGGTCAGGGTGAACTTGCCGTCCTTGCCGGTGGTGGCCTCGAACTCGTCCTGCGCGTTGCGGTAGCGGGTGGCGCCGGCGATCGCGGTCACCTTGACGTCGGCGGCCGGCTGGCCGTCCAGCAGCAACTGGAAGGTGGCGCCCTCGCCCGCGACCAGGTCGGTGACATGCGTGACCGGCACCAGTTCCAGGCCCTTGCCGGCGGGCTTGAGCGCGGCGTCGCTGGGCTTGCCGTTGGTGACGAAGGTTTCCACGCGGTTGACCGACTCGTTCACTTCCACGTTCTTCGCAGCGGCGGGGATGTCCTTGGCGAGATTCGCCGCGTCGCCGCGCCAGCGCTTCTTCTCGCCGCCCAGCTCATAGCTGGCGAACACGCCGGCATTCACCAGCGCCAGCTTGTAGGTGCCTTGCTGGGTCAGGTGCAGGTCGAACACGCTGCGGTATTTGCCGGTGATGCTGTTCTCCGCTTTCGCCACCTGGCCGTCCGGCGCGGTGATCACCAGGCGCGACAGATCACCCGGCACGTGGTCGGGAAAGAACAGGTCGTTGGACACGGCGGCGTCCACCGTCACCCAGGGATCGGCGCCGGAGACATTGGTGGCCGAGGGCAGCATCCACATCTTGTGCGCCTGCGCGGCGAGCGGAAGGCACAGGGCGAGAGCGAGTGCGGAGAGCGACAGCGAGCGAAGCGACATGGGGGACTCCTGGAAAGGGATAGAGAGGCGCGGCGCTCAGGGCGCGAGGTCGACTTTGACGGCGCCCAGTTCGGCGCTGCCCTTGGCATCGAGGTGCTGCGGCGCGGCGGCCGGCCAGGTAAACGGCACGCGCACCACTTCGCGGCCGCCGACTTCGCGCGCCGCTTCCACCACCAGCTCGTACTGGCCGGGCGGCAGTTCGCCCAGCGGCGCCTTGCCCTGCTTGAACTTCAGCTGCTGCGCACCGGCCGGGCGGGTGGCGCCGGAGACGCCGTCCACCGGCATCGGCAACTCGCGGCCGCCGCGGCGCCACCACTGGCGCAGTTCCGGCAGCCACTTGGTACCGGCGCCTTCCTTGCTGTCCTTCTGCGCGTACCACACGGCCAGCTGCGCGGCGACGCTGTGATCCGCGCGCTCGATCCACACCGCGGTATAGGGGCGGTGGTATTCGGCGACATCCAGCTGGGGGATCTGCACGGTGACGTCGAGATCGGCCGCAGCGACCGGCGCGGCGAGCAGCAGGACGGGCATGGTGTAGAGCAGGCGACGCATCGGGGTGCTCCTTCGGAAGTTCAGTGGATGAAGATCAGGGCCAGCACCAGCGGCAGCACCAGCCCGAACGCGATCAGCGGCCAGGTGGCGCCGCGCTGGGCGGCGTGCATTTTCAACAGCAGCAGGCCGGTGACCGAGAACACCACGCAGGCCAGCGCGAACAGGTCGATAAACCAGCCCCACACGGGGCCGGCGTTGCGGCCTTTGTGCAGGTCGTTGAGATAGGAGATCCAGCCGCGCGTGGTGCGTTCGGCTTCGAGCTTGCCGGTGGCGCGGTCGATGCTGAGCCAGGCGTCGCCGCCGGGGCGCGGCATCGAGATGTAGATCTCGTCGGCGGACCATTCGGCGGGGCGGTTGGCCACGTCGATGCCCTGCGTGCTGCTGACCCAATCCGCGACCACGACGGGCAGCGCCACGCCTTTGCGCTCGTCCTCGCCCGACACGGCGCGCAACAGCGGCGCGGGCAGTTGCGCCGCGCGATGTTCGGTGTGTGGTTTCGCCTCGATATGCGAAGCGTGATTGAGCGTGATGCCGGTGAGCGCGAACAGCAGCATGCCGAGCAGGCACATGGCGGAGCTGATCCAATGCCAGCGATGCAACTGCTTCAGCCAGAACGAGCGTCCGGCCCGATCTTGTCCGGCCCGCTCCTGCCCGGCCCGATCCGGCCCGTCTTGTGCCCCTGTTGCCACCTGCCTGCCCATGCGTGTGCCCGTGATGAAGTGCGGGTATCGCTGGCCGGCGATGAACGACGCCGCGTGCGATCTGTCCCAGCGATCGGTCCGGGCGCTAAGCTGCCGGGCGATCGGGCCGCTTAAGTTGCGGCCGGGCACGGATACTGTCACAGATGAGAATGACTCGCAATTCACTCAAACGCCCGCGCCACCCGGCGCATGCCGCCAGGAGCCTCGCATGCGCATCCTGATCGCCGAGGACGACCCCGCCATCGCCGCCGGCGTGTGCGCCTCCTTGCGCCAGAGCGGCCATGCGGTCGACCACGTCAACGACGGCGCCCGCGCCGACAGCGCGCTGCGCGATACGCCTTACGACCTGCTGATCCTGGACCTGGGCCTGCCCAACCTGGACGGCAGCGACGTGCTGCAGCGCCTGCGCAAGCGCGGCGCCGCCCTGCCGGTGCTGGTGATCACCGCCCGCGAAGGCCTGCGCGAACGCGTGCGCGTGCTCGACCTGGGCGCCGACGACTACCTGGTCAAACCCTTCGCCCTGGCCGAATTCGAAGCCCGCGTGCGCGCTCTGCTGCGCCGCTACACCGCGCAGGGCGCGCCGGAAATGAGCATCGGCCGGCTGCGCCTGGATCTGCCCGGCCACCGCGCCTGGGTCGACGAAGCCCCGCTGGAGCTGACCGCGCGCGAATTCGGCCTGCTCGAAGCGCTGGCCGCGCGCCCGGACCGCGTCACCAGCCGCGCGCAATTGGTGGAAGCGCTGTGCAACTGGGACGAGGAGCTGACCGACAACGGCCTGGACATCGCCATCTATCGGCTGCGCCGCAAGCTGTCCGGTTCCGGCACCCAGGTGCGCACCATCCGCGGCCTGGGCTATCTGCTGGAGGAATCGAAGGAAGGCGCCGAGTGAGCGAAGGGTCCGACGCGCAGCCCTGGCTGTATCGCCTGCTGGAGCCGGATGGCCGGCAGAGCCTGCGCCGGCGCCTGCTCGCTTTCCTGCTGGTGCCGCTGATGTTGATGCTGCTGCTGGAAAGCCTGATCACCTACACCGGCGCCCTGGTCTATTCCAACCACGTGCACGACCGCGACCTGGCCGGCGGCGCGGAAACCGTGGCGCGCATGCTGCAGATGGGCATGGACGGCCCGATCTCGGAGCAGGCCAAGTTCCTGCTGCAGTACGACCCCGAAGGCCACAACAACATCAACTACTTCAGCATCGTCAGCGAGCATCACGGGCTGATCGCCGGAACGCCGACCCTGGTGCCGCCGTCGCGGCTGTCGCTGGCGGTCAATGGCGAGCCGAAGCTGTTCGATGCGGTGGTCGACCGGCGCAAGCTGCGCGCCGCCAGCGTGGTGATCGACAGCACGCACGAGGGCGGTGACTCGCTCACCGTCACGCTGGCCGAGACGCTGCGCGATCGCCGCCAGAATGCACGCGAGATCCTGC
This sequence comes from Dyella sp. 2RAB6, assembly GCF_052115385.1. NCBI lineage: Bacteria > Pseudomonadati > Pseudomonadota > Gammaproteobacteria > Lysobacterales > Rhodanobacteraceae > Dyella > Dyella sp. 2RAB6. The sequence goes on from NZ_JBFRGP010000031.1 coordinate 9,702, forward strand.
TGCTGAGCATTCCGGCGCAGGCGCTGCTGATCGCCTCGGTGTTCGTGCTGGTTTGGTTCGGCGTGCGCATCGGCCTGCGCCAGCTCGACCCGCTGACCGCACGCCTCGCCGCGCGCGAACACGACCTGGCGCCGATCGGCGATGCCGACGTGCCGGTGGAGATCCTGCCGCTGACCCGCACCATCGACGGCCTGTTCGCACGCCTGCGCGCGATGCTGGCGTTGCAGGAACGCTTTATCGCCGATGCCGCGCATCAGCTGCGCACGCCGCTGGCGGGGCTGCGCGTGCATGTCGAACGGGCCCAGGCCGATCCGTCGCGGGAAACGGTGAACGATGCGCTGGACCACATCCTGCGCCTGACCCAGCGCGCCACGCGCACCTCCGGACAGCTGCTGGCGCTGACCCGTGCGCAGTCGCCCGACCACGCCGGCGATCCGCACGGCCTGCTCGACCTCGCGCGCCTGATGCCGGAACTGCTGGCGCTGCGCGTGCACGAGGCGTTGGCCGCTGGCGTGGACCTGGGCTATGACGGCCCGGCAGGGCCGGTGTGGATCGACGGCGACCAGATCACCCTGCAGGAACTGCTCGACAACCTGCTCGACAACGCGCTGCGCTACGCCGGCCGCGACAGCATGGTGACGGTCGGCGTGACCGACGACGAGGACAGCGCCTGCCTGAGCGTGGAAGACAACGGCCCCGGCGTACCGCCCGCTTTCCTCGCGCGGCTGGGCGAACGCTTCTTCCGCGTGCCCGGCAGCAACGAGGAAGGCACTGGCCTGGGGCTGGCGATCGTGCAGCGCATCGCCGAACGCCACGAGGCGCAGGTGCGCTTCAGGGCCGGCAGCGAAGGCGGGCTGCGCGTGGAGGTACGGTTCCCGCATGCACGCACGGCGAAAAAGGGCGGCGACGCTTAACGCGCCGCCGCCCGCTTACGGTGCTGTCACTCGGCACTTACCGCACGGCACTTACCACACAGCGCTTACCACACCATCGCCGCGCCCATCCCCACGCCCACATCACCCTGGGTATTGCCGGTAAGACTGCCCTTGACCACCCAGCGGCCGCCCGGCGTGATCGTGGACAGGCCCACGGCCAGCGCCGACTGGCCCTTGAAGCTGCCGATGCCGGCGCCGATGGCACTCTGGTTGGGCGCATAGGCCTGCGGCACGTTAGTCATCGCCATCGCGGCGGCACTGCCCGCATTGGCCAGGCGGCTCGCCCGCTTGAAGCGGTCGCGAACCCAGTGCTGCACTTCCTGCACTGCATCCTGCACCTGGCCCCAGTTAGCCGCATCGGTGCGCGTGATGCCCGCGGCCACGTTAGTGATCTGCCTCTCGTTGCCCGGCGAACCTACCGATACGGCGTGATCGCGATCAGCGACAGAGTTTGCGCCCACCGCTACCGCACCGTTGCCGCTGGCCGTGCTGTGCGAGCCGATCGCTGTGCTGTCGGTGCCTGTGGCGTTCGCACCCGTGCCCACCGCAGTGCCGCCGTTCCCCGTCGCATTGGCGCCATCGCCGACCGCGGTACTGCCGGGTGCCGTGCCCGGTGCAATCACCGGATCGTGCTTACCGCCACTGGGGACCGGGTCCTTCGCAAGCTCCGGCTGTAACGAACCCACCTGCAGATTGAGCGTATCGACCCGGCCATTCAGCACGTTGATCTGCTGGGTCACGTCCAGCCGCAGAGCGTAGAGCTGGCCGCCGTTGACCGCTTCCATGCTGCCCACCGCCACGGTGCCGGCAGCGAGGTTGCGGATCACCGTGCCCGCCGCGCCACCCAGGGTTGCGCTGCCCAGCGCGAGGTCGTCGTACATCAGCGCGGCCAGCATCCTGCCGCCTGGATCGACCAGGCCCACCGCCTTCAACTGGGCGACGGTCGCGGCGTCATGGTCCGCCTTGCCGTCGGCGACGCCGCTGAGCACACGGCTGCCATCGCTGCCGGTGAAGTCGATGGTGCTGCCTCCGCTGGCGGCGCCCACGGTGATGATTCTTGTAGTTGTGTCCTGCTGCACCAGGCCAGTGAGGCCGTTGTCGATCCGGGTCTGCAGCAAGCTGATGTTGCTGCTGTTGCTGGTGACGTTCTGATCGGTGGCGTAGAGCTGCGCTCCCGTCACGGCATCCGTGCTGATGCTCGACAGCGCGCCTTCGGTCAACCCGGTCAGTTGGCGCGTCTGCGTCCTGCCGCCGCTCTTGCTGGACAGATCCACCGTGGCGCCGCCCAAGTTGCCGCCCAGGTTGATCGTTCCGCTGGCGACGTCCTGGCTTACCAGGCTCTGCAGCGCGGCGATGTTCCCCTTGTCGGTGCTGATGGCCCCATCCAGTCCGCTCAGTGCACCGCCCACGGTCGCCTGGGCACCGCCATTGGCAAGCGCAAAGCCGGGGCCGCTCACCGCACCGGTGACGGCATCGAGCTTCGCACCAGCCCCCAGGGCATCCACGAGGGGCTGCAACTGGCTGACGTTCGCAGCATCGGTGCCCGCCGTGCCCGCCTGCAAGGCGTGGATCTGGTTCGCCCCGACATCGAAGGCGCCGCCGATCGAAAGCCCGCCATTGACGAAGGTCCCCTTGCTGTTGACGACCATGGCCCCGACCACCACGTTCTGCGCCCGCAACTCGGCGATGCTGCCGATGTTGCAGACCACGCTGGCGATCTGACTGCCGATCGATTCATTGAATACGCCGCAGCCGGTGTCGGCATTGTCATTGATATAGAGCATTTCACTGGCACTGCCAGTTGGCGCATGACATGCCAGTGCCACTCCCATTGCCCATAGACTGGCACCGGCCAGTGGATAGTGCCTTGGGCGACGAATACGCCTCCGTTTATCTGCACGCTCACGCCATCCAGGCGCCATCATGCCTCGCTCGTTCTCCGCATATCGAAAAGTGCGATAAATCCTATTCATTCCCTATCTCCCATCGTTAGCGTGCACAAATCCACATCCGGCCTTCCGACCGACCGGCGCAACCGCGCTACGAAAAACGCATCCCCTCCGCGCATTCCGGCGCATGTGGAAGGGTTCATGCTAGGTGGGAAATGAACTGGAAAAAATCAGACAACCGCTCGCCGAACGCGAAATCGGATAATTATTAAAAACCGCGCCACAGACGATGGCATCCGCGAATCAATCAATACACGAAGCATGGCGACGGAAAATCATGCATGCGCCGCAGGCCAGCGACGACAGCAACAAAGAAAACAAAACAGCGCATAGGTATTCAAATAAACCGGACACTAAACACGCCGTCGGACCTATCGATTAGGACAATTCAACCCGACATACTCGCAACGCCTCGCACCACGCGCACAAAAAAAGGCGACACCGAAGCGCCGCCTTGCTTGCCAGCTTCCCCTGCATGGGAAATGTCGACAAAAAACTTCTCTCATACCGCCGCGGAAGCGCGTGGCGCATCCGCGGCGGCAAAGGTTTACATCGCCTTCTTGGCCTTGGTCAGCAGCTGATCGAGCAGCGCGATGGCCAGGTCGATCTCTTCATGCGTGATGTCCAGCGACGGCGCGAACGTGATCACGTTCTTGTACCAGCCGCCCACATCCAGCACGAGGCCGATCTTCTTGCCGTTGTGCTGCAGGTCGCCGGCCAGGCCGATGTCGACCATCTTGTCCAGCAGCGCGCGGTTCGGGGTGAAACCGTCGTCGGTGCAGATCTCGGCGCGCAGCGCGAGACCCAGGCCGTCGACGTCGCCGATTTCCTTGTGGCGCTTCTGCAGGTCCTTCAGCGCGTCCAGGAAGTGCGCGCCCTTCTTCGCCACGCTGGTCTCGTAGTCGAGCTCGTAGCCCATCTTGATGACTTCGAGGCCGAGCGAGGTGCCGAGCGGGTTGGAATTGAAGGTGGAGTGGGTGGAGCCCGGCGGGAAGATTTCCGGATTGATCATCTCCTCGCGCGCCCACAGGCCGGACAGCGGGTTCAGGCCGTTGGTCAGCGCCTTGCCGAACACGATGATGTCCGGCGTCACGCCGAAGTGCTCGATCGACCACAGCTTGCCGGTGCGCCAGAAACCCATCTGGATCTCGTCGACCACCATCAGGATGCCGTACTTGTCCAGCACCTTCTTCAGGTCCTTGAAGAAGTTCTTCGGCGGGATGACGTAGCCGCCGGTGCCCTGGATCGGCTCGACGTAGAAAGCGGCGTATTCGGCCTGGTTGACCTTGGGGTCCCACACGCCGTTGTATTCGGTCTCGAACAGGCGCTCGAACTGGCGCACGCAGGCGTCGGAGTATTCCTCCGGCGTCATGCCCTTCGGGCGGCGGAACGGATACGGGAACGGGATGAACATCGCGCGCTCGCCGAAGTGGCCGAAACGGCGGCGGTAGCGGTAGCTGGAGGTGATCGACGAGGCGCCCAGCGTGCGGCCGTGGTAGCCGCCTTCGAAGGCGAACATCAGGCTCTTGCCGTTCTTGTAGTTGCGCACCAGCTTGAGCGAATCCTCGACCGCCTGCGCGCCGCCCACGTTGAAGTGCACGCGGCCCTTCAGGCCGAACTTCTGCTGCGCGTCGACGGCAATCGTCTTGGCCAGCTCGATGCGGGTCTGGTGCAGGTACTGGCTGGCCACCTGCGGCAGCGTGTCGATCTGCGCCTTCAAGGTGTCGTTGAGGCGCTTGTTGCCGTAGCCGAAGTTGACCGCCGAGTACCACATCTGCAGGTCCAGGAACGGCACGCCGGCGGTGTCGTACATCCAGCTGCCCTGGCCGTGGCGGAAGATCTTCGGCGGATCGACGTAATGCACGGTGTCGCCGAAGGAGCTGTACTGCGCCTCGTCGGCCAGCAACTGCGCGTCGGGAATCACACCGGTGGCGGCGTTGGGGTCGTAAGCGTTCATCGAAAAATCCGAATGCGAAGGAAAACGGGGACGGCAGGCGGGGTCTTGCCGATGGGGTCTTGCCGATGCAGCTAAAGACGCGACCGCGGGCTCAGCCCGCGGCGACGGCCGGTGCGGGACGGGCGTGCTCGGCGAGCAGGCTGCCATCCAGCAGACGCGGCAGCAGTTCCAGCGCGTCTTCGAAACCGGTGATCGGCACGTACGGAATGCCGGCAGCGCGGCAATGCTCGATCAGGCGATGCTTGGCGAACACGAAGTCGACGCGGTCAGCCGCGCAGAAGTCGGAGGCGCCGTCGCCGATCAGCAGGGTTTTGGCGCCGCCACTGCGGGCCTGGGCCACGCAGGCGCACTTGCAGGTACCGCTGCGGCAGCCTTCAGCCTGGAACGGCGAGGTCAGCTGCCACTGGCGCGGCGGCTCGGCCGGCGCCAGGTGGTTGGCGGCCAGCGGCAGGTCGTCCAGGCCGTAGCGGCCGAGGATCTTGTGGATGGCGTAGTCGAGGCCATCGCTGACCACGCGGATCGGCGTGGCGAGTTCGCGGGTCTTGGCCACGAAGGCGGGGAAGGCGTGGTCGATCCACAGGCCTTCCAGGTGCTTGTCCAGCTGCGGCCGACTCATGTCCAGCAGGTCGACCTGGCCGCTCATGCACTCGCGCGAACCGATGCGGCCCGCGCGCCAGTCCTGCTCCAGCGCTTCCCAGCCGGGACGGCCGAAACGGTCCAGCAGCGAGTCGATCACGTCCTCGACAGAAATGGTGCCATCGAAGTCGCAGAGGATATTCCAGGCCGTCACGCGGTCACTCCAGGGTTCACGATACCTGAACGATAGGCGCCAACCCCTTTCGGCCCCCTTTCCAGATTCTTCCCGCCGGAAGTCATGCATCTGAAGCTCAACATAAGACACAGGACGATATGCTCGCCGCTGATGCCATTGCCGTCTGTCACCATAGCCCGATACCCTGCACGGCTAAGCTCGCCGCCCCCATCCGGCCGAGCCGCCAGGCGCGGTTTTCCAAGCGGCCGCGACCAGGCAGCCACCTTCCGCCGATAACCGGGAAAGACGTGTTCTCAACCGCTACTCCACCGTCGAACGCGCGTATCGGACGCTTCGCGCCGGTACTGCTGTGCGCGCTTCTCGGTACCCTGCTGGCCGGTTGCGCCGTGGCGCCCCTGCCCGCACTGAAGGCGCCGATTCCGGATGCCTGGCGCAACGCCCCCGCCAACGTCGCGCCGCCCTCGGCCGACCTGCGCGGCTGGTGGCAGGCGCTGGGCGATCCGGCGCTGGACGGGCTGATCGACCGCGCGCTGGGCAACAACCTAGACGTGGCCCAGGCCGCCGAGCGCCTGCAGGCCGCCCGCCAGCTCAACGGCCATTCGCGCGACGGCTACCTGCCCAACCTGCACGCCCGCACCAACGACGTGGTGAACCCCGACACCAGCGCCTCCTATTTCATGGTGGGCTTCGACGCCAGCTGGGAATTCCCGCTGTTCGGCGCCTGGCAGAGCACCAAGCGCATCGCCTCCGCCCAGCTCAACGGTGCCCAGGCTGCGCTGCGCGGCGCCCAGGTCTCGCTGGTGGCGGAAGTGACCCGGCGCTGGGTGGAACTGCGCTCGGCGCAGCGGCAGGAAGCCCTGCTGCTGGCCATCCACGACGCGCAACAGGAAAAGCTGCGCCTGCTGCGGACCCGGGTGGACCTGAAACTGGCGCCGCCGGCGGAAGCCGCGCGCGCCCAGGCCGAGCTGGCCCGCGCCGAAGCCGCCCTGGCCGAACCGCGCCAGGCGATCATCGCCAGCGCGCAGCAGCTGGCCGTGCTGCTGGGCCAGAACGAACCCGACCCCGCCTGGCTGGAACCCGGCACGCAGCCGCGCCTGGGCGCCTGGCAGCTCACCGCCGCGCCGGCCGACCTGCTGCGCGTGCGGCCGGAGATCGCCGTCGCCGAGGCCGAAGTGCTGCGCGTCGCCGGCGAACTGGGCCTGGCGCGCAAGGACATGTATCCGCACATCGGCTTCGGCTCCTCGATCATGTGGTCGATCAACATCGCCAGCAATCATCGCGCGCGTAACCACGAAGGCATCTTCTCGGCCGGTCCGGTGATCGACATCCCGCTGTTCGACTGGGGCCAGCGCGTCGCCGCGGCGCATGCCAAGGGCCACGAGCTCAATGTCGCGGTGCTGGCCTACCGCCAGGCCGTGCTGCAGGGCGTGGCCGAAACCGAAGTGGCGATGGGCGACCTGGAACAACTGCGCAGCCGCGAGCAGGCGCTGCAGCAGGCCTCCGACGCTTTGCTCGGCGGCGGCGCCGCGGTCCGCAAGCGCGCCGAACTGGGCCTGGGCAGTGGCCTGGACGTGCAGGACAGCGTGATCGAAGGCCATCGCGCCGAACTGGAACTGTCCGGCGCGATCGCCGCGCGCGACCTCGCCTACGTCTCGCTCTATAAGGCCCTGGGCGGCGCGCCGATGCCGCCGCCCCCGCCGCCGCGGAGCGCCAACTGATGGTCGCCCTGGCCCGCAAGACCCTGATCTACGAATGGCGCCGCTTCCTGCCCGCCATCCTCGCGGTCGGCTTCGCCGGCCTGCTGCAGCTGCTGCAGGCGGCCCTGGTGCTGGGCATCTTCGGCAGCGCCAGCGTGTACATCACCGGCTCGTCGGCCGATCTGTGGACCGGCTATCCGGGCACGCAGAGCGTGAACCTCGGACGGCCGATCGATGCCGGCGTGGAAATGCGCCTGCGCATGGACCCGGCGGTGACCCAGGTCGAGCCGTTCCACTGGGTCGATGCCGACTGGCGCGGCCCCAGCGATACCGGCGGCGTCTCCGTCTTCGTCTCCGGCATCGCCACCGGCGCCGACGGCATGATGTTCGCGCACGCCCTGCCGGTCGCCCTGCGCGCGCGCCTCAACGAGCCCGGCGCGGTGATCGTCGATCGCGCCGACCTCGGCAGCCTCGGCGTCAAGGTCGGCGACAAGGCGGTGATCAACGGCCACCGCGTGCGCGTGGTCGGCGTCAGCAGCGGTCTGCGCGCGCTCGGCGGCGTCAACGTGGTGGCCTCGCTGGCCACTGCCGCGGAACTGGACACCGATCCGGCCAACGCCAGCCGCATGACCTATTTCGTGGCCAAGGTGCGCAACCCGGACGAAGCCGCCGCGGTGGCCGCGCGCCTGCGCGGCACCACTTCGTTCGGCAGCTACGACGTGTGGACCGCGCGCGACTTCGCGCGCCGCTCGCAGCTGTACTGGATGTTCGACACCGGCGCCGGCGCCGGCGTGCTGTTCCTGGCCGGCATCGTGTTCCTGGTCGGCGCGGTGATCACCAGCCAGACCCTGGTCGCGGCGGTGATCGGCTCGGTGCGCGAATACGCCACGCTCAATGCACTGGGCGTGGGCGTCGGCGCCTTGCGCAAGGTGGTGATGGAGCAGGCGTTCTGGGTCGGCGCGATCGGCCTGGTCGGCAGCGCGGTGCTGGGCGGGATCTTCTTCGCCTTCGCGCGCAGCCGCAGCGTGCCGGTGGCGCTGGATCCGCTCACCACCCTGGCCTGCCTGCTGCTGGGCATGGGCCTGGCGATCGTCTCGGGCCTGGCGGCGATGCGCAGCCTGCGCCGCGCCGATCCGGCGAGCCTGCTGAGGTGAGCATGGCCAGCGCGACACCCTCACCCTCGACCATTTCGCTGCAAGCGCGCGGCGTGGCCAAGTCGTTCGAATCCGGCCGCGTGCGCAGCACGGTGCTGCACGACCTCACGCTGGACATGCGCTCCGGCGAACTCACGTTGATCTCCGGCCCGTCCGGCTGCGGCAAGAGCACGCTGCTGGCGATCCTCAGCGGGCTGCAGCGTCCCGACAGCGGCCAGGTCACCGCGCTGGGCCAGGACCTGGGCCAGCTCGACATCCGCGCGCTGGAACGCTTCCGCCTGCTGCATACCGGTTTCGTGTTCCAGGGCTTCAACCTGTTTCCCGCACTCAACGCGGTGGAACAGGTGGAACTGCCGCTGAGCTATCTCGGCCTCGCGCCGCGCGAGGCGCGCCGCCGCGCGGTGGCCTCGCTGGAAGAAGTCGGCCTGGGGCCGCGCATGCGCCTGCGTCCGTCGGAGCTGTCCGGCGGCGAGAAGCAGCGCGTGGCGATCGCCCGCGCGCTGGCCAAGGAACCGGAACTGCTGTTCGCCGACGAGCCCACCAGCGCGCTCGACGCCGCCAACGGCCAGACCATCATCGACATCCTGCACCGCATCGCACGCGCGCACGGCACCACCGTGCTGTGCGTCAGCCACGATCCGCGCCTGGTCGGCCATGCCGACCGCGTCCTCGCCATGGAGGACGGCCGCATCCTCAGCGACCGCAGCCAGCCGTCACTGCCGGACGCCGTGCCGGGCCTCAAGGAATCCGCATCATGAGTTTGCGCAAGCTCTTTTCGAGCCCCCTTTCACTGCTCGCTCTCGCCGCCGCACTCGCGCTGGCCGGCTGCTCGCGCGACAACAACGCCGACGCCGCCAGGCAGGCGCCGGCCGTCTCGCCCTATGCGGCGGTGGCGCGCGGCAAGATCGATATCGAAGGCGGCCTGCTCAAGCTGAGCATGCCGCGCGACGGCGTGGTCGCCGAGATCAAGGTGCACGAAGGCGACCGCGTGAAGAAAGGCCAGCTGCTGGCCATGCTCGACACCGAGCCGTCGAAGCTCGCGGTGACCTCGGCCGAGGCCGAGCAGAAGCAGTCGCAGGCCCAGGCCGACCTGCTCGAATCGCGCATGAAGGCCGCCGACCAGCGCGCCGAACGCCTGGAAGCTGCCGCCAAGGCCGGCGCCGGCGACGCGCAGAGCGCCGACGATGCACGCGAGGCTTCGCGGCAATTGCAGGGCGAACTGACCAATGCCCGCGCGAACGCCGCGCTCGCCGCGCAGAAACTCGCCGGCGCCCGCTACGAGCTGGCCCAGCGCAGCCTGCTGGCGCCGGTGGACGGCGAGATCGTGCAGCGCCTGATCCAGCCCGGCGCCACCGCCTCGCCGCAGGGCGGCGCCGCCTTCGTGCTGCTGCCGGAGCAGCCGCGCCTGGTGCGCGCCGAGCTCAATGAATCCTTCGTGCGCGCGGTCAGCCCCGGCATGCGCGCCGAGGTGGTCGACGACAGCGGCAGCGGCATGCCCAACCTCAACGCACACGTGCTGCGCATCGGCACCGTGTTCGGCGCCAGCGCGCTGGAAGACGATCCGCTGGTGCGCGCCAACACCCGCACGGTGGAATGCGTGCTCGCCTTCGACCAGCCGCCGCCGGCTTCCGCGCGCATCGGCCAGCGCGTGCTGGTGCGTTTCACTGCCGGCGACGCCGGGCAAAAGGCCCCGTGAGTTCGTTCGTACGCGGGCTCGCGGCATCCGCATGCGCCTTGCTGTTGAACGTTGCCACGCCGTGTCGCGCTGACGACACGGCGGGCGCCCTCGCCGATGCCAACCTGCTCGGCGCCGGCTTTATCCGCCTGCCCGCCTGGCAAGGTTCGCGCGCGCACCGCGACCAGCTCGCACCGTACGTGCAGGTGAAACTCGGCGACCGCATCACGCTGTCCACCGACGACGGCGCCACGCTCGACCTGATCGCCGGCCCGCATCTGCACGGCGGTCTTTACGGAAACTACCAGTGGGGCCGCAGCCACGAGGATCTCGGCAAGCTCGGCGGCAAGGTCACGTCGCTGTCGCCGCGGCTCAATGCAGGCGGCTATCTGGAATACGACTTCAGCGAAGCGCAGAACGTCGGCGTCAACCTGGCACACGACACGCTCGGCGCCGGTGCTTATCTCAATCTCTATGCGTTCACCGCACTGCCGTCGATCGGCCGCTACGAGCATGGCCTGCAGTTGCAGTGGCAGTGGATGAACGGCCCGGCGATGCGCCGCTTCTTCGGACTGTCCGCGGTGGAAGCCGCCGCCTTGGGCGTTGCGCCATGGCAACCCGGTTCCGGCAGCCAGCAGATGGGCATCGAGTACGACGGCCTGATTCCGCTCGGCCGCCATCTCGCCACGGTGTTCTCGCTCTCTTACGCGCGCCTGCTCGGCAATGCGGAGGACAGTCCGCTGGTGCGCAGCTTCGGCACCGCCGACCAGTTCACCGGCTCGATGGCCCTGGTCTACCGCTTCGCGCCGTAGGTCGGGGTGAGCGCAGCGAATCCCAACGTTGCGCAGCCCGTGCCGGCACGGTGTCGGGGTTCGCTGCGCTCACCCCAACCTACGCCAGCTTCGAAGCGTAAACGTCACTCGCGGTCGTCGCGCGTCCAGATGCCGCCGAGTGCTTCGCGCACCGGGAATTTCGCGATGGGCTCATACGCCGGCGGGCACAGCGCCGCACCGGTGCGCAGGTCGAAGCGCGCGCCGTGGCGTGGACATTCCACTTCGAAACCATGCAGGTCGCCACCGGCCAGGTCGCCGCCGTCGTGCGTGCACAGGTCCTGCACCGCATAGAGTTCGCCGTCGATGTTGTAGACGGCGATCGGTTCCTGGCTCACTTCGTCGTACACGAGCTTGAACTCGCCGGGCAGCAGTTCCGCGCGCGTGCCGACGTAGGTCCAGCCGCTGACGTCGTCGCTCACGCCGCGCCCCCGGCCAGGGTCTTCACTAGCCATTCGAAGCGCAGGTCGTCGCGGCGCGGAATGCCGAAGCGTTCGTCGCCGTAAGGGAACGGACGATATTCGCCGGTGCGCTGGTAGCCGCGGCGCTCGTACCAGGCGATCAGTTCCGCGCGCTGCTCGATCACCGTCATGCGCATGGCCAGGCACTGCCAGTGCTCGCGCGCATGCCGCTCGGCCTCGGCCAGCAAGGCCTTGCCGATGCCACCGTTCTGCAGCAGCGGATTGACCGCGAACATGCCGAAATAACCGGCCTCGCCCTGGCGTTCCAGATGGCAGCAGGCCAGCAGCTCGCCGTCGCGTTCGGCCAGCAGCACGGTGCTGTCGGCCTGCATGAGCAGATCGGCCACGCCCTCGACATTGGTGCGGCGGCCGTCGAGCAGATCGGATTCGGTGGTCCAGCCGAGCCGGCCCGAGTCGCCGCGATAGGCGGATTCGACGAGAGCGACGATGGCGGGAACGTCGGCGGCCAGCGCCGGGCGGAAAGCGGGGAGAGAGGTCGTGGGCATGCGCGGAATGATAATGCCGCCCCGCCTCGCCGGCCATGGCCGGCGAGGCGGCCGGGGGCTCAGTGCGGCGCCGCGACCAGCACCTGAAAGCCTTCGACCGGCTTGCCCTTGCCGCTCACCGTGGCGGCCGCGAGATAGACCTGGTGCGTGCCCGGATCCAGCGCCAGGGTGCGCGCGCTCTTCTGCGTCGGCAGATTCCCGAGCAGGTGGTAGTGGTCCGCATCGTCCTGCGCCACCACGCTGAGCACGCCGTCGTCGCCAGCCGAGCCGAGCACGGTACGGCGCGCGGCATCGTAGACCACCGCATCCGGCCCCTTGCCGATCGCGACCTTGGCCACCTGGTGGCCGTCGTGCGCGTCGGTGACGATCATCCAGCCGTTGTCGCATACCGAGAACAGGCGGCCATGCTCAGCATCCAGCGCGAGGCCGGTCGGCCCGTCGCACGGCGCCATCGGCCACACCGCGCTGACCTTGCCCGCAGCGAGGTCCACCCGCGCCAGCGCGTTCTTGTCTTCCAGATTCAGATACAAGGCGCCGTGCCCGTCGGCCACCGCGAACTCCGGACGGCCGGGCAGCGCGATGGTGGACAGCTCCTTGCCGGCCTGCGCGTCGATCACGCTGAGGTTGTTGCTGTGGCCATTCATGGTCAGCAGATGGCCGGAGGCGCTGTCGAACAGGATCGCATCCGGGTTCTTGCCGCTGACCGCGATATGCCGGGTGAGCTTGAGCGTCTGCGTATCGAACACGGTGACCTCGTCGCCGCGGCCGCTGCTGACGAAGGCCTCGTGCGTGGCCGGGGCCAGCGCCACGCCGTGCGCATGCTGCATGCCGGCCACTTCGCCGGCCAGCTTGCCGCTGGCGGTATCCATCACCATCACCCGGTCGTCGCGGGCGATGTAGAGCCGGTGCGCGGCGGCATCGAGGCTCAGGTAATCCCAGCCGCCCGGTCCACCGAGCGCATGGCGCGCGGTGATGGCATACGGCGTTTCGGCAGGTGCGGCCAGCGCGGGCAGGACCGCGGCGGCCAGCAGCAGCGGCAACAGTCGGATGGACGGCTTTTTCATACGCGGATACCTATGAAGGTGGCGGTCGACGGCCCAGCCTAGCGACCGCACCTTATGGTTTTCCTAGTGCCGCTCAGGCCAGGTTGTCCGCCGCGAATTCCCAATGCACCAGCTGCCAGAACGCCTGCAGATAGTTGGGACGGGCGTTGCGGTAGTCGATGTAGTACGCGTGCTCCCACACGTCGGCGACCAGCAGCGGGCGGTCCGCGCCGGTCAGCGGTGTGTCGGCGTTGGCGGTGTTGACGATCGCCAGCTTGCCGTCCGGCCGCTGCACCAGCCAGGTCCAGCCCGAGCCGAACTGCGTCGTACCGGATTTGGTGAAGGTTTCCTTGAACGCATCGAGCGAACCGAAGTCGCGCGCGATCAGGTCCGCCAGCAGGCCTTGCGGCTCGCCGCCGCCGCGCGGGCTCATCGAGTTCCAGTAGAAGCTGTGGTTCCACGCCTGCGCGGCGTTGTTGAAGATCGCACCCGAGGAACGGCGCACGATCTCTTCCAGCTCCATGCCTTCGAATGCAGTGCCGGGGAGCAGCGTATTGAGATTCGTGACATAGGCGCGGTGGTGCTTGCCGTAGTGGTATTCCAGCGTCTCGGCGGAGATATGCGGCGCCAGCGCGTTGAGTTCGTAAGGCAGCGGCAGCAGTTCGATGGCCATGCGTAGCGTTCCTTGTGGTGCTTCGTTGGGGGGAGAGGAATCAGGAGCGGACAGGTGCCGCGCGGTGCGCGATCGGCAGGCCCAGCGCAACCAGCACGGCGAAACCGCCGAGCAGCCACAGCGCCGCGGCGCGCGCTCCGGGTACGCCGCCCGGGTCGCTGAGGCCCGCCGCATTGGCGACCCAGCCGGCCACCGCGGCGCCGAGCGACATCGCGTAGAGCTGCACCGTCGAGATCGACGAGGACGCCAGCGCGCCCTCTTCCGCCGGCGCGGCTTCCAGCAGTCGCGTCAGCAGATGCGGCCACGCCATGCCGATGCCGAGCCCGACACAGGCCAGCCAGACGCATAGCGCGATCAGGCCCAGGCCCTGCGCGAACGCCGCCGGTTGTTGCAGCGTCCACGCCAGCAACGCGAGCGCCACCGCCATCAGCAAAGGCCCGATGCGAATGCAACGCGCGCCGAAGGCACCATCGCGACCGGCACTGAGCATCGAGCCGAAACTCCAGCCCGCCGCCATCACCGCGGTGAGATAGCCGGCTTCCAGCGGCTCGTGGCCGAGCAGGGTCTGCAGGAAATACGGCACGAAGATCTCGACGGTGCTGCCGCTCACCAGCAGCGCCATCACCAGATAGAGCGAACGCAGACGCGAAGGCGCATAAGCGCCCGTCGGCAGCAGTCGCACTTGCGCGTGGCGATCCGAGCGCACGATCAGCGCCGCCAGCGTGAGGCTCACGCCGATGCCCAGGCATTGCAGTCCACGCGAAGTGGCGAGGCTCGCCATCGACACCGCCAGCACCGACAGCGCCAGCAGCGCCAACCGTCCACCCGGCACCGCCGCGCGTTCGCCGGCCGCATGCCCGGATGGCAACCACGCCAGCACGATCGCACCCAGCACCGCCACCGCGGGCAACAGGCTCCAGAACGCCCAGCGCCATTCGCCGAGCTGCGCAAACACGCCGCCGATCGCCGGCCCCGACAGCGTGGCAATACCCCACATCGCCGAGACCAGGCCCATCGCACGCGACCACAGCGAAGGCTCGAAGACCTGACGGATCAACACGTAGGCCAGCGACACCAGCACGCCGCCACCCAATCCTTGCAAGCTGCGCCCCGCCAGCAGCCAGGACATCGACGGTGCGGCCGCGCAGACCAGCGCGCCGATCGAGAACACCGCCAGCCCCGACAGATACGCGCCCTTGCCACCCAGCCGTCCGGCCAGGGCCGCCGCCAGCGTGGCGCCGATGATCGAGGCCACCACGAACAGCGTGGTGTTCCAGGCGTAATACGCCAGGCCGCCGATATCGCGCACGATCGAGGGCATGATCGTGGTGACCACGTAGATGTTGATCGCATGCAGCGCGGTACCGCCCGCCAGCGCGACCGAACGGATGCCGTTGCGACCGGAAAGAAGATCCGCCCAGGAGGCGGACGCCGTAGCCGTTGCCATGCGTTCCTCGACAATGCGCGCCCGGCGCGCCAATATCCAAGTTATGACTTGGGATATTAGACCCAACCGCATGGATTAAACAAGCATGAGCTTGGATAATATGGACCCCACCAGCGAACGCATCCTCGGCGAGCTCAAGACCGAAGGGCCGCAAGGCAGCACCGCGCTGGCCGAAGCGCTGGGCGTGAGCACCGAAGCGATCCGCCAGCAGGTACAGAAACTGCTCGACGAAGCGCTCATCGTCGGCGCGCAGGAACGCTCCACCGGCGCCGGCCGTCCACGCCAGCTGTGGTCACTCACCGCCGCCGGCCACGCCCGCTTTCCCGATGCACACGCACAACTGGCCGTCGACCTGATCGCCTCGGTACGCGCGCTGTTCGGCGAGGCCGGCATCGACCGGCTGGTCGATGCGCGCCGCGATGAAAACCGCCGCCAATACCTGCAGACCACCGCCAGTGCGCGCTCCCTGGCCGAACGGGTGCGACGCCTCGCCGCGATTCGCGAACGCGAGGGCTATATGGCGCGCGCCGAAAAAGATGGCCGCGACTGGCTGCTGATCGAGGACCACTGCCCCATCTGCGCTGCCGCGCGTGCCTGCCAGGGATTTTGCCGGGCGGAGCTGGAGCTGTTTCAGGAAGTGCTGGGTGAAGAAGCGAGCGTGAAGCGGGAACAGCATTTGCTGGCAGGGGCGCGGCGGTGCGTGTATCGCATCAGTCCGCGGAAGCTGGTGGGGACTGCGGTCAGTCTGGTGGATTGAGCACCGCCAACTGGTTCGGTCTCCGATAGAGAATCCTTCGCCCCTGCGGGGAGCAGGTGAACGCTTCAACCGAGCGAAGAAGAGCTTTGAGGTTGTTACAACCCTCAGCTCACCACTCCGCCCGGCCCCTCACCCCAACCCTCTCCCCGACGGGGAGAGGGAGTCCGCGCGCTCTCGCGAAGAGCCGCGAGCCAGCGGCGCAGCCGCTGCATTCCGCTTGCGCGCTTCTGCTCTGGCTTCTGCTCTGGCTTTTGATCTTGCTCTTGATCTACCGGGTCCCCTTGGCGCCGGCGGTGAGGGCTGGACGAAAAGGCCCCCGCAGGGGGGCGGGGACAGGACGTCCCCGCCTTTTTGATCAGGGCATGGATGCCCTGTCAAAAAGCCCGGCCAGCCCTCACG
>NZ_JBFRGP010000032.1:0-22805 GCF_052115385.1 Dyella sp. 2RAB6
TCTACTTAGGGCTGCGCAACATCAGTAAAAAATGGACGCTTCCAATCCATGATTGGAAGGCGGCGCTCAACCGCTTTACCATCCAGTTCGAAGGCCGCATCCCTCAGCTTTAAAGCGATCCCGTTTACACAAAAGTCTGTACAAGCCCATGCCTCCGCCATCAATGCCCCGGTCGCACCACGGGTCAATCGCGGCAGTCGCAAAAACAACGATCCCCCCGCCACCGACCCCATCACCTCCATCTCTCCCCCAAGCCTCCCCTGCAGCGCCCCCAGCAACACCCGATGCCTCGGCGCCAACCTATGCGCGATCCTCCGCAAATCCCTCAAGTACTGCCCACTCCCGATGCACATCGCCAGCACATGCTGCTGCATCGAAATACTCCCCCGGTCCGCCAGCCACTTCACCGCCAGAAACCGCTCCCGCAACCCCCGCGGCACCAACATGTAGCCCAACTGCAACGCGGGAAACATCGACCGCGCAAAGCTGCTCACATGAATCACCCGCCCGTACCGATCCAGCGACCACAGCGTAGGGCACGTACGCACCCCAAACCGATGCTCGCAATCGAAATCGTCCTCGACCAGGCACGCATCGTGCGCATACGCCCATTGCAGCAACGCCCTGCGCCGTTCCTCTGACATCACCACGCCGGTCGGAAACTGAAAGGACGGCGCCACGTTGACCAGGCGCACCCCATCCAGTGCCGCCGCATGCCGCTCGATATCCATCCCCTGCGGCCCCACCTGGCACGGCACGATCCGCGCGCCCATCGCCTCGTAGGTATGGCGCACGCTCCAGTGGCACGGTTCCTCCACCCCTACGCCATCGCCTTCGTCGAGCAGCACGCGGGCGATCAGGTCGCGTGCCTGCTGGGCGCCGCTGACGATCAGGATGTCGTCCGGATCCACCTCGATCGCGCGCTCGACGCTCAGATAGCCGGCCACGGCCTTGCGTAGCTCGATGGCGCCTTGCAGTTCGGGGAAGTCCGGCGCATCGCGGCTGCGCAGCAGCGTCATCAGGTTCTGCATCCACGCCTTGAGGCTGCGCGGGTCGGACTTCACGCGCGGTTGCGCAAGGTCGATCACCTCGCCTTCGGGCGCGGGCATTTCCGCCTCGGGTACGGCAGGCAGCGCGGCGCGCCGGGCCAGGCGGGACAACCGCGGGGCGCTCGGCGCCTCGACCTGTTCCTCCACCGGCGCCCCGCTGGCGGACATGCCCGCCGTGCGCACGCACACGTAGGTGCCGCTGCCCGAGCGCGATTCCAGATAGCCCTCGCTTTCGAGCTGGTCGTAAGCCATCAGTACGACCGTGCGGGAAACCCCCAGCGCGACGGCCATCGAGCGGCTGCCGGGCAGGCGCGCGCCGACCTGGAAGCGGCCGGAATCGATGTCCCGCCGGATCGAGTCGGCGAACTGGGCATACATCGGTTCGTCGTGCTGCCGCCTGTTCGCCATCGATGCTCCCCGGGGCGGCTCGAAGTGGTCACATCGAAAAAGCGCGCGACCGGTTATTTACGACCTCGCGCGCCGTGCAGATGATCATGCCACGGCTGGCAGGACGCCGGTCTTGGGGCCCCCGCCGCCTCGACCGCCCGCCTCGGGCAGCCCGCAGGGGGAGAACCGCCATTGATCGTTCCAGACGAGACCGGGCAGCCCCCCAACCCGGTGCGCTCGCTTACCCCCTTTTGCTGGTCACGCGTGCCAGCAGCTGCAGCGAGCGTCACGGCGGGGCTCACGTATTCGGCATGCCACTACTGACCAAGGAAACATCGGTATGAAGCGTTTTACGTTGTCCGTACGCAAGCTGGCGGTGCTGATCGCTTGCGTGCTGTGCCCGGGGCTGGCCAGTGCCCACGCTATCGACGATCACAGAGGCGATCCCGCCTACGCCAGGTATTACCAGCAGGCGGTGAACTGGGGCGCTTGCCCGCCATCGCTGTTCACCGATGGCAGCACCATTCAATGCGCCCTGGTGACGGTGCCGCTCGACTGGAGCGACCCGAGCCAGGGCGACATCAGCATCGGCATTTCGAAGCCGCTCAATCCGCCGGCCTATACCCGCCTGTTGCTGCTCAATGGCGGCGGCCCGGATAACTCCAGTGCGTCGATGGCGGAGATGTTCGAGCAATGGCAACCGCAACTTCAGATTGACCACCTGGTGGTTGGCGTCGATCTGCGCGGCGTCACCGACGGCCTGGGCACCCAGGTCAGTTGCGACTACGCCCCGCGCAGCGGCGCAGAGAATTTCATGGATGGCGACAGCCGCAACCCCACGCCGGCCAGCCTGCAGGCGCAGCAGGCCTGGTGGAACCGTTCGATGCGTGCCTGCCTGCAGCAGCACGCGGCCTTCCTCAAGGGCATCACCACGCCCAACCACGTGCGCGACCTGAACCTGGTGCGCGCGATCCTGGGTTTCCAGCATGCGGACCTTTTCGCCGTATCCAGCGGCACCGGCTTGATGGCGTATGCCAGCCGCATGTTCCCGGACAAGTTTGAGCGCGTGGTGCTCGACAGCAATGTGAACTGGTCGCACCTAGACTGGCAGCAGCAGGAGCTGCAGCGGATGTCGATGGATCAGCTCAATGTGCAGCAGGCTTTCATCCCGTTTATCGCGCGGCATAACGACCAGTTCCACATGGGCACGACGCCGCAGCAGGTGATGACGACCTTCCAGCGCATCTACCAGGCCACCTCGCAGCACCGCATGGGCAGCGTCACGCCCGACCAGGCGCTGGGCTCGCTTGACGGCACCGCGATGTGGATCTTCTGGGACCTGCTGGTGGCGCCTTCGCTGAGTGCGATGTCCGACGCCTTGGACGGCGACCCGGCGCATATCGCCGCCGCCGAGCAGATGGCCGCAATGACCTACGCCGACCTGCGCGTGCTGCCCAGCTTCAATCCGATGAGTGCGGCTTTGCAGTGCAACGATTCCGGCTCGACGGACCGGCGCAGCGCTTCCCGCAAGATCGCGGATACGCGCAAGTACTGGGCGGTCGGCGCCTCGACCATGGTGGACCCGTGCCAGGGATGGCCTTCCGCGCCGGCGATCGATCCGCTGCTGGAGCTGAGTACGAAGGTGCACGGGTTGATGGTGCAGGGGGAGTTCGATCCGTCGACGCCGTACGGGGAGGCGTTGGTGAATCGGTTGTGGAATGGCAGTGCGGCGCCGATGGTGTTTATCAATAACGCTGCTACGCATGGGGCGATCTTCGACGACAACGCCTGCGTGACGGCTGCGGAGTTTGGCTATCTCAATACCGGGGTGTTGTCGGCGCGGGATGTGATTTGCCAGGCGGGGCCGATGCATTCCTTTGGGATGCATGACAGTACGACGTATGAGTACGGTTATCCGGCGACGGGTGCGTGGTTGCCGCTGCCGCCGAATGTGGGGCAGGTGGGCTGGTTGTTGGTGCCGTAACGCCTGAGCCCCTCTCCCGTCGGGAGAGGGGTTGGGGTGAGGGTACGGGCGGAGCGGTGCGTCCCACTCCGCCCGCACCCTCATCCGGCTGCCGCCACCTTCTCCCGGAGGGAGAAGGATTCAAACTTGGGGACTGGGCCCCGCACAGCCAGGGCGGCGTTGTGCGGAGTTACCCATGGCACCAGCGCCAGTCTTACCTGTGGCTGTGCGGTCGAAAGTAGACTCTTAACCCCGCGGCTTGAACTCCCGTATGACCTCGATCAGGCCAACGATATTGTCATTCAGTTCTTCCAGATCCTCAGCGGGCACCCACCATTCCGTGTGACCCGATCCGCCGACGCGTTATTTCCGCGAAAGCAGGAACCTGCTTATCTCTCGCCGCAGCTCCAGGTCGCTGAGTAAGCGCGCCTCATCGTCTGCCGCAATGGCGTACTCCAGGGCCAAATTCTCTTGCCCCAGACTCCTGTAGCGCTCGGCTAACGCGAAACGGATCGACACTCGATACTCTCGCGCCTCGTCCTCAGCGGCCAGGTTGAGGGCACGGAGATACAGCGGTATCGCGGCGTCATCACTGGTCGTGAAGTCGCCCAGGCTTTCCCACAGGAAGGGATGATCGTATCCACCAAGGCTTTGCGCCTCGCAGTAATCCTTAAGCGCGTTGTAGTGCACCTCATATCGTTCGTCCTCGTCCTCGTTGACGAGGAGGTTCGCGAACTCGATGACACGCTTCCAGACATCTTCCTTCAACTCCATACACGCCTCTTCTTGCCGGTGCCTGCGTTGTCCGCTTCGGGTCGGAGGCGGACGTAAGAATCTAGAACTCTTCAGACCCCCGTCGTAGCTTCGCCGTCTTGCATCAGGCGCGAAGGCCAGCCGATGCGGACAAGCAGCCCATCGGGCCCACCTATCCCGACTTCATAGAGGCCCCATTCGCGGTGCCGCAGAACGCCTCCAGGCCGGATAATCAGGTCATCCACGCGCGCAGCGATTGCCTCCACGTCCGGCGTGCGAATGAAGACCCCGAAGGGATTGTGCTCCGCCGGAACGGCCCAAGGGCCAGCTCCAGCCTGGGTCAGATGCACCTCGCAGCCCCAGCCGCTCATGATGAAGTAGTTAGCGTCACCACCCGTGCGGACAAAGCCCAGCCGCTCCCAAAACGGCAGCGCGGCATGCAGATCGTTACTGGGAACGATGGCGAACGCACCTATGGTGGTTGGAATGGGCATGCATCTACTCCGGGCAGGGGCGGCTCTTGTTGGGTGTGGTGAGGGTTGAGGCTTTGCGTTAGATCCGCGTCGGGTTGGAAGCGGACGCTACGCTCATTACAAAGCACTAGGCTTCCTTGCGGACGATCCTAAGTACGTTGGGCACCTGAGCATCCATAAACATGAAGCAGCGCCCGAAGAGCGCCTTCATGCCAAAGGCATCAAATTTGTTTGGACCGAGAGGGGTCATCAGGACCTCGCCAGTGGTCAGCGCTTCCAGATGGCGCTCCTCGATGACCTTCCAGTTCTCGGAGACAAGACTGTCAAGGACGAGATTGACAGCGGGATGGTTGTATTGGACTAAGACGTTTCCATCCTTCATGGACAGCGGATTCATGTCGGGATGAAAGTGATAAATCTTGGCCAGCACGTCCTTGGCGTGGGACACGGCCTGATCGTCGGAAAGTCCTTCCGGCAGGAGCACGCAGGTTCCATGCTCAAACACGGCCAAATCGCGCTGCTGGTTCGTATAGAGCCGGATGCGCTCGACGATCTCACCCACTGGCTGGAGAATGTCCGGCCTCCACTTGGGAACTGGCGGCATCATCTTGGGAGGCTCTTGCGATGGCTCTTTCTTCTTGAAAATCCCAAACATCACTCCCCCTGATGTCTCATGGCTATGTTCTGGATGGTCGCTCAATAAAGTCCGTTCTGGATCGAAAGCGGACATGCCGCAAGCGCTCACGGCCTTGTCAGGACCTGCCACGCGACCAAATTTCATGTGCACGAAGGAATTCGTCTTCGCTGGAACTTGATTCGATAACAGCAAGATTTGACTCAATCATGGCGCCAATGAGTGCGGCAACAGCTTCCCTCTGCATCGAGTTGCAATACGTATAGAGCCCGTTATCCAGCCCACCGGAATAGAGGTGGAAAAGCAACTGATGGCCATACCAGTCGTAGCCATTGTGCGGCTCATCAAATGCGAATCGGGCCAATGATGGAAGATAGAACGCCAGCCCTTCTGGACTAGAGAAACACATTGGATCCCAGCCAGGATTCCCCACGTCCTCAAGAGCGAGCGTTTCTCGGGTGTGGCTTCTTAACAACTCATCGTGCTCCGCGCACTCCTCGCAATGCTCGAAGTTCGTGAAGTGCTCAGGCTTCGGTAACGGACCGAAGGCCAGATCCACTGCCGTAAGGGCCTCAGACTGCGTCACCATGCTCGATATCCATGCTCGATTTGTTGCCACAATCTCGAAATTCGGGAGTGTCCGCTACGGGTCGAAAGCGGACCAATGCTAGCTCGTTATCCCACGCCAGCGGGTTGATCGGAACAGCGGGCAGAATTGGCGACACAGACAACGGCGTGAGCCCGACTCTGCATTCGATGGACGACTACGGCCAACCTCCTGGCATGGCCGCAAGACGGGCGGCCCAAGCATGGCCCCCGGTGTCTTTCCGCCCCCGGGGCAAAGCCGCGTAAAATGGTCGCTTTACGCCCACTCAAGTGCCCCCATGGCCCTCACCGCCACCATCCACAAGGCCGAACTGTCGATCAGCGACATGGACCGGCACTACTACGCCACCCACGCATTGACCCTCGCCCGGCATCCGTCGGAAACCGAGGAGCGATTGATGGCGCGCCTGCTCGCGTTCACGCTGTATGCCGACGAACGGCTGGAGTTCGGCAAGGGGCTCAGCGACACCGACGAACCGGCCCTGTGGCGCAAGGCCTATACCGACGAGATCGAGCTGTGGATCGACGTCGGCCTGCCTGATGAAACACGCTTGCGCAAAGCCTGCAACCAGTCGCGGCACGTCGTGGTGCTTGCCTATGGCGGCCATGCCGTCGACGTCTGGTGGAGCAAGATCGCCAGCACGCTCACCCGCCACGACAACCTCAGCGTGCTCGCCATCGACCACGCCGGCATGCAGCAACTGGCTGCCCTGTGCGAGCGCAGCATGCGCCTGCAATGCCTGATCCAGGACGGCGAACTGCAGCTCATCGCCGGCGACCTCACGCTGCCGATCCGTCCGGCTATCCGCAAGGGTGAGTACGCTGTCGCTTGAGAAAGTGCCCCTGCCCCGTTTTGAAACGTCCGCCGTGGGTCGAAAGCGGACAGTCACGATCCCTCAGCAATCTCCCCAGCCTCAAACTTCTTAACCAGCGCAACGATCAGTAACTCGTATACCGAATTCGCCGCACTCTCGTTCGGAAGATAGAAGACCTTTGAGAGGCAATAGCTGGTACCCAGCTCCCGATTGACGTCGGATAGCCCGATGGTCACCTGCCGAAGCACTTCTCCAGGTTCAGCGCTTACCTTGCTGGGGTCCTGTGTCCTCAGTGCAACAAGCTCAATCTCTCCCGGGTGATCGGCAAACGTCACGCCAAGAAGATTGTCTTGCGCGCCTGTGATTCTGGCGATCTTGTAAATGTCTCCGCTTTTTACAAGCTGCATCCATCCCCTCCATAGGGCGCTAGAAGTGTCCGCATTGGGTCGGAAGCGGACATTTCCCCGACCGAACTCTATCTGAGATTGGGTCGTGTCCCGAACACCTTTTTCGCGCCCCCTACGCTCTTAGAAAGAAAGAAGAGGACGACCACAAATGCTAGCGAGTTCAGAGGAATTAGTAGGGTCAGCATGGTGCCCGAGGAATGTCCTCCTGGACCCAGCCACTCCATCGTCGAGAAGATGGGGAAGGCAAGCACCTTGTCCGAAGCGTGATCCAGCGCAGTCAAGCAATCCTCCGGCAAGCCGCAGTCAATGGCCCGACCCACGCTCCTAAGTGTTAGCGCAAGGTGAGCCGCGAAGGCACCTATGAACACCACGATCCTTGTGCGATTGCGCATCTTCCTTTCCTGTTATACACACGACGACGCTAACTACGGAGGTCTGCTATGGGTCGGAAGCGGATACTAGTAACCGATTTTCTGCTTAATGCTACGCAGCCACCAAATCAACGCTTTGGTCCCCCCAACGAAGTACCAGACGAGCATCCCTCCGAGCCCCAGTAGCGACACATCCACTCGCGAACCGAGGTAAGGCCACGGCTTTGGTACGCCGTTAACCTCGTAGGAAAATCCCCATCGTGCCTTGGCGAACGTCCAACCATCTAGAAGATATGCTCGATAAAATTGATAGATGAACGGCACGAAGTCCTCCGTCTTCCCGCCGCCCCGGCACACTTCATAGTGGGTTACGCACCGGTTGTTGAGTGGCTGCTGACAGACCTCGTGATGCGACTCGATCGTAAATCGACCGATATAGAAGTAAGTGCCTGCGATGCTCCGCAAACCAGTGGAGAGGGCAACGAAAGAGCAGACAAAAAGCCATGTTGTGAAGACTAATCGAAGAACGTGTTCCATTGGTTTACTCGTCCTAAGCTGTAGCTCGGCCAAAGTCCGCTTCGGGTCGAAAGCGTGCCTTGACTGACGTCGCCAGCCGGCTAAATTTCAAAAGAAATTCTTCACCAGTACGTAGACGACGAAGGAAAAGAATGCCGCGAACGCCGTCCACCAAACGATCCTTTCGCCTCTAGTTCTTGGTGATGTGCCACCTACTCCCATCACGGCGATTCTCTCCTTTATTTGAGTCCGCTTGGGTCGAAAGCGGATGTCCGCTAACCGCCCCTGGCTATATACAAGATCGTAGCGGGCACATAGATCAGGGCTGCGACACCCAACAGGCCGGTGCCCAAAACTACCCGCCTTAAACGCTTTATTGTCGCCTCGATACCCACAGGCGCAGGCCAGCGAAACAGCGGCGTCCAGTTGAGCGGACCCATGCCGTAGAAGGCCATGTCCAGACCAGAGGCATAGAGCGCGGCGGCATACTCAGGGTGAGCCTTGGATATTCCACCCCATGCCTTGCCTGCTAACAGAATCAGATACCAGCGGCTCACGATTGCCGCGAAGCCCAGCGTCATGGCGGCAGTCAGGTTCATGATTTCCCCCTACGTCTCAACATGCGCGCCTTCGCAAGCTCTGTAATGTCCGCTTCGGGTTGCGGCTTCGAAAGTTCTATCCAGCGCGACGCGGTCTGAGAGATCCAGCTACCGCGCTCCAAAAGGCATGCTTCTCAGAACTTCCCTCACGTGAAGCCTGCTGCGCGTATCGCTCCGTACCCGCATCATATTACGAGCGCTGCTCCAGGTGAGACGCGAATTCTCCGACAGCCCGGGCACAAGCCTCTGGGGCTGCTTGGAGCAACAGGTGGGGCCCTGCGATGTCTTTAATAGTGCAGTGCGCGATTACGTCGGCGATCTGTCTACCCGCGTGCCGATAAAGCAACCTGTCATCTGTGCCACGAAGATAGAGAACGGGTAGGGAGACGGCGCGACACGCATCTGATCCCTTTGCTTTCAAGGCGGTAACGACGCGAGCTCGCAGAACCTCAGGTTGGACAGCAATCAGTGCGCTCTGGAGCGCTTTCTCCAATGGCGGCGTAGCCCAGCGTCCAAGCAACCACCAGGAAAGCAAAGGCAATGGCAGCGCCCGTACGGGAGCGAAGCGCATCAATGACGCAAGCGGCGCAAACAACGGCATCGGCGACTCCGCAAAGGTAGTCGACAAGACAACCCCGATCAGATTGGATGGCGGGCTCGCAGCAATGGAAAGCGCGATGGGTCCGGAAAAGGACTCACCTAGGAGTACGAACTGGGTGGTGGTCGGCAATTGGGATCTGACGAGCCTTTCCAAGGAGACGTAATCCAGAACCTGGTCCGCGGGGTAGGGAATGACAACAATAGAATCGAATGCTGAGCGTGCGGCATCCGCAAAAGCTGAGTGCAAGGTGGCCGTTCCGTCCAGACCGGGAAGCACCAAAAGCATTGTCATGCTGGCTTAGCCATCGAAGATACGTTTACGTGCATTGGATTTGCGGGCCGCCGCGCGGTCGAAAGTGGACCACAGTAGCGGGTCA
Source organism: Dyella sp. 2RAB6 (assembly GCF_052115385.1). Classification (NCBI taxonomy): domain Bacteria; kingdom Pseudomonadati; phylum Pseudomonadota; class Gammaproteobacteria; order Lysobacterales; family Rhodanobacteraceae; genus Dyella; species Dyella sp. 2RAB6. The sequence goes on from NZ_JBFRGP010000032.1 coordinate 9,551, forward strand.
TGTTCGCATGTTCGCCCTGGCTTCCTTGCTGAGTAATGGACGCAACACTCGATCTAATCGCATCTGATGAAGATGCTCAAGAATGCAGGTTGAGACAGCATTCTCTCGGTCTCCGCCAGCGGTGATCGCCTCGCTGAAATGATCTGCAGCGAGCTGCCATTGCCTCGGGGTCGGATGCGCGCGCGTCAAGAACGGCAAAAAAGACATATAGACGCCGTGCAGGCTCGAAGTGGGACATTCATCCCCTCGAATCTCCGCCTGCCAGTAAGCAGCGAATTCGGGAAATATGCTTGCCAGATCGTGGAGCAAAGCGGCTTGTGTGTACTTCTTCATGACAATCGAGCAGTCCTTTTGGGTGTCCGCCGAGGTCCACTTCGGGTCGGAAGCGGACGTCGCAGACTATTCCCGCCCTACCTGCAAGTCGCATCGCTTGCCGAGTTCAGTTGCGAACTCATCAATGTTCTGGACGGTTCCTGAAATTACAAGAGCGCGGCGAGATTGGCGACCAACTACTAGATACCTGTTCCCTCGGGAAGAAAATCTCCATTTAATTGACGAAACGTCCCGGTAATCAACTTTTCTTCGAGCAAATGACTGGAGAGAGAAGAACGACGCGTGGACCTCCAATCGGTACCTAACCGCGTACCACAGCGACGTGATCATGGCCGCATCTACTGCGAAGCCTACCAGCCAATCAGATTCTTTCAGGGTAGTCCCTAAGTAGACGAACACGAAGGGCATCAAGACAAATCCGATCGTTCCGCAAAAAATGAACACCCTGATTCCCTTGCCAACAACATAGATGCCGCGACGAGACAAGTCGGCAGCACTTTGTGTGCCAAACGTATTCAGGAAAAGAATAATGAGCACTGTGCCGATGGAAGTAAGCATGGGAACGAACACGGACATACTCATCGGTTAGCCCCCTTACCCTTTGGCTTGTCGAAGCCTCAATTTCATTCTGTCCGCTTCGGATCGAAAGAAGACGCTACGAAATCAAGCAGAAGTCAGCCACCCTTCCGGTTCATGTAGGTTTTAAAGTTATCGATGTAGTCATCCAGGTTCTCTTCCAACATGGATCTGAATTGTTTGACGAAGTACTCAATCGTTTCCTGTTTCGCGGCCGCCATGTCCTCGCCCGACTCGAAACCGCAGGCGCTCACCCAAGCACTGAAGCGGGACGAGGCATACATGCACGAGGCACTGACTTTTCCGGGCGAAACCACCGCGAGATGATCATTTGCTAAGCGAATTACAGCATCTGCGCGATTGTAAAAGTCTTTATCGGTATCTATAGCCAAACGATTCCCCTTGGTGGACGATAAGTCATGCGAGACGGACTCTGCCGAAAGTGTCCGCTCTGGGACGACAGCGGACCTTGCACAAATGCCACCGAACCTCGCCCGACACCCTAGTCTTTCACTGGCCAGAGTATCGCCTGCGCGACCACTACATGCTCTCCATTGAACGTCGCCGCGGGAGAGCCATACAGCTCGTAACCAAGACGTAGTGCGTCGGACACTCGCTGACAGAACGCGGCATCGTCCTTGCCCGTGAGCAGGCGATATCGAGGCAGGCCATTGGGCGGCAGATCAGACATCTTGAGAATCTCCTGACGTTGCTTCACGCGATGGACTTGATAACGGTGCCTGTCAATCGCCGCACTATTCGGGTGCACCCACGTCGAGCGCATCCCAGCCCGCGCGCCCAAGCTTTCGCATCGTCTCGATATTCCGGCGGTAGATCTCGTCCGGGTCGCTCATCGCATCGGCGGCGCGTTCGATGCTTGCCTCGCGCAGCAGATGCAGGGTCGGCCAGGGTGATCGGTTGGTGGCGTTCTCGACGTCGTCGGGCGCGGTGTCGGCGAACTGGTAGTGCGGATGAAAACTGGCGACCTGCAGTACACCGTCGAGCTTGAGCGTTTCGACGGCGGCATCGGCGACGTCGAGGAAGTCGTTGTAGTCGAGGAAGTCGCCCAGCACGTGCGGGTGGATCAGCAAGGTCGTTTCGCACTCGTCCGCATCGACGGCGGCGAGGCTTTGCAGCTCGCCGCAGAGATCCTCCAGCAGCGCGTCGGCATCTCGGGCATGGCTGACCGCATAGCGGATTTTCCCGTGGATGAACGGTGCTCGTGCGAAGGGACATAGGTTGAGGCCGACGACGGCGCGCTCCACCCAACGGCGGGTGGCGTCGATGTACGGCTTATCGGCGGCGCTCACGCCGGCGGTGATGGCGGGAGAGGTGTCGGTCATGGGAAGGTCACAGGCGGGTCAACGCGCACTATAACGCTCATGCCGAAGACGCCGGTTTCCCAGGCTGGATCGAGCTACGGCCCGGGCAGCTGGCCTCATACGGCGTCGCCCATGACCAGGAGGGAGGGTAACCGAGGGCTTCCTACGGCCGCTTTGCGGCCTCACTCGATCAACCCGCCCACGGCAAGCTGAACGGCTTAACCCCCGGGCCGGCCATAGCAGGCAAAATAGACGGTTGGCAACGTGCGATGCCCTCCGCTTGCGCCTCACTTCGTGCCACCTCACTCACTACGGATAATGCTCGTGACCACCACCACACCACCGCCCGGCGACGCCGATACCGCACTGCTGCAGCGCGTACGCGAAGCGGCGCAGCTGCTTGAGACGGTGGCGGCCGATCGACTCTTGCTGGACACGCTGCCGGCGGATGACCGCCAGCGCCTGTCTCAGGCGGTGGCGCAGCTCTATCACCCGGACCCGGTCGAGCGTCGGATCAAGCTGAAGGCTGCCCAGAAGGCACGGCACGCGGCGAAGGTCCAGGCCGAGGACACGGTGCTCAATCAGACCGGTATCCGCGAGCTGCGCCGCAAGCCGGTATTCACCACGCCGAATGTGTTTGCTCCGCAGGGTTTCGAGGCGCACGACGTCGCGCCCGATGCCGACGCCGCGCAACCGCGCGAATCGATCGAGCCCAAGCACTGCTATGTGTGCAAGCAGAAATATTCGGCCATCCATTTCTTCTATGACCAGCTGTGCCCGGCCTGTGCCGCGTTCAACTACGCCAAGCGCACCGAACTGGTGGATCTGCGCGGTCGCGTCGCGCTGCTGACCGGCGGTCGCGTGAAGATCGGTTATCAAGCCGGCCTGAAATTGCTGCGCGCCGGTGCGGAACTGATCGTCACCACGCGCTTCCCGCGCGACTCGGCGGCACGCTACGCGGAGGAGGCGGACTTCGGCGAATGGGGCCATCGCCTGCAGGTCTACGGACTGGACCTGCGCCACACGCCCAGTGTCGAAGCGTTCTGCCAGGAACTGGTCGCCACGCGGCCGCGACTGGACTTCATCATCAACAACGCCTGCCAGACCGTGCGTCGCCCGCCCGAGTTCTACGCGCACATGATGGAAGGCGAGACGGCTGCGCTGCACGACATGCCCGAACACGTGCGCAAGCTGGTCGGTCACTACGAAGGCCTGCGCGGCTCCAACATCCTGCCCGACGCAGCTGCTTCGGCGAGCCCGCTGGTCAGTCGCGCCGCGGGCCTGCCCGGCCTGACCCGCGCTGCCGAACTGTCCCAGATGCCACTGTTGCCCGAAGAACTGCTGGCGCAGAGCCATCTGTTCCCCGAGGGCAGGCTTGACCAGGACCTGCAGCAGATCGATCTGCGCAAGCGCAATTCATGGCGGATGCTGATGGCCGAAGTGCCCTCGGTTGAATTGCTGGAAGTGCAGCTGGTCAATGCGATCGCGCCGTTCATCATCAATGCGCGACTGAAACCGCTGCTGCTGCGCACCCCCGAACGCGACAAGCACATCGTCAACGTGTCCGCGATGGAAGGCCAGTTCTACCGCAATTTCAAGACGACGCGCCATCCGCACACCAATATGGCGAAGGCCGCGCTCAATATGATGACGCGCACCTCGGCCACCGATTACTACAACGACGGTATCCACATGAACAGCGTCGACACCGGCTGGGTGACCGACGAGGATCCGGCCGAGCTGGCTGCGAAAAAGGTGCTGGAAGAGCGCTTCCACCCACCGCTGGACATCGTTGACGGCGCTGCGCGCATCGTCGATCCGATCATCAGCGGCATCAACACCGGCGAACACGTGTGGGGGCAGTTCCTGAAAGACTATCGACCGACCGCCTGGTAAGGCGGTCAGGCGAACAAGTGAACGCTATGGCCCGCGTATGGGTAGATAGCCATCGGCGCCGAGTTCGATGCGTTTCACTCGCACTACGGCAGCTTGAATTTACGCGTGGCGCGTAGCGGCCAGATCGATGTAAAGCGGTCGCCGCCCGCCACGCGGAAGGCGGCTGAAACGCCGTTCAGAACGCCCAATCCGTCGAGAACGTCTTTGGCACGCCGAAAGGAATGTCGCGGGTCAGCGGTGAGCATGAAAAGGTTGATCTCTTTGGGGCTGACATCGTAGCCCTCCAGTTCGACTGCATCGCCCAATGCCTGTTTCAACTTGCCCTCGACTGTCGCGAGAAAGGCTTCGTCGGCCTGAGATTTGCGCCAGAATTTGATGACGAGCTGATAGTCCATGGGGCGATTGTATGCCCAACTGCGACGATCGCTAAAGATTCTGACAGCGAGACCGGGCTGCTCAATGGTCTCATTCACCTGCCCAGTGTCGGGTGAAAACACAGGCCAGGATCATGAATCGCGAACAGAGAACGCGCGCCGAGCTTTTCCACCAGCTGCATGCCGGCCCGGCGCCGCTGATGCTGCCCAACGCCTGGGATGCCGCCAGTGCACGGGTGATCGAGAACGCGGGCGCCAAGGCGATGGCCACCACCAGCGCCGGCATGGCCTGGGCGCTGGGTTATCCCGATGGCGAGCAACTGCCCGTGCAGGAGCTGCTGGCAGCCTGTCAGCGCGTTTGCCGGGTGGTCACCACGCCGGTCACCGTCGATATCGAGCGCGGCTATGGGCGCGATGCAAAAGACACCGGTGACCTGGTCGGCGCGCTGATCCAGTTGGGCGTGGTGGGTATCAATATCGAAGACGGCATCGAGCCCGGCACGCAGACGCTGGCGCATCCGGGCGTGCTGTGCGAGCGCATCGCCCGCGTGCGAACGATTGCGCAACATCATGATTTGCCGTTCTTCATCAACGCGCGCATCGATACGTACCTGAGCAACCTGTCGCCCGAAGCGCGCCTGGAGGAAACGCGAAAGCGCGCACTGGCCTGTGTCGACGCCGGCGCCGATGGCATCTTCGTTCCCGGCCTGGCCGATGCCCAGGACATCGCAACGCTCGTGCGCTGGCTACCGGTACCGCTCAACGTCTATGCGGGCTATCCGGGCGCACCTGTCGCGCCGGCGCTTCAGCAGCTGGGCGTGCGACGCATCAGCCTGGGTTGCGGCCCGATGCAGGCCGCGCTGGCACATCTGGGCGCCATCGCAGCAGAAGCGCTCGATGACGGACGCTACGACACGATGGGCAAGCGGATGTTGACCCCGGCGGAAGCGAACGGCTTATTCGGCGCGGGAGTACACAAGGTGGATCGTACGCGCGGGGGCCCTCACGTCGGCATGGGCGATGGTCCGGTCACCCAGGCTCGTGGCCCGTCGGAGGCATTCGTCGTTGCGCGACGTGGAGCTGACCACGCGTGACAGCAACGCCAGTGATCACGCACCGGCATGGTGGCACCTGACCGGATCCATGCTGGGTGACCGGGCGACGGCGAAAGACCCTTAACTTCGAGACGCTGACCGAACGATTCCAGCTATGTGTTGCGTGGACCGGCTGAAGTCGCAGTCGGAAGCAGACGCCTGGCTAGATACCCACCCCTGACCTGAACGCCTCAACCGTGCCTCGACATATCGTGGCCAACGCACTTCCAAACCGCATAGCCAAGCATCACCGCGACACCCACCCCGATTGCAGCCATCGAGCCGATTCTGGCGAGTTCCTGTGGTGCGAATGCCCACAGCACGGTCCACACCAGGAAGGCCAGCGTCATGGCCCAGCCGCCGACGCGCCCGATGGTCTGCGCCAACGTCGCGTGGCTAATGGACCGGGGCGATCCTTGCATCCTCTTTGGCATGGCGTTGCAGAACACCGCGAGGGCGAGGCCGATGATGATGTTGTGTCCACGCATGACTTGCTCTGCGTCGACCCATCCTTGCTTGCGGGCGAGGGTGAGCAACAGGGCGCCAACGATCATGGCGGCTGCGAGCTTGAGGCCGAAAAGGATTTCTTTTCTCGCGCTCATTTGTGGGCTCCTTTACGGGTTTCCTTGAGCTTGGCCTTGCCAGTGGAGTTCGCGGTCGCGCGTTCTCCGGCGCCTATACCGAAAAGCTGGGTGAAGCTCAGCAGGGCGTCTTCCAGCACCGATAACTTCAGCTGATAGATGATGCTGGTGCCGATCTTGTGGGCCTCGATCAGGTCAGCTTCGCGCAGCACCGCGAAATGGGCCGACATGGTCGGCCGCGACACCGGAAAACAGTCGGATAGCTCCCCCGCGCTCATCGAGCGCTGGCGCAGCAACTCCAGCACTTTGCGGCGGGTGGGATCGGCCAGGGCTTTGAAGACGGCGTTCATTGTCGCTATTTAGCTAATAATCTAAATTAAAGTCAAGTAAATTTCGATGATTGGCTAAATGGGTGCCGATGCGGGGGATTTTTTGCCGGGGCAAGCCCGGCGTTTCGGGGTCAGCGAGCCATCAATGCTCGTTTACCCAAATGTTCTCGATATCGTCCATGACGGCAAGCTTGATATCAGGACTCGAGAGGTTGGAAACGTCGAACACGCGCCCGTGTCGCATCCCCCGATAGATCCCGTCCTTGCGGAAGGTCGCCGCCCATACGACGCTGTTCAATGCCGCCGAGTCGTATTGGGCGGTGTAGTCGAAGCCGTTGCTGGTGATGCCAGAGAGGTCGTACATAACCGCATGCTCCGCGGGCAGTCGCAGGTTGACAGTACTCTTCAGGCGAAGGAGGTACGTGAACGCGGGAGCGAAGCGAAAACCGGTGCCCGGCGGGACGCTGCGTCGCGCACCACGTGGGGAAACTAACACTTGAAGTCCCGCGAGCGCGTATGCTTGCAAGGTTAAGCTCTGTTCCAAGGGCCGTCTCACCACGCCAGCAGGGATGCTTGCGACCAGGAACGCATGAGCACCCATCTCTCCCATGGTTCGACTTGCCAGAGTTTGAATGGCAGGCCGTGGGCGCTGCTGGGTGAGGTCGCGAAGCGTTATCCGTTGTCGCTACGCACGATAAAGCGCCTTGCCGAGCGTCTGGGCATGGAAGCGCTGCGGTATCTCAGCCTTCATTTGTCGATAAGCCCCCCTTCCGTATCGATCGTTCGATTCCGAGAGACCGATACGGCCTTTACGCTCCGATTGCCAAGGAACTAGCCATGACGCCACCGAAGAAGCCGATCTCGCTGTCGGACATCCACGATGTCTACAGTGGAGCAGTAAAGAAGCGAGACACGGTCGAAGCCGAGCCGAGCTATCGGAAAACCGACCGTTTCTCGCGCGAGCCCGGCCATTCCGGCTCGGCGGCCAACCGCCCGCCGTCGCCCACGGGGCGCAAGCTGCGCTGAGACCTGGGGCCTGGGCGACGCCATCACGCGTTTTCCAGGCCAGCCCCCAGTCTTGGTGTCCGCGCATGAGTGAGCTACGCGCACGCAGCGAAGCTGCCGTAGCTCACATCAGTTCATTCGTGCCGCGTGCGTGCCGGGTGGCCACGCTGCCCATGGCCGATCGCCACGAACCGCCGTACCGCGACCTTCTCCTGCCATACCTCCAAACCCGGGAAAACCCTAGCGCATGACCTCTCCAGACCGCCCCGACGCCGCAAACTGTTCCTCCTGCGAGGCTGTCTGCTGCCGCCTCATGGTGGTCCTGCAACCGGAAGACGCCATTCCCGATCACCTCACCACCTATACGCCGGAAGGTCTTCGCGTCATGAAGCGTGGCGAGGACGGCTGGTGCGTAGCCTTGAACAGCGTGCGCATGAACTGCGGCATCTACGAAACCCGGCCCAACGTGTGCCGCCGTTTTGTAATGAACGGACCCTATTGCAGGGCCATTCGCGAGGACTACAGCCGCTCCGGCGCCGCCGCCCATGCGCTGCACGAATCGAACACGTAGTTGCCGTGCGGCTCTGCCGCTTTCCTACGAACGCAGCTTGTAGCCGGTACGGAAGATCCAGGCGATGGCCGCGATGCAGACCAGCAGAAAGGCCAAGGTCATGCTCGCGCTCACCACGACATTGACGTCGGACTGGCCGTAGAAGCTCCAGCGAAAGCCGCTGATCAGGTACACCACGGGATTGAACAGCGCGACCTTCTGCCAGAACGGCGGAAGCATCCCGATCGAATAGAAAGCGCCGCCGAGGAAGGTCAGCGGGGTGACCACCATCAGCGGGATCACCTGCAGTTTCTGGAAGTCATCCGCCCACAGGCCGATGATGAAGCCGAACGAGCTGAAGGTGACGGCCGTAAGCAGCAGGAAGACCATCATCCATAGCGGATGCATGATGCTGTAAGGCACGAAGAAGCGCGCGGTGAGCAGGATCAGCAGACCCAGCATCACCGATTTGGTCGATGCCGCCCCGACATAGCCGAGCACCGCCTCCCATGGCGAAACCGGCGCGGAGAGCAGCTCGTAGATGGTTCCCGACCACTTGGGCAGATAGATGCCGAACGAGGCATTGGAAATGCTTTCGTTGAGCAGCGAAAGCATGATCAGCCCGGGGATGATGAAAGCGCCGTAGCTGGTGCCGCCGATCTCGCCCATGCGCGAGCCGATGGCGGTGCCGAACACGATGAAATACAGCGACGTCGACAGCACCGGCGAAACGATGCTCTGGGTCAGGGTGCGAAAGGTGCGGGCCATCTCGAAGCGGTAAATGGCGCGAATGGCTGGAATGTTCATCGCGTACCCCGGACCAGGCTGACGAAAATGTCTTCGAGCGAGCTTTCCATCGTATGCAGGTCCTTGAAGTCCACTCCGCGATCGCCCAGCTTGCGCAGCAATACGGCAATGCCCGTATCGTCGCTGTGGGCATCGAAGGTGTAGGTAAGCGTGGTGCCGTCTTCGGCGAGCTCCAGCGCGTAATCGTCCAGCCCCTGAGGTAGCGCCTGGATGGGTGTCTTGAGGCTGATAGAAAGCTGTTTCTTGCCGAGCTTGCGCATCAGCACGTGCTTGTCTTCGACCAGGATCAATTCGCCACGGGTGATCACGCCCACGCGGTCGGCCATTTCCTCGGCCTCTTCGATGTAGTGCGTGGTCAGGATGACCGTGACGCCGGTGGCGCGCAGCCCGCGCACCATCTGCCACATGTCATGGCGAAGCTCCACATCTACGCCGGCTGTGGGCTCGTCCAGAAACAAAATGCTTGGCTCGTGTGCGAGCGCTTTGGCGATCAGGACGCGGCGCTTCATGCCGCCGGACAGCGTCATGATCTTCGCGTCCTTCTTTTCCCAGAGCGAAAGGTCGCGCAGCACCTTTTCGATGTGCTCGTCATTGCGCGCGCGACCGAACAGGCCTCGACTGAATCTGACCGCGGCCCACACCGTTTCGAAGGCATCCGTCGAGAGCTCCTGCGGGACCAGGCCGATCTTCGATCGCGTCATGCGGTAATCGCGCAATATATCGGCGCCATCCGCATGCACCGTGCCCGCACTGGCTTTGACGATGCCGCAGATGATGCTGATCAGCGTGGTCTTGCCTGCGCCATTCGGGCCGAGCAGCGCAAAGATCTCACCTCGCTTGATGTCCAGGTCGACCGACTTCAGTGCCTGGAAACCGTTCTTGTAGGTCTTGCCGATACCCCGGATAGAAATGGCGTGCGGCGTCGACGTGGCCTGTTCGCTCATGGTGTTCCCTGGTGTGGCGCGTTGCAGCGTTCCGGGAGTCTACGCTCGCTTTCGACGCAATCCGAGTCCGGGGTGCCGGTGTGGTCAGCCAAGTGCGTCGCGCCATCGAGCGGGAACGCTGAAGGGGCGGAGTGGGCCGCCCCTGTTTTAGGTATCCGTGAAATCGGGCGTGGTCCGCCCCATTCGATTCCTGGAAGCTTATTGCGCAGCTAGCCCGAGCACCGAAGCTCCAGCGTCATCTTGCGCACGGTAGCTTGCGATGGAGTATCCACAGTGCCGGAAGCATCGACCTTGTAAGCAGGACAGTCCATGTTCCCTTCGAGATTGTCCTTGACGGCACATTCGGCCTTGATATTGAAGTCGATACGCCCCTGGCGGCTTGACCTAACGACGGTGGCATCCCTGCATGTCCCCAGCACTCGCGTCCATATCGTGTCGTTGCTGCGCACGAACGTAAGCAATCCGTGGTCTGTGCTCAAGTCATCGGCGGCGATGCTGGCGGAGAACGGCCAGAGCGCAGCAAGGAGAATGACCGGAACGACTGATGCCGTACAAAACCGCCTCTTCATATCCGCCTCTCGAAATAAGCTCTTCGTCAGGTTCGCCGGCGAAGAGCCGGCCGTGGATCCAGCGGATGGATCCTAGGTCGGGTCTCTGCTGCGTGAGTGGCTTGGTGAGGGCGAAATAATGTCGGCCAGGGCGGCGAAGTGGGCGCTTCGATGTCGACGTGCGGACTCGCGAGGTGCCTGGACGTCCTCCGGCCCTGTGTCATTGACTAGGTTGTCTTCAGGCCTGCCTTTAATACGGTCGGATCAGGACACGGGGTTCGGCAGATAGTCGCCTGGCTTGAAGGCTGTTCGCATTCGCTGGGTGGCGAAATCGACAAAGGCGCGAAGTTTGGGCAGTGACTGACTTCGGCTTGGATAGTACAGAGAAAATCCTGGAACCTCTTCGCAGTAAGGTTCGAGCACGGTCTCAAGATCTCCACTTTCGAGATGCGACATCACGACCGAACGCGGCACCTGGAAGAGTCCGGCACCTCTCAGCGCTGAGTGAATGCAAGCTTCGACGTCGTTGATCACGAGAGGCCCATCAACGCCCACCGTCATGCGCTGACCGTCGACGACAAATTGCCAATGATCGAGGGGCCGCACTGACTGACGGAGCAGGATGCAACGGAAATTCTGCAGATCATATGGTGACGCCGGTCGGCCATGAGTCCGAAAAAAGGCTGGGGAGCCGACGACAACGAAGCGTTCGGGTGGCGTCAGCCATACCGCGACCATGTCGATCTGGACGAAGTTTCCGAGACGTATTCCCGCATCGAAACCTTCCTCGACGATATCGATCGGACGATCCTCGCCCACCAGTTCGAGTTCGACGTTGGGGTGAGCGTCGAGAAAGTCGGGCAGCAAGCGATTCACCAGCAGCGGCAAAGTTGGCCTGGGCACATTGATGCGCAGTCGGCCGGTAATTTCGCCACCCAAGTCACTTGCGGCGTCCAGTCCCGCCGTGAGCATGTCGACGGCCGGGCGCGCGTGGGCCAGCAAACGTTCGCCTGCTTCGGTCAGCCTGACGCTTCGGGTCGTACGGGAAAAGAGGGGCGCGCCAACCCGTTCCTCCAGGCTGCGTATCCCCTGGCTGACCGCGGACGGCGTGATGCCCAGATGCCGCGCCGCAGCGCGGAAGCCTTGGCACTCCGCCACGGTCAGAAACATGACCAGCCCATCCAGATGGCTTCGAGCAATTGTTAAGTTCATCTACACAGCCCGTTCCGAATGTACCCAGTATTCGAATAATAGCGCGCTAGGTACCGTGAGCCGTCGAACTAACGAAGGCGAATGCTCATGTTTTTGGTTATGGGAATTACGGGAAAAGTTGGTGGCGCGACGGCGGCGCATTTGCTGGCACAGGGCAAGAAAGTACGCGCGCTGGTCCGTGACCGTTCGAAGGCGTCCCGCTGGGCTGACCAAGGTGTCGAACTGGTTGAAGGCGACTGGAACGATGCGGCCTCCATCAAACGGGCGCTCAGGGGTGTCGATGGCGCATTTGTCATGTTGCCTCCCATCTGGGCTCCCTCGCCGGATTTCAGGGAAGCCAAAGCCGTCATCGCGAACAATGTCGAGGCCCTCGCCAACGTGCCGGCGCCGCGGGTCGTCGCGCTTTCGTCGATGGGGGCGAACAGAACCAGCGGGATGGGGCTGATCACAGCGCTGTCACTGCTGGAGCAGGGTTTTCGCGACCTGAACCTGCCGATCGCCTATGCGCGAGCCGGTGAGTTTTTCGAAAACTTCCTTTACGGCTTGCACGTCGCCAAAGGCGGGATGCTGCCCGTCTTCTACAACCCGACAAATCGGAAATCGACCATGGTCGCGACCAACGACATCGGCGCCGCGATTGCAGCGCTTCTGACCGGACCGGCTTGGTTGGGGCATCGGGTCATCGAACTCGGTTCAATGGTGAGCGCAGATGAAGTGGCGGTGCAATTAGGTGAAGTGATGAAGGTCGACGTTAAAGCCGTTGCCGTCCCGCGGGCCGATTGGCCGGATACATTCGAGCAGTTCGGCATTCCGAAGGGCCAGTCCGGGCCGGCCGAAGTCATGTATGAGGCGGTCAACGCTGGAGGGATGGCCCTAGGGGGCGTCGGCACCGAGCACGTCCCGGGCGCGACCTCCGCTCGCGATGTCTTCGCGGCGGCCCTGAGGGCCGCTACGGCGTAGATCCGCCGATCAGCGACGGGGTACGAGTTTCAGAGTTCATTTCGGAAATTCGCATCTCTGTCGCGATTCTGGCAGAGGCCGAAATAGCCTGTCTCCTTGTCGGCAGCGGCGTTCATATCAACAAACATCAAGGTCCAATATGAAGGTTCTTGTTTTGGGTGCCACGGGCGGAACCGGGCGGTTGATTGTCCAGGACGCTCGGAAGAAGGGTTATTCCGTAGTGGCGCTGGTTCGCTCTAAGGCGCGCGCGCTCGATCTCCCGGGAGCAGACATCATCGAGGGCGACGTACGTGACGAAGGCGCTCTCATGCGTGCCATGGACAGCTGCGATGCTGTCGTCAGCGCGCTTGGAACCGGCGTAAGCCCTGTCAGCGAAGTCAGCCTGCTTACCGAAGCGACACACGCGCTGATCCTGGCGATGAAGCGCAGTGGTGTCTCCCGCCTGGTCTGCATATCAGCCCTAGGGGTCGGAGACAGCCGCGGCCACGGCGGATTCGTATTCGATCGGCTCATCATGCCCTTGTTGCTTCGCCATGCCTATAAGGACAAGGGACGTCAAGAAGCCGCGATCCGCGCCGGGCCTATCCTAGATTTTGTGTAAACGGGGCATTGGCAGGAAACTGCCATCTGACCCGGAGACACCATGAGTCCACGCAAACACGAAGTGCCCGACGAGCTGCTTAGCAGTCTGTTAGCCAACTATCAGAAGCCCGAAGATCTCGTT
>NZ_JBFRGP010000033.1:0-21109 GCF_052115385.1 Dyella sp. 2RAB6
GATCGAGCGCTGTTGACTCTCCTCGGTGGCCAATGTGGACGTTCACGTCCTCAGCTCCCTAGGTGGGGTGAATGCGTTTGGTTTATAGCGAGTCCCCTGGTGCTCATTGAAGGACCACCATCCGTCAGGGGTGGTGAAGGCGATTTCTCACTCGGATGGCCGATGCAGTCACCGGGCTTGATGCATCGGATAAGCGCAACGGCGGCGAGGGAGCGATGACCCGAGGCCATGACACGATCCATTTGAATCGATGCAAGCAAAATCGTGTGCGTGCGCCAGCGCACCGACACGGAACCGCTTCGACCGCAATGTGAGTCATCGCCATTCATTCGCCACTGGCAAGCGGGATGACGTCGTGAACACCATTACCCTATTCATCGTCGCCACCTTGACTGCCGTGGGCGGCCTGTTCATGTATCGCGGCAATATAGGCATGGCGATTGGTTTTTGGGGCGCCGCCGCAATCGTTTCGCAATCGCTTAAAATGGCCAACACGTGGCAAAAATTTGTCGTTCTGCGAGCAGGAAAACTATTGGGGGTGCGGGGACCCGGCTTATTTCTCATCATCCCGGTGATCGATCGGGTGGTCGCGGTCATTGATGAGCGTATTCAGACAACCGCCTTCAACGCCGAGCAGGCACTCACGCGCGACACGGTACCTGTCAACGTGGATGCCATTATCTTCTGGCACGTGCACGATGCCAGGAAGGCTGCGCTGGCCATTACCGACTATCAGCAGGCCATCGCCCGAGTAGCTCAAACGTCACTGCGCGAAATGATTGGCTCATCGATGCTCGCGTCCCTGCTATCGGACCGCCAATCCGCCGACCTAGCGCTATGCACTGAAATCGGAAATAAGACCACCGAATGGGGGTTGACGGTGCGATCAGTGGAAATACGTGATGTAGCTATTCCCGTGGCGCTGCAGGACGCTATGTCGAGGCAGGCTCAAGCCGAACGGGAAAAGCAGGCTCGCATTATCCTCGGATCAGCCGAAGCCGAGATTGCGAGCAAGTTCGTCAGCGCGGCGAAGGTCTATTCCGATCAACCGGCAGCGCTTCAGTTGCGCGCAATGAATATCATTTATGAGACRACGAAGGAGCGCGGAACCACCATCCTCATCCCCAGTTCGATGGTCGATAGCATGAACCCTGTATCAGCGCTCGCATKGGCGCTAGGCGCGCATCGCGCGACCGTGCATGCGGATGAAAGCCATGGCGACGCCGGCGAATCGACTTCAACCCATGCTCCAGTCGACACTAAGGTCGAATACAATCGTAGAGCCATTAAGACAGCGGAGTGGACCCTGGCTAGTGCGTTGAATGACTTGGTGTCAGAGGGCGGTCATCCACTTGCTTCTGACGATGAAGCGGCACCGGCCACACCAAGCCAGATATCCGCGAAGCCCGGATAGCGGCTTCGACCAAGGGGCCTTGATATGCACGGCACGTATGGATAGCAAGCAGCATGCTTTGGCGCCCCACTAACCATAGCGACAATGAAGGGCAGACTCGCTGTCATTCGCCAGCCAACGATATCTCGCACCCACGCCCCGCCTCAATCTCAGGCATTAATTTCGGAATGTGCTTGCTGGCCAACAAAGTTCGGCTCGGCCTATTAGCCGCGCCGAGCTAACGAACATATCCATGGAGAACGCTGATCGAATGATGTGCACGACCTGGCTCAGCCGCCATCTGAGCCACTCGGCAAACTTAATGATGCCAAAGTGATCGGCATGAAGATCGACGGTGTTGGTATTACACGAAATGTGGATCGGCGCCCTAACTGTTACGCACTGCCGTTTGGGAGTCGATGTTTTAAGCCAACATCGCAGTCAATGAGCCACACCTGGAAGCGCGCAAGGCGCGTCTATCCAGGTCTCGCCCGAAGAGGTTGCAACCATGTCTGACATTGCAGGGATGACGAGCGACGGTTTCGACTACACAGCCATGTATGTCGCAGCTGTCCTTAACAGCGTTGTCTGGGCGGCGACGTTCCGCCTAGACGGCGACTATCGGGGAGCACGGCATGGGAGAGTCTTCGACGTCTCGGAACTGTCGATAACCGATCTGCAGCGGGTCATTAAGGACGATATTGAATGCACCTGGGTCAGCAAGGCTTGATGTATTAGCTATCGACGCCCTGCTTAGGCGTGCGCTAGGCCGCTTGGTTGCGCACTTCCAGCGCTAGGGTCAAGCGGCTTCGCAGGAATGGCGATTGCGTTGCCGCCCTTCTTCGGAGATCGCATCATCGCCTGGCGTCATGCCATTTCGTAGAACGAAATCAGCTGGCGAGCCTCATACGTGCTATCCGCGGGAAGTAGATGAGGCGCCCATGAGGGACTATGACTGGCCGTCAGTATGGTGCGTGCTGGCCACAATGGAGCGCCCGTGCTTACTCAAAATGAATAAAGTGACGCACAAAGCCAAGGATCCGAAGAAGATGAACTGGGCGACGCCAGCGATGACTCCGGCGACGCCTGCGAATACAAGGGCTCCAGATATCAGCGCGATAACAAAGAATATGAGTGCGTAGTAAAACACGATGACATCCCTTGCAGTAGACAAGAGCGCCTCAGCGCAGGCATAGAGCAAACCTTCGATGGCGCTGGCAACGCTGCGCAGCATCTTTCCGGCGAGCGCCCTGACAATCGCTATGATCGCTGGCCGGGAGGAAATTCCCTTTTCCTCCCGACGCGGAAACAGTACGCACGCCGAGAGCTTCGCATCGGTGCGCCAGCGCACATCAAAGTGGCAATGTGCGGCATCGAACATAGAGAAGAAGGGGTGCCGTAACGACAGGTAGGATAGTGGCAGATATCGTGATCAACAGAACGATGTGGATATCAGCGACCGCGACCGGTGTTGCACCACCAAGAGCGTCGCGATCGCCGATTGGCTCCAAAATACAAGGCGCGCCAGCGCACCGACATGATCGCCCCGACGCCGCAAAGTACGCCCCTTAGGTGAGCCAGCCTGTGCCGACGCTCAAGTTGGTTCGCCGATCGAATCCGCCGAGGACCGCTATGACAATCTCTAAAGAAGCTAGTTTCACTGGCCTGGAGAAACGTTTTGATACCCTTCTCGACCAGAGCCAGCGCATCATGCAAGAGAACGAGCTGTTGAGGCGTGAGTTGTTACGGCATCCGTCCGGCGCCTTGCAGATTCGATCGGTGGAACGCTCTTTGGGCCGAGCTTATCGGCAAATCGATTCCACAGAATCACCTGGGATTGTCAGACGCCAGTGAGCCTCTTTGAAAAGACCGCGGCGGATGGGGCAAGGCTTATGCTTGGCTCGTCATTCTGCGCTCTTTGTTGTGCTCGCCGCAGCTCCTTGGATTTCACCACACGCCAAGGCGAGGGGTCATATTTGGAGCTCGCGATCGTTTGAGGTGGCTACGATCGATGCCATACCCCTCACCTTTGCTGCCTGGCGTGCTGCGTGCCACCATGACGTTTGCGGAATCGCTGCGAACGCGCCCGCCACTGAGTAGTGCCATGATCTACCTGTGCATGGGAAGTTGATTCCAGAGCGTCACTTACATCGCTATCAGAGGGGGAGAAGGCGGTCGTACTCCTTCTTGACCACGGCATAGCATTCACAGGTTCGCCGCTCAAGCTGTTCGCGATCAAGCACCGTGATATGGCCGCGCTGATATCGAATCAGCCCGGCTTGCTGCAGGTTGCCGGCGGCCTCAGTGACCCCTTCACGACGAACGCCCAGCATGTTGGCAATCAGTTCCTGCGTCATCACCAGTTCCTTGGAGTGCAGTCGATCCAGACTCAGAAGGAGCCATCGGCACAGCTGTTGATCCAGGGAGTGATGGCGATTGCATACCGCTGTCTGCGCCATCTGCGTTATAAGGGCCTGGGTGTAGCGAAGCAGCAGATGCATGACGGCGCCGGCTCGACCGAATTCCTGCAGCATGAGATCAGCCTTAAGCCGATATCCCTGGCCAGCGCTTTGTACTAAGGCACGACTCGGCGTTGACTCCCCTCCCATGAAGAGCGAAATGCCGACAATGCCCTCGTTGCCAACGACAGCAATCTCCGCCGAGGCTCCGTCTTCCATCACGTATAGCAATGACACAATCGAGGTGGTGGGAAAATACACGTGAGCCAATCGGCTACCAGATTCATAGAGCACTTTGCCGAGTGACATTTCCACCGGCTCAAGATGCGGTAGCCAACGCTTCAATTCTGCTTCAGGTAACGCGGCGAGTAACCGATTCTGTCGCGGGCCATTAGCTGAGGGCATAGGCTCCTCCATTGCGGTTCGGCAGTACGATATTAGGTCCCGGGCAGGGTTCAAGAAAACTGCCACAAGGGAGCCTTGTCCATGACGGCGGCTTTAAAAGTGAAAGTCCCGTTAGGAGGCGGCGAGCGGATGCCTCCGCTTAACATCTGCAGCAATTGGCGCAGGTGCTAGCACGGCGATGTCGATACGATTGCCCCCCCCCACACTCTTGGATAACAGGCCGGTCGCCAACGGCGGAGATTGTGGAGGGCGCAAATGAATTGCGTGCGCGCACTCTTGCAAGAGCATATCCAGCCACTTCCGATTTTGGCGAAGAGATCGTCGTGGCGTTGGTAATTCTAGAAGCCAGCCAGCTGCATCGAGGTCCACACTCTTCTCGCGGACTTCGTGTCGGACGCCATGGTAGGACTTGCCCTAAGGCGGTTAACGTGCGCTGCCCACCCATCGTCAAAATGAGAACAAACACGTCACCGTTACAAAGAACTTCGCCTGTCTGTTCGATGCGCCCAACGAGCATCGCACCTTGCTTAGGGATCTCCATGGCAGATCCGATATTGGGCAGTTTGCGCATGCTAAGAACCTTTTGGACCTCAGATACGAAGTGTCCACCATGGGTTGCGAAAGCGGGCACTCAAGGAAGAATTCTACCCTGGCTCGGTCCGGACTCATTATTTGTCGTGAGGAGATGCCCCCCGGGATGCACGGTTACCCCCTCTGCACCCGCACACCCTTTGGAGATCGATTTCGACGAAATCTTACACAGCCCGCCAGAATCAGCCTGGCGCGGCTCATCGGCGTATCGGGTGAGATACCGTGGCGACGCACTTTGACGCACGCTATGGCCTCCAGGCGCATCAATCTGCATCGTTCCGATGCCACTCGTTTCGCCTCGCGAGGTCAGGTCAGGACTTGCATGGCAGCAATGCGTCATTGCATCAGAAGCAAGGGTAGAAGTGCGCAGGCGAGGAGGGGGACGACAGCGCGCGCTGGAGTAGACAGGTCCGAAGTGGTTACTTCCTCACCACACCACGGATCGACCAGACGAGCGCTTATGCAGTGGCCCAAGCGGCCTACCGTATCGCCATTTCCCTAGGGCGATATAACCCGATCCAGGACACGCACCGCAACTCGAGCCCCACGCGGCGGATATAAGCGATGGCGCTCGACGTCTGATGAGATGGTTGCTCGGACTATCTAACCGTCGGCCAGCAAGTAAGTGGAGTAGATACTGCAGCATCGCGTGATGCCGCGGGAAACCCGACCATTCTTCAGCGGCAGATGAACACGCACGCCATCGTGCAAAGCGGGCAAACCGTTCTTCTTGGAGGCCTTATCCAACAAGACGAGTCGCAGGGCGACACCGGTGTACCGTGGTTACGCCGTGTTCCACTGTTAGGTCACCTCTTCGGTACCACCGATCACAACTCGACGCGTACGGAGTTGATCGTGCTTATCACCCCTAGCTACGCCGCATGCTTGCCGACCATGGCGCTGGCATCGACAAATTCCGCGGTATCTCATCGTTCCGTGCAGTCCATCGCATCGCGAAGTGATGCAGTTCACGAGCCTTGCACGGCTTTCAATTTAGCTTCCGTTCGAAAGAGGTAGTCACAGCCGTATCGCGCGCAACGAATGCTTCACAGCGCATACGCGGCGTGCGGCCAAGCATCATGACCGACGAAGTCGATAGGGAGCATCTCGACTTTCCTCGATTCGCTGCAGCAGCGACAAAGACACAGGTTTTCATGCGCCCCCTCCTTTGCTGGAGCGGGGATGGTTGTCTTGTATCCAGGCAAGGAGTGCGGCTATGTCTTCGAAAGACGCAAAAATCAATCTGACGCTGGCCTTTGTGCTCAACAACGCCGCCGTCGATGACCAGGGCAAATCCATGCAGAACCCGGATCCTGCCGCGGTGCAGGCAAACATCGTCAACCGGGTGAAGCAATCGACGTATGCGAAGGACTTCGACCTTGTATGGGGACCTTCCCTATATCTGGACCCGGGAACGAAAGGCGCATCCAAGGGCTATTCCGCGAATGTCACCGCTGTTTTCAAAGGACCCTCGGGTGACCTTCGTCTGGTGACCAGCGGCACCAATCCCACGTCGGACTACGACGTCAAGGAAGAGGACAACGATATCGGCCAGACGGCGGCAAGCGGGCTGATCTCGGGAGCGCCGTCGGATGCCAGCATTTCAAAGGGCGCCAATGCTGGGGCGCAGCACATCATCAACACCAACCCTGACACGGGCGGCAGCCTGGTGAGTTACTTGCAGGGTCAGGTAGGCTCGGGGGGCACGGTCGTTATCGTAGGCCACAGTCTCGGCGGAGCCTTGGCATCGGTGCTGACGCTTTATCTGCAGGAGCAGCTGCCGTCGGCAAAACTGAACTGCTATACCTTTGCCGCGCCGACGGCGGGGAATCAACAGTTCGCCAATTACTTCGATAAAAAGATGGCCGGAGCATCGACCCGGTTCTTCAACACGATGGACACTGTGCCGGACGCCTGGAATGCCACCACCATCCAGAACATCCTCACCATCTATAACCCCAATCTCGAAACCCCGCAGAAGGTCCAGGACGGCATCAATAACAACCTGTTGCTTCTGGATTTCTTGAATTACCAGCAGCCGGGCGACGGGAAGACAGGACTTACCGGCGCGGTCAATACCCAGATCATCAAAAAGAAAGATACAGATTTCGACGACCAGGTCGCTTATCAGCACATTCAGGCATATCTGAAGTTGCTGGACATGCAGATCGGCGATGTCTGGTTGCCGCCGCCCAGTCCGTGACGCGTCGAAACGAGCTATCGATATTCGGCTTCCGGTTGTTCAGCACCGCGGTGAAGGCGACTCAGCCGTTCATGTAGCTCCACAACTTTGAAATGACGACCGAGCCTTCACCGACCGCGGAAGCCACTCGTTTCACCGATCCGGACCGAACATCCCTCACCGCGAAGATCCCCGGCTGCGATGTCGCATCCGGGGAATCCGCGCTTGCCGATTCGCCGGTCTCGACATAGCCCTGCGGATCCAGCTTGACCAGGCCCGATAGCCAGGCGGTGTTGGGCTGCGCACCGACCATGGTGAACAGCGCGCAGGCCGACAGCGTGTAATCCGCGCCGCTCTGGCTGTCGTGGATGGTTACCGCGTCGAGGCGTTCGCCGCCGTGCAACGCGCGCACCGCGGAGCAGTATTCGATGGTGATCTTCAGGTCCGCTTCCAGCCGGCTGGACAAGTAGCTCGACATGGATGACGCCAGCGAAGTGCCGCGCACCAGCAGGCAGACATGGTTGGCTGAGCGGCTCAGGAACATGATTGTCTGGCCCGCGGAATTGCCACCGCCGACGATCGGCGCCTCGCCGTTCTTGCAAGGGCATGAGCAAGACCACGGCGACCCAGCTGATCCAACAGCTGGAAACCCATCTGCGCGTCCGGCTGCTCAATCGCACCACGCGCAAGGTCAACCCGACCGCCGACGGCATGGCCTATTACGAGCGAGCCATCCGGCTGCTGGCCGACCTGGACGATGCCGAGAATAGCCTTTCCGAAGCCTCAACATCGCCAAGGGGCAGATTGCGGGTAGATGTACCGAGCCCGCTGGCCCGGATGATCCTGATACCGGCCTTGCCAGCGTTCCACGCCCGCTATCCGGATATCCAACTGGATCTGGGCGTCAGCGATCGAATGGTCGACATCATCGGTGAGAACGTCGATTGCGTCGTGCGCGGCGGCGAGCTCACCTCTCTCTCATTGAAGGCTCGACACGTCGGAGATCTGCAGCTTGGGGTATATGCGGCGCCGATCTATCTGGAACGAATGGGGACGCCCTTGCACCCGAGAGAGCTGGAGGAATCACACCACCGCATCGTCGGGTACGTCTGGTCGCGCACCGGCAAGCGCATCCCCTACGCCATGCGTAGCGGCAACGAAACCGTGCGGATACAGGGGCGCTGCGTGCTGACGGTGGACGATGGGAATGCATACCTCGAGGCGGGGCTCACCGGCCTTGGCGCTCTGTGGCTACCGCACTACATGGCCAAAGCCCATGTGGCTCGAGGAGATCTGACTCCGCTATTCGAGACCTGGAAAATGGATCCTATGCCGCTCTATCTGGCGTTCCCGCCGAACCGGCATGTAAGCGCGAAGCTGCGCGTTTTTATCGACTGGATTGTTGAGTTAATGGCGCAGCATGCGCCCGTTGGGCATCGGGGCGGCGAGTGACGGATCGGCGGCTCGATCGGCAGTGAAGGGAATAGGTTTGCCCGCTCATACTCCCGGCCTAGATAATCTTCAACGTAATCGCCTTCAACACGGCCCGCGTGCGATCGCGCGTGCCCAGCTTGTCGAAGATATCCATCAAGTAATTCTTCACCGTCCCCTCGGCCACATGGATGGCCAGGCCGATTTCGCGGTTGGTGTAGCCGCCGGCCAGCAGGCGCAGGATGTCGGTCTCGCGTTTGCTGAAACCGCTCTTGGGCACGCTCTGGTCGTCGTAGGCGTAGCGCGAGCGTATGGCGTCGGTAGCGACTGGGGTGACGACAGAGCGTCCGGCGGCGACCTGCTGGATGGTGTCGACCAGTTCGAGCGGCGAGGCGTCTTTCAGCAGGAAGCCGCGGACGCCGGCGTCGATGGCTTTCAGCGCATAGTCCGCGTCGTCGAAGGTGGTGAGCAGGATCACCGGAGGCGCGGCGTCGAGGTGGCTCAGCCGCTGACAGACCTCGAAGCCGTCGAGGCCAGGCATGCGTATGTCGCATAGCACGACGTCAACCGCCACGCGTTGCAGCGCTTCCAGCAGCGCGTGTCCATCCGAGGCTTCGGCCACCACTTCCAGCCCGGCAAAGCCGCCGAGCAGAGCCTTGAGGCCGCCGAGCACCAGGGCCTGGTCGTCGGCGAGGGCGATGCGGATGCGGCGTGGCTCGATCAGGGGCACGCGGGAAGCCAGGCGCGAAGGTGGAAACCCTGGCCATCCGCGCGGCCGAACTCCAGACCGCCGCCCAGCGCCTGCATACGTTCGCGCATGCCCGTCAGACCATCGCCAGCCTGGAGCGCGCCGCGGCCCTGGCCGTCATCGCGCATGTCCAGCACGATCTCGCTGCCTTCGCGATGCAGGTGTACCCATAGCCGTTCGGCGTCACCGTGCCGGGCAGCGTTGGTAAGCCCCTCCTGGAAGGCGCGCAGCAGGGCGTCGGCCTGCTCCAAGGTTTGCACGCGGGTGTGGGCGGCGATGTCCAACTGCACGAGCGGGCGCGGGAAAGGTGCGGCCATGCTTTCCAGCGCGGCGCTCAAGTCGAGCCCATCGTGCATGCGCAGTTGGTGCACCACGGCGCGCAGGTCGTCCAGCAGCTCTACGGTGAGACGGGTGCACAAGGTGATGACCTCCGCCGGGTCGAGCTGCGGGTTGTGCGTGAGCGCGCTGAGATTAAGCCGTAGCGCGGTCAGCTTGTGGCCGGCCACATCGTGCAGCTCGCGCGACAGCCGCAAGCGCTCCTGGCTGCGCGCGATCTCCGCCAGCATGCCGCGCGTCGCCAGCAGTTCCGCGTGCGCCTGCGCAAGCTGCGCGCGGGCCTGTTCCGTACGCAGCATCGAGGTGACAAGCAGGATGGCGAGTAACTGAAGGCTGGCGTGCAGGCCGATATACGTATAGGGCGTATCCATCTGGCGAAACGCCAGAGCCACGGCGAGCAGCAAAAGGTTGGCGACGACATAGACCGCGATCAACCAGCGCATACGTAGCAGGCCGGCGAAGGCGAGCATCGGAATGATCAGCAGGGCTGCCGCCGAGTTGTAGCGATAGAGCGCGACCAGCACCAGCGCCATGCCCAGCAGCATCGCCGCTAGCAGAAGGTGCAAGGGGCGCGGCGGGCGCCACGCCAGAGAACCGAGGAAGACGAGCGCGAACAGCGCATGCAGCGCTGGCACCAGTGCGCCTACGGGCAGGTCGTCCGCCGCCGAGGTCGGCACGATGGTGCTGAACCACAACTCCAGGCCGACGGCCAGCCAAGCGACACACCCGGCCATGGCCATCGCGGCGTACAGGAAGGAGGGGCGGCTCATGCGCGGAGCTTCGCCCAGGGGCTGGGCCGAGGCAAGGCGGTTGGCAAAGTGGTGACTTTCGTCACCCTCCTGGGTGACTTCCGGTGTCTGCATGGCCGGCGATGTGGCTCGGATACTGCGGATGGCCTTCCCGGAGTCAAGCCATGAAAAGCACTACACGACGCCTCATCAAGCGCAGCGCCATCGTCCTGACGCTGCTGGTCGCCCTCGTACTGGGCATCACCGCCATACCTGCCATCGCGGTCGGCGGCCGCAACGCCTTCGCCACGGTCTTGCCGAAAACCATGGTGGCGCATCCCGAGGCTCTGCGCGAGGCCTACGGTTTTCTCGCCAAGGACACGCGCTTCGACGCCTTCGTCACCCTACAGAATGGGCAGGAGCTAGCGCGGTGGGGTGAGGCAGATCTGCCAATCAACACGCACTCGGTGCGAAAGAGCCTGCTGAGCGGGCTGTATGGTATCGCCATCGAGCACGGCTATGTGCGGTTGGACCAGACGCTGGGCGAGCTGGGCATCGATGATCGCGTGGTGCCGCTAACGGCCATGGAGAAAAGTGCCACGGTGCGCGACCTGCTGATGTCGCGCTCAGGCATCTATATCGAGGCGGCCGGCGAAGTGAAGGGCATGAAAGACCGGCGCCCGCGCCGCGGCTCGCACAAGCCCGGCGAGTTCTTTTACTACAACAACTGGGATTTCAACGTGCTCGGCGTGATCTTCGAACAGCGCACTGGCATGAGCATCGGCCAGGCCTTTAACGAGTGGATCGCCAAGCCCACCGGCATGATCAGCTTCAAGCCCGAGCACGTGATCTACGAGCAGCCACGCTATACGCAGCACCGCCAGTTCGTGATCTTTCTTTCCGCCGCCGACCTGGCCCGGTTCGGCATGCTTTACGCGCAAGGCGGGCGCTGGGGTTCGACGCAGGTGATCCCCGAACATTGGATCACCGAAAGCACGCGTGCCTATTCGGCGGTCGACAGCATGGACCCGTTCGCGAGCTACGGCTACCTGTGGTGGATCGATCGCGATGGCTACGTGTGGGCCGACGGCTGGGGCGGGCAGTTCATGCTGGTCGATGCCAAGCGCCATCAGGTGCTGGTCGCACGCAACGATACCGGACGCAGCCTTCTGCAGATGGGGTGGTTCGTGTTGTTCGATGGGGACGGATGGCGTAGCCATCAGCAGCGGTTGCATGCGTTAATGGTGGAGGCGGTGGGGACCGTGGCTTCTGATTCGCCACATCCTGCAAGCCGCCGATCTGCTCAGCTGACTGACCGACTACGCAGACCGCATGGATGGCCTGCGGTTTCAACTATGGGACGGACTCAACCTCCTGCTCTGGACTCGGATACGACTAATGCCTGTGGCTTTACTGGCGTTGGGGACACAGAGCCTCGACCGGCCAGCATGTAGCCGCTAGTAGGGCCAAGGCTCACTACTCCCCGTTCTTCTCCAAGCCAAGCGTGAAAGCTCTGCTCTGAAGTGCCTGAGCAGCCTGCATAGTGCTTCGGACTATCGCCGGATCAAATCCAAGATCGGGCTTCGGCGACGGGGCTATCAAACCCAAGCGGCGTCCGGCCATCGACCAGCACACCGACCGAGGACTGGTTGCGCGCCCCCTTGATGAAATCCCCCCCCAATGCCCCGACAAGAGCCCTTCATCGGCCCCGGGGGACCGGTCGTGAATGCTGGAGTCGGCCCTGCCGGTTGGCGCCTTGGCTACGTGGCCGACGCGCGCATGTGTGCTGACGCAACAATGCCACCAGCCCGGGCCTTAGCTCGCCACTAGGCGCGGCATAGATCGCGATGTAAATCGTCTCGTGCGACACGTGCTTGACAGGCTCTTCAGGGAGGCAACGTCGCAGTCTGCGCCCCCCCAGACCGGCCCTTGGCCAGCAGTCGGAACACCAGGCACCAGAGTCGTCCTTCTCGATGCAGCTCGCGTATTCGGCGCGGCTTGCGTGATAGGCGCCGTACACGCGGGCCAGCCCGACTGGCGTCGTAACCGAGCCGCGGGTGCTCCATGCGAGGGATCTCCGCCGGCTCACGGTGCCCGTTACGTGCCCCCGAGAGATCGTGCTCGCTGAACGCCCGAGCAGTCGTGCCAGCTGTCTTGCACTCTTCCCGTCCGCTTTGCCGACCATGATCGCGCCCCGCCCCAGGCTGAGGTTTGTCGTCGCCTCCCTCGCAACGCCATCGCTTGTGTACACACCCACTCATACAACAAAGCGAGATTGCTCAGGTGACTCGCCATGCCGACGATAGTGGCCTCATTCGCCACGCCTCGCCGCCTATGCAGCACACACCTTGTTCTGAGAGACCTCATTCAGAACGGCCTCTCCTTCCCCGACCTCGAGACGAGCGCAATGCTGCTTGTCGTCACCATGACCACGCTCGTGGATGTCACTGCAGCTTCCTGGTGACCTCCTCCGAAACGGTCGTGTCCCATCCCTTCCTCTTGCTGGAGCATGCATGATCGGTATTCCCTCAACCGGCGGTCTGACTCAGGCCGTCCTCACCGCGGTCTGCTTCGAAGGCCTTTCTGCTGAAACTCGGCAGGGACGGAAAGCGACGTTCGCTATCATCGACGAAAATGAAAAGGTCATCGAAAGAGGCCCCGCCGTTGCACGGGAGGCCTGGAATGTCATGCTCGCCTGCTACAAGAATTTCCTTGTAGGACAAGGACACCTTCGTGTGTTCTCCGGTCCACCAAGCGCGGTAAAGTGAGACGCTACAAAGCGGCCTAACCGCCGCTTTTTTTTCGTGCCCGAACAAAGTTTATATAGGCTTGACTTTGGGCAAGCAAAGAAGAAGTAACTCGCTCCGCGGCAGCGGGGCGAAACACTCGCCAAAGGCGAGACATCCTTGCGATAACGCGACAATCAAACGCGACCGCTACTGGATTCCGGCCTACGCCGGAATGACGGAGGGTGAGCCGCGCCCATCACCCCAGCCCTCCCCGGAGGAAAAGGGGGGCAAAGCGCAATTGTGCGTAACACGATGAACGGCCATGCACACACGCAAAATCCTCCCTATACTCGCCGAGTGCCTGCTATGGGGGCTGGCACGCACCCACAAGGACGGAACCATGGAAAAGGAACAGAACTACTACGCCGCGCCGCAAGCCGCCGTGGCGGATGTCGGGGGCTTCTCCGCAGAAGATCTCGAAGCGCGCAAAGCCAGCCGCGGCCAGCGCCTGGGCGCAGCCCTGCTGGACGGCGTGATCGTCGGCGTCGGCGCAGCACTGGTCGGCATCGGCGCCGCGGCAGCCAGCAAGAGTGGGGGCGGCACGGTCGCAGTGGTGATCGGCATCCTGATCATCCTGGGCATCTTCGTCGTCAACTGCGTGCTGCTGCACCAGAACGCCCAGACCATCGGCAAGAAAGTGCTCGGCATCAAGATCGTTCGCACCAACGGCGACCGCATCGGCCTGGGCCGCATCATCGGCATGCGCATCATCCCGATCGGTCTGCTCGGCGCCATCCCGTACCTCGGTGGCCTGATCTCGCTGGCCGACTCGCTGGTGATCTTCGGCACCGAGCGCCGCTGCCTGCACGACATGATCGCGGACACCATCGTCATCACCGACTGATGCCAGGGCGAGCCTTCCAGGCATCACCCCGTCATTTCATTTTCAATAAGTTGGGGCCAGCCCTGTCTGTCCGCATGCCTTCGGTCCGCCGTCTCGACAGCCAGCCAGGCTGCCTTCGCCGACGGTCCTGCGGCCTGCGAACAGACAGGGCTGGTGACGGCGGTGATACTTGACCAGGGTCGCCCTAGACACGCTCCGGCAGATCGAAACACCCGAAGGGGTGTTTCTACGCCTGCGCGCGGCCGGCGCCTTGCCGCGCGCGCAGGCGTGGACGATCGATTTCGTGCTGCGCATGTTCGTGTTCTGGGCCGCCATGATTCCCTTGTCGCTGCTCGGCTCGGCAGGCATGGGCGTCGGCGCGCTGCTGATGTTCGTGCTGATGTGGGCCTATGCGGTGGTGTGCGAGGTGTGGTTCGGCGGACAGACGCTGGGCAAGCGCGCGATGGGCCTGCGCGTAGTGAGTGCCGATGGCGCGCCGGTCACCCTGGTGCCGTCGGTACTGCGCAACCTGCTGCGCGTGGTGGACATCCTGCCGGGCGTGTATGCGGTGGGCCTGGCCAGCAGCTTGATCGATCCTTACGGACGCCGCCTCGGCGACGTGATCGCCGGCACCCTGGTCATCCACGGCGGCGAACTGCCGGCCGGCAGCCAGGTACCCAGCGCGACCCCGGTGGCGCCGCCGCCGGGGCTGGCCGCGGACGAGCAGGCGGTGATCGTGGAATTCGCTGAGCGTTGCGCCCAGCTCACGCCGCAACGCCAGCAGGAGCTGGCCGATCTGCTGCAGCCGCTCACCGGCTGCAGCGGCGAAGCCGGCGTGCAGCGCCTGCTCGGCTACGCCAACTGGCTGCTGGGGCGCGCATGAAGCAGGAACGGTTCGTCGCCTTGCATCGCGAGCACTGGAGCGAACTGCAACGCTGGCTCGACCTGGTCGACAGCAAGCAGCGCCAGGCCCTGCGCGATCCGCGCGCGAGCGGCTTTCCGGTCGAATACCGCCGCCTGTGCCATCACCTGGCGCTGGCGCGCGCGCGCGGCTACAGCCGCGAAGTCACCGACCGCCTGCAGCGCATGGTGCAGCAAGGTCATCGCCTGCTGTATCGCCCGCCGGCGCCGCGCTGGCATCGCGCGCTCACGTTCCTGATCGCGGGTTTTCCGCGGCTGGTGCGCAGCGAGTGGCGCTGCATGGCGGCCGCGGCGGTGCTGTTCTTCGGCCCCGCGCTGTTCTGCCTGATCGCCTTGCAGTTCCATCCGGAATGGGCGCATTCGCTGTTCGGCAGCGCGCAGCTGGCCGAGTTCGAGAAGATGTACGACCCGTCCAACGACAAGATCGGCCGCAGCAACGGCACCGACATGGCGATGTTCGGCACCTATGTGATGAACAATGTCAGCATCGCCTTCCGCACCTTCGCTTCCGGCCTGGTGCTGGGCGTGGGCGCGGTCTACGTGCTGGCCGCCAACGGCGTGATCATCGGCGGCGTCGCCGGCCATCTCACCCAGATGGGTTACGGCGGACCGTTCTGGCGTTTCGTCGCCGCGCACGCCGCGTTCGAGCTGACTGCGCTGGTGATCGCCGGCGGCGCGGGCCTGCGGCTCGGGCTTACCTTGCTGGCGCCGGGCCGGCAGCGGCGCGGGCCGGCGATGGTGGCGGCGGGCTGGATCGGGGCGCAGCTCGCGCTGGGCGCATTCGCCATGCTGCTGGTCGCCGCGGCGATCGAGGCGTTCTGGTCGTCGATCGCGTGGTTCCCGGATGTACTGAAGTTCGGCAGCGCCGCGCTGTTGTGGGCGCTGGTGCTCGGCTGGCTGTGGCGCGGCGGTGCGGAGGGCGGCCATGGAGCTTGAGCGCATCACCGTCGCCTTGCGTCCGCGCACGGCGCGCGAGGCAGTCGACCTCGGCGCGGCGATGCTGCGCGCGCACGCCAGAACGGTGTGGTCGGCGTGGTTCGTATTCAGCCTGCCGGTGGTGGCGCTGTGCATTGCCGCGGGCTGGCTGCTGGGGCTGCCGTGGCTGGCCACGCTGCTGATCTGGTGGCTGCTGCCGCTGTTCGACCGCATCCCGCTGTATGTGCTTTCGCGCGCCGTGTTCGAGCGCGCGCCGCGCTGGCGCGAAACGCTGCGCGGGCAGCGCCAGTGGCGCTGGGGCGGCACCATCGCTTCGATCACCTGGCGGCGCATCGACAGCCACCGTGCCCTGCGCTTGCCGATGGAATTGCTCGAAGGCCTGGCCGGCAAGCAGCGCAGCGAGCGCTGGCGCGTGCTGCGCCGGCCGATCGGCACCGAAGCCTCGTCGCTGGCGTTCGGCTGCATGGAACTGGTGCTGGTGATCTTCCTCGGTGCGTTCCTGTCGGTGGTGTTGTTCATTCCGGCCGAGCTGATGCCGGACTGGATACGTGGCTCGGTGGGTGGCGTGGCGCGGCGCACGCCCGAAGTCACCGGCGCGCTGATTGCCGGCGTGGCGTACCTGGCCTGGAGCGCGATCGAACCGCTGCACGTGGCCGCCGGCTTCGCGCTCTATCTCAATCGCCGCACGCAGCTCGAAGCGTGGGACGTGGACCTGGCTTTCCGCCGCCTGCGCGACCGTTGGCTCGCCGCCGGCCGCGGCGCGGCCGTGCTGCTGCTCACCCTGGCCTGTGCCTGGCCGCATGGCGCCTGGGCGCAGCAGGCGGCCGCGCCGGTGGCAAAGCCGGCGCCGGCGCAGAAGGTCGCAGCGGCCAAGCCGGAGGACGTGCCGGTCACGCAGATCGAAACAGCCTTCGCCGTTCCCGCCAGCACGAGCGACCAGCGCTTTGCGACGGCGGCGACCGAGGCGTTCCGCGATCCGCGTTTCGGCGGCGAGCACAAGGACCACACGTGGAAGCCGCGCAACTGGTCGTGGGATCCCAAGCCGGTCAAGCTCGGGCGCTCGCCGTTCGAAGGCATCGGCAATGGCTTCGCGATGGGCATCAAGGGTCTGCTGGTGCTGTTGCTGATCGGCCTGATCGTCGCCGTCGCGGTGTACCTGATCCGGCGCGCGCGCCTGCCGGTGCTGGCGCTGCGCGTGCGCAGCGAGGCGGCGCTGGACATGCATCTGGAAACCATCGAGGCGCAGGAGCGCCTGCCGGACGACCTGGCCGGCGCCACCCATCGCCTGTGGAGCAGCGGACATCGCCGCGAGGCGCTGGCACTGCTCTATCGCGGCTGCGTGGAACAGGTGGCCGCGGTCCTGCAGGTGGCGGTGGAACCGGACGCCACCGAGGCGGATTGCCTGCGCAGTGCGCGCCGGCTGGATGACACGCAGCGGCGCCAGCGCGCCGAGGCGATCGTGCGCGCATGGCAGTACGCGGCCTACGCGGACCGCTATCCGCGCGACGAGGATTTCGCGCGCCTGCTCGACGGCTGGCCCGCGCGCCACGGGAGTGCGGCATGAATCGCGCGCCGGTGCTGGTGATCGTGCTGGCTTCGCTGCTCGCGGTCGGGCTGATCGGCTTCTTCAGCCTGTTCGAGCGCGAGGAAATCACCGTGCCGGCGGAAGCGAAGGGCGAGGCGAAGTACAACCGCTTCTTCGCGCTGGAGCGCACGCTGGCCAAGCTCGATATTCCGGTGAGCTCGGTCGCCACGCTGTCGCCGAACCGGGTCACGCTGGGCGAGAGCGACACCCTGGTGCTGGGCGACGGCGTGGAGCGCATCGATGTGGACGACGCGCAGCGCATCGCCGACTGGGTGAACGGTGGTGGCCATCTGGTGCTGGCGCCAGGGCCGGCTGACGATGCCGCGCACACGCCGCTGCTGGAGGCGCTGGGCGGACTTTCGTCCAAGCGCATGGACGAAGGCTGCGACCGGCTGAGCACGGATGCACCAAGCAAGGGCGACGCCAGCTTCATGTTGTGCGGCCCGCGCTTCCTGCTCGACGGCGAAGCTGCCGAGAATGCGGAGCTGGTCATCGGTGACGACAAGCGCGGCTACTCCTTCGCGCGCTTCTTCGTCGGCGACGGCGAAGTCAGCCTGCTGTCCGATCTCGCACCACTGTCCAACCGCGGGCTCAGCCACGTGGCTCAGCAGCGCTTTGCCCTGCGCTTGCTGGCGCCTTCGGAAGGGCGGCATGTGTGGCTGCTCTATGCGCTGGACGGCCCTTCCTTCTGGCTGGCCCTGTTCACTCGCGGCTGGCCGGGGCTGCTCGCGCTCACCGCATTGCTGCTGGCCTGGATGGCGATGCGCAGCGCGCGGTTGGGCCCGCTGATGCCGGCGCCGCCGCTGCAGCGCCGCGCCCTGCTGGAGCATGTGCAGGCCGCGGGCGAATTCCTTTATCGCCGCGACGCCGGCCTGGGGCTGCACGCGCTGGCCTGCCGCGCGGCGCTGGCGCGCGCGCGGCGGCAGGACCCTTCCAGCGCCGAGCTCGAAGGCGAAGCGTTGTACGAACGCCTCGCCGACCGCCACGGCATCGATCCCGCGCAACTGGCGCGGGCTTTCCAGATCCCCGCGAACGCGCATGCGTTCCGCGACAGCATCGCCACCCTGGCCCGACTCAGGAGCCGCCCATGACGACCGAATCGCCTTCTCCGACCCTGGCGCCGGAGCACCCTGCAATCCCGGCTGCAGCAACCCCGGCCGCGCTGCCGCTGGACGAGCTGGTGGCGCGCATCGCCTCGCTGCGCGAGCAGGTGTCGCGCGCCTTCATCGGCCAGGAGCGCGTGTTCGACGAAGTGCTGCTGGCGTTGCTGGCGGGTGGCCACGTGCTGATCGAAGGCGTGCCCGGCCTGGGCAAGACCCTGCTGGTGCGCGCGCTGGCCGCGGCGGTGAGCTGCACCTTCGGCCGCGTGCAGTTCACGCCGGACCTGATGCCGACCGACGTTACCGGCCACGCCATCTACGACCCGAAGGCCGAGCGCTTCCAGATCCGCCGCGGCCCGGTGTTCGCCAACCTGCTGCTGGCCGACGAGATCAACCGTGCGCCGGCCAAGACCCAGGCCGCCCTGCTGGAATGCATGCAGGAAGGGCAGGTGACCATCGAAGGCCGCCGCTTCCCGTTGCCGGCGCCGTTCATGGTGGTGGCGACGCAGAACCCGATCGAGCAGGAAGGCACTTATCCACTGCCGGAAGCGCAGCTGGATCGCTTCCTGATCAAGGTGCTGATCGATTACCCGACCCTGGACGACGAGAAGCGCATGGTCGACGAGGTACTCAGCGGCCGCGTCGCCGCGGACCTCGACGTCTCGCGCGTGAACCCGGTGCTGAGTCAGCCCGAACTGCAGGCGCTGCAGCAGGGCGTGGCCGAGCTGCGCGTGGACGCGGCGGTGATCGACTACGCCGTGCGCATCGCGCGCGCCACCCGCGAATGGCCCGGCGTGCTCGGCGGCGCCGGCCCGCGCGGCGGCCTGGCGCTGGTGCGCCTGGCGCGTGCGCAGGCGGTGCTGGACGGCCGCGACTTCGTCACGCCGGATGACGTGCGCCAAGTGGCGCTGCCGGCGCTGCGCCATCGCCTGCTGCTGGCGCCGGAGGCGCTGATCGAGCGCCAGCGTCCGGACGACGTGCTGAAGGCTTTGCTGCACAAGGTCGCTGCGCCCCGCCAATGATGCGTCCGGCTTCCACCCTGCTGTGGCTGTTGCTCGGCTGGACCGCGCTGGGCGTGCTGGCCGCGATCGGCTGGCTGCCGCTGCTGGCATGGCTGGCGTTCGCGTTGCTGATCGCGGTGCTGGCCGCGCTCGATGCACGCCGCCTGCGCGCCGAGCCCAGCCCCGTGCTCGGCCGCGAATTGCCGCCGGTGGTGCCGCTGGGGCCCGAGCTGGTGGTAGGCCTGCGCCTGCGGCCGCAGGGCAAGCGCGCGCTCGCCTTCGACCTGCACGACCTGCATCCCGGCAACTGGCCGGTGCGCGGCATGCCGCGCCAGCTCACCCTGCCGCCGGGGCGCGAACTGGCGCTCGACTATGCGCTGACGCCGACCGGCCGCGGCCGTTTCGATTTCGCCGGCAGCCATCTGCGCCTGCGTTCGCCGTGGCGCTTGTGGACGCAGCGCCGCACCATCGGCGAGCCGGCCAGCCTGCGCGTGTATCCGAACTTCGCACCACTCGCACGGATGGCGGGGCTGAGCGTGGAAGTCGCTTCGCGCAGTGTCGGCGCACGTTTGCAGCGCCGGCGCGGCGAGGGTACCGAGTTCCACGAGCTGCGCGATTACCGCATCGGCGACAGCCTGCGCAAGATCGACTGGAAGGCCACCGCCCGCGTGGCGCGGCTGGTTTCGCGCGAATACCGCGACGAACGCAACCAGCAGGTGGTGCTGCTGCTCGATTGCGGCCGCCGCATGCTGGCGCAGGACGATCGCCTTGCGCATTTCGACCACGTACTCAATGCCTCGCTGGCGCTGGCCTATATCGCGCTGCGCCAGGGCGATTCGGTCGGCATGCTGGCCTGCGCCGGCGAAGACCTGCGCTGGATGCCGCCGCAGCAGGGCAGCGGCGGCATGGACATGCTGCTCGGTGCGGGCTACGACCTGCAGCCGAAGCCGGTGGCGACCGACTATCTCGCGGCCGCGAGCGCCTTGCAGGCGAGGCAGCGGCGGCGTGCGTTCGTGGTGCTGGTGACGAATGTGCGCGATGAGGATGACGAGGAGTTGCGCATGGCGGTGCGCTTGATGTCGCGTCGTCATCTGGTGCTGGTGGTGAGCTTGCGCGAACTGGCGCTGGATCATGCGGCGGCGGGGGTGGATCACGAGTTGGATACGGCGATTCGCGCGGCGGCGGCGATGGATTATCTGGCGCAGCGGGATGCGATGCATGATGCGTTGCGTCGCGAAGGGGTGGCGATGTTGGATGTGAGTTGTAATGAGTTGTCGGGGGTGTTGGTGGAGCGCTATCTCGCGGTGAAGCGGGCGGGGCGCTTGTAATTTTCTGCGTTTGATCTCGTCATTCCGGCGTAGGCCAGAATCTGCTTTGCTCGTCATTCCGGCGTAGGCCGGACGAGCGCGTAGCGCGAAGAACGCCCGCAGGGCGGCCCCGAAGGGGTGAGCGAAGCGAATCATCCAGTAGCGGTATTACTCGATTGTCGTGCTGACGCCAGGTTGTCTCGCCTTTGGCGAGTGTTTCGCCCGGCTGCCGCGGGGCGACTTACTTTCTCTTGCTTGCCCAAGAGAACGTAAGCAAAGAGAAGGGCACCCTGCTTGGCGCCCTCCGGTGGCTACGCCACCTGCGGGTCCGTGAGGGCTGGCCGGGCTTTTTGACAGGGCATCCATGCCCTGAT
>NZ_JBFRGP010000034.1:0-16854 GCF_052115385.1 Dyella sp. 2RAB6
TCCCAAGGGCATGGATCTGGCGTCGCTGACCCAGGCGCAGTTGAACAAAGTGGCGCGTGAACTCAACGAACGGCCACGTAAGACGTTGGGCTTCTTGACACCTGCCCAGAAGCTGCAGGAAGTTGTTGCGTCGACCGATTGAAACCGCCTGCCCAAAGAAGAAGTAACCAAGAAGAAAAGGCACCCTGCTTGGCGCCCTCCGCAGCTGCGCTGCTACGGGTCCGTGAGGGCTGGCCGGGCTTTTTGATCGGGCATCCTGCCCGAGTCAAAAAGGCGAGGACGTCCTGTCCTCGCCCCCTGCGGGGCCTTTTCGTCCAGCCCTCACCGCCCGGCGCCAAGGGGACCCGGTAGATCCAGAGCCAGATCAAAAGCGCGCAAGCGGAACGCAGCGGCTGCGCCGCTTGCTCGTGGCTCTTCGCGAGGGCCTGCGTGCGGGGAGAGGGGTGGCGGGGCTTGCGGAAGCGTCCGTTACCCGATCAAGCGCCGCCCACATTGATACCGAGTGCGAACAAAGTGGCTAGCAACGCCAACGCCATCGCCGACACCGCCATCCAGATCTGCCCGAACCGCGGATGCTTTTCGCTCCATAGCGCCAAGGCCATATAAACCCCAGGGGCAACGCCCGCATAGCGCGTCATCGACGTCAGCGTGCCGGTAAGCAAGGGGGCCAGCAGCGTAAGCACGGTAAATACGGCGAGTTCGCGCCAGCCGCGCTTCCAGCACGTCACTGCACTGCACAGCGCCAACACCGTTGCGCTGAAGTGCAGGATCTTCGGATTCCACGGCGCGATGATGCGCAGCGGGTGGTGCAGGTAATCGAGCAGGGCCGTCCATGGCGCGTGCAGTTCGCGCCCCCATGCGACCTGGATGTCCTTGAAGGCGAGCGGGTTGCCGGTGGCGGTCCACAGGTAAAGCATGAAGGCGGCGAGGCCGCCGGCGATGGGGGCGAGTTTCAGCAGGTCGGCGAGGCGGCGTTCGCTGTCGAGCCAGCGCACGAGCAGTGCGGGTGCGAGGAACAGGCCGTTCAAGCGGGTGGCGCCGGCGCAGAAGCCGAGCAGGCCGGCCAGCCACCAGCGTTGGGTGAGGGCGGCGAGGAAGGAGGCGGTGACGAGGGTGAAGAACAAGGCTTCGGTATGGGGCAGCATGGCGAAGTAGCTGGTCGGCCAGAACGCGGCGAACAGCGTGGCCTGGTCGGCGAGGCGTTCGGAATCGGCAAGGCGGCGCATGAGCAGCCACAGCAGACTCAGTGCGGCCAGGAACAGCAGGTTCGACAGCACGATGCCGGACCAGATCCATTCGCCGGTCGCTGCCGCGGCCGATTTCCACATCAGCGGATGCAGCGGAAAGAACGCCCAGTTCGCTTGCTTTGACGTATCGAACGGGCGCTGCTCGTAGCCGTCGTGGGCGATGCTGTAGTACCAGGCCGAATCATTGCCGATCGCCAGATGGCCGAGGCCATCGGCGACGGTGCGGCCGGACAGCTTGATCGCCACGCTGTCGTCCTTGCCCCAGCGCTCGACCGGTACCTGCGCGATCAAGGGCACGGCGCTGAAGATCAGCACGATCATCAGGCGCGAGAGCAGGAACGGCAGCAGTGCGCGCTTGAGACAGGCGGGTATCGCGTCGGCCGCGCGGCGTAGCGGAGAGCGCGGGGTCGGAGCGATCGCGGCGGCGGTGTTCATCGGCTTCCTGCACGAGCTCGGCTGAGCGGGTGCGGGATATTACGAACGTCGAAATTATTTGACGAGTGACATTCGGCGATTTTCGCCAGCGGCGATGTTGTGCCCGGACGAATCGTCGAGGCGCGGGTGCGATCTGCTCACGCCTCGATGCGCGCCAGCACCAGTTCGCCGCCGCCTTCGATGCGCAGCGTGCCCGTCGCTTCGATCCACACCGATTCACCCTGCGTGGCGCGCAGGCTTTCGCCACT
Source organism: Dyella sp. 2RAB6 (assembly GCF_052115385.1). Classification (NCBI taxonomy): domain Bacteria; kingdom Pseudomonadati; phylum Pseudomonadota; class Gammaproteobacteria; order Lysobacterales; family Rhodanobacteraceae; genus Dyella; species Dyella sp. 2RAB6. The sequence continues at coordinate 1,931 of NZ_JBFRGP010000034.1, forward strand.
CGTGCGCAGCTCGGCCTGCCCGGCCAGCAGGTACAAGAACCAGTGCGCGTCGGCGGATGGCGGCAACACCATCGCGCCGTTCAAGGGGCGTGCGATCAGTTCGCCTTCCGCGCCGTCGCGCAGCATCAGGTTGAAGGCGCGGGTGGGGCCGTCGGTCAAGCGTGCGTGCGGCGCGTCGGCGCCGTCGAAGCGGATCACGGCCAGGCGCAATGCCTGTCGTTCGTTGCCGGCGAAGCTCAGCGCCAGCGGCGCATCGAGTGCGGTGAATTGACGGCGTACGCCGGGCAGGGCGGAGAAATCAGCATCGCTTTCCAGGTGCGCGATGCTCAGGCGCCAATGCCATGCGTCGGGATCGGGGCCGCTGGCCAGTACGGTGGTGGTGCCTGCGCCGTTAGCCCAGGGCTCCGCGCGCAGCGTTTCGGCGGGCACGCGGTGGAAGGCGCTCATGCGCTCAGGCGTAGGCCGCGCGGCGCGTTTCGCGATACGGCGGGTAGTACGCGAACACGTGGTTGTAGCTGCCGCAGAAATCCATGTCCTCGATATGCTCGCCGCCGAGGCGTTCGGCCAGGCGGTCGGAGGCTTCGTTGCCCACGCGCACCAGGCTGATCACGCGCTGCACGCGCAGCTGGCTCCAGGCATGTTCGAGGATGGCGAGGCTGGCTTCGGTGGCATAGCCGTGGTGGCGGTATTCGGCCTTGAGCATCCAGCCCAGTTCGATGTCGGGCCAGCCTTCCGGATTCATCAGGCCGGCGCGGCCGACGAAGGCGCCGCTGTCCTTGAGTTCCAGCGCCCACATGCCGTAGCCGCGCAAGGGCCAGTGGCCCAGCAGCATCGCCAGCGAACGCCAGGCGTGGCCGCGGTCGAGCGGTTCGCCGTCGCCGACCCAGCGCGTGCTGGTGGGGTCGGCGAGCATCGCGGCGTAGTCGTCGAAATGCCGGGCGGAGAGGGCGGTCAGGCGCAGGCGCGCGGTTTCGAGGGTGGGTATGTCGAACATTGCAGTGTCAGATGGCGGCGCCGGCCAGCAGGCTGGCGAGGGCACGGGTACTGGTGGCGAGGCTGTCGGCCCAGGGCAGGCCGATGATTTTCTCGCCGGTGGCCGAATCGATGAAGTCTTCTTCCTGCCCGGGCGGCAGCAGGTGGCGATAGTCCACGGTGATTTCGCTGCCCGCGGGCAGGTCGCGCGCGGCGAACACGAAACCCAGGTGCCACAGCCCGGTGGGTTCGAAGCTGTGGTTGATGTAGCACTCGTCCGGCCAGTCGGGGGACAGCGTGTAGCGGTCCTCGAACCAGCGCGCAGCGGCGTAGAGCTGCACCTGCAGCTCGGGCGAGGCGGTGATCTGCGAGAGGCTCCAGGTACGGTCGATCGCGTCCGGCGCGGTCACGACGCGACCGGCGGCGAGGTCTTCCTCCAGGAACAGCCCCTTGCCGGCGCCTCCGATAGCCGAGGCGGCAATGCGGTAACGCGGCAGGATCATGGCGTGGAAAGCAAATGGTTGCGCAATTGAATCAGGTACATGGCCCCTGTGACGGCTCCGGCCTGGGTCGTGAAGGCGGTGGTCGGGCGGTCGTGAACGCGGAGTGTAGGCGCAACCGGCGCGGCCTGCCAGGGCCGCGCCGGCGCGGGCGGTATAGCGGGCTGGAGCTTATTCCTCGGCCTTTTTGGCCTTGGGCCTGGCTTTGGCGGCACCGGCCTCGGGCTTGGCGCCCTCCTCGGTGATCAGGATCGCGGCGCGGTTGCGGTCCAGCGTGCTGGCGCCGACGCCCTTGACCTGGCCGACCTCGTCCACGCTCTTGAACGGGCCGTGTTCCTCGCGCCAGGCCACGATGGCGGCGGCCTTGGCGGGGCCGATGCCGTCGAGTGCTTTTGCAATGGTGCTGGCATCGGCGGTGTTGACGTTGACCGGCGTGGCGGCGTGCAGCGACAGGCACGCGGCCAGGCCGAGCATGAAGGTGGCGAGCTTGCGAAGCATGGGGATTCTCCTGATCGAGTGGGAAAGCGCGGTGCCACTGCACCGCCCAGCCACGATGCCGCCCGCGCGCACTCGCCGCAGTCGGCGTGCGTATCGCGCTGCGGTGCGCCTGCATCGCCGCAACGCGTGGGCGTGCGCCTACGCGTTGTCGGCGGGCTTTCGGCCTGCGCTGATACAATCGGCGCTTTCCCCATCGCTGGAGTTCGCCCATGGATACCGCCCGTCTTTCGCACTTCGTCAGCGGTCTGTGGGATGACGAGATCGTGCCGCAGCTGATGGAGTACATCCGCATTCCCAACAAGTCGCCGATGTTCGATCCGAAGTGGGTGGAACACGGCTACATGGATGCGGCGGTCAAGCTGATGGAGACCTGGGCGCGCAGCAAGCTGCCGGCGCTGCCCGGCGCGACGCTGGAAGTGGTGCGCCTGGAAGGCCGCACGCCGCTGATCTATATCGACGTGCCCGGCCAGGGCGACGACGCCGTGATGCTGTACGGCCATCTCGACAAGCAGCCGGAGATGACCGGCTGGGCCGAGGGCCTGGGCCCGTGGACCCCGGTGATCAGGGGCGACAAGCTCTACGGCCGCGGCGGCGCCGACGACGGCTACGCCATCTTCGGTTCGCTCGCCGCGCTGCTGGCGCTGCGCGAGCAGGGCATCCCGCACGCGCGCTGCGTGGTGCTGATCGAGGCCTGCGAGGAATCGGGCAGCTACGACCTGCCGTACTACGTCGACCATCTGGCCGCGCGCATCGGCCATCCGTCGCTGGTGGTGTGCCTGGATTCGGGCTGCGGCAACTACGACCAGCTATGGCTGACCACCTCGCTGCGCGGCATGACCGGCGGCGAGCTGAGCGTGCAGGTGCTGGAAGAGGGCGTGCATTCGGGCGACGCCTCCGGCGTGGTGCCCTCGAGCTTCCGCATCCTGCGCGACGTGCTGTCGCGCCTGGAGGACCCGCAGACCGGCACGATCAAGCCGCAGGAGCTGTACGTCGAGATTCCCGCGCAGCGCGTGGAGCAGGCACGGCAGGCGTCCGAGGTGCTGGGCAAGGCGATCTACGAGAAGTTTCCCTTCGTCGCCGGCATGCATCCGGTCACCGAAGACCTCACCGAGCTGGTGCTCAACCGCTCCTGGCGCCCGCAGCTGGCGGTGACCGGTGCGGATGGCCTGCCGCCGCTGGAGAGCGCCGGCAACGTGTTGCGCCCGAAGACTTCGGTGAAGCTCAGCCTGCGCCTGCCGCCGACGCTCAACGGCAGCGAGGCCGGCCAGTTCGTCAAGCAGCTGCTGGAGCAGGATCCGCCGTACGGCGCCCGGATCAGCTTCAAGCTGGAGAAGGACGGCGGCGGCTGGCACGCGCCGCAGCTTTCGCCGTGGCTGGAGCAGACGGTGGCGCAGGCGTCGCAGAACCACTTCGGCGCGCCGGCCAGCTACATGGGCGAGGGCGGCAGCATTCCCTTCATGGGCATGCTGGGCGAGAAATTCCCCAAGGCGCAGTTCCTGATCACCGGCGTGCTCGGCCCGCACTCCAATGCGCATGGTCCGAACGAATTCCTGCACATCCCCACCGGCAAGAAGGTGAGCATGGTGGTGGCCGAAGTGGTGGCGCGCCACTTCGAGCAGGGCGGCGCGGCTTGAACCGGTTTCCGTGGTGAGCGGCGCCGGCAACTTCGGCTACCTCGCGGCCAACTGGGCCGCGGTACGCCAGCGCGTCGACGCCGCCTGCCGCGAGGCCGGCCGTGACCCGGCCGAGGTCGACGTGCTGCCGGTCAGCAAGACTTTCAGCGCGGATGCCATCCGCGCCGCGACCGGGCTGGGGCTGCAGCGCTTCGGCGAGAACAAGCTGCAGGAGATCCGCGAGAAGGCCGGCCCGCTGGCCGACTGCGCGATCGACTGGGTGGTGATCGGGCATCTGCAGACCAACAAGGCCAGGGACGTGGCCCGGCTCGCCGCCGAAGTGCAGTCGCTGGACCGCTGGGAGCTGGCCGAGGCGCTCGACCGCCGCCTGCAGGCGGAAGGCCGCGCCATCGACGTGCTGGTGCAGGTGAAGACCTCGCCGGAGGAAGCCAAGCAGGGCCTGGACCCGGCCGAGCTGCCGGCCTTCCTGGCCCGCCTGCGCGGCCTGGACACCCTGCGCGTGCGCGGCCTGATGACCATGGCCGTGCTGGCGGACGACCCTGCCCCGGTGCGCGCCTGCTTCCGCCTGCTGCGCGAGCTGCGCGACCGTATGGCCAGCGAGGGCCACCAGCTGCCGCGGCTCTCCATGGGCATGAGCGGGGATTTCCCCCTGGCGGTGGCCGAGGGTGCGACCGAGCTGCGCATCGGGACGGCGATCTTCGGTCGGCGCGGCTGAATAGCGCTTCATCTAGCTTGCAGTCCTGTTACGGACCTCCGTCACACTTTTGCAGCGGATCTTTCTAGGAAGTTTTCCTAGATGGGCTGCCCACTTGCAGTGATTCCATCGTGCTTTCATGGGGATGCCGCACGTTGCTGAGCCCTTCATTGTTTCGAAACTGCGGGGTTTAGTTAACCCGGATCGAACATACGATCTATATCGCTTTGCTAAGTTCACGACTTCGTCACGGTCGTCGACACATCCGACGGCCAATCCCGTGAACAGCAAGGGGATTTCTCCCGCATGCCAATCAAGCGATTGACCGTCCTCTCCGTGCTGGCTGCCGCCGCGTTCGTTTCCGGCCCCGTGCTCGCCAGCCCCAGTGGACAGTCCAAGGCCGCCCCTGCTGTCGCCACCATCACCCCGCCGCTGCTGAGCCAGTTCGCCGCGCTCGCCCCGGCCCAGATGCTTTCCCAGTCCGCACTGCCCGCCGCTCCGGCGATCGAGGAGCAGGCCAGCAACGCCGACGATCTGCGCAAGACCCTGATCGACCTGGCCATGCAGCTGCGCGATATCCGCTATGTGCGCGGCGGCCACGATCCTTCGACCGGTTTCGATTGCAGCGGTTTTGTGCGCTATGTGTTCTCGCATGCGGTCGGGCTGGAGTTGCCGACCAATTCGGCCGGGCAGTTCGTGGCTGGCCTGAAGGTCAATCGCACCGAGATGCAGCCGGGCGACCTGGTGTTCTTCCGCACGGCCGGCGGTCGCCGCGGTGGCGGTCGCATCTCGCACGTGGGTATCTACATCGCCAATGGGCAGTTCATTCATTCGCCTTCGCATGGCAAGACGGTGCGGGTCGACAGCCTGGATGAGAGCTACTGGGCCAAGCGGTTTGCTGGTGCGAAGCGCCCTGAGGGTATGGCGCAGAACGGCTGACACTTTTTCGGGTTCGGCAGTCCAAGGCCGCCTAAGGGCGGCCTTTTTTATGGGGCGCGGTTCGGCCCGTCGTAGGTTGGGGTGAGCGTCAGCGAACCCCAACGTGCGCGAGGCTTCGAACGTTGCCATGTCGGGGTTCGCTGGCGCTCACCCCAACCTACGGCGGTGCTCCCACACGCCGCAACTCGTCCGACTCGACAATACGCACACCTTCGCCCGGCTCCCGCGCCAGCCGCCACAACGCGCGCGCAACGGTCTCGACATGGATGCCGCGCCAGCGGCCGGGCAGCAGGCGCGACAGCGGTGCGGCGAAGGCTTCGCCGAGGCGGAATTCCTGCCGCGCACCGAGCAGCAGCGACGGGCGTACGAAGGTCAGTTGTGGCCAGCCTTGTTCGATCAATGCCTGTTCCAGCTCACCCTTCACCCGCGTGTAGAAGGTGCGCGACGCCGCACTCGCGCCGATCGAGCTCATCACCAGGAAGTGCCGCGCGCCGAGTTTGCGCGCGCGCCGCGCCACTGCCAGCGGCAAGTCGTAGTCGGCCATGCGGAAGGCTTCGCGCGAGCCGGCCTGGGCGATGGTGGTGCCGAGGCAGCAGATCGCCACGTCCAGCGGCGGCTGCAGGGTGGGCAGGACGCGGTGGAGCATGCCCACGGGGTTCTCCAGCCGGGGCGCGCGCGGCAGCGCGTGGCGCGTCGGCGCCATGACGCGCGCAACGGTGGGATCGGCCAGCAGCTCGCGCAGCACACAGCCGCCGGTGAGGCCGGTGGCGCCGGCGAGCAGGACATGGAAGGGCGAAGCGGTCATGGATGCGGTGCGGAAACCCGACGCGCACAGCTTGCCACGCCGTACCTTTGTTGCGCGTAACGACCCGGCGCGAAAACGCTAGCGCGCGACCACCGTCACGGGCCGGTGGAAACTGGCGGTCGGTTTCCACTGCGGATAGGCGGTCTCGGTCGACAGCTTGCCGCCGACCATGAACAGTGCGCGCAGGTCGTCCACCAGTCCGCGCAGGTCCCAGGTCGGGGCGCCGTCCGCCGGTGGCGCCATGGTGCTGGCGGCCAGGTAGTCGCCGTAGCGCTTGCGGCCGGCGGCGTCGCCGCCGTCTCTCAAATCCATGCCGGAACGGGCATACAGCACCGGCACGCCGCGGGTGGCGAAGCTCAGTGCGTCGGAGCGGAACAACTGCATGCCGGCGCGTTCATCGGCGGAACTGATATGGCGATGCTGGTTGTGCAGCGCCTCGGCCAGGTAGTCGTCCAGCTGCGACTGGCCGTAGCCGAGCACGTCCAGGTCGCGGCTCGGGCCCAGCCATGGCAGCGCGTCGAGCTGGATCTCGGCCACCGTGTGTTCCATCGCCACCGGCGGATGGTCGACGTACCAGCGCGAACCGAGCTGGCCGGATTCCTCCATGGTCAGCGCGGCGAACAGCAGGCTGCGATGCGGCTTGGGTGCGCGGTGCGCGAACGCCTCAGCCAGTTCGAGCAGGCCGGCCAGGCCCGCCGCGCTTTCGGCCACGCCGTGCAGCGACTGGCTGTCGCGCGCATCCGGGTGATTCCAGTGCGCGCTGTAGACGATCGCGTCGTCCGCCTGCCTGGTGCCGGACAGGCGCGCGATCACATTGGGCGACACGCCGTGGCTGATGCTGCTCTGGAACGACAGGCTGGCGTTCGCCCCCAGCGTCACCGGCCGGAAGCCGTGGCGATGCGCGGCGGCGCGCAGCGCCTGGAAATCCTGCCCCGCGCTGGCGAACAGCCGGCGGGCGGCGTCGTCGCTCAACCAGCCGGCGATGCCCGGCGCCGCATTCGCATCGCCGGGCAAGGTGTACCAGGGGCCGCTCCAGCGCTGGCGCACCGCGTCCCAGGGATAACCCGAGGCGGCTTCGTCGTGCACCACGAACATCGCCGCGGCACCGTGGCGCGCGGCCTGTTCCAGCTTGTAGCGCCAGGAGCCGAACAAGGTGGGCGTGCGGCCATGGAACAGTGCCGGATCCTGGCTGCCCCAGCCCGGATCGTTGGCCAGCAGCACCACCGTCTTGCCCTTGACGTCCGCGCCGGCGTAGTCGTCCCAGTCCTGCGTCGGATCGTCGATGCCATAGCCGGCGAACACCAGCGGCGAGCGTTCGATCGCGGTGCTGGCCCGGTTGGCGGGCGAGTTGGCGACCATGTCGATGCCGTAGGCCAGCGACAGCGGCTGCGCGCCGCCGGCGATCTGCAGGGTCATGCGCTCCGGATGCAGCACGGTGCCGCGCACATAGGGCACGTTCTGCGTCCACTGGCCATCGGCACCGGGCTGCAGGCCCATGCGCTGGAACTGCGCAATCAGATAATCGACGGTATGCCGCTCACCGGCGCTGCCGGGCGAGCGATCGCGCAACGCGGGCGCGGACAGCGCGTGGAAATGGACGGCCAAATCCTCCGGCATGATGCCGGGCGAAAAGTTCGCTGCGATCTCGCCGTCGCGCGACGACGACGCATGCTGCTGGCATGCAGCCAGCATGGCGCTCATCACGATGATGGACAGAAAGCGGCGCATTCCCCGACTCCCGCTGCGGGACCTGCGCGAATGTAACCGCGCCGCGGCCCGCTGAAAACGCGCAAGATTTCGCGTTCAGCAGCGGGCGCAGCAGCTTCATGCGATTGGGTTTGTTTGTCGAAAAGTATGGTGTGGTTCGCGGCCTTAGGTTGTGTCCCTTCTCCCTGCGGGAGAAGGTGGCGGCAGCCGGATGAGGGTGCGGGCGGAGTGGTGCGCACCACTTCGCCCGTACCCTCACCCCAACCCCTCTCCCGACGGGAGAGGGGCTCTACGTCGGGATACTCAGAAGCGGTAATCCGCACCCACATACACATAACGCCCGCGCGGGTCCGCCTGCGTCAGGTCGTAGTAGGTATTCGACGGATCCCACGGCGGCCGGCGGTTCTGCAGGTTCTGCACGGCCAGCGTCAGCGTGGTCTTCGCCAGGCCGGTGTAGGCGATGCTCAGGTCGAACGTGCTCCACGCCTTCACTCGCTCCGGATACGCCGGCGCCAGCCGGTTGTCCGGGTTCTGCCGGTAGCCGCCCACGTAGTACCAGGTCAGCGTGCTGGCGAAGTCGCGGTAGCTCCAGGTCAGGCCGGTGCTGCCGCGCCACTTCGGCAGTGAGCCGAAGATATTGGTGCCGGCGCCATTGACCGGCGCATCGCCCGCCACGCGCGGCTGGCTGTACTTGAGCAGGCGCGTCCAGTTGCCGTCGAGCGCGAAGTCGCCCGCGTTCGCCGTGTGCAGCGCCTGGTGGAAAGTGAGGTCCACGCCGTCGGTGGTGAGGCTCTGCTGGTTGCGGTACTGGTTGGTGATGATGCTGATGCGGCCTTGCGCATCGCGTTGCACGCGCGGGTCCTTGCGCTGCACCAGGGTGGCGTCGTCGTCGGGGCCGATGATGCCGCGCTGCACGATGTGGTAGTAGTCCGCGCCGAGGCTGGTGTCGGCGCTGGGCGAGATCACGAAGCCGCCGTTGTAGTTCTCCGAGCGCTCCGGCCGCAGGTTCGGATTGGCGGCGAACACGTCGGTATAGCCGCGGCGCTGGCCGGGTGTGACCGGATCGTACGGATCGACCACCGTGCTGTAGCTCACCGCGGTGCTGTGGGTGATTTCCGGCAGCGACGGTGCGCGGAAGCCGCGCGAGTACGAGCCGCGCAGCAGCAGCCAGTCCTGCGGCTGGTAGCGCAGTGTGAACTTCGGCGCGAAGGCATTGCCGAAATCGCTGTAGTGATCGAGGCGTCCGGCGATGCCCGCTTCCAGCGTGGTGAGGATCGGCAGGTTGAACTCGGCATAGCCTGCCTGCACGTCGCGCGAGCCGCGGATCACGTCGATGGCCGGACGCAGTTCCGAACCGGACAGCACCGCCTGTGAAGTGCGCGAGTTGATCGACTCGTTGCGGAACTCATAACCGGCGGCGAAACCCACCGTGCCGGCCGGCAGGTCGAACAGCTGCGTGCTGGCGGTGGCGTTCACCGCGGTGAGGCGCGATACCGCGGGGCGGATGGTGGACAGGCGCAGCGCATCGATGGCCTGCTGCGAATTATTGTCGGCGGCGAAGTTGTAGCCGCCATTGGCCAGCAGCGACTGGAACGCGTAGCGGTTGCCGAAGTTGGTGACGTATTCCTTCAGGCTGCTCTCGGAGTGCTCGGCCGACACGTCCCAATCCCATGCGCCGGTATGGCCCTTAAGGCCGCCGAGGAAGCGCGTGAAGATGGTGCGGTCGCGCTTGTTGCGCTGGCCCACGTCCCACAGGTTGGTGTTCACCGGCGTCGGTACGCCGTACGGATTGGCGGGGTTGCCTGCCGGTAGTGTCGTATCGATGTTGACGAGCCTCTGGTTGGCGTTGTCCCACGCGCGCAGGCCGCTGCCGATCGCCAGCGGTCCGCTGAACACGAAGGCGGCGTGGCTGCGGCTGTAGATCGCTTCGCCGTAAGCGTCGATCTGGTCGGTGAGTTTGACCGTCGCCTTCAGCACCGCGTGGTAGCGCTCCACGCCGGGAATCAGCGAGGTGTACTGCGCCGGGTTATAGGTCCAGGTCTCGCCGCTCTTGCCTGGTGTGATCGCGCCGTAGGGTACTTTGCGCACCGGGCCCACGGCGTTGGCGAAGCCCTGGGTGGGGTCGTTGTTGTAGTAGTTGGTCGGCGTCCAGTTGAGGCGGCCGCCGGGCCGGTTGCGGAAGTCGTTGTCGCGCAGCCAGCTCACGTCGTCCTGGTTGAGTTGCGAGCTGCGCGTGCCGTCGAGCGCGAAGAACACGTTGTAGCCGTCTTTCTTCAGGTCGCCCTGGCCCAGCAGCAGGTGGAAATTGTTCGAGCGCTGGCCGCTGCCTTCGGTGCTGCCGCCGACGTTCGCGCCGACTTCGGCGCCCTGGTAGTTCTGCTTGAGGATGATGTTGACCACGCCGGCGATCGCATCGGAGCCGTACACCGCGGAGGCGCCGTCCTTCAGCACTTCGATGCGTTCCACCGCCGCCAGCGGCAGTGCGTTGAGGTCGACGAAGGTGTCCTGCAATTCGTACGCGGTGGCGTAGTTGGCGACGCGCTTGCCGTCCACCAGCACCAGCGTGTTCTTCTGGCCCAGGCCGCGCAGCGAGATGCCGGCGGTACCGGCGGAGAAGCTGCCGGTGAGCTGTTCGTTGACGCTGTTGCCGCTGTTGGCGGAGATCGAGCGCAGCAGGTCGGGCAGGGTGGTCTTGCCGCTGCTGCGGATCTGCCCGGCGGTGATGGTCTGCACCGGGCTGGGGCCTTCCAGGTCGGTGGTCTTGATGTTCGAGCCGGTGACGGTGATCGCTTCGAGCTGGGTGGCCTTCTTGTCGTCGGCGTCCTCCGCGTGCAGCGAGGACAGCGCGAGCGCCGAGGCGATGGCAAACGGGAGCAGGCGGGTCTTGTACATGGGATCAAAACATTCCTGTGAGCGCGCCCCTCCCGGCATGCAGCCAGGTGCGGAGGACGCGCGGGATGCAGCGGGAGAGCTGCGTTCGGGGAGTACGCCGTGGGACGGCGTCAGTGGCGGCGCGGGGAAACGCCTAAGGTCGCGGGCTCAGCCGCAGCGACACATTCGACAGCGACGACAACAGCAGGCCGCGCCGGCGGCGGCGTGGTGGCGATGTCGAAGCGAAGCAGGGAACGGCAAGGAGTGCATCGTGGGATCCGCTGCGGCGGGCGTCATCGACGCCGGCTTGCTTGAAGGATCCGGGCCTGGGCCCGGCTAGACAGGGAAGTGCGCGCGATCAGCAACAACAGCGGCAACACATCGCTTGCATGCGATGCGTGGTGCTGGCGAGCCGATGGCAACCCTGGATAGTCACGAGCTGTGGCGTTCCTGCTGGGGACGAGACGGCGCGTGGGGGTTCGGCCGTATGGACGTCCATTTGTGCATTGCGGCGTGGCGATGTCAACCCGAGGTGAGGGTGCACGTTCGCGCCGCCACGGCGAAACCCCCGCCGCAGCGGCGCCAGGCCGCGCCCCACAAGGTTCCTTGCGGAAGGTGCGGCGAGTTGTCGCAGTATGTTGCGGTGCGCCACGGACCGTCGAAAGCGGCGCCCCGCGGCAGCCGCTACGAGTGCGCTACTCTTGGCCGTTGCCCACGGAACCGACCATGTTCTACGACCTCGCACCGGTAACCCGTAACCTGCTGATCGCCAATGTCGCGATCTTCCTGCTGCAGATGCTGTGGCCGGACATCCTGGTGCCCCTGGCGCTGTGGCCCCTGGGCGGCGGCTATTTCCAGCCCTGGCAGATCGTCACCAACGCCTTCATGCACGGCGGCTGGATGCATCTGGCCTTCAACATGTACGCCTTGTTCATGTTCGGTGGCCGCATCGAGCGGCTGCTGGGGACGCGCAACTACACCATCTATTACTTCGTCTGCCTGATCACCGCGTCGATCCTGCAACTGCTGTGGCTGCGCTTCGTCGAGCAGGAATTCCAGACTCCCACGGTGGGTGCCTCCGGCGCGATCTTCGGTCTGCTGCTGGCCTTCGGCATGCTGTGGCCGCACGAGCGGCTGATCGTGTTCCCGATCCCGGCACAGATTCCCGCCTGGCTGTTCGTCACCGGCTACGGCGTGCTGGAACTGGTCTCCGGCACCACCGGCTGGATGCCCGGCGTCGCGCATTTCGCCCACCTGGGCGGCATGCTCGGCGGCTTCGTGCTGCTGCAGTACTGGCGCGGCAAGTTGCCGGTCAAACCTAAACGGCGCTTGATGCGCTAGGCCCACCGGCGCCTGATGCGCTGATCCTTTCCACTTCGCGGTTATTCCCTCGATGACTCAGCACCTGCAGCGCCGGCTCACCCCGCGCCATATCACCTTCATGGCCCTGGGGATGGCGATCGGCGCCGGCCTGTTCCTCGGCTCGGCCAATGCGATCAACCTGGCCGGCCCGTCGGTGCTGTTCGCCTATCTGTTCGGCGGCGCGATGATCTTCATCATCATGCGCGCGCTGGGCGAGATGGCCGTGCACGATCCGGTGGCCGGTTCCTTCAGCACCTATGCGCACCGTTATCTCGGGCCGTTCGCCGGTTATCTCACCGGGTGGAACTACTGGATCCTGATGGTCGGCGTCGGCATGGCCGAGAGCACCGCGGTGGGCATCTATATGCGCCAGTGGTTTCCGGACCTGCCGCAATGGATCTGGGTGTTCGGCAGCGTGGCGATGATCGGCGGCCTGAACCTGATGGCGGTGAAGGTCTATGGCGAGATGGAATTCTGGTTCACCCTGATCAAGGTGGTCACGGTGGTGCTGATGATCCTCGGCGGCGCCGGCATGATCTGGCTGGGCTGGGGCAACGGCGGCCAGCCGGTGGGCCTGGTCAACCTGTGGCAGCACGGCGGCTGGTTCCCACATGGCTTCACCGGCATGGTGCTGGCGCTGCCGGTGGTAGTGTTCGCCTTCGGCGGCATCGAGACCATCGGCATGGCCGCGGGCGAAGCGGCGCAGCCGGAGCGCACCATTCCGCGCGCGGTGAACTCGGTGCTGTGGCGCATCCTGATTTTCTACGTGGGCGCGCTGTTCGTGATCATGGCGATCTACCCGTGGAACCAGCTCGGCACGCAGGGCAGCCCCTTCGTCACCACCTTCGGCAAGCTGGGCATTCCGCAAGCGGCCGGCCTGATCAACTTCGTGGTGATCACCGCGGCGCTGTCGGGCTTCAACAGCACCACCTTCAGCGGCAGCCGCATGCTCTATAGCCTGTCCACCAAATCGCAGGCGCCGGCCTTCCTGGGCAAGGTGAGCGAGCATGGCGTGCCGGTGCGTGCCGTGCTGGTGACGCTGGTCTGCCTGGTCCTCGGTGTGGTGCTGAACTACCTGCTGCCGGAACGCATCTTCGCGATGATGATGTCGATCCTCGCCTTCAACACGGTGTGGACCTGGATGATGGTGCTGATCGCCCACTACAGTTTCCGCCGCCGCTATGGCGCCACTCGTTTCCCGCTGCGCGCATGGCCGCTGACCAGCGTGGTCTGCCTGCTGTTCCTGGCCTTCGTCTTGTTCATGCTCGGCTATAGCCCCGATACGCGCGTGGCGCTGTATGTGGGTGCGGGTTGGGTGGTGTTGCTATCGCTGGCCTACCGGTTCCTCGGGGTCGGCGCGCGGATGCGCACGCTGGCAGCGCAGGCGATCTGATGACCATGGAGCCCCGCATGCGCACGGTGGGTTTGATCGGTGGCATGAGTTGGGAATCCACGGTTGCCTACTATCAGTTGATCAACCGCGGCGTGCGCGAGCGGCTGGGTCCGTTGCGTTCGGCGCGCCTGCTGCTGGACAGCCTGGATTTCGGCGAGATCGAGGCGCTGCAGCGGCAGGGCGATTGGCATCATGCGGGGAAGTTGCTGGCCGCGTCGGCGCGGCGCCTTGAGGCCGGTGGCGCCGAGGCGATCGTGTTGGCGACGAACACCATGCACAAGGTGGCGGATGCGGTGGTGGCGGCGACCGCCTTGCCGTTTTTGCATATTGCCGATCCGACCGGCGCGGCGTTGCGTGACGCCGGGTGCCATCAGGTGGCTTTGCTGGGCACGGCGTTCACGATGGAACAGGAGTTCTATCGTGAGCGGCTGCGCGAGCGGTATGGCATTCGGTGCCTGGTGCCGGATGAGGGGCAGCGGCGCGAGGTGCATCGCATCATTTACGAGGAGTTGTGCGCGGGCGTGGTGCTTGATTCCTCGCGGCAGTTTTATCGTGAGGTGATGGTGGATTGCGCTGCGCGGGGGGCGCAGGGGGTGATCCTCGGGTGTACTGAGATTGGGTTGTTGGTTGGGCGGGAGGATAGTCCGGTGCCGCTCTTCGATACGGCGGCATTGCATGCCGCTGCTGCTGTGGATTTCATGCTGGGCTGATTGCCTGTCATCGCGGCGTAGGCCTCTCTACTCGTCATCCCAGCGGAAGCTGGGATCCAGCGACTTTATCGCCTGGTTGTCGCGTTACCGCGATTTGGCCGCTTATGCAGCGGGCATTTCGTGCGCCTGCCGGCGCCCGAGTTACTTTTTCTTTGCTGGCCCAATCCCCTCAAGGGGGACCTCGACTAAAAGTAACCAAAAAGAAATGGCCTAAGAGCAAGGGCTCGCGACGCGACTAGAAGGAGCAGTGACGGTTGTGGAAAGGGATTAACCAGAGTCGACACGAAGCGGGAGCGCGGTTTCGTGACGCGTCCTTCAACGTGCCGTCGCCGAGAGGACGTTCAAGAACTGATGCCAGCTTGAGTGCTGCTTATTGCCTCAACCTCCCAGTTCGAATCCTTCTCCCTCCGGGAGCACGCGGGGAGGGCACAGGGATGTGCCCGGCTTTGAGGAGCGAGGAAGGTGCCGGCAGGCGGATGAGGGTTCGGGCGGAGCGCAACATCCGTCATACCTCACCCGCAAACACCTACAAAGAATCGCCGAAGCCTTACAGACGATCGTTGGTCGCTTCGATAGCCTGGGCAGRTCGTCGATGCTCAGTGTTTCGGACACACATCGACGACCTTCAGCGATGAAGTGAATGAGCTGATGGAGGACCTGGCCGCGTAAGCGCACGGCGTAGGTTGGGGTGAGCCGCAGGCGAACCCCAACCTACGCCGGTGCTGCGAGCTTTCACTCCCCGCTCCGCCCGAACCCTCATCCGCCTGCCGGCACCTTCCTCGCTCCTCAAAGCCGGGCACATCCCTGTGCCCTCCCCGCGTGCTCCCGGAGGGAGAAGG
>NZ_JBFRGP010000035.1:0-16788 GCF_052115385.1 Dyella sp. 2RAB6
CCATAGGCCGGCCGAACTGCAGGCTGTAGCTCTTGCTTTAAATACGCGACCAAGAAAGACTCTCCATTGGAGGACGCCCGCCGAGGCATTCAATGAGTTGCTGCTCTCGGTAAATCAAAACGGTGTTGCGACGACCAGTTGAACCTGGGTTGGCTGCCACGGTCGCTGTGGTGAATGCAGGTACCTGGTAGCGGTTGCCGGCAAGCCACGGCGGCCTCAAGGGCTGCCAGCGACAGCTGCGTGTCGATCCGTCGGGAAATGGCATAGCCAACGACCTTGCGACTGCATGCATCGAGGACAGCGGCGAGATAGGCGAAGCCCGAGGCGATGTGGATATAAGTAATGTCGGCGACCCACACGGTATCCGGTGTGGTCGGAATGCAATTTCGATACAGATTGGGAAAGGCGGCCAGGCCGTCAGTGCCGTCGGCGATCTTTTGGGATCGGGGACGCCGTTTGGCAGCCCAGCCATGTTTCGGCATGACGCGCTTCAATCGTTTGTGGTTGACCACGTGCCCCATCGCTGCCAATGCACGTTGAACACGCCGATAGCCATAGCCAGGGAATTCATCATGTATGTCATGGATGAGTGCCACCAACCGGGCGTCATCCAGCCCCACGGTGCGGATTCCGGTCAGGTTGAACATCGATTCCGGCGAGCGCTGATCATCTCGCTGGTGTTGAGCAGTTCGCTGGTCTTGAACAGGTGGCTCATCCCTGAGCCCTGACGCGTGCGCCTTTAGCTTCGACGAATGGCTGCTCTGCTGCTCTTGAGCTTTCGCATGGATTCGCCCTGAAGTGGGATCCGGTGTGCGCTATGGACGAGACGATCGAGGATCGCATCGGCAATTGTCGGCTCGCCCAGGTAAGCGTGCCATTCGGTGATCGGTAGCTGCGAGGTGATAGCTACCGAACCGCTGCCGACACGATCGTCGATGATTTCCAGCAGATCCTGCCGGGCACGGCGCCCCAACGGACTGACACCCCAATCATCTATCACCAGCAGCTTCATGCGAGCAAGCTGGGTGCGCACTGTCGTGAGATTCCCTGTCTCACGTGCAATCTCCAGCTCCTCCAGAAGGCGGGGAAGCCGACGATAGACCACCGGCATGCCCCGCCGCGCCGCTTGGTGAGCTAACGCGCATGCCAACCATGTCTTTCCTACACCGGTGGGGCCTGTGATGATCAGGTTCTGGTGCTGCATAATCCAGTCGCAGGCGAGAAGCCCTTGTACTTGCTGCTTGTCGATCCCGCGCGCCACCCGATAATCGATGTCTTCGGCGTACGCCTCAACCTTGAGTCGTGCCTGTTTGAGCAGGCGGGCGAGCCGTCGGTTCTCGCGCGCCGCACGTTCGCTATCGACCAAGGCGGCCAGGCGCTCGTCAAAGGGGCTGTCCTGCAGCGAAGGGCTAGCATGCTGCCGCTCCAGGGCATCGGCCATGCCATCGAGCTTCAGCTCCCGGAGCGCGGTCAAGGTGTGTTGGCGGCTCATGCGCTGACCTCCTTGGCCGAGGCGAAATAGTCGCTGCCACGGATGTTGCGATGCTCGGGGAGCGCGGAGGCTGAGTCGTCTATGGCATTGTCGCTAATGTGATGCCGACCGCTACTCAGCAGTGCGCGCACGGTCTTTTCCGAAGGAGAGCGGATATCCAAGGCCCGCTGCACGGCGGCCTCCAGGTCCACCGCACCATGTTTGCGTGCCAGAGCACGCAGCCGATCGCAACACGGCAAGCCAAGCCCTGGATGGGTGCGCTGGAATTGCTGCTGGACGAAGGCCGTCGTGGCCGGCCCGATGCTCTCCGCCCACCGCACGAAGTGTTCCGGTGTCCGCTCGGCATACATCGCATGATGCTTGGGAAGGTGCCCGGGATCAGTAGTGGTGCCATCGACCGGGCCCTTGCGATGACTGGCGATACGGACTCCGCTGCAGTAAATCTCCACGGCATCGGCCGACAAGCGTCCCTCTACCGCGCACCCAATGTAGGTGAAGGGCACTGAGTACCAGTGCTTGTCGAGCCGTACGTGATAGTCGGCCGGGACGGTCTGGGCGGCGCTCCATTCGCCGTGTTCGTAGGGCTGCTCCGGCAGCGGGCGAAGCGATGCGGACTCGCTGGCCTCGAACCGCTCAAGGCGGGAGCCCTCCATCTTCTTGAACGGACGGCGGTTCAGGTCGGCGATCAGCTCGGCAATGGCTTGGTTGAGCTCGGTCAGGGAGAAGAAGGTGCGGTGGCGCAGGCGCAGCAGCACCCAGCGCTGCACGATCAGGACGCTCCCCTCGACCTTGGCCTTGTCTTTCGGGCGCCGGGCACGAGCCGGCAGCACGACACTGCCGTAATGGTTGGCCATTTCCTGATAGGTGCGATGGATGATCGGATCGCGACCGGCCCGCGTCACTGCACTGCGCAAATTGTCCGGCACGATGATCTGCGGCGAACCGCCGAACGTCTCGAACATCTGGACGTGCGCCTTGATCCACTGAGGGACTTGCTGACTCGAACAGGCGAGCGCAAAAACGTAGTTGGAATAGCCTAGAACTCCGATGAACAATTCGACGTCGACGCGCTCACCGGTCTCCGGCTTGACGTAGGCCGGGCGGCGTCCAGAGAAATCCACGAAGACCCGCTCGCCCGGCGCGTGGTGCTGCCGCATCACGGGATGAAGCTTGCGCAGGTAGACGCGGTAGTAGTGGGAAAACTGGGAATAGGCCAAGGCGCGTTCGGGGCACGCCCGGCGGTATTCCTCCCACAGCAGCGTGCGGGTCATGCCCCGATGCTGCATCTGGTCGTGAACCCACGCCCAGTCGGGGTGTTGTTTCTCCTCCGTGCGGCGCACTACCCGATTGAAGAGGGCATCGATCTCGTCGAGGGGGCGCTCGGCCAGGTCGGCCCAGGTGAGCGAGTGAATGCGTACCAAGTGGCGGTAGCGCGCCACGGTGTTGTACGACCGACCGACCACGCGGCCGATCTGGCGATTGGACCACGGGGTGGTCAAAACAAGGCGTAGGATTTCCTTGAGGGAAGACATGCTGACTCCAAAGCTGCGCCACCGCGATCAGGCGGTGACATGGATATCAGCGGGCGCGACGCCGTCCGTCCCACCGGCATGAGTGCCAGGCGAGGAGGCTTGACCGGTCGAGGCGGGAGGAGGACATTAGGCGCTGATGGGGTTCGCATCCATCGCACATTGAAAGCCCGAGAGTCGCAAGCTCTCGGGCTTTCGCGTCTGGCGCTCCGCAACGGAAACTGGGCTGAGAACTTGAGCGCTAACGCATCGGCACCTCCTGCGCATTGGCAGGATCGACGGCGCCTTGGCGCAAGGACGCCAGCCAGGCCGCGATATCTCGGATGAGAGCGAATTTCCCGCGCCGGTGCGGCACGGCAAACACCGGCACCGGTACGGTCCCGCGTGAAATGGCTTGCCGCAGCGCCTCTGCCGTGGGGTATCCCAGCGAGGCCCGAAGTTCCTCGCCCCCAATCAGCGGTGTGCCGAAGCGCAACAAGAGGTCGCGCTCCAGCAGATCGGTCAGCGTGGGATTGTCAGGTGCGGTCATCGGCTCGGTCACGTCGGGTCACGACCGATGCTAGTGCGCGCAAACGACAGGGAGTAGCCGGTAAATGCGGCCCTCGTTTTACCCTATTCTTGCGCTTAAGTGATTGAAATATTGGAGAACCGATGATTCTCTCAGACGCGTGCGAAAAATCGACATCAGAGCGTGGTCGGTCGCCCCTACGGCAGCGCATCGACCAGCAGCGGGTTCAATTGTGGTTTCAATGGATTCAACTGCGCTCCCGGGGCGCGACCTACTACGCCTTGGAAAAGCAGCTGATCGGCGACGGCTTCGGTCGCAATGCGGATGGCGTGCTTTCTCACCGCCATCGAATGGCCCGCTATGCGCAGGGCAAACATGTGCCGCGCAGCGCCCTGATTGAGCGGGCCGAACTCGCATTCCCTCGCAGTCGGGCCCTGCTGGAACACGTGTACTGGGACATCATCGACCCGGAAAAAGACCTGATGACGCACCGGCCTCGATGGCTGGCCGGCTTGGGGCCGGAGACACAGCGAGTCCTGCATCGCTCCGGCTCCAGGCCCAGCGAGTTCATGGTCGACCGTGAGAAGACGTCACGCCGCCTGTTGCGGCGGCTAGAACAACTGGGAAGCTTCGAGGCCTTGGCAGCGACGGCTTTGCTGCTGCGCGAGGCGCGGGTGGAGGGCCTCGAATTGTTGGCCTACCAATGCGCCCAGTCGTTCTGGAGCATTCTGCTGCTGATAGGCTCGACGGCGCCGTTCATCAATCTTCTGCCCGCGATGGCAGCCTTGGCGGGAGATGCGCTGATTGACCATGTTCAGTTCGACGACGAACGGGTCGCGATCGCCACCGCACCGGTGCTGCTCTATGAGCGCATCCTGCGGCACCACTGCCTGGCGCGGGAAGATCGGGGACTACTGGATCCACATTGGCACAGCTGGGTGCGCTACCGGCTTAAGCTCATGCACGGAGATTATGGGTTTGACCTGCTATTCGCCCTTCGGCTGCCGACGAGGGCTACTGAGACGCTTCGTGTGGACCCGGCGCGATACCTTGCCTTCCAGAGGGACGCGTTTGTGCGGTGGAAAGCGCTCGACTACATCACCCAGGCTGAATGGGCCAAACGATCGTTCATGGACGACTGGGTCGCCTACATGGGTGATCCCGAAGGGCGCTGGCCCGAACTCAGCGATGGGCCGGCACAACTTGCAGAATAGCCCTCTGACGGGCGAGCATGAGGCGCCAATTTACAGGGGTGGAAAACTCTGAGGCTTTGCTCGCCGACACCGCAGGATATCAACAACGGTGCCGGTCGATCTGCGCACAAGCGCCACGTTAACTGCGCGCCGAGGCCAGTTGCGTCATGGATGCCAGCCTATGCACATCGGCTAGCGCGGGGCTCACGCGGCCGGCAAGGATCTACCTCACGCAGATAGGCTGACAGGCATTTGGCTATTGACTCGGGGATGACCATGACACGATGTGAAAAGGAACGTGCACTACAGCATCGCAGGGACGTGAGGACACTGGCGGACTACTTTGCTGCAATCGCGGCGCAATTGAACGGCGCGACAAGCTGCCTGTTTCGCGGCCATCGCGACGCGACGTGGGGACTTAAACCAGGTATCGCGCGCTACACGCGTAATTCGGCGGAAATGGAATGCGACATGCTGGAGGAATTCAAGCGACGCTCGATTCCCTATCTCGAATCGAGCGTCGATTTGCATGATGCGGACTGGCTCGCGATTGCACAACACCATAAGATGCCCACGCGGTTACTCGACTGGACGGGAAGTGCCTTGACCGCGCTGTGGTTTGCGATCAATCAACAAGCCGAAGCCTCGCCCGACCGAACTCGACCAGCGCAGCCAGCCGCCGTGTGGATATTGGAGTACAAAAAGACCGACTTGATTACGGAGAAAGAGCGCAACAACCCCCTAACGATAACGCGCACTGCACTGTTCAAGCCGCGGCACGTCACACGCCGAATCGCTGCACAAGACGGGTGGTTCAGCGCTCACCGGGCACATGACGGCAAAGATGTCCGATTTGTGTCCCTTGAGACGAACCAGGAGTTCAAGCGCCGGCTGCACTATGTGACGATCCCGGCCGATGCTTTTGGGCCGATGCGCCTGCAGTTGAAGATCGCAGGTGTTACGGGGGCGGCATTGTTCCCGGATTTGGACGGTATCGCGAGCGCCGTCACTGGAATGCACCTATATCCCGATGATGAAATCATGCCGCGGCTTGGACCACTATTGAGCTAGATAGAGCGGCAGCCTGCCCCAAACGGAAGCTACTGCTGTCGTGCACTTTAATCAGACGTCAGACCAAGGCGCTAAGCGCGTCAGATTAGGACGTGTTTCGTTATTACTGGCGCTGTCTCCTCAACAGTCTAAATCCTAATCTGTGGGGTTCGCCTCTAACGTACGAAAAGTCCGAATCTCGACGGGACCCCGTCTAGGCAAAAAACAACGACGAGGATCCAAGATGACAAGCAAAAATCGAAGCACACAGAAATGGTGCAAAGCCATGTCGGCGTGTGCACTCGCGGCTGTGGCGATGTCGGCGAATGCCGACGGCAGAGTGAACACCATCAGCGATGACGCACTCGTGCAACAGTGGTGGGTGGTGCAGAACGCCTGCTACGACGCACCGGATGGCCCCGCATGTGCGAAACGCGACCGCGCCGCTGCCGCGCTCGAATCGCGCGGCTATGAGTGGCACAACCACGACGTTTGGACGTCACAGTCGGATGCCGGGCATTTCAACGGCGTCGTCGAAAGCACTGACAATTGGGCGGCCGACAAGAGTCCGACCATGATGACTATGGGTGGCCCTATCACTTTAAAGAGTCTGAGGAAATATCTTTCGGACGAAAAAATCATTGCTCTCTGGAATGAATTGCACGCATCGATTCGCGATAGATATCCGCGCGCTTGGCCTATCATCGACCGACAAGTCAAACAGATAGTCGCCGATCACGCCGGTGAGAACGACCCACGCTATACACTGGATTCGACGAACGATGACGGCGCGATGCCCTCACCGCAACCGAGACCCTCGCTGCAACCGATGCCCGAATGGTCGCCGGACCCGAGCCTGAGTGCGAAACTCGTCAACACGCTCGGCATGCAACCCGATGCGACTTACGCAGAGCGTTTCTTGTTCGAAGGTCGGCCTGCTGTCCTATGGCCGACGACCTGCACGCTGGCTGCACAAATGCAAGGCAGTGAGATGAATGGCACGCGCGACTTCGCTTTCATTCGGTGGCAGATGGCGCAGTCAGGCAAGCTGTTGACGGTTCAACGTGTCGACGGCACTTACAGCGAAGGGTGTTACGTGCGAACCGCACGCGGCATTCGGATATGGTCTTTCGAACAGAAAGAACCGTTCGATTCAAACTGGCAGTAACCCGAAAGAATATGCAGTATCACTAGATACTTAGTGGTTCCGACTTACATCCCCATCTTGCAGCTTAGACCAGATTAACAATGCATTTTGGACGGCCCTGGAGCCGCTGTTGCCGGTGACGGTTCCATTGCCCAAAGGTGGTCGGCCTCGGGTGGATGACCGGGCGGCACTCAATGGCATCGTGTTCGTCTTGCAGGCCGGTATCCGGTGGGAGGACTTGCCCCAGGAACTGGGCTTCGGCAGCGGCATGATTTGCTGGTGGCGCCTGCGTGACTGATAAGCCAGGGGCGTATGGGAACGCCTGCACCTCGCACCGCTCACGCGTCTGCGCGCGCATGACCAGATCGACTGGGCAAGCATCCATGGGACCGGTGTGGCCAGCCCCGGATGTGGTCATTTTTTGTGATGGCAATGCGTGGTCACTTACCTGGCAATACGCAATATGGCGCAGTGGTCAGTACCAGTAAGCTGATCAGGAGTTGCCGGAACGATGGTCAACAGCTCCCGGAATCCGCACCACGGCTTTGGCGGTTGAGCGATAGTAGAACGTACTGCGGGCAAGGCCGATCACTTGGCAAGCCCTTCGAATGGAACAGGCCGTGGGCCGCTGACGACGAAGAAGTCTTCGTCGCTGCTCGAGTGATCGCGCTTTTGCGTTTTTTTGAGCAGATCCGCTTCCATGGTCAGCTGGCCGACCTTCCGTTCCAGCTCGGCAATGCGCAGCTCATACTCTTCGGCAACACCTGCCGCAGGCTTCTCCGTGGGATCGAATTGCCCCCGATCGAACTGGTCGAGCCACTGATGAATGAGATTGCCCGACAGCCGGTGAGCTCGTTGGGCTTCCCGGCGGCCGATAGTCCCCGCACGGATAGCGGCACAAAGGGATTGTTTAAATTGCCGGCTGAACCACCTAAAGGGGGCTTTGTAGACCATAGGACCTTTTCCTCCGAGAAGGCCCAGCAAACCGTATCACTTGCTCTTCACGACCTGGTCCAGGCCTAGGGGCTCACTTCATGCGTGCATCTATCTGCATCATGCGCCACGTCATAGAAATCTCTCTCCAGCGTAGACCTTACAAGGCTCTGCGCTATTGCATCCATTGCATCAAAAGTGAGGGAAGAAGTGCGCAGGCGAGGAGGGGGGACGACCGCGCGCGCCAAGGACAAACCATGTTGCTTGGTCATTTACTAACCATGGCATAGCCAGGTGACCGCGTCTTGAAGGAGCGATTGATCACGGAGCGCTCGGATCTCTCGGCGATGTGCCAAAAGCTCGTATGCGCGCCCTGATCCGCTCAGGCTGGACATTCAATTTAGACATCTAAGTCACGGTGGGGCGCCGCTTCCCGATCTTCACATTTCGTTGACATCGCCCCCTGAGATGCTGATATGTGGGTCTGTGGCTTGTCCGACCGGCAGCAGCACTTGGCTTTATGGATGACGCCACGCGCTGATGGAGCGCCGCGCGAACTTAGGATGACGAGGGAGACAAGGATGGTCGCTATACAAAGGTGTCATAGCCGCACGCGCCGCGTGTGGCTTTCGGCTTGGGCGATGGCTCTATGTCTGGGATGGGTGGGCGCCAGTAGCGCCACGACCTACTACAACATCCCGTTCTACATACAAGATGTCGATACGAACAATAACCCTGTGCAGTATTCGTGGGGAGAAATCAGCTTAGCGCTCGATGGGACCAAACAGTTCCTCGCAGCCCGCTACCCTGCAGGCGCAAATTGCCAAGTCGCCTCAGCCTATGAGAACGCGACGCAGCAGGCGCAGGGCAACGTCGCCAAGGTCTACTACGTATCGACCGACCCGAGCAGCTTCGTCTGCCCCAGCCATGTCATCGAGATTCAGCTGTCGGCTTACGACAACAATCCCGAGAAGAACACGGGTGATTCGGGCAACTGCAACGGCGGCACGGGCGTGGATGACGGCGACGGCATGATTATCTGCCCGGGGCAGCCGTTCGGCGGCGATCCAATCAATCTGGCGACCGGCAACAAATACGAGCAGGAAACCGATTTCGATGCCCTGCCGTGGCTGACGTTCCGGCGCTTCTACAACAGCCAGGCCAGTGTGCGGCCGGCGAGCCTGGGGCCGCAGTGGCGCCACTCCTTCGACCGCTCCCTGTTGTTCCAGAACACGTTGGTGGGTGGCGGTGGCACCTCGTACATCCAGCTTCTCCGGCCTGATGGGCGCAGCGAGCGCTTCTTGCCCACGGCCAACGGCGGCTGGGCGGCCGACCCCAATATCCCCGACACGCTGACGGCTGACAGCACGGGCTTCACGGTCTACGTCGCGGGTCCCAATCAATTCGAGCGCTACTCGACCACGGGCCAGTTGCAGTACATCGCCGATGCGACCGGCCAGACGACCACACTCACCTACAACAGTGGCCGTCTCCAGACGGTGACTGACCCGTTCGGCCGCACCCTGCAGTTTGCCTACGATGGCGCCGGGTTGCTGCACACGGTGACGCTTCCGGATGGTGACGTGCTGACCTATGGGTACACGAGCGGGACGCTGACCTCCGTCCAGTATCCCGATAGCAAGACCCAGCAATACGTCTATAACGAACCGGCCTATACGGGCGGCGCGAGCTTCCCCTACGCGATGACCGGCGTCATCGATGAGGCCGGCGTCCGGTACGACACGACCAGCTACAGCTCCACCAACGGTCGCGCGGTGTCGTCCTCCCACGCCGGCGGAGCCAATGCCACCAGTATTACCGGAGGCAGCAGCTCGTTCGCCACGATGACTTTTCCGCTCGGCGCCTCGGGCAATGTCTCCATGAAAGACGATGGCTATGGCGCCATCAAGCTGACCGGTACGTTTGCCGCCTGCAACACCGACTGGTGCAAGCAGAAGTATCAGACGATTCAATACGACACGAACGGCTATCCCAGCCAGTACACCGACTTCATTTTCAACGTCACCAAGCTTACCTACAACACGGTGGGCCTGGAAACGCAGCGAATCGAAGGCTACAACCTGGCGTCGCTCGGGCAACAACGCACGATCAATACCACCTGGGACACCACGCTTCGTAACCCATTGACGCGGGTCACGCTCGACAGCAATAACAATCCCATCACGCAGAGCGCATGGGTGTACAACGGCACCGGCCAAGTCACCGCGCGTTGCGAAGTTGACCCAGCAGTGACCGGAGCTGCCGCCTACACCTGCGGCAGCAATGCGCAGGCGCCCTCCGGCGTGCGTCAGTGGACCTACACGTACTGCACCAGCGTGGACAGCACCCAATGCCCCGTCGTCGGCCTGAAGCTGACGGAGGACGGCCCACGCACCGACGTCTCCGACATCACGCATTACAGCTACTACCTGACGACAGATGTTTCCGGCTGCACCACCGCGGGCGGAGCCTGCCATCGGGCGGGTGACCTCTACCAGGTCTCGGATGCGCTGGGCCACGTGACCACGAACACCGCCTATGACCAAGCGGGCCGGCTAAC
Organism: Dyella sp. 2RAB6; assembly: GCF_052115385.1. NCBI lineage: Bacteria > Pseudomonadati > Pseudomonadota > Gammaproteobacteria > Lysobacterales > Rhodanobacteraceae > Dyella > Dyella sp. 2RAB6. The sequence goes on from NZ_JBFRGP010000035.1 coordinate 10,413, forward strand.
TCGGCAGGTCGACGCCAATGGCGTAATCACCGACCTGACCTATACCCCACGCGGCTGGCTCAAGACGCGCTCGATCGCCGGAGCGACGACGACATATGCCTACAAGCCTTACGGCGCCGTGGAATCCGTCACCGATGCCGATGGCGTGAAGGTCACCTATACCTACGACAATGCCCACCGGTTGACTGACATCACGGATGCCCAGGGCAACCACGTTCACTACACGCTAGATGCCGCAGGCAATCGCACGGACGAGGCGACCTATGCCGTGGGCAGCTCTACCCCGAGCCGCCACCTATCCCGCACGTTCAATAACCTGGGTCGGCTCACCAAGATCATTGATGGCTTGAACCACACCATCTTCGATGCCAGCGCCAGTGGCGGCTACGATTCGAACGGCAACTTGGTGACGTCGGTCGATGCGCTGGGCGTGACCCAGACGCGAAGCTATGACGGCCTGAATCGCTATTCGGGCCTCCAGAGCAGCGCCACGGTCAACGGCTCGACAGTCGTGTCGTCCACCAGCTACACCTACGACGTGCTGGACAACCTCACCCAAACCCTTACGCCGGACTACAAGTACACGACCAGCGCTTACGACGGCCTGAGCAACCGAAAGACGTTGACCAGTCCCGACACGGGCACCACGTCCTCCACGTTTGATGTCGCGGGCAACGTGCTGACCCGGACGGATGCAAAAAGCATCGTTGCCACGTCGAGCTACGATGCGCTCAACCGCCTTGCAGCGACCACGTACGTCGACACCAGCCTCAATGTCTCCTACCACTACGATGAGGCCAACAGTGTCACCGGCTGCGTTGGCTCGTATCCGTTGGGGCGCCTGACCCGCATGGTCGAAGCCAGCGTCACCACGGTGTACTGCTACGACGCCCGCGGCAATGTCACGCAGAAGAGCCAGACGCAGGGTTCAGTGACGGACGTTACGGGCTACTCGTATACCCCTGCGGACCGGCTGGCCGGCGTCGCCACGCCGAGTGGCACCTCCGTCCAGTACCAGCACGATACCGTCGGGCACGTCAGTGCCATCACGGCGCTCCCGCCCGGCACGACGGGCGCCAGCACCGGTAACATCGCGACCAGCATCACCTATCTGCCCTTCGGCCCTGTTGCGAGCTACACCCTGGGCAACGGCCAGACCGTCACGCGTACCTATGACCTGAACTATCAGGTGACGGACGCCACCAGCCCGGTGATCAACCTGCACTTCGCCAGGGACGCCATGGGGCGCATCACGGCCCTGGGCAATGCGCCTGGCGCCAACCCTGCCACGGAGACCTACGGCTACGATTGGTTGTCCCGTCTCACGGGCCTGAACAATGCGGCTGGCACGAGCGTGGAGTCCTACACGTACGACGCCATCGGCAATCGCACGAGCAAAACTGGTAGCGGACTCGCGACAGGAACGTATAGCTATTACCAGTATCCCCATAACTGGCTGAGCTATATCGGCAGTGCCGCCCGCGCCTACGACAACAATGGCAACACGACAGCGAGTTCGGTCGGCGGCGAATCATTCGGCTTCGGCTACAACGGCCGGAATCGGATGACCATCGCGCAGCGCAATGGCAGCACAGTCGGCACCTATACCTACAATGCCAAGGGTGAGCGAGTCGCCAAGGTGGCCACACTGCCGGCGGCGCTGAGCCAGCGCTTCGCTTATGACGAAAGCAGCCAGCTCCTCGGTGAGTACGGTGGCACTACCCGCGACTACATTTGGCTGGAAGATCTCCCGCTGGCAGTCATTGATACACAAGGCGCAGTGAGCACGACCAACTACGTGCATGCCGATGGCCTCAACACGCCGCGAGCGATCACCGACAGCACCGGCGCGACGGTATGGCAATGGGCGTATCAGTCCAACCCGTTCGGCGAGACGCAGCCCACCTCGACCGGTGGCTACACCTTCAATCTGCGATTTGCAGGGCAGTACTACGATGCTGAGTCACGCATCGCTTACAACATCAACCGTGGCTATGAAGCCGCCACTGGCCGCTACCTTCAGAGCGATCCGCTGGGACTCAACGGTGGCACCAGTACTTACTTGTACGCCAGCGGGAATCCTATGCTGTACGTCGACCCATCGGGGCTGTGCCCAGATGATGGTAATTGGTGGGCAAGTGGTCTGAAGGAGCCTGATGGGGAAACCAAGAAGGCAAAAAAGTGCCCCCTCCCAAAGCCCAACGACCAGCTTGAACCCAAATATATTCCAGGCAGCCCCCTGCACCCATGCCACAATGCCATGCTCGAAAAGATACAAAAATGCACCGAGAGCTGCCCCACCGTACTTAATCGCACATCATGTATCGAAGAATGGCGAGTAAGGGAACCGGCTTGTGTTTTCGATCACGCGGAGGAATGAGATGCAAAGCAAATTCAAGCCATTGATTAAAGTCAGCCTTCTGGTCGTTGGGGGCTTCCTGATCGGCTGGATGTCCTACTGGGCCGGCTTCAGCAAGAGCCTCGAAATCGGCTTGCATATAAATCAGCGCAACTGGTCATCTCAAGCGACTGAGTACGATCGCTTCGTCACCAAGCTCGACTCAGGGAAGGCCGAAGAAGTCAGTGCTGAGCTGAAGGCAATGAGCGCGGTGCTGAAGGAGCAAGCAAGCGTACCCGCCGGCGCGCCCAATTCTGTTTCGGACCTACTTGTGCCGACGGGCGGGTTGGCGCTGCTTCGTGACTACAACGCAGATCGGGCAAAGTCGGCGCAGCCACAACACGCAAATTGAAGCTCACTGGCTTGAGTAGCGATATGCATAGCAAGAAAGAAAGGCGGCCCCTGGGCCGCCTTTCTCTTTAACGCGTCTTTGAAGCAGAAGACCCTAGCACCTAATATGTCGTTCAATCCGAGCATGCGGGCAATCAGAGGGTCGATCTCATTCTCTTTGAAGACATCCCTTGCCTTGCCCACATCGCCAAAACCGCCGGCATTGGTCGGAATCATCCCTAACAACTGCGGCGGCACGCGGTGCGCGGCAACCGGGCGTTATCTTCAAAGCGATCCAAAGGGGCTGGATGGCGGAGCCAGCACATATGGCTATGCTTACCTGAGTCCACTTATCTATAGCGATCAGCTTGGATTGCTTCCTGGTACGCCCCCGCTTTCGTAGACATGGTTGAAGCAGCCCCTGTCAGCGCGCGCTAAGCAAGATGCGCCCCTAATGGTGCACATCGAGGAGTCGTATCTCGCCTCAAGCATCCCGATCGAGCGCGGTTCACTGACATCACCTACCTGCGCACGGCCGAAGGCTGGCTTTATCTGGCCGTCGTCATCGACTTGTATTCGCGCGCAGTGATTCTCCTGGCATCAGTGGAGAATCAGCGCCCCCTAGTGGCGATGGTAGTCGTCGATGCTTGTAAGAATCCGTTGGCGAATCGCACTTTCGCAGTCGATTGTCCCAAGGCTGCAAAGGAAGTGACTTGCGACAAACCTCACCTCCCCGTCATCGTCTTCAAGGCTTGCCGACCAACTCAGGCAGTCCCTTTCACGGCGGTAGATGGCGATGTAGATCAAGCCACCGTAAGAGCCTTGAATGCGTGTCATGATCGAGACCTCCAGCGACTGAAGCAAAGGCGAGTCAGGCATTCCAGTCATTGATCATGCACGTGACCGGTAGCCCATAAGTGTCAAGACCTTCCTTGGTGTCGTCCTAACGACACGTGTTGTGTGTTAAGCCCGCAGGCCACTCAACTTTCGCTGGTGCCAGACAACCGCTCTAGAACGCCAAGCTGATCAATCGAATGTCGGCCGCTTCTCGGCAGGCGATTCGTCTTCGCTCCTGGCTTGCGATGCGAGTATCTGCGATAAGCGAAGAAGTGCTTGTTTCGCCGCAAAGCTGATCGGCTGCCCGGCCGCCGCCGCCTTCAGGACGGGTGATGCCACCTGTTCACACCAATCGATCAATGGAGTGCCGTTCATAGAGGTCTCCGTCCATCGTGACTCGGCGGACCGAGTCGGCTAACAGCCTGGACACTAAGGCATCATAAGAGATGGCGCATGACAGGCCGATCAAGTTCAGACATCGGTCAGAAGAGCTATGACGATTCGTCTGGATTGCATCGAGTAGAAATGGGCAGGCATTACGGCGTCCCTCCCCTTAAGGCACCCTCTGTCGAACGATGCCTTCTTTCGCTCCTATTCACGACTCGACTTCACAGCGCACATGGAATCTAAGGGTGGCCGGCGCCATGGTGATTGATACATGCGGATCACCTGCCGCACCCATCCTGTGTGCTTTTGACGCATCCCAGCCAACTCTTCAATGGATGGTGCGTGACGATACGCGCCCCGCCGGTAGGGGCGGAAGAAGTAGGTGAGTCTCGCAAATGAGCTCAGAATCATCGAAAACCGCCTCGCTTGATCCGCCTCGCGGCGTCTGCCGCTGCAGCGAGTGTTTGCCTTCGAGACATCACTGGCAAGGGCTTCATAGGAGATATCTTGATGAGATCGTCGAACAGATCATTTAAGCGCGCGACCCACTTACCAAGCAGTGACATAGGACGATGGGCCGCGCGGGAAAGATGGGGGGTCATGGTGGCCGCCTCACGTGATGAACTTCTACAGGTCGAAACAGCCATCGAAGTCAGTTAGAAAGCAGGTTTGTGATGAAACCCGTGGTGAGGCTAGCCCCACCACAAGTTTCCGGTAGTTACTTCTTGGCGGGCACGTTCACCGCATCGATGGCATGGATGATGCCGTTGCTTGAGGTGATGTCTCGCCCGGTGATCGTTGCGCCACCGATGCGGAGCTTGTCGCCGTCTTTCGTGATCGCAGCCGTCTGGCCTTGCATCATCTTCGGCGTGGTCAGTTTCTCGACGTCAACCGCCGACACTCGACCGGGCATCACGTGGTACTTCAGCACGGAGATCAACTCCGCTTTATTCTCTGGCTTTAGCCAGTTCTCTAGAGTGCCGTCCGGCAACTTTTTGAACGCCGCATCCGTCGGCGCAAAGAAGGTATAGGGGCCCGATTCCTTCAGGGTCTGGGTGAGTTCCGCTGCTTCGAGAGCCTTGCTCAGCGTATGGAAGGATCCATTCGCGGCCGCTGTCTCGACGATGTTTTTGCCAGGGGCGTGAGCGGTATTGGAGTCATGGTTGGACATATATGTACCTTGAGTGGTGATCCGAGTGGCGGATCTGGAGCGGCCGAAGCCGCAACTCCGATAAGAATCGGAGAAGTACTCAGGTGGCGTTAGGGGCAGGACCGCGTGACTGAGGCGCCTGCCAAAGAGGAGGCTGTCTTTCTGGCGCCAACGCAGCATGCGCCTGGGGTTGTTAGGCGGGGGTAACGCGAGGGGACAAGGCAGACGTGATATTTGACGCGATCGCTTTGGATCCCTGTCGAAGCCTTGGAGCGCAAGGGGTTTGACGACACGTTACGGTAGCGTAACGGATGAAGGCGCATGTTCAGGGAGCGCCGCGGGTCAGGCAGTCATGTCCCCGGCACCTCAGACTATCCGTGACTTTCCTCCAAGGTCTCTGAGCCTCCTCCGCCCTGATCGGAGTTGTGGGTGATGCACGCGCACGCCCTGCGGGATGCAGGATCGCACTCGAGGCCTTTCCATGTACATCCTCAATCATCTGAATTTGCTCTACTTTCACCCCCACAAGTTGCACTTCTCGCCGGTCACGGATGTTGCGAACAGCGATTGCCATACTCAGCGATTTTCAGGCCATTCGGTATGGGCGGCACCATCTCTGGCAACGCCTCTGTCGCTGTTCCGACAGGATGACGGCGCACTCAAGTTCGGCCAGGTGGAATCAGCTAAGGACCGAGATCGCATCGATTCGGATCGCATGGACGACGATGGATCACCTAATGCAACCCGTAGCTCATCGTGATCGGTAACCACCCGGGGCGCCAAACAATGCTTGATCTTTGCGCCCTATTGCCTCCGAGAGACCCGGAGTGCGTCGGTGATCTCTATCAAAGGGAACTGTCATGACTAATGTATCCGGCAAAACCACGAATGGCTTTACATACGAGGGCGAGTACGAGCTCACCCGCTCGGATCGTGTCAGGTGGAGCGCAACCTATCGGCGTGATGGAATCTTCTTTGGGATGCGCCATGGCGGCATCAATGAACTTCTCGGCGTATCGCTGAATGAGCTTCGAGAAGCCGTCATGGAGGACATCGAGCTTGTCTGGGTCCGTTCCAACTAGACGAAGTGCAATACCTTGCTGCGCATCGATTGCACGCTCTCCTGATCGAGCGCTGTTGACTCTCCTCGGTGGCCAATGTGGACGTTCACGTCCTCAGCTCCCTAGGTGGGGTGAATGCGTTTGGTTTATAGCGAGTCCCCTGGTGCTCATTGAAGGACCACCATCCGTCAGGGGTGGTGAAGGCGATTTCTC
>NZ_JBFRGP010000036.1:0-16039 GCF_052115385.1 Dyella sp. 2RAB6
GCGTGGAGATGGTGATGCCGGGTGACAACGTGAAGATGCAGGTGACCCTGATCGCGCCGATCGCGATGACGGACGGTCTGCGCTTCGCGATCCGCGAAGGTGGCCGCACCGTCGGCGCCGGCGTCGTCGCCAAGATCACCAAGTAAGTAGTACTATTGGGAGTCGCCCGCCGTGCGGGCTGTGAGATGCGAATGGCATCTCACGGCAGGCCAGGCGTGCGGCTCCACTGATTTTCAAACGTACGCCAGTAGCTCAATTGGCAGAGCAGCGGTCTCCAAAACCGCAGGTTGGGGGTTCGAGTCCCTCCTGGCGTGCCACCTTCCCGAGGACCGAAGACGGGTGGCGAGTGGTAGCTGGGGCTTCGGGGCCCGGTTGCCGGCTCCTATCCGATCGCTTGCATGAATACCAAGGCAGAACAGACCAAGGGCGCTAACCTCAAGGAGGCAGGCGCCGCCGACATCGCCAAGCTGGTGTTTGCCGTGCTGGTGCTGGTCGCCGGTGTTTTCGCGTACTCGTGGTTCAGCAATGACGCAAGCGTGCCGGGTGCGGTTCGCCTGGTCGGCGTGCTGGTGGCGCTGGTCGCCGCGCTCGCCATTGCAGCCACGACCGCGTTGGGACGCCGCGTCCGTTCCTTCCTGGGCGAGTCCCAGTTCGAAATGCGTAAGGTGGTCTGGCCCTCGCGTGACGAGACGCTCAAGACCACTGGCATCATCATCGTCGTGGTGATCGTTCTGTCCCTGCTGTTGGGCGTGATCGATCTCATCCTTAAGTCGGTCGTGCTCGACTGGCTGCTCAAGCTGGGTTCGTGAGGTAAAGAGCATGAGCAAGCGTTGGTATGTGGTGCACGCCTATTCGGGCTTCGAGAACCAGGTGCGCAAGTCGCTGGTCGAGCGCATTCAGCGCGCCGGCATGGAAGAGCGCTTCGGCGAAGTCCTGGTGCCGACCGAAGAAGTGATCGAGATGCGCGGCGGCCAGAAGCGCCGCAGCGATCGCAAGTTCTTCCCGGGCTACGTGCTGGTGCAGATCGAGACCGATACCGAGGGCAAGGCCCCCCGGATCGACGACGAATGCTGGCACCTGGTCAAGGAAACCCCCAAGGTGATGGGCTTCATCGGCGGAACCGCCGACCGCCCGCTGCCGATCCGCGACAGCGAAGCCGACAACATCCTCAGCCGCGTCCGCGAGGGCGTGGAGAAGCCGAAGCCCAAGGTTCTATTTGAGCCGGGTGAAATGGTTCGCGTCACCGAAGGTCCGTTCAACGACTTCAATGGCGTGGTCGAGGAAGTCAACTACGAGAAGAGCCGCCTGCGCGTCGCGGTGCTGATCTTCGGTCGTTCGACCCCGGTTGAGCTCGAATTCGGACAGGTCGAGAAGGCCTGAGGCAGGCCCCGGCACGGGGCTTGCTTAAAACTTGATCACTCCTTAAACTACGCGGTTCACGCCGGGGCATTTCGCTCGGCGTGTCCGTATTTCTCGGTTCGCTGGAGCGCGAGCCGCCCTACATCCATGGAATGTGCACTGCGAGGAGCCGCAAGGCGCCCGAACTCGCGAGGAAAATCCAATGGCAAAGAAAGTCGTCGGTTACATCAAGCTGCAGGTCAAGGCCGGCCAGGCCAACCCGTCGCCGCCGGTGGGCCCCGCCCTCGGCCAGCGCGGCCTGAACATCATGGAATTCTGCAAGGCGTTCAATGCCGCCACGCAGAAGATGGAGCCGGGCATGCCGATTCCCGTGATCATCACGGCGTATTCGGATCGCAGCTTCACCTTTATAACCAAGACCCCGCCGGCCAGCGTGCTGATCAAGAAGGTCACGGGCGTCGCCAAGGGCTCGTCCAAGCCGAACACCGACAAGGTGGGCAAGATCACCCGCAAGCAGCTGGAAGACGTTGCGAAGCAGAAGGAGCCGGATCTCACGGCTGCGGATCTGGACGCTGCGGTGCGCACCATTGCCGGTAGCGCGCGCAGCATGGGCTTGGTGGTGGAGGGCTAAGACATGGCAAAGCTCACGAAGCGTTTGAAGACCGCTCATGCGGCAGTGCAGCCGGGCAAGCTCTATGGCCTGGAAGAAGCCCTGAAGATCGTCAAGGACAACGCCAAGGCCAAGTTCGCCGAGTCGGTGGACGTGTCGGTGCGTCTGGGTATCGATGCGAAGAAGTCCGACCAGGGTGTGCGCGGCTCCTCGCTGCTGCCGCACGGCACCGGCAAGACCATCAAGGTCGCCGTGTTCGTGCCGGCCGGTGAGAAGGCCGAGGCCGCCAAGGCCGCCGGTGCCGACGCCGTCGGCATGGACGACCTGGCCGAGCGCATGCAGGCCGGCGACCTCGACTTCGGTCGCGTGATCGCCACGCCGGACGCGATGCGCGTGGTCGGCAAGCTGGGCCAGCTGCTCGGCCCGCGCGGCCTGATGCCGAACCCGAAGGACGGCTCGGTCACCGCCGACGTCGCCACCGCGGTGAAGAATGCCAAGGCCGGCCAGGTGAAGTTCCGCAACGACAAGGCGGGCATCATCCACGCCACCATCGGCAAGGCCAACTTCGAGGCGGCGCAGCTCGCCGACAACCTCAATGCGCTCATCGCCGACCTGCTGAAGGCCAAGCCTTCCACGGCGAAGGGCCAGTACGTACAGAAGATCGCCCTGTCCAGCACGATGGGCGTGGGCGTCCCGGTCGACACCTCCACCGTGGCGGTCTCGGCCAAGTAAGTCATCAAGCCCTGCGCCGGCCCGGCCGGCGCAGGCACGTTTTTGAGGGCAGCTGCCGTTCGCCAAGAACGGCGCCGCCGTCAAAGACCGCAGGCGCGATCAGCGCGCGACGACGACGAGCAGGGAGCTCGTATTGGCATGGAATCGCCGTCGTCGGCAGCGGGGTCGCTTAATCGGTTCCCTGGCGGATCCGGCCTGCGTAGATGGTGCAGCCCGTTCTGGAATCCTGGTGTTCAGGGATGTTTTCTGGAAAGGCCACCACCCGGGATCTCACGATCCCCGACGTCACGGAAGGCGTCGCTCAGGACCGCAAGCGGCAGGAGTCGCAAGCGGATTTCAAAGTGGAGGAGTGATATGGCTCTGAATCTCTCTCAGAAGCAAGAAGTAGTCGCCGAACTGGCAGAAGTTGCCGCGAAGGCTCACTCCTTGGTCGCTGCCGAGTACGCGGGCACCACGGTCGAACAGATGACCGCGATGCGCAAGAAGGCCCGTGAAAGCGGTGTGTTCCTGAAAGTTGTCAAGAACACGCTGGCTTCGCGCGCCGTCGGCGGTACCGAGTTCGAGGTCGTCAAAGACGCCCTGACCGGTCCGCTGCTGTACGCGTTCTCGATGGAGGAGCCCGGCGCTGCCGGTCGCCTGATCAAGGAATTCGCCAAGAGCAACGAAAAGCTCAAGCCCCGCCTGGTTTCCGTGGAAGGCAAGCTGTTCCCGGCCGCCCATGTGGAAGTGCTGGCCTCGCTGCCGACCCGCGAAGAAGCCCTCGCCATGCTGGCCCGCGTGCTGGCCGAGCCCGCTGCGATGTTTGCCCGCGCCGTCAAGGCCGTGGCCGACAAGCAGGGTGGCGGCGAAGCCGAAGCGGTTCCGGCCGAAGCTGAAGCTTGATCGCTCAGTTCGACGAAGTTTCTAACCGAATCAATTTCCAGAGGTAAAGCAAATGTCCCTGACCAACGAACAGATCGTTGAAGCCGTCGCCGCCAAGTCGCTGATGGAAGTGATGGACCTGGTGAAGGCCATCGAAGAGAAGTTTGGCGTGTCCGCCGCCGCCCCGGTCATGATGGCCGCCGGCCCGGCCTCCGCCGGCCCGGCTGTTGAAGAGCAGACCGAGTTCGACGTCATCCTGAAGAATTGCGGCGACAAGAAGGTCGACGTGATCAAGGCCGTCCGCGCCATCACCGGCCTGGGCCTGAAGGAAGCGAAGGACCTCACCGAAGCCGGTGGCGTCGTAAAGGAAGCCGCTTCGAAGGACGACGCTGCGAAGTTCAAGAAGGACCTCGAAGCTGCCGGCGCCACGGTCGAACTGAAGTAATCGGCGCTCTTGCGCGCCGTCAGTTTGATCTAGCGTCACGCAAGCCTGGGAGCGAAAGCTCCCGGGCTTTGCCTGCTTAAGCAGGTGCGAGTGCGAAACGGAAGCAAGGCATGGAGCATGCAGAGTCGGCACGCCGAATCCTCATGCTCGATTCCTTGAATCCCTGCAAATCCATTCAGCCGGTGTGTGCACCACCGGCGTCACTGCGAACCGAGGCGGTACCCACCATGACCTACTCGTTTACCGAGAAGAAGCGCATCCGCAAGGATTTCGGCAAGCGTCCCCCTGTACTGGGCGTGCCGAACCTGCTGACCATCCAGACCGATTCCTACCGGGAGTTCCTGCAGGAGCAGGTCGCGCCGAAACAGCGCGACGACAAGGGTCTGCACGCCGCGCTGAAGTCGGTCTTCCCGATCGTCAGCTATTCCGGCAATGCGGCGCTGGAGTACGTCGATTATCGACTCGGCGAGCCCGCGTTCGACGAGCGCGAATGCCGCAACCGCGGCATGACCTTCGGCGCGCCGCTGCGCGTCACCGTGCGCCTGGTCATCTACGACAAGGACAGCCCGGCGTCGAAGAAGGCCGTCAAGTACGTGAAGGAGCAGGAGGTCTACATGGGCGAGATCCCGCTCATGACCGACACCGGCACCTTCATCATCAACGGCACCGAGCGCGTCATCGTTTCCCAGCTGCACCGTTCGCCGGGCGTGTTCTTCGACCACGACCGCGGCAAGACGCACAGCTCGGGCAAGCTGCTGTTCTCCGCGCGCGTGATCCCCTACCGCGGCTCCTGGCTGGACTTCGAGTTCGACCCGAAGGACGCGCTGTATACCCGTATCGACCGTCGCCGCAAGCTGCCGGTGACGGTGCTGCTGCGCGCGCTGGGCTACGGCAACGAAGAGATGCTGAACATCTTCTTCGAGCACAACGTGTTCCACCTGGGCAAGAAGGGCGGCACCACGCTGGAGCTCGTCGCCGAGCGCCTGCGCGGCGAGACGCTGACCTTCGACCTGGTGGTGGGCGACAACGTGCTGGTGGAAGCCGGCAAGCGCATCACCGCGCGCCACGTCCGCCAGCTGGCGGCCGAGAACATCACCGCGCTGGAAGTGCCGGACGACTACCCGGTCGGCCGCATCCTGGCGGTCGACATCGTTGACGCGAAGACCGGCGAGCTGCTGGCCTCGGCCAACGACGAGATCACCGCCGACCAGCTCGAGAACTTCCGCAAGGCCGGCATCGAGACGGTGCCGACCCTGTACGTGAACGACCTCGACCGCGGCGCCTACGTCTCGCACACCCTGCGCATCGACAACACCAAGACGCAGCTCGAGGCGCTGGTGGAGATCTACCGCATGATGCGTCCGGGCGAGCCGCCGACCAAGGACGCCGCGCAGAACCTGTTCTACAACCTGTTCTTCACCTTCGACCGCTACGACCTGTCGGCGGTCGGCCGCATGAAGTTCAACCGCCGCGTCGGCCGCAAGGAAATCGTCGGTCCGGGCGTGCTGTACGACCACAAGTACTTCGGCGAGCGCAAGGAAGAGGAATCCCAGCGGCTGGTGCAGGCGCACGGTGAGACCTCCGACATCCTCGACGTGCTGAAGGTGCTGATCGATATCAAGAACGGCCACGGCACGGTCGACGACATCGACCACCTGGGCAACCGTCGCGTGCGTTCGGTCGGCGAGATGGCGGAGAACACCTTCCGCATCGGCCTGGTGCGCGTCGAGCGCGCCGTGCGCGAGCGCCTGTCGCTGGCCGAGTCCGAGGGCCTGACCCCGCAGGAACTGATCAACGCCAAGCCGGTGGCGGCTGCGGTGAAGGAGTTCTTCGGCTCCTCGCAGCTCAGCCAGTTCATGGACCAGAACAACCCGCTGTCGGAAGTGACGCACAAGCGCCGCGTCTCGGCCCTCGGCCCGGGCGGCCTGACCCGCGAGCGCGCCGGCTTCGAAGTGCGCGACGTGCACCCGACCCATTACGGCCGCGTCTGCACCATCGAAACGCCGGAAGGCCCGAACATCGGCCTGATCAACTCGCTGGCCGTGTACGCCCGCACCAACGCCTACGGCTTCCTGGAGACGCCGTATCGCAAGGTCGAGAACGGCAAGGTTACCGACAAGGTGGACTACCTGTCGGCGATCGAAGAGGGCGACCACGTGATCGCCCAGGCGAACTCGCCGTTGAAGGACGGCCGCTTCGTCGAAGACTTCGTGTCCTGCCGTTTCCGCGGCGAGTCCGAGCTGCGTCCGGCGTCCGAAGTCGGCTACATGGACGTGTCGCCGATGCAGACCGTGTCGGTGGCGGCGGCGCTGGTGCCGTTCCTCGAGCACGATGACGCCAACCGCGCCCTGATGGGCGCGAACATGCAGCGCCAGGCCGTGCCGACGCTGCGTTCGCAGACCCCGCTGGTCGGTACCGGCATCGAGCGCGCGGTGGCGCGCGACTCGGGCGTGATCGTCACCGCCAAGCGCGGCGGCGTGATCGACCAGGTCGACGCCGGCCGTATCGTGGTGCGCGTGAACGAGCGGGAGGTCGGCGACAACGACGCCGGCGTCGATATCTACACGCTGACCAAGTACACCCGCTCCAACCAGAACACCAACCTCAACCAGCGTCCGCTGGTGAACGTGGGTGACGTGGTGGCGAAGGGCGACACGCTGGCCGACGGTTCGTCGACCGACCTGGGCGAGCTCGCGCTCGGCCAGAACATGCTGATCGCCTTCATGCCGTGGAACGGCTACAACTTCGAAGACTCGATCCTGCTCTCCGAGCGCGTCGTACAGGAAGACCGCTACACCTCGATCCACATCGAGGAGCTGGCCTGTATCGCGCGCGACACCAAGCTGGGCGCCGAGGAAATCACCGCCGACATCCCGAACGTGGGCGAGCAGGCGCTGGCGCGTCTGGACGAGTCCGGCATCGTGTACATCGGCGCCGAGGTGAAGGCGGGCGACATCCTGGTCGGCAAGGTCACGCCGAAGGGCGAGAGCCAGCTGACCCCGGAAGAGAAGCTGCTGCGCGCGATCTTCGGCGAGAAGGCGTCCGACGTTAAGGACAGCTCGCTGCGCGTGCCGCCGGGCATGGACGGCACCGTCATCGACGTGCAGGTGTTCACCCGCGACGGCATCGAGAAGGACAAGCGCGCGAAGCAGATCGAGGAAATGGAAGTCAAGCGTATCCGCAAGGATCTTGACGACCAGTTCCGCATCCTCGAGGGCGCCATCTTCAACCGCATGCGCACGCAGCTGGTCGGCAAGATCGCCAACAGCGGCCCGGGCGGGCTGAAGCGCGGCGCCGAAGTGACCGACGCCTACCTGGACAGCCTGAAGAAGGACGACTGGTTCAAGGTCAACGTCAAGGACGAGGACGTCACCGAGTTCCTCGAGCGCGCGGCCGACCAGGTCAAGCGCCATCGCGAGGAGTTCGACAAGCGCTTCAAGGAGAAGCAGGGCAAGATCACCCAGGGTGACGACCTCGCGCCGGGCGTGCTGAAGATGGTCAAGGTGTTCCTGGCCGTGAAGCGCCGCATCCAGCCGGGCGACAAGATGGCCGGCCGTCACGGCAACAAGGGCGTGGTGTCCAACGTGGTGCCGGTCGAGGACATGCCGTTCATGGCGGACGGTACCTCGGTCGACATCGTGCTGAACCCGCTGGGCGTGCCCTCGCGTATGAACATCGGCCAGATTCTGGAAGTGCATCTGGGCTGGGCCGCCAAGGGCCTGGGCAAGAAGATCCAGAAGATGCTCGAAGCGCAGGCCAAGGTCGCGCAGATCCGCGAGTTCCTGGACCAGATCTACAACCACCATGTGGCTGGCGCCGTGCAGCACGTCGACCTGAAGTCGCTGACCGACGATGAGATCTTCACGCTGGCGAACAACCTGCAGGAAGGCGTACCGATGGCCACGCCGGTGTTCGACGGTGCCGAGGAAGCCGAACTGAAGGCGATGCTGCGGCTGGCGGATCTGCCCGAGTCGGGCCAGACCACGCTGTTCGACGGCCGTACCGGCGAGGCGTTCGATCGTCCGGTCACCGTCGGCTACATGCACTATCTGAAGCTGAACCACCTGGTCGACGACAAGATGCACGCGCGCTCCACCGGTCCGTACTCGCTCGTCACCCAGCAGCCGCTGGGCGGCAAGGCGCAGTTCGGCGGCCAGCGCTTCGGCGAAATGGAAGTCTGGGCGCTGGAAGCCTACGGCGCGGCCTACACTCTGCAGGAAATGCTGACGGTGAAGTCCGATGACGTGCAGGGCCGCAACCAGATGTACAAGAACATCGTCGACGGCAACCACGAGATGGCGGCCGGCATGCCGGAATCCTTCAACGTGCTCGTGAAGGAAATCCGTTCGCTCGGCATCGACATCGACCTGGAAGAGATCAAGTAACCCGCGGGTTACAGGAGCTTATGCAATGAAAGATTTGCTCAATCTATTCAACCAGCAGCGCACCACGCCCGATTTCGATTCGATCAAGATCGCGCTGGCCTCGCCGGAGTTGATCCGTTCCTGGTCGTACGGTGAAGTCAAGAAGCCCGAGACCATCAACTACCGCACCTTCAAGCCGGAGCGTGACGGCCTGTTCTGCGCCGCCATCTTCGGCCCGGTGAAGGACTACGAGTGCCTGTGCGGCAAGTACAAGCGCATGAAGCACCGTGGCGTGGTCTGCGAGAAGTGCGGCACCGAGGTCACCCTGGCCAAGGTGCGTCGCGAGCGCATGGGCCACATCGAGCTGGCCAGCCCGACCGCGCACATCTGGTTCCTCAAGTCGCTGCCGTCGCGCATCGGCCTGATGCTGGACATGACCCTGCGCGACATCGAGCGCATCCTGTACTTCGAAGCCTTCGTGGTGATCGATCCGGGCCTGACCGCGCTTGAGCGTGGCCAGCTGCTCAGCGAAGACCAGTACCTCGAAGCGGTGGAAGAGCACGGCGACGAGTTCGACGCGCGCATGGGCGCCGAGGCGGTGTACGAGCTGCTGAAGTCGCTCGACCTGCCGGGCGAAGTGGTGCGCCTGAAGGAAGAGATCTCCTCGACCAACTCCGAGACCAAGCTCAAGCGCCTCACCAAGCGCGTGAAGCTGATCGAGGCGTTCCTGGAGTCCGGCAACCGTCCCGAGTGGATGGTGCTGACCGTGCTGCCGGTGCTGCCGCCGGACCTGCGTCCGCTGGTCCCGCTGGACGGTGGCCGCTTCGCGACCTCCGACCTCAACGACCTGTACCGCCGCGTCATCAACCGCAACAACCGCCTGAAGCGTCTGCTGGAACTCAACGCGCCCGACATCATCGTGCGCAACGAGAAGCGCATGCTGCAGGAATCGGTCGATGCGCTGCTCGACAACGGCCGCCGCGGCCGTGCCATCACCGGCACCAACAAGCGCGCGCTGAAGTCGCTGGCCGACATGATCAAGGGCAAGCAGGGCCGCTTCCGCCAGAACCTGCTCGGCAAGCGCGTGGACTACTCCGGTCGTTCGGTGATCGTGGTGGGCCCGACGTTGCGCCTGCACCAGTGCGGCCTGCCCAAGAAGATGGCGCTTGAGCTGTTCAAGCCCTTCATCTTCGCCAAGCTGCAGGCGCGCGGCGAAGCGACCACCATCAAGGCCGCCAAGAAGCTCGTCGAGCGCGAGGAAGGCCAGGTGTGGGACATCCTCGAGGACGTGATCCGCGAGCATCCGGTGCTGCTTAACCGCGCGCCGACCCTGCACCGCCTGGGCATCCAGGCGTTCGAGCCGGTGCTGATCGAAGGCAAGGCGATCCAGCTGCATCCGCTGGTCTGTACCGCGTTCAACGCCGACTTCGACGGCGACCAGATGGCCGTGCACGTGCCGCTGTCGATCGAGGCGCAGCTGGAAGCGCGCGCCCTGATGATGTCCTCGAACAACATCCTGTCGCCCGCCAACGGCGAGCCGATCATCGTGCCGACCCAGGACGTGGTGCTGGGCCTGTACTACATGACGCGCGAGCTGGTGAACGTGAAGGGCGCCGGCATGGTGTTCTCGAGCATCAGCGAAGTGCGTCGCGCCTACGACAACCGCGCGGTGGAGCTGCACGCCAAGATCAAGGTGCGCATGAATGTCACCCAGATCGACGAGGAAGGTAACCGCAGCAGCTCCGTGCAGCTGGCGGAGACCACCGTCGGCCGCGCGCTGCTGGTCGAGATCCTGCCGGAAGGCCTGCCGTTCTCGCTGGCCAACACCGAGCTGACCAAGAAGGCCATCTCGCGCCTGATCAACTCCAGCTACCGCCTGCTGGGCCTGAAGGACACCGTGGTGTTCGCGGACAAGCTGATGTACACCGGCTTCCGCTTCGCGACCCGCGCCGGCATCTCGATCGGCATCGATGACATGATCATCCCGACCGAGAAGAAGGGCATCCTGGAAGAGGCCGAGAAGGAAGTGGTCGAGATCCAGGAGCAGTACCAGTCGGGCCTGGTCACCGCCGGCGAGCGCTACAACAAGGTGGTCGACATCTGGTCGCGCACCAACGAGCTGGTGGCCAAGGCGATGATCGACGGCATCGGTACCGAGAAGGTCACCAATGCCAAGGGCGAGACCGTCGCGCAGAAGTCGATGAACTCGCTGTACATCATGGCCGACTCCGGCGCCCGTGGCTCGGTGGCGCAGATTCGCCAGCTGGCCGGCATGCGTGGCCTGATGGCCCGCCCGGACGGCTCGATCATCGAGACCCCGATCAAGGCCAACTTCCGCGAAGGCCTGAACGTGCTGCAGTACTTCAACTCCACCCACGGTGCCCGTAAGGGCCTGGCGGATACGGCGCTGAAGACCGCCAACTCGGGTTACCTGACCCGCCGTCTGGTGGACGTGGCGCAGGACGTGGTGATCACCTCCCTCGATTGCGGTACCGAGGAAGGCGTGATCATGCAGCCGATCGTCGAAGGCGGCGATGTGGTCGAGCCGTTGCGCGAGCGCGTGCTGGGCCGCGTGGTGGTCGAGGACGTCTATGGTCCCGGCGAAGACGATCAGGCGATCGTCACCCGCGACACCCTGCTGGACGAAGCCCTGGTCGAGAAGCTCGACAAGGCCGGCGTGCAGTCGATCAAGGTGCGCTCGCCGATCACCTGCCAGGCTTCGCATGGCGTGTGCGCGCTGTGCTACGGCCGCGACCTGGCCCGTGGCCACCTGGTCAACATGGGCGAGGCGGTGGGCGTGGTTGCCGCGCAGTCGATCGGCGAACCCGGCACCCAGCTGACCATGCGTACGTTCCACATCGGTGGTGCGGCTTCGCGTGCGGCGGCGGTGGACAACGTGACGGTGAAGACCACCGGCACGCTGAAGTTCAACAACCTCAAGACCGTGCAGCACGCCCAGGGCCACCTGGTGGCGGTGTCGCGTTCGGGCGAAGTGTCGGTGATCGACGCCAACGGCCGCGAGCGTGAGCGCTACAAGGTGCCGTACGGCTCGACCATCGCGGTCAAGGACGGCGACCCGGTCAAGGCCGGCCAGACCGTGGCCAACTGGGACCCGCATACCCACCCGATCGTGTCGGAAGTGGCCGGTACCGTGCGCTTCATCGACTTCATCGATGGCGTGACGGTGCAGAGCCAGACCGACGAGCTGACCGGCCTGGAATCGGCGGTGGTGACCGATCCGAAGCGTCGCGGCACCGCGGCCAAGGACCTGCGCCCGATCGTCCGCCTGGAAGACAGCAAGGGCCGCGAGCTCAAGCTGCCGGGCACTGACGTGCCGGCGCAGTACATGCTGCCGGCCGGCGCGATCGTGTCGATCCAGAACGGCGCCGAAGTGGGCGTGGGCGACGTGGTCGCCCGTATCCCGCAGGAAACCTCGAAGACCCGCGACATCACCGGCGGTCTGCCCCGCGTGGCCGACTTGTTCGAAGCACGCAAGCCGAAGGAGCCGGCGATCCTGGCCGAGCGCTCCGGCGTGGTCAGCTTCGGCAAGGACACCAAGGGCAAGCAGCGCCTGATCATCAAGGACTCCGACGGCAACGAGCACGAGGAGCTGATCCCGAAGTGGCGCCAGGTCATCGTGTTCGAGGGCGAGCACGTGGAGAAGGGCGAAACCGTGGTGGACGGCGAGCCGAATCCGCACGACATCCTGCGTCTGCTGGGGGTCGAGCCGCTGGCTTCGTACCTGGTCAAGGAAATCCAGGACGTCTACCGCCTGCAGGGCGTGAAGATCAACGACAAGCACATCGAAACGATCATTCGCCAGATGCTGCGCAAGGTTGAGATCACCGAGGCCGGCGATAGCCATTACCTGCGCGGCGAGCAGGTGGAGCGTGTCCGCATCAATGCGGAGAACGATCGCGCTTCCTCCCGCAACGAGCGTCCGGCCGACTTCCAGTCGGTGCTGCTGGGCATCACCAAGGCGTCGCTGGCGACCGAGTCGTTCATCTCGGCCGCTTCGTTCCAGGAAACGACCCGCGTCCTCACCGAGGCGGCCGTTCGTGGCACGCGTGACACCTTGCGGGGCCTGAAGGAAAATGTTATTGTCGGGCGTCTTATTCCGGCAGGTACGGGTCTGGCGTTCCACGCACAGCGTCGGCGCCAGGGCGGTCTGACCGCCGCGGAGCTGGATACCCTTTCCGGCTCCGCCTCCGCAGTCTCCTTCGCGGAAGCCACCGTCGGTAGTGACAACGGTTCGGAGTAAGCCCCACCGGGACTTACTCACTGACATACGAAATGAGGCGCAAGGAATGCGCCTCGTGTTCGGGTCATGGAGGGCAGGGCGTCAGCTTGTCTGTGGCGAGCTGCCCATGTTAAATTCCCGCTTCTTGGCAGACCGAGCTGATTCGGTCTGCCTTTATGTTTCTCAGGAAAAGTTACGCATGTCGACTATCAACCAGTTGGTGCGCAAGTCCCGCAGCCCGAAGAGCTATAAGAGCGCTTCTCCGGCCCTGCAGAACAGCCCGCAGCGCCGCGGCGTTTGCACGCGCGTCTACACCACCACCCCGAAGAAGCCGAATTCGGCCCTGCGTAAGGTTGCCAAGGTGCGCCTGACCAACGGTTACGAAGTCATCAGCTACATCGGCGGCGAAGGCCACAACCTGCAGGAGCACTCGGTGGTGCTCATTCGCGGCGGCCGCGTCAGGGATCTCCCGGGTGTGCGTTATCACACGGTGCGCGGCAGCCTCGACTGCGCCGGCGTCACCAAGCGCCGTCAGTCGCGCTCGAAGTACGGCGCCAAGCGCCCGAAGAGCTAAAGAGCTAAAGGACAACGAGATATGTCGCGTAAAGGTTCACATCCCGCCCGCCTGGTCCTGCCGGACCCCAAGCATGGCAGCCAGCTGATCGCCCGTTTCATCAACATGGTGATGAAGAGCGGCAAGAAGTCCGTGGCCGAAAGCATCGTCTACGGTGCCCTTAGCCATCTGGGCGAAAAGCACGCCGAGCCGGTCTCGCTGGTCGAGAAGGCGCTGAACAACATTGCTCCCGCGGTCGAGGTCAAGTCCCGCCGTGTGGGTGGTGCCACTTACCAGGTGCCGGTCGAAGTCCGCTCCGGTCGTCGCATGGCGCTGGCGATGCGTTGGGCCATCGAGTCCGCCCGCAAGCGCGGCGAGACCTCGATGCCGCGCAAGCTGGCCGCCGAGCTGCTCGAGGCTTCCGAGAATCGCGGTGGCGCGATCAAGAAGCGCGAAGAGACGCACCGCATGGCGGAAGCCAACAAGGCGTTCTCGCACTACCGCTGGTAAGCAAAGTATAGATTCGAGGTTACTGCCGTGGCACGCATCACCCCCATCGAGCGCTATCGCAATTTCGGCATCATGGCCCACATCGATGCCGGTAAGACCACGACCACGGAGCGCATCCTGTTCTACACCGGTGTCAGTCACAAGATTGGCGAGGTGCATGACGGGGCGGCGACCATGGACTGGATGGAGCAGGAGCAGGAGCGCGGCATCACCATTACGTCGGCGGCAACGACGGCGTTCTGGAAGGGTATGGATCGCTCCTTGCCCGAGCATCGCTTCAACATCATCGATACGCCCGGGCACGTCGACTTCACCATCGAGGTGGAGCGTTCGTTGCGCGTGCTCGACGGTGCGGTGTTCGTGCTTTGCGCCGTGGGTGGCGTGCAGCCGCAGTCGGAAACCGTGTGGCGCCAGGCCAACAAGTATCACGTGCCGCGCCTCGCGTTCGTCAACAAGATGGACCGCACGGGTGCCAACTTCGAAAAGGTCGTCGAACAGCTGAAGGCGCGCCTGGGTGCGAACCCGGTGCCGATGCAGGTGCCGATCGGCGCCGAAGACAACTTCGAGGGCGTGATCGACCTGCTCAAGATGAAGTCGATCGTCTGGGACATGGAGTCCCAGGGCATGAAGTTCGAGTACCAGGACATCCCCGCCAACCTGAAGGAAAAGGCCGCCGAGGCCCATAGCTTCATGGTCGAGGCGGCTGCGGAAGCGTCCGAAGACCTGATGAACAAGTACCTGGAAGAGGGTGACCTCTCCGAGGAAGAAGTCATCAGCGGTCTGCGTGCGCGCACGCTGTCCAGCGAGATCATTCCGGTCTTCTGCGGTACCGCGTTCAAGAACAAGGGCGTCCAGGCGATGCTCGACGCGGTGGTGAACCTGCTGCCGTCCCCGGCCGACCGCCCGCCGGTCGCCGGCATGGACGAGGACGACAAGGAAGCCACCCGCAGCGCCGACGACAGTGCACCGTTCTCCGCGCTGGCGTTCAAGATCATGACCGATCCGTTCGTCGGCTCGCTCACGTTCTTCCGCGTCTACTCGGGCACGCTCAATGCCGGCGATCAGGTGTACAACCCGATCAAGTCGCGCAAGGAGCGTATCGGCCGCATCCTGCAGATGCACGCGAACGAGCGTCAGGAAATCAAGGAAGTCCGCGCCGGCGACATCGCCGCCGCGGTCGGCCTGAAGGACGTGACGACGGGCGATACGCTGTGCTCGCAGGACCACGTGATCACCCTGGAGCGCATGACGTTCCCGGAGCCGGTGATCTCTATGGCGGTGGAACCGAAGACCAAGTCCGACCAGGAAAAGATGGGTGTCGCGCTGGGCCGCCTGGCCGCCGAGGATCCGTCCTTCCGCGTGCGTACGGACGAGGAATCCGGCCAGACCATCATTTCCGGCATGGGCGAGCTGCACCTGGACATCATCGTCGACCGCATGCGTCGCGAGTTCAATGTCGAGGCGAACGTCGGCAAGCCGCAGGTGGCCTACCGCGAAACGATCCGCAAGAAAGACGTCAAGTCGGACTACAAGCACGCCAAGCAGTCCGGCGGTAAGGGCCAGTACGGCCACGTCGTGCTCGAGCTGTCGCCGATGTCCGCCGAAGACAAGAACAGCCCGAACGTCAAGGACGATTTCCTTTTCGTCAACGAGATCTCCGGCGGTGTGATTCCCAAGGAATTCATCCCGGCGGTTGAAAAGGGTCTGCGCGAATCCATCTCCAGCGGTCCGCTCGCCGGCTATCCGGTGGTGGGCATCAAGGTGAAGCTGGTGTTCGGCTCGTACCATGACGTCGACTCGTCCGAAACCGCGTTCAAGATCGCTGCATCGATGGGCTTCAAGGAAGGCTTCCGCAAGGCCGACCCGGTCCTGCTCGAGCCGATCATGAAGGTCGAGGTGGTGACGCCGGAAGACTACGTCGGTGACGTGATGGGCGATCTGAGTCGTCGTCGCGGCCTGCTGCAGGGCCAGGACGACACGCCGTCGGGCAAGACCATCAATGCGATGGTGCCGCTCGGCGAGATGTTCGGCTATGCGACCACCATCCGCTCGCTGACCCAGGGTCGCGCTACCTTCACGATGGAGTTCGACCATTACGCCGAGGCGCCGAACAACATCGCCGAGCAGGTCATCAAGAAGGCCTGATAAGGCCTTCCTCCTTCTACAACACAGTTCTTTCAGAGGTTTGAGACATGGCAAAGGGTAAGTTCGAACGTACCAAGCCGCACGTCAACGTCGGCACGATCGGTCACGTGGACCACGGCAAGACGACGCTGACGGCGGCGCTGACGAAGGTGGGCGCTGAGCGTTTTGGCGGCGAATTCAAGGCTTATGACGCGATCGACGCGGCGCCGGAAGAGAAGGC
>NZ_JBFRGP010000037.1:0-13167 GCF_052115385.1 Dyella sp. 2RAB6
CATCCCTGCCAATACAGGGCGCGCGCCATGCGGCGCTGATCGACGTCGGGGGGTGGAATGAGCATGGCGGCATCGTCGCCGAGCGCTTGGCTTTCGCAGGGCTCGCGCGGGTGGATGAGTCCACTCCTACACCCGTCTCGCGTTGCCGCGTTGCACCTGCGTGCCGACGATGGATGCGCCCCTTACTGCGCCCACGTCACCGAGGTTTTCCCCATGGCCAAGAGCAAGTTTTTCCGCGTCGCTGTCGAAGGCGCCACCACCGACGGCCGCACGATGGCCAAGCTCACCACCAAGGCCAAGTCCAATGACGCGCAGCTCGCCGATGTGGCCGCCGCGATGGATGGCCTGACCGAGGTCGTCGAATCCTTCGCTGAGCGCGATACCGCCCTGGTGACCGAGCTCTCCACGCTGAAAGAACGCCTCGCCACCATCGAGCGCAACGCCACCACGGCGCAGACCGAGTTCGCGGCGCTGCGCACGCAGCTGAGTCAGACCGAGGCCGCTCCGCGGCGCCCGGCCGCCACCGGCGGCAACGGCACCGCGCAAACCGACTGCTAGTCGGTCACGACATTCAAGAACGCCTCACCCCTTCGCGCACGCCCCGGAGCTCGACCCATGCGTAACGACACCCGTCTCATCTTCAACCAGTACACCCAGCAGATCGCCGCGCTCAACGGCGTGGACAGCACCGCCGTGCATTTCAGCGTGGAGCCGAGCGTCCAGCAGCGCCTGGAAACCAAGATGCAGGAATCCAGCGCGTTCCTGTCGCGAATCAACATCGCCCCGGTCACCGAGCTCGTCGGCGAGAAGCTCGGCCTGTCGATCTCCGGCCCGATCGCCGGGCGCACCGATGTGACCAAGGGCGCGCGACAGCCGCGCGACCTGAGCGGCCTGGACGACCAGCGCTACAGCTGTGCGGACACCGAGTACGACACCTTCCTCGGCTACGCCAAGCTGGACTCGTGGGCGAAGTTCCCCGACTTCCAGACCCGCGTGCGCGACGCCATCCTCAAGCGCCAGGCGCTGGACCGCATGACCATCGGCTTCAACGGCACCAGTGTCGCCAAGCAAACCGACCGCGCGACAAACCCGATGCTGCAGGACGTCAACATCGGCTGGCTGCAGCAGTACCGGACGCATGCACCGGACCGCGTGATGGCGAGCGGCAAGGTCGCGGACAAAGTCCAGATCGGTAAGGACGGCGACTACGCCAACCTCGATGCGCTGGTGTACGACGCCGTCGCGAGCCTGATCGACCCGTGGTACCGCGATGCCTCTGACCTGGTCGTGCTGATCGGCCGCGATCTGCTGCACGACAAGTACTTCCCGCTGGTCAACCGCGATCAGCCGTCCACCGAAGTGCTCGCCACGGATCTCATCCTCGCGCAGCGTCGCGTCGGCAATCAGGCCGCAGCCGGTGTGCCGTTCTTTCCGTCCAACGCGATCCTGGTCACCAGCTACGACAACCTGTCGATTTACTGGCAGGAAGGTGGCCGTCGTCGCTTCATCAAGGAAGAGCCCGAATGGAAGCGCGTGACCAACTACGAGAGCTCCAATGACGCCTATGTCGTGGAGGACTACGGTCACGGCTGCCTGATCGAGAACATCGTGCTGGCCGGCGCGGGCGGCGTGGCGTAAGTCATGCCGTCGCCCGCCCAACTGCATCGTCAGCGGATCCTCGCCGCACGGGCCACGGCTCGCGCGGCGGAGGACGGTGACGCTTCCTTGTCCGGTGGCTCGGCCTACGAGCTCATGCTCGCCAAGCTGGCCGAGGACAAGCGCGTCCTCAAGGACATCAAGTCGATCGAGCAAAAGATCGCCGTCAAACGGCAGCGCCTGCCCGAGTACATCGCCTGGATTCGCGGTGTGCTCGAGGCCGACCAGCCCGTACAGGACGACGTGTTCGCCACGCTGATGGTGTGGAGCATCGACACCGGTGCCATCGATCAGGCGCTGACCATGGCCGAGCACCTGTTGAAGCACGACCTGCGCCTGCCTGAGCACTACCAGCGCGATCTGCCCACGCTGGTGGTGGAGGAGATCGCCGAGCGCACCGGACTTCCGGACGGCGGCAACGTCACCGTCGACGATCTGCTGCGCGTCGGCGCGCTCACGCAGGATCGCGACATGCCTGACGAGGTGCGTGCCAAATTGCATCGCGCGATCGGCCTGGCCCTTCGCACGATCAGCCCACCCCAGGCCCTCGACCATCTGCAGCGTGCGCTGCAACTGAATCCGCGGCTCGGTTTGAAAACCGAGATTGCCAAGCTGACCAAGCAGCTGGCATCCGCGACCTGAGCTCGCCCCCGAGCGCCGCGGCGGCTCGGTGGGCACCGGTCGACCCTCTCTCCCGACCCGTGACCCACCGACCACCGCCGCACCTTCGTTGAAGAGAACCCCATGACCGGCTTTGTCGCCACGGCGCCCACGCACGAACCCGACCCGATCACCGCGGGGGACTGGTTCCCGAGCATCGACCCCAAGGACGCGCGTGCGGTGATGCGCATCGACGGCAGCGTCACCAAAGAACGCCTGGTCGAATGCCTCGCGGTCGCGATCTCGTCCGTCGAAGACGAGCTCGATGCGTGGCAGCAACAACAGCAAGCCCTCGGCCGCGCCTCCCTCAAGGACGTGCCGAGCAAAGTGATCGCGGGCGAATCCCGACTCGTGCTGCTCTATCGCCGCGCCGTCTATGCGACCGCTCAAGCCGAGCTCGTCGAGCGTTACCGAGAGCTCGACGCCACCGAGGCGGGACAGCGGCGTGCCGACGTTCTGCAATCCACGGCGGACGATCACCGCCGGCTCGCTCGCTATGCGATCCGCGACCTGCTCGGCCGTCCGCGCGCCACGGTCGAGCTGCTGTGATCGTCCGCGCGCTGCAAGGGGAAACCCTCGATGCGCTGTGCCTGCGCGCCCTGGGGCGCGCGGCTGGCGTGACCGAAGCGGCGCTCGTCGCCAACCCCGGACTCGCCGACGTCGGTCCCTTTCTCCCCACGGGGTACGCCGTGACGCTGCCCGATGCCGTGATGCGCGTGCCGGTCGAGACCGGACTCGTGCAGCTCTGGACCTGACACTGGAATCACCATGGCCGAACCGACCACCACCAGCACCACGATCGCCGGCTTTGCCGCGGCCGGCGTGAGTGTCGCCAGCCTGCTGCCCGGCATGGATGGCAATGCCATCGTCGGTGCCTTTGCCGGCGCCGCGCTGATGGCCCTGCATGCGCGCGACCTGGGGATTCCCAAACGCCTTATGTACCTCGCGATCAGTTGGATCGCCGGCTACCTGGCTGCGCCCGAAGTCGCCAAGCGTTTCGATCTGCAGCAGACCGGCGTCGCGGCCTTTCTCGCCGCCGCCCTGATCGTCGCGGTCACCGTGCAATTGCTCGATCGAGTGGGATCGATCGACCTGGCTAGCCTCTTTCGTCGCGGAGGCTCCTGATGGCGCACCTGCTCGCTCTCGTGATGATCGTGGCGAACGCCACGACCTGCCTGCGCCTGTTGCTCTATCGACGCGACGGTTCGCGCTACCGGCCGGTAGTCAGTGCCGCGGCGTGGATCCTCATCGTGTCTACCGGCACCACGGCGCTCGAGCTTGGGCTCGGTCTTTATCCGGCCCAGGCCATTCACCTCGGCGACGCGGGCATCGCCCTGGTGCTGTGTCTGCTGAGCGTCAGCGCCCGCGGCAACGTCGCCCACATCCTTCGGACCCGCTATGACCGCTGAACTACGCACGCTGCGCCCCGGCGATCACGGGGCGGAGGTCACCGTCCTGCAGACGCGCCTCACCGGCGCCGGTGTTCCGGTCACGCTCACTGGTCTCTATGACCCGCCCACGGAAGCCGCGGTGCGTCGTTTCCAGCGCGACGCCGGTCTCGTCGTGGATGGCATCGCCGGACCGCGCACGCAATCGGCCCTGACTGGCCGCCTGGATCACCGTGCGCTATCGCAGCAGGACATCGCGTCTGCAGCCGATCATCTTGGCTGCGAAGTCGCAACGCTGCAGGCGGTGATTGAGGTGGAGAGTCCGCACGGCGGATTTCTGCCCGATGGCCGCGTCGTGATCCTGTTCGAACGCCATGTGTTCTGGCGCCGACTGGTCGCTGCCGGCCTTGATCCGGTCACCCTGGGCGCGCCGGCATCCATCCTCAGTCAGCAACGCGGCGGCTACCTCGGCGGTGCTGCCGAGTACATGCGGCTTGCCCAGGCGACAGCGATTGCCCATGAGCCAGCGATGGAAGCCTGCAGCTGGGGACGCTTTCAGATCATGGGCTATCACGCAGAGACACTGGGCTACGCCAGTGCCTCGCACACGGCAGCAGCATTTGCCACGGGCGAGGCGGAGCACCTGCGTGCCTTCGTGCGTTTCGTACAGGCGGACCCTGAGCTTCACAAGGCATTGCGTGGCCGCAAATGGGCGGCCTTCGCCAAGCGTTACAACGGTCCGGCGTATGCCGACCACTTGTATGACGCCAAGCTCGCGCGTGCCTATGCCCGTCACACCGCGGTGACCGCATGAACCTCTTGCGCCAAGGGTTGTTCGCGATCGCGCTGTTCGGCTCGCTGTGGCGCTACCACACGATCACCTCCCATCGGATCAAAGACGCTGATGCTCGTGCCTTCACCGCCGAGGCACAGGCGCGCGACCTGGTGGGCGAGCTGGCCGCCCAAAAAGATGGTGAGCGCATCGTGACCCAGTACGTCGATCGCGTGCAGATCGTGCGCGAGAAAGGCCAATCCATCCTGCAGAAGGTGCCTGTCTATGTTCCTGCGTCCGCTGATGCTGCTTGCGTCGTGCCTGCTGGCTTCGTGCGCCTCCATGACGCCGCCGCGGCGTCAGCAATGCCCGATCGCCCCGGAGCTGCTAATGCGCAAGCCAGCGGCGTTGCACTCTCTGCCGTCGCCGGCACCGTCGTCGACAACTACACCACCTGCCACGCCATCGCCGAGCAGCTGATCGCCCTGCAGGATTGGGTGCGCGTCAACAGCAGGAACTCGCCATGAAGAAGCCCGATAGCCTGCGTGCCGCGCTGGTCGCCGCGCTGCCGGATCTCGCGCGTGATCCGGAGCGCTTCTTGGTCTTTATCGACAAGGGCTCGCTCCATGCGACCTACGTGCCCGGCCTGTCCTTCGAGTGTGCGTATACGCTCAACATCATCCTCACCGACTTCGCGTCGGACCCGTTGATCGTGTGGGTCGCACTGCTCGCCTGGCTGTCGGCGAACCAGCCGGAGCTACTCGACAACGTGGATCTGCGCCGGGACGGCGTGGCCTTCGAGGCCGACATCCTCGATCACGCGAAGTGCGACCTGAGCATCAAGGTTAAGCTCTCGGAGTCCGTCGTCGTGAAGCGCTCCGACGAGGGGCGGCTCGACATCGAACCCATCGCCGAGCCAGCGCCCGAGGCCTCGCTACCGGTGGGGCATTGGCGGTTATTCCTGCGCGGGGAGCTTTTGGCCGAGTGGGACTCGCCGCCGCCGTGACGGACAACCTCACGATGCTCGAGGACTGGGCAGGCGCGCTGCTATTGAAGCTGGCCCCGCAGGGCCGGCGCAAGGTGGCGAAGGCGATCGCCGACGCGCTCCGTCGGAGTCAACAGCAGCGCATCGCATCCCAGCGTGAGCCTGATGGCACGCCCTTCGTACCGCGAAAGCGTCCGAAGGATTTGCGCGGAAAGCGCGGGCGCATCAAGCGCGATGCGATGTTCACCAAGTTGCGCACTGCCACTTACCTCAAAGCCAGAGCCACGGCCGAGGGTGCGTCCGTCGAGTTCAACGGTCGCGTGGGCAGGATCGCCACGGTGCATCAATATGGGGAGCTTGATCGAGTGAGCGCGTATGGACCGCGCATGAGGTATCCGCGGCGGACACTGCTCGGCTTTGCGCCGGATGATCGGCTCCTGGTTCGCAATCTCCTCATCACCCACCTTAGTCGTTAGTCGCTGCATGAGCGAGAGTCCCAGAATCTCATGCGGTGAGAAGACCTTCAGATACTTTCAGCTGCCCCGGCCAGCCTTAAGTCCTTAAGTTATCGATAATTTTCACTTGCGTTCATGGCTGGCTGGCCATACTCTGAGCACACGGGGTGGGAATTGGACAGCTCATATGCGCGTATCACATGAACGCGACAAGCTGATCAACGCAATGGTGTTCTTCGCCAAGAACACCAGGCACTGCGGCAAGATCAAGCTATTCAAACTACTTTACTTACTCGACTTTGAGCATTTTGCTCAAACGGGTAGGGCTGTCACTGGCCTTTCTTATCAGGCATGGAAGAACGGCCCAGTCCCGCGTGCACTGTATGAAGAGTGGAACGACCCTGATCGAGATTTCACAGATGCTCTGGAGATCAAGCGGGTTGCAACCGGTGATTACACCATGCAGCTGGTGCGAGCGATCAAAGACTTCGACGAAGACAATTTTACGAAGCGCGAGCTCGGGTTAATGCATCAGCTGGCCGAGCAATATAGAGACGCTAGGTCGGTACCAATGGTGAAGGCCACTCATGTCGCTAATGGGGCTTGGGCAAAAGTTTGGGCTGAGCCCGGGAACGACAATCCCATTCCGTACACTCTCGCTGTGCCCGGCAATTCTCCCTACCGCAAAGCGGTCTTAGAGTCTGCGGACGAGTATTCGCGCATCAATATCTAGTCGTTATTGGGAACAGGGATGACAACCCAAGCGGGACAGATATATGTCCACGAAGACTACTACGTAGATGACGACGGTCAGCTACAGCCAAAGTTCCTTCTCATCGTCGCGGTGCCCGCCAATGACGACATTGTCTACCGCCTCTTGACCAGCAGACCACGCGGCCGCCCGGTCGACCCTCCTTGCTATCACGGCGATCCGTGCCCAGGATTCTTTCTGGGTGAGAAGTTAGGCGGCCCCCTTATAAAGCCCACCTGGCTAGACCTACGGTCGGCAGACGATTATGAGTTGGCGTCGTTCAAGCAAAAGTGCACGGATAAGAAAATTGACTTCATAGTGGATTTGCCAAAGAAAATCTTGATTGAAGCGCTCCGCTGTACCGCTCAGGCACCAGATACAAGTCGACGACAAGAACGACACATTCACGCGGTAATAGACGCCTTAAATTAGGTCAACTACGTCCGTTTTTGCGGCGCAACCCAACGCGACCCCTATCGAGGGTACCCACGCCACCTGGGCCACTGGACGCTAAGGCTAGGGAGGAGCCGCGATCGCATGAAACCGGAGCTTCGGATGCTCGCTAGACAGGGGTTTGTCAAATTCTCTGCGGGATCGGGTGCCAGCCACACGCTGGAAATCGCCCACTCTCATTCGCACAAGTGCCCGCAATGTACTCGTGCACTCGTACACCTCTATCGGGTCGCGGTTGGCCATATCGGATCGGCAGCATGCAGGTATGCCCCGCTTCGCTGAGTCCGCATGAGCACGTTCGGTTACACCGCGGTTGACCTATCGCGTCTGCCCGCCCCCGATGTCGTCGAGCCGCTCGACTTCGAGACCATCGTCGAGGCGATGCTCGCCAAGCTGCGCAGCCTCGACGACACCTTCACCGCGCTGGTCGAATCCGATCCTGCGTATAAAGTGCTTCAGGTCGCGGCCTATCGTGAGCTCCTGAATCGCCAGCGCGTCAACGATGCGGGCAAGGCGGTGATGCTGGCCTACGCGCAGAAATCGGATCTCGATCATCTGGGCGCGCTGCTCGGTGTCGGCCGGCTACAGCTTGCCCCCGGCGATCCCGATCGCGGCATCGCGCCCACGATGGAAAGCGACACGGACTACCGTCGCCGCATCACGCTCGCGCCCGAAGGCTTCTCCGTCGCCGGCCCCGAGGGCGCGTACATCTATCACGCGCTTAGTGCCTCACCTCAGGTGCTCGATGCCAGCGCGACCAGTCCTGAGCCTGCCCACGTGGTGGTGACCGTGCTGTCGCGTGACGGGGATGGCGCGGCCAGCGCTGATCTGTGTGCCACCGTCGCCACCGCAGTCAATGCGGACAACGTGCGACCGATGACGGATGAGGTCACGGTGCAATCGGCGGCGATCGTTCCCTACCAGGTGAAAGGCACGATCCATACCTTCGCCGGTCCCGACAGCGCGGTGGTGCTCGCCGAGTCCCGCAAGCGGTTGGATGCCTACGTGGCCGAGTCGCACCGTATCGGCCGCGATATCACCATGAGCGGGCTCTACGCGGCCTTGCACTGCGATGGCATTCAGCGCGTGACGCTCACTGCGCCGGCCGGGGATATCGCTATCGACCGCACCCAGGCCCCGTTCTGCACCGCGATCGAGCTGATCTACGGCGGCGTGGATGAATAGCCTGCTCCCGCCCAATGCCACGTCGGGCGAGCGGGCACTCGAAGCGGCCATGGCTCGCCTGGGTGAGGTGCCCGTCCCTCTGCGCGATCTGTGGAATCCAGCTACGTGTCCCGAAGCGCTGTTGCCGTGGTTGGCGTGGGCGCTGTCGATCGATTCGTGGAAGGCGTACTGGCCGATCGAAGTGAAGCGCGCCCGCGTGGCGACGGCGATCGCCATTCAACGGCGCAAGGGCACGATCCAGAGCATTCGCGATGTGATCGACAGTTTCGGTGGCGCCGTCGAGGTCACGGAATGGTGGCAACAGACCCCCAAGGGCGTGCCCCACACCTTCCACTTGTTGCTCACCTTGGCCGGCCAGGGCGGTGAGCTCGCTACCGCGGACTACGTCGACGACGTCATTGCTGAGATCCAGCGCACCAAGCCCGTGCGCAGCCATTTCACCTTCACCCAGGGCGTCAACCTCTCCTCGACCGTGGGGCTGATCGCCTACGTGCGCCCGCTCACCTATGCCCGTCTTTCGCTCGTTGCCGACCCGGAGTCCGCTTAACCATGCCGTCGCCTGCGCTCAAACTCATCGTGACCCACGCCGGTCGCGCGGCCCTGGTGTCACCGGACCACGGGGGCACGATGAAGGTGGCGGTCACCAGCATCGGGGTCACCGCCACTGCGTTTACTCCTGATCCGAAGCAAACCGCACTGCCCGGCGAGATCAAGCGGCTCACGACATTCACCGGCGGCGCCACCGCGGCGGACACGCTGCACGTGACGATTCGGGATCTGTCCACCGACAGCTACAGCGTGCGCGGTATCGGGCTCTACCTGGAAGATGGCACCTTGTTCGCGGTGTTCTGCCAGGCCGCAGTGCTCGTCGAGAAGAGCACCCAGGCGGGCATGCTGATCGCTGCCGACACGATCTTTGCGGACATCGCCGCGAGCAGCATCGTGTTCGGCGACACCAACTTCCAGCTCAACCTTGCCACCACGGACACGCCGGGCCTCGTGCGCCTGGCCACCGATCAGGAAACCATCACCGGCAATGACGCGCGCATTGCCGTTACGCCCAAAGGGCTGCTGGCAGCACTTAACGACCGGCTCGGCTCGGCGGCGCCGTCGGTATTCGCGAAGAAGTTGATTGCCGCGGCGAAGGATGTGGATGTCCGCGCCTTGCTGGGCCTCAAGTCCGCTGCCCTCAAAGACGAAGGGCATGGCAACGGCTTGGACGCCGACTTGCTGGACGGCAAAGAAGGCGCGTTCTATCTCAGCGCGCGGACGCGATACATCCCCGGCCAGATCATCGTGTACGCCGGCAACGCTGCACCCAGCGGCACACTGCTTTGTAATGGCACCGCGGTATCGCGCGCGAACTACGCTGACTTGTTCAGTGCGATCGGCACGATCTACGGCAAGGGCGATGGCGTCACCACGTTCAACGTCCCGAAGTTTGCCGCGGGCACTACGGTGGTCGCCGCGGACAGCGCCGAGACCGTCGGCGTCACCGTGTCCGGTGCGGTCATGGCTCACAGCCATAGCGGCAGCATCGCCAATGGCGGCGTGCACGCCCACGGTGGATCCACCGGCGGTGCTGGTGCGCACGGCCACAGTGCCTCGAGCTCGGCGGTGGGCGACCATGCGCACAGCGCGTGGACGGACCAGCAGGGCTGGCATGGGCATACCGGCGGTACCTCATGGGGTGGCGATCACACCCACCCGCAGGATGGCCGTACGACCTATCCGGGCTACGGCACCAATCGCATCGGCTATCAGGGCGCGAGCCAAAGCTGGATGCAGTACGACGGCGGCACTACCGGTGTGGCGGGCGGGCACAACCATAGCTTCTCGACCGACGGCAACGGCACGCACGGGCACAATGTCGGCATCGGCGGTGCGGGCGCACACGCCCATGACATCACCGTCGGTGGCGTCGGCGATCACGCGCACACGGTGACGATCAATCAAGGCGGCGACCACTCGCACGGCCTGACCATCAACAGCACGGGCGGCGCGGTCAATCTCGCGGCCGGCGTGAGCATGCTGTTCTGCATTGCCTACTGAGGACTCTCATGGAACCGTCGACCCAACCCCTTCGTTTTGGTTTTCTCGGTGGCCGCGAGTGCGCCCTGCTGTGGCGTAAAGCGTCCGGCGACCTGGTGGGCGTGGATCTGCGGCCCGGTGATCCCATTCCGTCAGAACTAACCACCGTGCCGCCGACCATTCACCCGGCGGGCAGCTTCAGGCGCGATGTATGGGATGAAGCACAGGGGCAATGGATATCGTGCTGCGACTACACCGGCGTGGCCACCTACGACAAAACCTCCGGCGCCTTGGTTCGCCCTCTGCAGTTGGGTGAAGCGTTACCGGACAGCGTCACGCTGCAGCCGCCACCGCGCGGGACGGAAGGGCCGTTCCGTTGGCATGACGACGACGCACGATGGGAGCGTGTGACCGCTGATCCCGACGAGCCTGCAGCAGACATGCAGGGGTAGTGTAGAAGTTCACTGATACATCGCTGCGGCGTGGCTTGTGCTACTTCATGGCCGGCAGCATGCGGGGCATGGATCGCACGACCGAACTCGCCCGCCTGCTCGAGAACCTCCTTCGCTACGGCGTGGTCGCGTCCGTCGATCACGCTACCAAGCGTTGCAGGGTGAAGACGGGCCAGTTGCTCACCGCACCGCTCAAATGGATCACGTTGCGCGCCGGATCGGCCCGCACGCTCTGGGCACCGAGCCTTGGCGAGCAAGTTCTCCTTCTGAGTCCTGGTGGCGATCCTGCGCGGGGCTGCGTGTTGCCCGCACTGTTCTCCGATGCCGCGCCGGCACCCGATGCTGGACCCGAGGCAAACATCACGCTGTACCCAGACGGCGCCGTCATCTCTTACGACCCCGCATCGCACGCACTGGTCGCGAACCTGCCTGGCGGCGGCACCCTGCATGTCACAGCGCCGGCAGGTGTCACGGTCGTAGGCAGCTTGTCGGTCAGCGACAACGTCTCCGTGGGCACCGGCGCGACGGGCTCCTTCACGACGCCCACCGGACTCACCGTCGAATGCCGCGACGGCATCGTCACCAATATCTTCTGAGGTGCACCGCCGTGCTTGGACAGGGCTCTTCCATCATCAACACCGCCTACTTCGACGCACTGAAAGTGCGCGCCAACGGCATTCGCTCTTGCGAGGATCTACAGGCGTTCACGTCGGAGGTGATGGGCTCGCTCAACGCCAACGTTGCGGCGATCAATCAGCAACTTGCCATGCTGCAACCCATCCTGGCCCTGCTGAAGCCGCCCGCGGCCAACCCGGCCGAGATCGTGTCCTGGTTGACCAATTTCATCACGGCGTTTCTCACGCCCTACGCAAAACCCGCCGTCGTGTACGTCGCGCAGGTAGCCGCTGTGATGGCCGCCATGGCTGAGTTGCAGTCGCTGCTGCAGAGCAAGTCCATGGAGTTTCCCGGCTGCTCAATCGCCATGCCCGACCTGCCGAAGGTCGAGCTTCCGCAGGTTCCCAGTGCATGAAGGGCATGGATCGCATCACCGGCCGTGCGCTCGACGAGGCAGCGCATCTCGCGCAATCCATCGGCGACATCCTCACCACACCCGTAGGCTCGCGCGTCATGCGCCGCGACTACGGCTCCCTGCTGCCGCGGCTGATCGATCAGCCCTTCAATGCGGCGACCCGGATTCGGCTCTTTGCCGCGATCGCCACCGCGCTCATGCGCTGGGAGCCACGCCTGCAGATCACCCGCGTGAGCGTCGAACTCGGCCATGAGCCGGGTGCCGTGGTGGTGACCCTCGACGGCACGCGCACCGACACCCCGATGGCCGTCTCCGGCCGCTTCACCGTCCCGCTCCAACTCCCTAAGTAAGCACCTGCGAGGTTCACCATGGCCACCGACTACCACCACGGCGTACGCGTCGTCGAAATCACCACCGGCAGCCGTGTGCTGCGCACGGTGTCCACCGCCATTATCGGTTTGGTCGCGACCGGCGAAGACGCCGATGCCACGATGTTTCCGCTCAACACGCCGGTGTTGATCACCGACCTCAAGACCGCCATCGGCAAGGCCGGCACCCAAGCCAAGGGCACCCTCGTGGGCAGCCTCAAGGCCATCGACGCACAGACCAGTCCGTTTGTCGTGGTGGTGCGCGTGGCAAAAGGGGCCGACGATGCGGCCACCACCAGTAATGTCATTGGCACTACCGACGACAAAGGTCGTCTCACCGGCGCGCAGGCACTGCTCGCCGCGCAAAGTCGCCTCGGCATCAAGCCACGCATTTTGGGTGCGCCCGGCCTCGACGTGCAGCCAGTGGCTAGCGCACTCGGCATCATCGCGAAGAAGTTGCGCGGCATCAGCCTTTGCCTTCTTTGCCTTTCGCATCTTCAGTCGTACGCCTGGCACGGTCCAAACGCCATGCGCGAGATCTATCTCGCGCCACTCGGCATGACGCAATTCGCCGGGTCTGGTGAATACCAGCGGTGAGAGCTTCAGTGCATACCGAGTGATATGGGTGCCACGGTATCCGTCAATTGCACGAAGCAATCCACCAATATCCGAAGGTTCGGTAAGGGTAGGGAAATGAACGGTTTCTGCCGCGGGAATGGCGCCTACGACATCGGCAGCCGGATCGCGTTCCGCAAATCCATTGCGGATGGCGAAGCGGAAAACCTCGCTGAGATAGTTGCGGGTGCGATGTGCAGTTTCGGTGGCCCCTCGTTCGGGGCCTATCCTAGATTTTGTGTAAACGGGGCATTGGCAGGAAACTGCCATCTGACCCGGAGACACCATGAGTCCACGCAAACACGAAGTGCCCGACGAGCTGCTTAGCAGTCTGTTAGCCAACTATCAGAAGCCCGAAGATCTCGT
>NZ_JBFRGP010000038.1:0-12864 GCF_052115385.1 Dyella sp. 2RAB6
ATCTCGGCGATCGAGTCTCCTTGCCGCCACTGGCTCCACAGCCGCTTCTTCTGTTCCGCGTTCAGGCGCCTTGCAGTCGATCCTGCCTTGCTCATCGTCTCTCCCGGTCATCAACACTATGGGTGTTGCATTGACCAGTTGAAACCGCCTACGCGAAAAAAAAGCGACCATCGGGTCGCTTTGTAGTGCCTCAATTTACAGCGCTTGGCGGACCGGAGAACACCCGAAGGTGTCCTTGTCCTACCAGGAAATTCTTGTAGCAGGCGAGCGTGACATTCCAGGCCTCCCGGGCAACGGCGGGGCCTGTTTCGATGACCTTTCCGTTTTCGTCGATGATAGCGAGTGTTGCTTTCCGCCCCTCCCGGGTCTCAGCAGAAAGGCCTTCGAAGCAAACCGCGGTAAGGACGGCCTGAGTCAGGCCGCCGGTTGAGGGAATGCCGATCATGCGTACTCCAGCAAGGATAAGGGGGTGGGATATGAGCGTTTCGGCGGAGGTCATCAGGTAGGTGCAGTGACATCCACGAGCGTTGCCATGGTGACGACAAGCAGCATTGCGCTCGTCTGGAGGTCGGGCAAGGAGAGGCCGTTCTGAATGAGGTCTCTCAGAACAATGGGTGTGCTGCATAGAGGGAAGCGTGGCGAATGAGGCAACTATCGTCGGCATGACGAGTCACTTGAGCAACCTCGCCTTGGTGTATGAGTGGGTGTGTACACAAGCGAAGGCATAGCGATAGACGCGACAGCAACCTTCTGTCCGTGGGGCGTGCAGCATCTAAGAGAGAGCCTACCTAGCTAGCAGGGCGGTGTGCGGCGGCGTTTTGACGAGTACCGCCCGATGCATCGGTAACGGTGTGTCGCTGTACGGTCCTGGAGATTGCTGTCTATCACGATGGAGAGGGACGTCTCCCTTTCATGAGCTGGAAAATGTTTGACCCCATCGGAAAAAGGTAATCAAGGTAATCATGCTCTTTCGTGGATATGTTTTTTCGTGAGATCAATGTGATAGAGATCGGTCTTCGCGGTAATCTTTGAGGTAATCAGAGGGTAATTGATTGCCTCCTTAATAGGTAATCATGCAGACGAGAGTGACTGCGAAAAAAACAATCACTTAGAAAATGATTACCTTTGGAGTTACCATTGATCACTCTTTTGAGGTAATCATAGATTTGCCTGAAATCAATGGTTTGAGCGCCAAAAAACGACGGATTACCTCGATTACCTACTTCCGGTGTGACCAGACTTGCCGGCGGAAAAGGGGCGCTGGCTAGCATAGAAAATCCCGCCGAAGCGGAGTTGGTATGGCGGTGCGGGATCTCTGGCGTGTCGGCACGTTGCGAGCACCGACCAGAACGCGTCACTGGTCGGTCCGCGCTGGTCACTGGGCCAGTGGTGATCACGCGTACCGATGTTGATGATCAGTTTGGCCGATGATGATCATCGCCCCGGTCCATATCAACAGTCCGCCTTTCGACGCTTCGAGCCCGTTGCCGCTACATCCTTATCAGCAGCACCGTGTTCGGATCGGCCCGCATACGTGCGACCTTCGGCAGGAGTGCCGTCCCACTGCTGGCATCGGCAGCCCTGTGCCGACTTTCTCTATTGACACTGGTGTTGAAGTAGTTTTGACGGGCGGCGAGTGCCACAATGATCGGTGTGATCAATACGCGCTTCGCCTGATGCCTAGTGAAGCACTGGTGTCTCGTTGCGACGATGGTAGTCGTCAATGCTCGCGAAGATTCGCTCTCGGAGCATACTTTCACAGCAGATTTTTCCTTGACCGCAGATGAAATGATTAGTGAGGAAAACCACTGCTCCTTCATCGTCTTCGAGGCTTGCTGACCAGCTAACAGCACCCTGGTTTCGCTGATAGATAACGATATAAATCAACCCTCGGTAGGAACCTTTAATCTCCATCATGACGGTGACCTCCTACGACTAGGGATGATAAGTCAGGCATTCAGTCGCAGGCCAGACGCATGACAGTGACCAAGATTTCCTTGGCCTTCTCACGTGTAGTCCTAAGAGCGTGTGGCCAGCGTTAAGCCTGTGTGCCACCTATCTTTAGGTCACCGCGTGGCCATGTACTTCCGACGAGACAGTGGCTGAGTTTTGGGTGCACCGAATGTTTTGTCTAGAGATGGGGCATGCTCGAGATGAGTCAACTGGGCCTATTGACGCTCCTCATCTCCATTTGGAGTCAAGGCGGTGAACCCAACAAGATTGAGCAGAGGGCCACAGAGCCGATCGAAACGAAGACGAGATTCTCAATCCCGACTCGGCGGTTCAAGCAATTCGCTGATGGAGCCTCGTCTAGCCGGATTGAATCCACGCTAACTCGATATCGTCCATAACGGCTTCTTTGACCTCTCCAAATGGAACGCCAAGAAGCTCGTTGACGCGACCGTGGCGCATTCCGAAGAAGATTCCACGACACCGGTAGGTTGCGCTCCATGTGACGCGATCCGAATTGGCATGCTCGTACTCACCTTCGTACGTGAATCCGTTGATCGTTTTGCCCGAAACGCTAGTCATGATGCCTGCCTCTGTGACAGATCCTGTGTTGCACTCTTGCCCACTGGGCGAAAGCCCTGTCGGCAGGTCGAGCGCGGCGGGGCAGCGACTGTCGTCAACGATCAAGTGGATCAATATCAATATTTAAGCTGGAAGCTCCGTCATCATCCATACGGACCGAATCCATGTCTTTTCGACCCTTTTTAGGTTGTGGCTGATCGATCGTGGGTGCGACCTCGATTTGTCGTGCCGCGGGAGTTGTGCGAGGTGATGTCTCGTGCCCTGGAAGCCAGCGATGGCGGAGCTCACCATCTACGGCATCCAGAACGGGTGAGAAGTGCAGCTTGTGGGGATGAAAGTAGAGCGAATGTATTTGATTGATGGTGTACATAGGGAGGCCTCGAGTGTTGACCTGCATCCTGCAGGTCGTAAGCAAGCGTTAGCCCACGGCTCCGACCAAGACAGAGGAAACTCAGAGGCCCTGCAAGAAAGTCACGGATAGGCTGAGCCGCCGAGCGACGGTGTCCCAAGCCAGAGCGCGCCATCAAACATGCGCCTTCTTCCGTTATGCCTCTGTAAGGCGTCGTCAGGTCTCCTGCTCCTCGGGTATCGACTGAAGCTCAGTCATCGTAACCAATGACTCGCTTGTGTCGTCCATGCACGTTACTCTCAGCTAACAACGACACGCGCATGCTGCTTAGGCGCCAGGAAAGAAAGTCTCCTCCTTGGCAGGCGCCTCAGCTACGCGGTCCTCTCCCTAACGCCACCTGGGTACTTCTCCGATCTTCATCGGAGCCGCGGCTTCGACCGCTCTTGGTCCGCCATTCGGATCATTACTCAAGGCAAATGTATGTCCAATCATGATTCCAACACCTCCCGCGTTCTCGGCATGAACATCGTCGAGACGGCGGCTGCCAACGGCTCCTTCCACACCCTTGGCAAAGCTCTCGAAGCGGCTGACCTCATGCCGATCCTGCAGGACTCTGGCCCTTACACGTTCTTTGCGCCGACGGATGCGGCCTTCGAAAAGCTGCCCAGCGGCACGCTGGATAACTGGCTCAAGCCAGAGAACAAGGCGGAGTTGATCTCCGTGCTGAAATATCACGTGATGCCGGGCCGGGCATCGTTCGCAGAAGTCGAAAAACTGAGTTCGCCAAAGATGATGCAGGGCCAGACGGCGTCGATCACGAAGGACGGCGGTAACCTGCGCATCGGCAGCGCAACCATCACGGGGCGAGACATTACCTCGAGCAATGGCATCATCCATGCGATTGATGCGGTCAACGTACCGACCAAACAGTAAGCATCAGGGGCTGGCGGTGGGGTTAGCCTCGCCGCCGGTCCCTATGGGACCTCCTGCATCGGGAGATGGACCTCGGTCACCAGTGCAGGTGTTCTACCAATCTAGCAACCGGCTATCTATCTCGGACCGCCATTTCGGCACATATCGCGTCACTATTTGAGGCGATTGCCATGACCAGACATTTTTTCTTCGTTTCCCACCACCCTTCTTCGCTGCTTGCCAAGCTGGCTAGGTATATAGGCGACGGGTTCGATCACCTCATCGGACCACCTTCTCTGAAGCCATCTCCGATCATGTCTCGAAGGCAGCAGCTTGCTGCAGCGGTCGATGCCGCCAAAAGTATTAAACGGAATAGCCGCCGATGATCCTCAGTGCCTTCGCGAGGTTTGGGTATTTCTTCCGTCCGTTCCGGCGAGGTGCGTATCGTCATGCCCCCTCTATCGAAGAGCTGTATCGGATGCGACAGAGGCACACGGGATGGCTGCGGCATGTGATGCGAATGTACTCCCGACCGCTATACAATGTGCCAACGGATTGCCTCACGAAGAAACAATGAGACAGCGGTTTCTCATCGACGTAGGTGGTTGCCTGTCGCGAACAGCGTATGACTCTAGGGCGCCAAACATACTCTCGTAAACCCCTATTCAGCGCCCCTCGGCCCTGGATGAAGAGGTAGCAGTAGGCGGCTTGATGCGATGCCTATCGATCCGCATTCCCTGCGATGTCCTTATGCAAGCCGGCCACAAAGAAGGCGACTGGCTCGCTGGAATGATCGATAATAACCGCGCACGGCAAGGCAATCCGTGTTCAGCGCGGTGGCCACCTAAATACTGAAATGGGTCTCGCTCTCTATTTCACGATGCCGTCAGCATTGGGGAGGTTGCGGCGCGCGGCATTTGCCATATCAAGTGCCGATTCGCGGGCGAATTGATCAGTGGCATGCCACCCAGTGAGTCCGAATTGCCGTCTGACAAGAATCCCGTCGCTCAGTAACCGCCAACGCCCCCGCCACATGCCCAATGAACTGGGACCGTCTGTCCACACTTCTACGGTGATCAATGGCATAAATACGGTCCGCTTGAGGTTGCTTGATGCTGGGCCAGACACCGCTCGAACATACTCCTATCGGCCATTGCGGGCCGTCGAGCCAGGGCTGCACCGGCCTCACCTCGAGTGGCACCGGAGAGTGCGCGGCGAAATAGCCGGCCATCGGTCCCCAAGCAACCGCCACATCAATATCGCCGCGCGCGACGGCATCGATAATGGCCGCGGGCGGATTCGGATTCGCGTAGTTGCCATAGATGGGATAACCGCGCACGTTGCCCGTATGGCCCCGTCGCGACAACGCATGGGCCGGCGGTGTGTTGGCGCCGTCATCGCCGATCATCTGCACGCCGATCAGCCACTGCTCAAGCCTTGGATCGTCGAACGATGCCAGCGGCGCGCCTCGCCCTGCTTTCATGACGAAGACGTACGTGGACCGGTAATAGGGACGCGTGGTGGCCGCCATCTCCACGCCGCTGGCGATGCCGGGCACGACGTCACACAGCCGGGCATTCAAGGTGTTGCGCAGATTGCCGCGGCGCTGGGCCCACCAGACACAGCGCGGCGTCATGCCCATGTCGCGCGCGAGCAGTTCGATGATCCGGTTCTCGAAG
Organism: Dyella sp. 2RAB6; assembly: GCF_052115385.1. Lineage (NCBI taxonomy): Bacteria > Pseudomonadati > Pseudomonadota > Gammaproteobacteria > Lysobacterales > Rhodanobacteraceae > Dyella > Dyella sp. 2RAB6. The sequence continues at coordinate 5,473 of NZ_JBFRGP010000038.1, forward strand.
CCTTCGCGGTTGCGATTGGAGAACGGCAGGTTGTTGGGGTCGGCGCAGATGCGCAGGTCTTCCGCCGATGCTGCGGCCAGGCTGCAGCCGGCCAGCAGGGCGATCAAGGCAGTACGGCAACGCCCCATGGTTTCCCTCCGAGCCTGACGGACTGCGTCGTGCCGTCATGGCGATGGATGATGGTGAGGTCGCCCGACAGGCCGTTGGCGGCATACACGCGCGTCTGGTCCGGCGAGAGCGCGATGCCCCAGTTGCGCTGGCCGACGGGGAAGTAGCGCAGGATCGCGCCCGTGGCCAGATCCACCTCGGCGGCGTGATTCCCGCGGCCCAGCGCCACGAAGGCCTGCTTGCCGGAGGCTTCCAGGGCGATGCCGATCGCCTGCACGCCAGGCGGCGCGCCAGCCGCCTTGTAGAAGTCGATGGTGCGCAGCACTTTTCGCGTGCGCGCATCGAACACGGCGAGGGTTGCCCTGGCTTCGGAACTGACTAGCAGCCAAGCGCCATCGGGAGTGAAGACCGCATCGCGCGGCCGCGTACCGACCAGGACGCTGTCGGTGAGCGTCGCCTTGTCCGCATCGATGAAGTGCACCAGGCTGGCCGCCTCCGAGGTGCAGATCACTGTCTTGCCATCGGGGCTCACGGCCATGCCTTCCGGCTCCGACCCGACGCTTACCGTGGCGACGATACGCTTGCCCGCGACATCGACGAAGGACACCGCACTGTCGCGTTCATTCGCCACGTAGAGGCGTTTGCCGTCCGGGCTGAGTGCGAAGCGCTCCGGGTCGGGGCCGGACGGCAGGCGGTCCACCACCCGGTTGGTCTTCGTATCGATCACGTCGATGCGGTCGTCGTCGCCGGAGGCGACATAAAGCCGGCCATGGTCCGGCGAGAACGCCATACCGCGCGGCCGCCGGCCGACGGCGATGCTTGCTGTCACCCGCCCCGACATGCCGTCGAGCACGTGCACGACGCTGGCCTGTTCGTCCGATACATACATGGTGTCGGCTTGCGCAAGGTGCGCGGCACTGAACAGCAGCAGCGCGGCGATGCATTCATTCCGCATGGGAAGCCATCCTCTTTGGCGCGCCGCGCAGCAGACGGGCGATAATGGCCAGCGCCGCCGCGGCATGGATGACGCCGCCCGGTATCCACATCAGCAGGCCGGCGAGCTGCTGGTCCTCGACCGGCGTAAGCCCGAACGGCGTCATGCCCAGGCGCGCATAGCCCGCGTACCAGGGGCTGGCCGAGAACGCCATCAGCGCGCCCAGCGCGCCGCTGACCAGCGCGGTGAAGAACAGCCCCACCACCGCGGTCATGGGGTGATGGCGCATGCGCGTCTCGTCCAGCATGGACGACCAGAACAGCAGCGCCGTCAGCATGAAACTCAGATGCTGCAGGATGTGCCAGCCTTCCCCCCCCGAGGGCCAAGCCGAACAGGGCAGGCGCGTGCCACAGCCACAGCGCCGCGGCCTGCGCCACGGTTGCGACCGCGGGGTGGGTCAGGGCGGACCAGCTCCAGGCCACACCCGACGCATGCACCAGCCCGCCCAGCGCCAGCCGCGCCCGGTGCGGAAACGCCCAGAGCATCACCGGCAACGGCCTGGACAGCACCAGCAGCGGCGCTCCGCCCAGCATCAGCAGCTCATGCTCGAACATATGCACGGCGAAGGAGCGTCCGCTGGCGGCATGCACCGGCGAGACCAGCGCGAGCGCGGTGATCGCCCAGCCCGCGACGAACAGCGCATCGCGCCGCCACGGCGACGCGGACGCCGCGACCGAGCGGCCCCGCGGCTGCCACCGGCCCGCTCCATAGAGCGCGGCAGCCAGGCCCAGCGGCAGCACCACCCACGCCTCGAACGTCCAGCCGGCCCACGCGCCACCGGTGTGTGCCAGCACGGGCGAAGTGGCGAAGACGGTGGCGATCAGCAGCAGACAGCGTTTCACCGGAAACACCCCGGCACGGTCAAGGAAGCCATCGCCTGCATGGCGATGGCCAGGGCGAAGATGCCGGCCCCCAGGATGGAAAGCCACGCGACGAACGCATGCCCGCCGCCGGCTTGCGCTGGCGCCCTGGCAGCGCGCCATGAAAGCGCCGCACCGGTCAGGCACAGCACGATGCCGAGCGCGGTCGCCGCGACGGCACGGGCCGGCGATATGGCCGTGCAGTCGAAGCGCAGCGCATCGGCCAGGACCTGCTGATGCGTGCCCCAGGGCCAGGAAGCCGGCGATCAGGCCCGCCCAGGGCAGCAGTCCGGCGGCGAAGCGCTTCATGCCAGATACCTCGGCAGCAGATAAACCAGCACGTAGATGCCCAGCCAGGCGATGACCACGAAATGCCAGTACATGACGTTGTCGGCCACGTCGGACCGCTTGCGCGCATCCGGCGCATGCAGGGTGATGATCACTGCCAGCACGATGCTGTCTTACAGGTCGGTGGCGATATGCACCGAATGCATCAGCATCAGCGCCCAGAGGATCGAGCCATAGGCGTTGTCATGCCAGAGCACGCCCAGCGCGTCGAACTCGAAGCCGCGCACGACCATCATGGCAATGCCGAACGCCACCATGACCCAGGCGCCGATGCGGATGCCGCGCACGTCGCCCGCGTGGGCACGCCTGGACAGCCATGCGTTCGGCCACTCGCTCAGCAATGCCAAGGCGGTGAACAGGCTGCCGTAGAGCAGCGCGGGGGGCCGGCCGCCGGGCGGCCAGTGCTGCTCGTTCGACATCAGGTAGAAGTAGGCGCCTGCGCCGAGCACGAAGGCCATGCCCTCGATCAGCATGAAACCGAGCGTGCCCCACCAGCCGAAACTGGCCGAACCAAACGCATGGTCCGGCAACTGACGGATGTCCCCGGTCACGCGCAGCGGCCTCATGCCTCGCTCTCCAGGCCGGGCTGCGAGGGCTTGGGCCAGAACCACGCGGTGGCGCCGATCGCGAAGGGAATGGCGCCCCAGACAATGCCCCATGGCGTGAAGATCGACCAGACGAACATGACGGTGAGGCCCAGGGCGGTGAACAGCGGCCATGCGCCCGGCGACGGCATGCCCCAGCGGATCTGCGGCGCCGCTTCCACCGCCGTGGTGACCAGCACTTCCGGCCGGTCGTCGCGCAGGCCCGACAGCGCGGGCAAGGCGTCGCGCTCGGTCCACAGCGGCGTTTCGCTGGTGACGACGGGCACAGCTTCGAAGTTATAGGAGGCCGGCGGCGAGGCTGCCGCCCATTCCAGGTCCGGTGCATCCCACGGGTTCTCCACGAAGGGAGCCTTCGAGCGCAGCGTGGCGGCGACATTCGCGGCGAACACCAGCATGCCCGCAGCGATCATGTAGGAGCCCGCCGTGGAGACCAGGTTCCACACGTCCCAGCCCATTTCCGCGGAATAGGTGTAGACGCGCCGCGGCATACCCTCGAGTCCGACGATGTGCATCGGGAAGAACGTGACGTTGAAGCCGATGAAGACCAGCCAGAAGGTCCACTTGCCCATGCGCTCGCTCAGCACCTTGCCGGTGAACTTCGGGAACCAGTAGAACAGGGCGCCGAGCAAGGGGAACACCGCGCCGCCGATCAGCACGTAGTGGAAATGCGCTACCACGAAGTAGGTGTCGTGCAGCTGCAGATCCAGCGGCACCGAGGCCTGCATGACGCCGGTGAGTCCACCGAGCACGAAGGTGACGAAGAATGCGATCACGAACAGCAGCGCGGTGGCGAACTTCGGCCGGCCGGTGCCGAGCGTCACCATCCAGCGGAAGATCTGCACGCCGCTGGGCAGCGCGATCATCATGCTCGCCGCCGTGTAGAAACTGTTGCCCATGCGCGGCAGGCCGGTGGCGAACATATGGTGCACCCATAGTCCGAAGGCGAGGAAACCCGTCGCTAGCAGTGACACCACCAGGGCCAGCCGTCCGAACAGCGGCCGCCGCGAAAACGTCTGCACGATGCTGGACACCATGCCCAAGGCAGGTAGGAAGATGATGTAGACCTCGGGGTGGCCGAAGAACCAGAACAGATGCTGCCATAGCAAGGGATCGCCGCCTTCCGCAGCGTTGTAGTAATGCGTGCCGACCAAGCGGTCCATGATCAGGAACGTGCTGGCCAGCATCACCGCCGGCATGGCGAACACCACCATGAAGCTGGTGACCAGCATCGACCACAGGAACAGCGGCATGCGCGCCAGCGTCATGCCCGGCGCGCGCGTTTTCAGGATCGTCACGATCAGCTCGACCGCCACGGCCAGCGCGGCCACCTCGGTGAAGGTGATCATCTGCGCCCAGAAGTCCGTGCGCTTGCCCGGCGAGTATTGCGGACCGGACAGCGGCACATAGGAAAACCAGCCGGCCTCCGGGCCCACATTCATGAAGAAGGCGGCGTAGATCATGATGCCGCCGAATAAGTAGATCCAATAACTGAAGGCGTTGAGGCGCGGAAAGGCGATGTTCCGCGTGCCGCACATCAGCGGCACGATATAGACCGCCACCGCTTCCATCACGGGCACGGCGAACAGGAACATCATCGACGAGCCGTGCATCGAGAACAGCTGGTTGTAGCGGTCTGGCCCCACCAGGTGCGCGTCGGCATGCGCCAGTTGCGTGCGCATCACCAGGGCCAGGATGCCTCCCATCAGGAAGAACACCATGGCCGTTACTAGATAGCGCACGCCGATGCGCTTGTGGTCCACCGTGGTCACCCAGCCGATAAAGCCGGGCGGGTCGCTCCAGGTCTGTTGCAGGCGGGTCGGTTCGCTCATCGCAGGGACATCAGGTAGGTGACCAGCGCGGTGAGCTGGTCCGCTGGAAGATCGGTGGCGGGCATGTTGGTGCCGGGCTTGCGTGCATGCGGATCGCGGATCCACTGCGCCAGTGCCTGCGGCTCCGTCGGCAAGGTGCTGGCGGCAAGCGTGCGGCGGCTGGCCATGTGGGTGAGGTCGGGTCCCACCTTTCCGCCGGCATCGGTGCCCGCGATGGTGTGGCACGAAGCGCAGGTGCTGGTGAGGAATACGTGCTGGCCCTGCTGCTCGACGGCGGTCGCCGGCGTCCGGGCGGGGGCGAGTTGCGCGGCTTTCCAGCGCTCGAAAGCGGCCGCGTCCTCCACCGTCACGTCCATCGCCATGCGCGCATGTTCCAGGCCGCAGAATTCCGCGCACTGTCCGCGCCACTGTCCCGTTCGCCGCGGCGTGATCGTCTGGTAGTTGCTGCGCCCCGGGATGAGGTCGGTCTTGCCGTTGAGGCTGGGCACCCAGAAACTGTGGATGACATCGTTCGAGCGCAACTCGACGCGCGTGGCGCGCCCCACCGGTAGGTGCAGTTCGTTCGCCGTCACCAGCTGCTTCGAAGGATCCGGGTCCAGGTATTCCACCTGCCACCACCATTCCGAACCGGTGATGCGAACCCGCAAGGCATGCGGGTCCTCGGCACGCGCCAGTTGGCGATCGACCAGGAAGCTGCCGCCGGCGAGCACGAACAACCCGATCATGATCAGCGCGGACCACGAGTTGAGCAGTTTGCACAGAAGGTCGTCCGCGGCGGGAGCTTCGGTAAGCGGCGCTACGTCGGGCAGGCGGCGCCTGGCGCGCCAGATGGCCCAGGCAAGCAGCGCCATCATCAGCAGATACATGAACCCGCATACGATGAGCATGAGGTGCCAGATGCCGCCGATCGCACGCGATTGGTCGCTGGCGAAATCGAGCGCGTTCTGGCGCCCACCGCAGCCGGCAAACAGAACAAGGAGGCACGGTGCGGCGCGTTTCACTTCTGCGGATCCTGGGTAGATGCGGCATCCGTGGATTTCGGCGGCTCCGGTTCCTTCTGCGTTAGCGGTGGCGTCGTCGACAGGCCTTCCTTGCGCGACGGCACGGCGTCCTTGCGCACGTTGTCCGACAGCGTGCGCACGTAAGCGGCCAGTTCCCAGATCTGCTCCGGCGGCAGTTTGCCGCGGAACGAGGGCATGCCGTTGGGGCGGCCCTGGTCGATCGACGCGAAGATGTGGTCGATGTCGCCGCCGTAGCGCCACTCGTCGTCCATCAAGGCCGGGCCGGAATCTCCACCGCCGTTCGCATGGCAGCCGCTGCAGTTCATCCATCGGAACAGGTTCTGGCCCTGGCCGATGTGGTAGGCGTTGTTCTCGTAGATGGCGCCGCGCGGATCGCGCGGCTGCGCGGTGAGCGAGCCGGGCTGCAGGTCGGCCAGCGACGGGGCAGGGCCGCTGGTATCCGGTTGCGGGCCGGTGAAATCGCGCTGCTCGCGTTCGCATCCTCCCAGCAGCAGCGCGCACAGGGCGAGGCCCAGCGCGCCTTCAAGGAAGCGAGAACACATACAGGGTGCCTCCCGGAGTCGTCTTCTCCTTCAGGTCGGTGGTGGCGTTCACCATGCCTTTGGCGGCGGTACCGTCGCGCGGGTCCAGATTCCCGACCACGATGGCGCCGGCCCAGCCGCCGACGCCGGACAGAACCGCCACGTATTGGCGTCCATCCGGTCCGCGGTAGCTGATGGGCTGGCCGATGATTCCGGAGCCGGTCTTGAACTTCCACAGCAACCGGCCGTCCTTCGCGTCGACGGCTTTGAACCAGCCGTCCATCGTGCCGTAGAAGACCACTCCGCCATGCGTGGCCAGCGCGCCGCTCCAGACCGACAGGTCTTCCTTCACTTCCCATGCCGCACGCCGCTGCACCGGGTCCCATGCCGTCAACACGCCACGGTTTCCGCCGGGCCCGGCATACATGCGGGTCTCCGCGCCCACGTAAGGCGTGCCCGCGATGTAGTTGGCCTGCATGCTTTCCCAATCCATGCACAAGTTCGCATGCGGGATATAGAGCAGCTTCGTATCCGGCGACCAGGCGGAGGGATTCCAGTCCTTGGCACCCGGCGCGGTGGGGCAGATATTGCGGACCACCTTGCCCATCTCCGGCTGCTTGTCCGGATTGAACTTCGGCCTGCCGCTCTTGAGGTCGACGCCAAGAATGGCATTGACCGGTGAAAACGCATCGGCGGAGAGCACTTCGCCCGTCGCACGATCCAGCACGTACATGTAGCCGTTGCGCTCGGGCCGCACGACCACTTTGCGCACGGCGCCACCGACGGGCAGATCTACCAATACGTTCTCGTTGATGGCGTCGTAGTCGAACAGGTCGTGCGGCGAAAATTGGTAGTACCAGCGGGCTTGGCCGGTATCGACATCGCGGGCGAAGAGGCCCGCCGTCCATTTGTTATCACCTGGGCGCTGTTCTGCGTTCCATGGACCAGGGTTGGCAGGGGCCTATCCTAGATTTTGTGTAAACGGGGCATTGGCAGGAAACTGCCATCTGACCCGGAGACACCATGAGTCCACGCAAACACGAAGTGCCCGACGAGCTGCTTAGCAGTCTGTTAGCCAACTATCAGAAGCCCGAAGATCTCGTTG
>NZ_JBFRGP010000039.1:0-10996 GCF_052115385.1 Dyella sp. 2RAB6
CATAGGCCGGCCGAACTGCAGGCTGTAGCTCTTGCTTTAAATACGCGACCAAGAAAGACTCTCCATTGGAGGACGCCCGCCGAGGCATTCAATGAGTTGCTGCTCTCGGTAAATCAAAACGGTGTTGCGACGACCAGTTGAACCTGGGCTGGCTGCCACGGTCGCTGTGGTGGATACATGTGCCCGGTGGCGGTTGCCGACAAGCCACGGCGGCGTCGAGAGCTGCCAGTGACAATTGCGTATCGATTCGCCGGGAAATGGCGTAGCCGACGACCTTGCGACTGCACGCATCGAGGACAGCGGCGAGATAGGCGAAGCCCGAGGCGATGTGGATATAAGTAATGTCTGCGACCCACACGGTATCCGGTGTGGTCGGAATGCAATTTCGATACAGATTGGGAAAGGCGGCCAGGCCATCAGCGCTGTCGGCGATCTTTTGGGATCGGGGACGCCGTTTGGCAGCCCAGCCATGTTTCGGCATGACGCGCTTCAATCGTTTGTGGTTGACCACGTGCCCCATCGCCGCCAATGCACGTTGAACACGCCGATAGCCATAGCCAGGGAATTCATCATGGATGTCATGGATGAGTGCCACCAACCGGGCGTCGTCCAGCCCCACGGCTTTGGCGGTTGAGCGATAGTAGAACGTACTGCGGGCAAGGCCGATCACTTGGCAAGCCCTTCGAATGGAACAGGCCGCGGGCCGCTGACGACGAAGAAGTCGTCGTCGCTGCTCGAGTGATCGCGCTTTTGCGTTTTTTTGAGCAGATCCGCTTCCATGGTCAACTGGCCGACCTTCCGTTCCAGCTCGGCAATGCGCAGCTCGTACTCTTCGGCAACACGTGCCGCAGGCTTCTCCGTGGGATCGAATTGTCCCCGATCGAACTGGTCGAGCCACTGATGAATGAGATTGCCCGACAGCCGGTGAGCTCGTTGGGCTTCCCGGCGGCCGATAGTCCCCGCACGGATAGCAGCACAAAGGGACTGCTTGAATTGCCGGCTGAACCGCCTAAAGGGGGCTTTGTAGACCATAGGACCTTTTCCTCCGAGAAGGCCCAGCAAACCGTATCACTTGCTCTTCACGACCTGGTCCAGGCCTAGGGGCTCACTTCAGCCGCGCATCAATCTGCATCACGCGCCACCTCATAGAAATCGCCCTCCACACTAGGCCTGACGAGGCTCGGCGCTATTGCATCCACTGCATCAAAAATGAGGGAAGAAGTACGCAGGCGAGGAGGGGGGACGACCGCGCGCGCCGGGGCCAAGCCCCCCCGTCTGGTCAATAGCTGACCAGACCTGTATCCGCGATAGACAGCTGTCTGCGGGCCGTGCGGGCCTGCTCCACGAGCCGCGCGCGGGAGGAACGCCCCCTGTGCCCGGAGATGGCTGCTCATGCCACTTTCACACCCGAGTGCTAGATTTCCGTTTCGATAGAACGGCTAATTTCATCAACGCAAAAAAGGGGCGCGTTATATGCACCTGCGGTCACGTGCAGTTCTCGGAGTCGGTCTCGCCATTGGCCTTTGCGGTACGGCCATGGCCGCATCACCCAACACGGGGCTTGGCCAGGCGTGGCCCAATGCGCCCGACGTGAGCACGAACCCCAACTTCCACGTCTACGCCTTCGACTTCGGCGGGGTCCGGTACATTCAGGTCAATGACCTCAACGGGAACGTGCTCGGCAGCGTCGGTAGTGTCGGCGGCACCTTCCTTACCCTCCCCATCGGGCGGTTCGCGAATCTGGTCGATACGCCATCGCAACCGACCGCCCTTCCGGCCACCACGCAACCTGCCGCCGCACCCAAAGCGATCTACAACGACGGCACCACGGCCATTACGGCGACGCCACTCTCCAACGGCGCCATGCAGCTCCGCGCGGCCGACGCCTGTGGCGACCCCGTCACCTGCAACATCAAGCTGCAGTGAGTGGATGAGCCAACCCCACTCACGGGTGGGGTTGGCCAGGATGCTGCAGGGAAATGAGCAGCCGTCGCCCCTGGGGCAACGGACGTTCACGCAGGGAGCCTTGATACGTCGCTGCACGGTCTTCGATCGCGCGTCGCCCCAAGCCGCTGGACAGCAACCGCAGCGACGGCAGAAGCCGATCCCACCCTATGTGCGCCAAGCGATGGGGATCGCCGATGGTCTGTACCAGCACCATCATACGTTGCGGCCGGCGCGTGCCGCAGCGCACTTTGATACGCACCTCACTGACGTTCCGCGCGGCACAGGCATCGCTGACGGTATCGCAGATGAGTCGGTAAGCCGCAAGATGCATTACCAACGGGAAAACGCTGACTGGCCCTCGCACATCACACCAGAAGGCCACTCCCGCAGCTTCAAGGTGTCTCGCCAGGGCTCCCTGCGACAGCATCCCCGGCAGTCCTCGATCCCGATACATCAGCGGATGCATAGCGTCGCTTAGTAGAAAGAGTTCACCCTTCGCTGCCTCAGCAAGCCGCCGATAGCGGCGATCCTCCGCCACGGGAAGGTAGTGGCTAAACCTCGTCAACAGATGCCCCAACATCACGTCGAATGCTTCGCGTGTGCGCTCAAGCGAAACAGCCGCACTGCGAAGTTGTGACTCGCCTAGCTCTACGTTTCGTTGCGCAAGCGCCATGGCTGTACGCGAATCCACGCGTTCTTGCTCGGCACGCCGATGGAGTCCTGTCACGTGCTCGCCGACCAGCAGCATGGTGGCGATCGCCAGCGCCACGAGCGTTTCCGCCCGCAGCGTGTTCGCATCGACCTCGGCCGGCATCAACAGCATGATCCCCACACTAGCTAGCGTGCCGGCAAATGCCGCTCCCTTCCAGCCATGACGAAGGGCCAAGAACACGACGGGCAGGAACATCGCCATCTGCGCGACAGGTCGGTTTTGTGCGTCACGGAAACCGACCCACCCCACAAACAGCATGATGGGCATGGCAACGAACACGGTCTCGAACAGAAGGCGGCTGTCCGCCACTTCGTGAAACCAGGAACGCCATTGCCCTCTCGCTTCGCTCGCTAGCTGGGCGAGAACCATCGCCGTAGGCGCCACCGTCAGCACACCTAACAGATTGCCCAGCACTAGGCGCGGCACCACCTGGCTATAGTCAAGAACATAGTTTGGAGGCAGCGGGGTTAGGAGCAACTGGCCCAGCGTGATTCCTGTGGCGATCGTAGCTACCACGAAGGCGCATAGCACCAGGCCAACCACCTGAAACGTTCCCTGCCGGGGGAAGAGCAGCCCACGCTCGCGAAAGGCCCAAACGACAGGTATGTAGTACGCGATGGCGGGTGCGAGATTGATCGTTGCCCATAAAGCGCCGTACTGCGGATAGCAGTCGATGCTCACGTATGCCATGCGAGCCAAGCCACCGAGCGCGAGCGCCGGCCAATACCGGTATCGCGACAGAAGCAGCACACTCAGGTGAAAACCGGTAACGATGATCCAGTGGGTAAAGGTCACTTTGCTAATGAGAAACAGAGTGGCGCAGTACAGAGCGCCCACCGCAAAGTGTCGAATCAGGGCATTCGCCCGTGGCCCAACCCGCATCGTCCTTCCCCTTGCCCAATCCTTGTGGTGAACCACTTGAAGGCTGGAATCACACCGAGCCCAGCGTGAAACGCCTGTGAATCCTATGAGAACGCCCTGATGCCGCACAAACGGCATCACCACACCCGTTTGATGTTGTCGGTCGCCGTCGGACACAGTTGGGGTGCACCACACCTCATGTCGAGCGGCACCCTTCGCCACTCTTGCCTCTGCGCGCTCGGATGCACGCCCTGTGGGCCTCCGACCAAAGCAAAGTAGGCCGGCCATTCACGTTGACAAGCGAGCACAAGTACGAGCAACGTAGCGCGCGGCGTTTCTTCGAAGGGGCTTCGAAGCGCAGCACTATCGGCCCGATGGGGGACTCCCGCGTACGTCTTGAAGATCAAAGTTCGGGAATGCATTCCACCCGAGGAAATGGGGTGGGTTGTCATTCAAAATCCAACTCGATAACTCAGGAGTAATGCTATGCAACAGACTGACGATGTCGTTTCAGGCTGGCTCAGCGGTTCAGACTGCGTTGACGGCATAGAGAGTCCGGCCGGCCCGCTCTACATTGAAGGCGAAGCGGCGACCGAGGCGGCGCTGACCGGATCCTCCGCGAGCATGAACATGTTCACCAGCGCCACCACCGTCTCCTGTGGCGGGTATGGCGGGTGTGACTGCTGTTGACCTGAGCCTCCATCGGCGCGCAGTCAAAATCTGGCTGCACGCCGATCACTGATCGTTTTGCGAGCCGCCTCCTCTGATGGAAGGATTCCAGGCAAACGATGGTCGAGACACACCCACCCGATGCGTTCGCCGCCATCATTGAGCATTTCACCGCTCCTGCGCGCGAAGCGTTCGCCGCCAATCTGGCGGAACAGTTAGCTGGACTGGATCTCGCCGAAGCGAGCTTGATCCGCTCGACCGCTGACGAGGCTCTGCTGCATACCGCGCGACTCAAGCTCAATCGGGTACTGCTACTGGAGTTGCATGCGGCCAAACGCGCGGGCGAATTGACCGCGATCGACGAGGCCGGCCGCTTTGCTCAATTTATCGCTCGCTCGCTGCAACCGGCATTTACCGAGCACCTGGATCGCCGCTACCCCCCACTGCGCCAGCGGCTGCAGCGCGCACTCAGCCAGCAGCGATCGTCCATCGAAGCACTGGTAGTTCGGCTCATTGCCGATCGGGACGCGTTAGCGCGCCTGCTCGGCCGACCTGCCGGACGGTTGACCGGCCTGGCCCTGGGACAAGGCGACCTGCATGCCGGCGGTCAAGCCGTGGCTCGGTTGTCCCTGGAAGGGGGCGAGGTGATGTACAAGCCACGCTCGCTGCGCATCGACCATGTGCTTGATGCATTGCTGAGGGGCGTCTTCGGTGACGCGGCCGATCGCATCCGCGTACCCGAGGTGATCGACCGCGGCGACTACGGCTGGGCGACCTACATTGGCCAGCGACACTGCGAGAGCGAAGCAGAACTGAAAGCCTTTTACCGCGCCCTGGGGCACTGGCTGGCGGTGTTACGGCTGGTAGGCGGCACCGACATCCATCTGGAGAATTTGATCGCCGCAGGACCCGTGCCGGTAGTAATCGACGTCGAAAGCCTGTTCGCCGCGATCGACCATGGAACGCCATCGACTTACGGCCACGCATACGATGTGGCCCAGGCGCTGATTCGCAGCTCGGTCTTGCGCACAGGCATCGTGCCCTATCGCGCGCCGGCGTTGGGGTTCGATGGTGTCGACATCTCCGCGGCCGGTGCGCTGCCGAACCAGCAGCCACAGGTGCATGCTCCGGTTATCGTTGACGAAGGCACGACGGACGCGCGGCTGAAGGTCATTCGCGTCGACGTGAAAACGGCGAAAAATCATCCCGGTTCGAATCCCGACGTATCGCTTTATTGGGATCAGATCAGCGAAGGCTTTCTCGCTGCCACAGCGCAACTGCGCAAAGTCGACACCGAGGGGCGACTGCTACCGTTACTGGCCGCATTCGAGCAGTGCCACGCGCGTGACATCCGCCGGCCGACCAGGGCGTACATCGAAATCGGTCGCATGCTATGGCATCCGGCATCTCTTCACGATGAAAACAGGGCGATCGGGCGAGTACGCGATCTGCTCGCGCGCAATGCCCTCGTGGTATCGACCGCGCCTTCGGCGGCATCGGAGATCGCAGCCGAGATCGACGATCTTCGCTACGGTGATGTTCCGGTTTTCTCCGCGCCGCTGACGCGCGCGCGGATCGACGCGACCATGGCTGACTGGCGCGCCATGCGCATTGACCTGGAGGAGCTGACCATTCGCAGCGCGCTGGTCGCCACCAAGCTCAATCGCAGCGTTGACGAGCCCGTGGACAGCAGACGTCGCTACTTCGCTCGCCATCCGCATGCCAATCGCCTCGATGCGCGCCGCCGAAAACTTGCCGCCGAAGCCGTCGAGCGCCTGCTGCGGCTAGCGGTGCGCGGTAACGATGGTTCGGTGACCTGGATTACCCCGGAAACGAGCCAGAGCGGATGGCTGGTCCAGCCGCTGCAAGCGGATATCTATTTTGGCCTCGGTGGTGTGCTGGTCGCGCTGGCCGGCTATGCATGCGAGACCGAGTGCGGACGCGCAAATGCGGTGCCCGGTGTCGATGAGGCACTCGACGGCGCTCTGAATATCTTCCAGGCACTGGCGGCAGCTGACCGGCCCAGGACGACCGGCGGCTTCAGCGGCTATGGCTCGCAGATCTGGACCTGGTTGACGCTGCACGATCTATTGCAGCGTCCCGGGTTGATCGCCCATGCCGTCACATGTGCTGAAGCTCTCGCGCACGAAGGTTTCGGCAACGATCTCCAATTCGACATCATCGATGGAGCCAGCGGCGCTATCGTGCCCTTGCTGCATCTGGCCGAAGCCACCGGTGACGAGCGCTGGCTCGCCCTTGCCTCACGGGCGGCGCGGCACTTGGAGACCGCGGCCATCGTCGACACGCGCGGCGCGCGCTGGCGCACTCCTGTATTCGCCGAGCCGGTGGGTGGCTTCGCCCATGGCGCCGTCGGCATCGGTTGGGCGCTGGCACGACTGACGCTGACAGGAGCCGGCGACGCTGACGAGCGCAAGCGTTGGAGCACGCTCGCCGACGCCGCCTTCGCGTTCCAGGATTCGCTGTATGACGAGGCACTGGGCAACTGGCTCGACATGCGCCAACTGGGCGCCGCCGAGACCTTTCACACCTGGTGCAATGGCAGCGTCGGCATCGGCCTGGCGGCCAGCGACCTGTATGCACGAACGCAAGATCCGCATCATCTGCGCACCATGCGCCGCGCCGTCGCGGCCTCGCACGGCCAGTGGGGTTCAAGCCATACGCTTTGCCATGGCGATCTATCGCTATGGGAGCTGTTCGTGCGTGCCGCGGCGCTGGATCCCGATGTCGCCGCCACCGACGTGGATGAGCCGATGGCCCAGGTGATTTCGGCCATTGAAGAACATCACGGTGTCGTCGGCGGCATGACTCGCGCCGCCTTCACGCCGGGTCTAATGACGGGCCTGGCCGGCGCAATCCATAGCCTGAATCGGATGCACCCCGACTGCGGGCTCGCTTCACCGCTGCTGCTCGAACGCCGGAGTCAAGTCGCTAGGGACAGCATGGCCTTTGAACGCATTTGATCGGGGCTCGATCCGGTTTCGGGGCTCACTAAACGGGGCCCGGCTCGGCGCTGTTGCATCCATTGCATCAAAAAGTGCTCAGGCAAGGAGGGGGACGTCGGGACGACCACGTACGCTGGGAGCGAACCCACCAGATCGCTAGGGTTTTCCGTCATGGGGAAGACACCAATGTCGTTCCCAGGGTGAGCAGCGCCCGAATCCGGAATCAGGCTCTCCTCACGCGCTGCCTCACTCTTCTTGAACTTGGGTCGCACGTGACTGGTCGGCGCGCATTGTGCTATCGCCTCAAGGATCGCGGCCTTGGACATCCCCCCTTAGCCGGTACCACCACCACGTTGCCTCTCCGGCCCAAGATAGCTGGGAGAGCCTGCACCTGGCGTGATGTTGGAGGCTCACGTTGTGCGCCTCAGCGATCGCGGCCTCGGATATTTGCCTCCCCCTTACCGTTGGCCCCACCACATTACCTTTCCAGCCCGAGTCAGCTGAGATTTGGCGCGAGGCCCGGCTGCATGGCTTGCATCCAAAAGCCAAACAACGGTGTACAGTGTCAAAAAATCTCCGGGATTTCCCCAGTTTTGGCGACCGTGGAAGGTGCCGTCACTGAGTACGTGAAATGAGCGAAGATTCGTTCAATGGAGAAGCCGGCGACCAGCAATCTCCTGCGCCGCGGGCACTGGTGGTGGAAGACCAAGACGACGTTCGAGCCATACTTTGCGCGATGCTGGAAGAGCTTGGCTTTGAGGTCATGAACGCGATCAACGCCGATGTCGCCCATGCCTTGCTTACCGCTGACGGCCGCTTCGACTTGTTGCTTACTGACGTCAATATGCCTGGCTCACTCGACGGGGCTCAGTTGGCCGCCCTTGCGAGACAGATCGACCCAAGCATGAAGGTCGTCGTCACCTCTGGACGCATCGATGAGGTAGCTGGAAGGCTGCCGTCCGACTTGTCGATCTTGGGAAAGCCGTTTGGCATGGAGGAACTCGTCGCCGTGGTTGGAAACAGGCGTCACCGTCCCGACGAGCAAGCAAGCGACGTCGTTGCCTAGGCGGCCGCTAATGGCGAGCGCATCCGTGCAGTCTTTCTGTGGTCTTATCGCAGCGCAGTCAGATGGCCCAAATGGGGCCTGCCCTCCATCCGACAAGCACCACAGCCGCTCCCATTCCGGCTTCCCGCGACAAGCGCGCAGTTCGGCCTGAGAATCCAGGGCGACCGATAGTCGCCTGCAACTTCCTGGGCGGGTAGTGTCAGATGCCGTCGAAGAGGGAGTGTTGGTTACGTCGAGTACGCGGCGCCTGCTTCTTCAGCAGGCCCATCTCAGCTCGGAATATGTACGCGTCATGCCCTGCACCAGGAGCTATATGCCTAGACGACCGTTTGGTGTTTAACGTCAAGCTACGGCGATGACGGCACATCAAGATGCTAACGTCGAGAAAGAAAGCTGAGACCGGCCCTATTCGCCGTCGACGTAAGGTCATCCTGACGATTTTTTCAAACAGCAAAGTCTAGAAGCGGCGTGTCATATCCAGTCATGAGCGGATGGCAAGGATCACCACTTCTGGTGACGCCAAGGCATTTCACGGGCTTTCCGCTGGTCAGTAGCAACCCAGAAAACCACGCTACGCGCGGACGGAGACGCTCCGGCAATTTTGATCGGGTTCCCCAGCAAGGAACGAGCACATCGGCATAGCGAATGATGTTGTCCAGCTCGACAACATTGTACGGCCCAAACGGATCAGCACACTTGCCAAGAGCCGACACGTTGGTAGTACGAAACGCGAAGACGCTGCCGACAACGCAGCGCGATCCGCCCCAGCGCCGCGTAAATCCAACCTTCTTGCGCATGGCGGCGTCACCAGCGTCCACATTGGCGACAGAGGGATAGGCCCCAAAGAACGCGAAGACCGGTCCGCTCGCTGCTACCTCTCGAGTAAGGCAGTAGCGATATCGGCCGCAATCGAAAATGATGATGCTATCCATGCTTAGCATGTGGAAACGGGTTGCGGCCTCGCCGGCTCATTTGTCACGCGACCGCTTTTCGGTGACCCGAGGCCGAAATCATCGACATGATTCGCTGGCCTTCATTCCTCACCGATGAATTCCCTGCCCGCCGTCCATGCGGCCGCCATAGACAGAAAGCGGCGTGTACGCTCGCCGATCTCTTTAGTGAAGCGACCGCCACCCAGTGACATCCGCGCGCCAAATCGATATGCAGTCGGCCTCGCATTAGCGGGATGCTTGATCTCTGTAAGAGACAGCTCCCACTTTCCGATCATCTCACGACGAACGACGCCGTTCACGACGATTCTCTCATAAGCCTGGATTGTGGCCCGCGCTACGGCCTATGAATGAAACTCTCCATGAAAGTTTCGCTTCTCACCGCATCGACGATAGCTTCCCGGCCTTCGTGTTGTCCGAGCCAAAGAGGGGCACTACAAAACCGCCGGGTACGGAACGCTCTGGCGCGTACATATCTGGTCGATCACATTGAATAGCCAATCGTCGTCTTCGTGCGCGCATTGCGTTCGCACGCCGTGAAACGCACCGTCCGTCCACTGGAAGAAATCCGGTTCGCTGGGGTTGCTGGAATGCAGCTGCACTACTCCCGCTTCAATGCGGCTTAGCATGCTTCGTAGCTCTTGCCTGGATTTCAACATGGCGTCGTCTCCCGGTTAGTGCAAAGGGCGAATCTTGAGCGGCCCATGCCGCAACTCCCGAAATGAATCGGGGAAGTGCCGGGGGGATATCAGGAACCGAGCCGCATGACTGAGGCGCCTGCCAAGACTGGAATGTCTTTATGCCCCAACGCAGCATGCGCCTATAGTTGTTAGGTGGCGGTAACGCGGGGAACGGCGCAGGCATGATTTCCAATGTGATCGCTTTGAATGCCCGTAACTGCAGGCACGATGGCCTTACGACATGTTACTGTGGCGTAACGAAGGCAAGCGCACACTTGGGGAGCGTTCTGCTCAGACAGTCACGCCCCGACATGTCAGACCGTTCGTAACTTCTCTTCGAAGCCGCGATTCTGCTTTCTGGTATGCATCCGGCGAATGCATATAGACGACACATCGTCGCCCCCATCTCGCCAAGCCGCGCTCGGCACCTATGCGTCCTGATCTTCGAGAGATCACGGAAAGCATTCGAAGCCCCTAGCCAAGGAGGTCGCCATGACCAACGTATCCGGTAAAACCATGAATGGCTTTACGTACGAAGGCGAGTACGAACTGATCCACGCGGATCGCGTCAGGTGGAGCGCAACCTACCGGCGCGATGGAATCTTCTTTGGGATGCGTCATGGCGGCATCAATGAACTTCTCGGCGTGTCGCCCGGTGAGGTTCAACAGGTCGTCATGGACGATATCGAGTCTGCATGGACCCGAGCGAGCTAAAAGATGGCCTTTGGGCCGCAATGTCCATACACCTGAGCTCAAGGATCGACCTTAGGATCAACCGCTTGTCCTTGACGCACGACGTATGACGATCGCTCTACGGAGCCGATACCCCATCACCACAACCGAGAACGCTCCATTGGTAAAGACAAACTACTCTTTCGAAAAACGCCAGCGGGAATTGGCAAAGAAGAAAAAGCAAGACAACAAGCAGGCCAAGAAAGTGGCATCGCGCGATGGCGCAAGGCCGGAGCCCGTGGCTGGAACAGTAAACGCCAAGAGCTACGGGCTTGTACAGACTTTTGTGTAAACGGGATCGCTTTAAAGCTGAGGGATGCGGCCTTCGAACTGGATGGTAAAGCGGTTGAGCGCCGCCTTCCAATCATGGATTGGAAGCGTCCATTTTTTACTGATGTTGCGCAGCCCTAAGTAGA
>NZ_JBFRGP010000040.1:0-9176 GCF_052115385.1 Dyella sp. 2RAB6
AGCAGGGTGCCCTTCTCTTTGCTTAGCTTTCTCTCTAGGCCCCCTCGGGGGGTGGGCAAGCAAGAGAAAGTAAGTCGCCCCGCGGCAGCGGGGCGAAACACTCGCCGAAGGCGAGACCCAGATGCGACAGCACAACATCGAGCGCCACCACTACTGGATTCCGGCCTACGCCGGAATGACGAGCCATGGCGCCAACCGCCCAATATCCGCGGAAGTCAATCTTGCCCCCCACCCTAGCGCCAGCTAGCCTTCCAAGACTCACCGCGTGAGTCCGCATGACCGCCCGCTTCGCCCACCTCCACCTGCACAGCGAATACTCGCTGGTCGACTCGACCATCCGCATCAAGGCGCTGGTCGAAGCCTGCGTGCGCGAAGGCATCCCCGCCGTCGCGCTCACCGACGAGACGAACATGTTCGCGCTGGTGAAGTTCTACAAGGCCTGCAGCGCGGCCGGCATCAAACCGATCGGCGGCAGCGACCTATGGCTGTCGATGCCGGACGACCCGCGTCCGTCACGCGTCACCCTGATCTGCCAGAACCGCGACGGTTATCTGAACCTGTCACGCCTGGTCTCGCGCGTCTGGCGCGAAGGCCAGGGCAACGGCAAGCCGATGGCCGACGCCGGCTGGCTCACCCCGCACGCGACCGAGGGCCTGATCGCGCTGATCGGCCGCGAACACGAAGTGGCGCGGATCGCGATCCACCAGGGCGTTGCCGTCGCCGCCGCGCGGCTGCGTCCGTTCGCGCGGCTGTTCCAGGACCGCCTGTACCTGGAACTGACCCGCTGCGGCCGCGAGGGCGAGGAAACCTGGAACGCCGCCGCGCTGGCGCTGGCCGCCGAGCTCGACCTGCCGGTGATCGCCAGCAACGACGTGCGCTTCCTGCGCCAGGACGACTTCGAATCGCACGAAGCGCGCGTATGCATCCACCAGGGCCGCGTGCTGGCCGACCCCAAGCGCCCGCGCGACTACAGCGACCAGCAGTACCTGAAGACGCCCACCCAGATGGCCGAGCTGTTCGCGGACATCCCCGAGGCGCTGGAAAACACCATCGAGCTGGCCAGGCGCTGCACCCTGGAACTGAGCTTCGGCACGTATTACCTGCCGAACTTCCCGGTGCCCGAAGGCCACGACCTGGGCAGCTATATCCGCGAGCTTTCGCACGAGGGCCTGAAGGAACGTCTGCTCAACAACCCGTTGGCGCCCGGCTACACGCTGGACGATTACGTCGCCCGCCTCGACCGCGAGCTGGACGTGATCATCGAGATGGGCTTCCCCGGCTACTTCCTGATCGTGGCGGACTTCATCAACTGGGGTAAGCAGAACGGCATCCCGGTGGGTCCGGGCCGCGGCTCCGGCGCGGGCTCGCTGGTGGCCTGGGTGCTGAAGATCACCGACCTGGATCCGCTGCCGTTCAACCTGCTGTTCGAGCGCTTCCTCAATCCCGAGCGCGTGTCGATGCCCGACTTCGACATCGACTTCTGCATGGACCGCCGCGACGAGGTGATCGACTACGTCGCGCGCAAGTACGGCCGCGATCACGTCAGCCAGATCATCACCTACGGCTCGATGGCCGCGAAGGCGGTGCTGCGCGACTCCGGCCGCGTGCTGGGCATGGGCTACAACGCGGTCGACAAGATCGCCAAGCTGATCCCGCCGCGCCCGCTCGACCTCACCCTGTCGTGCGCGCTGGGCCGCTCGGAAAAGGCCAAGAAAGAACCGGACCGCGTGGTCAAGGAATTCTGCGACCTGTACGAGCAGGACGAGGAAGCGAAGACGCTGATCGACCTGGCGCTGAGCCTGGAAAACCTCACCCGCAACGCCGGCAAGCACGCCGGCGGCGTGGTGATCGGCCCGAAGCCGCTGACCGAGTTCGCGCCGCTGTACTGCGAAGCGGGCGGCGGCGGCGTGGTGACGCAGTACGACAAGGACGACGTCGAAGCCGTCGGCCTGGTGAAGTTCGACTTCCTCGGCCTGCGCACGCTCACCATCATCGACTGGGCGGTGAAGGCGATCAACATTCGCCGCGCGCAGGAAGGCGGCGAGCCGCTGGATATCGCCGCGCTGCCGCTGGACGACGCCGCCACCTACAAGCTGCTGCAACAAGCCAAGACGGTAGCGGTGTTCCAGCTCGAATCCTCCGGCATGCAGCGCATGCTCAAGGACGCGCGCGCCGACCGCTTCGAGGACATCATCGCGCTGGTGGCGCTGTATCGTCCGGGCCCGATGGACCTGATTCCCAGCTTTGTCGCGCGCAAGCACGGCCGCGAGGAAGTGCAGTACCCCGACCCGCGCGTCGAGCCGATCCTGAAAGAGACCTACGGCATCATGGTCTACCAGGAGCAGGTGATGCAGATGGCGCAGATCGTGGGCGGCTATTCGCTCGGCGGCGCCGACCTGCTGCGCCGCGCGATGGGCAAGAAGAAGCTCGAGGAAATGGCCAAGGAGCGCGCCAAGTTCCGCGAGGGCGCCGCCAAGGACGGACTCTCCGGCGACAAGGCCGACGAGATCTTCGACCTGATGGAGAAGTTCGCCGGCTACGGCTTCAACAAGTCGCACGCGGCGGCCTATGCGCTGGTCTCGTACCAGACCGCGTGGCTGAAGACGCACTACCCCGCCGAGTTCATGGCCGCGACGATCTCGTCGGACATGGACAACACCGACAAGGCGGTGACCTTCATCGACGAGTCCAAGGCGATCGGCCTCACCGTGCTGCCGCCGGACGTGGATGCGTCGGAATTCATGTTCGTGGCAGTGGAGCCGAAGGTCATCCGCTACGGCCTCGGCGCAATCAAGGGCGTCGGCCAGGGCGCCTGCGAATCGATCGCCGAAGAGCGCAAACGCGGCGGCCCGTACAAGGACCTCGCCGATTTCTGCCGCCGCGTCGATTCCACCAAGCTCAACCGCCGCGTGCTGGAAGCGCTGATTCTTTCCGGCGCGCTGGACGCGCTGGCGCCGACCCGCGCCAGCCTGATGCTGCAGCTGCCGAACGCCATCAAGGCGGCCGAGCAGCATTTGCGCGACCGGCAGTCCGGCCAGAACGACATGTTCGGCTCGAGCATGTCCGACAAGAGCGGGGGAGCGCTCGCTCCGGTCGTGCAGATCGAGTTGCCCACCGCGCCCGAATGGCCGCTGGAACAAAAGCTCCAGGGCGAACGCGACACGCTCGGCCATTACCTGTCCGGCCATCCCACCGACCCGTGGCGCGAGGAACTGCAGCAGCTGTCGACCTGCCCGCTGGGCGAGATCGCCGACCGCTACCAGCCGCCGCGCCCGCGCAAGGGCGACGAGGACAACCGCTTCCGCCGCGGCCCCGACACGCCGTGGACCGTGGCCGGCATGGTCACCGCGATCCGCAAGCGCGGCGAGAGCGACGCCTTCGTGCGCCTGGAAGACGGCACCGGCATCATCGAGGTGAGCTTCTTCGGCGAGCTGTACCAGCAGGTGGCGCCGCTGCTGACCCGCGACGAGATCCTGGTGGTCGAGGGCGGCCTGCGCATCGACGATTTCTCCGGCGGCGGTTTCGCCGTGCGCGCCCGCAGCGCGCATACGCTGGCCGATGCCTGCCGCCGCTTCGCCCGGGTGCTGCATGTGAAGCTGAACGGGGTCGGCCCCGGCTTCGTCGACGAGCTGCGCCAGATCCTGGCCGGCTACCGCAACGGCCGCACCAGCGTGGTGCTGCACGGCTACCACAACGCCATCGCCCAGGCCGACCTGGAGCTGGGCGACGAGTGGCGGGTCGAGGCCATCCCGGCGCTGCTGCGCGCGGTACGCGCGGTGCCCGGGGTGCAGGCGGCCAAGCTGCGCATCGTGAAGTCCGACGACCGCCCCTCGCGTGGCGATTGACGGCTTCCACGCGGCGCCCGGCAGCCCATACGGAACCGTTCTCGCCTTTCCTGCCGGCCCGGTATACTGCGCCGCTTCCGTGTCCTTCCATTGCGCCGAATGAACCCGAACTTCCTCGATTTCGAACAACCCATTGCCGAGCTGGAAGCGAAGATCGAAGAGCTTCGCCACGCCAGCCATGGGCAAGCGTTGAACTTCGACGACGAAGTAGTCCGGCTGCGCGAGAAGCTCAAGATCAAGACTGCGGAGATCTTCCGCAACCTCAGCTCCTGGCAGGTCACCCAGCTTTCGCGCCACCCCGCCCGCCCCTACACGCTGGATTACATCAGCGTGATCTGCGAGGAATTCCACGAGCTGGCCGGCGACCGCGCCTACGCGGACGACGCCGCCATCGTGGGCGGCATCGGCCGCATCAACGGCCGCTCGGTGGTGATCATCGGCCACCAGAAGGCACGCGATACCAAGGGCAAGGTGCGCCGCAACTTCGGCATGCCGCGTCCCGAGGGCTACCGCAAGGCGCTGCGCCTGATGAAGCTGGCCGAGCGTTTCAAACTGCCGCTGCTGACCCTGATCGACACCCCCGGTGCCTATCCCGGCGTCGGTGCCGAGGAACGCGGCCAGAGCGAGGCGATCGCGCGCAACCTGCTGGAAATGGCCGACCTGCGCGTGCCGATCGTGTGCACGGTGATCGGCGAAGGCGGCTCCGGCGGCGCGCTGGCCATCGGCGTCGGCGACCGTACGGTGATGCTGCAGTACTCCACTTATTCGGTGATCTCGCCGGAAGGCTGCGCCTCGATCCTGTGGAAGAGCGCCGAGAAGGCCAAGGACGCCGCCGAGGCGCTGGGCCTCACCGCGCCGCGCCTGTTGGAGCTGGGCCTGATCGACAAGCTGGTGCGCGAGCCGCTGGGCGGCGCCCACCGCAATCCGCATTCGATGGCGGTACGCCTGAAGGCGGTGCTGCTCAACCAGCTCGACGAGCTAGAAGCGCTGCCGGTGGACGAGCTGCTGGAGCAGCGCTATCACCGCTTGCGCGGGTACGGCGCTTACAGCGAATAAAGCGCGTAGGTTGGGGTGAGCCAAAGGCGAACCCCAACAGGCCTCCCACGCCATCGTCATGTTGGGGTTCGCTGCGCTCACCCCAACCTACGCCGCGTTTCCTTAGCGCTATCATCCCCCGGCCCATTCCGCCGGAGGCCGCCATGGCCAGCGACAGCACCAAGCTCGCCGTCCTGATCGATGCCGACAACGCGCAGCCGAATCTCGCCGAAGCCCTGCTTGCCGAGGTGGCCAAGTACGGCACCGCGCACGTGAAGCGCGCCTACGGTGACTGGACCAGCCACAACCTGAAGACCTGGAAAGAGCAGCTGCTCACCCAGTCGATCCAGCCGATCCAGCAGTTCGGCTACACCAGCGGCAAGAACGCCACCGACTCGGCGATGATCATCGATGCGATGGACCTGCTGTATTCGGGCCGCTTCGACGGCTTCTGCATCGTCTCCAGCGACAGCGACTTCACCCGCCTGGCCGCGCGCATCCGCGAGTCGGGCCTGATCGTGTACGGCTTCGGCGAACGCAAGACGCCCGACCCCTTCGTCGCCGCCTGCGACAAGTTCATCTACACCGACATCCTGGTCGCCAAGCCCGACGAGGAGCGTCCGATGCAGCCGCGCACCGCTGCTCAGCTCAAACAGGACGGCGGCCTGGTCAACCTGCTGCGCAACGCCGTGGAAGCGGCCTCGGACGATGAAGGCTGGGCAGGGCTGGGCGGCGTGGGTTCGATCATCACCAAGCAGCGGCCGAACTTCGATGCGCGCAGCTACGGCTACAACAAGCTCAGCGGGCTGATCGCCGCCACCACGCTGTTCGAGATGGACAGCCGCAGCCCGGGCGACGGTCGCCCGAAGGTGATCTACGTGCGCCTGAAATCGAAGAAACCCGCGGCCCGTGAGTAGCACCGAAGCACTGGCCACGCTGCTGCGGCAGGCCTTGCGCGCGCAGCCCGGCGGAGCGCTCTGCGTCGCCTTCAGCGGCGGCCCCGATTCCACCGCCTTGCTGCACGCGCTTGCCGGACTCGAAGAGGCGCGCGCACGCGGCCTGCGCGCCGTGCATGTCGACCATGGCCTGCATCCGCACAGCGGCGCATGGGCCGAGCAGGCGCGGCAGTTCTGCTCCGTGCTCGAAATCGAATGCGTCGTTGTGCACGTGCAGGTGGAACGCCAGGGCGGCGAAGGACTGGAAGCAGCAGCACGCCACGCGCGCCATGCCGCCTTCGCCGATGTGCTGCGCGACCACGAACACTTGCTGCTCGGCCACCACCGCGACGACCAGGCCGAAACCGTGCTGCTGAAGCTGTTGCGCGGTAGCGGGCCGGAAGGCCTCGGCGGCATGCGCGAGCTGCGCCCGCTCGGCGCCGGCATGCTGTGGCGGCCGCTGCTGCGCACGCCGCGCGCGCTGCTGCGCGACTACGTGCAGCGTCATCGGCTGCCGGCGATCGACGATCCGTCGAATGCCGACACGCAACTGTCGCGCAACTATCTGCGCAACCAGATCCTGCCGCGCGTGGCCGAGCACTGGCCGCACGCGATCGATTCCATCCTGCACGCCGCCACCCACCAGCGCGCCGCAGCGGACCTGCTGCGCACGCAATGGCTGGCCGCCTTCGCGCAGTTGCACGACGGCGCGACCGGCAGCCTGGATGCCGCCGCATGGCTGGCGCTGCCGCCAGCGCTACGCGATCCGCTGCTCGATCATTGGCTGCGCGGGCGCGGGCGCCGGATCCCGACGCTGGCGCAGCGCGCACAGATCGAGCGCCAGCTGCGCGACCTGCGCGAGGGACGCGTGCCGTGCATCCACTGGCCGCAGACCGACCTGCGCATCTGGAAGGGCCGGCTATGGGCGCAACAACCCGCGCAGACGCCGCCAGCGGGCTGGCAAGCCACCTGGATGGGCCAACCCCTGCCCCTGCCCGACGGCGGCCTGCTGGCGTGGCAGGGCACGCCCCTGCGTGAGCCGCTGACGGTGCGCCTGCGCCGCGGCGGCGAACGGATCCGCCCCAGCGGCGATCGCCATACGCGCGAGCTGCGCGACCTGTTCCAGCAGGGCGAGCTGCCGCCGTGGCAACGCGCGGCTTGTCCCTTGCTCTATGTCGGCGATGAACTGGTCGCCGTAGCCGATCGCTGGCGCAGCGCCGCGGGCGAGGCCTGGTTCCGCGGCGCCGGCGGACAACCGCGCTGGCAGCCCGCCGACTGAGCCGCCGTGCTTCGCCGCACAGCCCATGAAGCGCTTTCCGACACGCCGATCGGCCTCGCGCGGATTGATTCCGCGCGGTCGCTGCGTTAATTTTTCCGGCCATGGCCAAGTCCTCTTCCACCCCTGCCGAACCCACCGCTCCCGTCGATTTCGAACATTCGCTGGACGAGCTCGAGCAGCTGGTGGCGCGCATGGAAGGCGGCGACCTGAGCCTGGACGACTCCCTCGCCTCGTTCGAGCGCGGCATCGGCCTCTACCGCCATTGCCAGCAGGCCCTGGAACAGGCCGAACTGCGCGTGCGGCTGCTGCTCGACCCCGAACATCCCGACAGCGCAGAACCGTTTGAACCCGAACTTTGATCTGGGTCCGGCGCTACGGGCGCTGATCGCCCGCGCCGACCGGGCCCTCTCCCAGGCCCTCCCCGCCGAAGACCGCTCCCCCGCCGAACTGCACCGCGCCATGCGCTATGCCGTGCTGGGCGGCGGCAAGCGACTGCGCCCGCTGCTGGTGTACGCCGCCGGCCACGCGCTGGGCGAGGACGGCCACGCGCTGGACGCGCCGGCCTGCGCGGTCGAGCTGATCCACGCCTATTCGCTGGTGCACGACGACCTGCCGGCGATGGACGACGACGACCTGCGCCGCGGCCGTCCCACCTGCCACGTGGTGTTCGGCGAGGCGATGGCGATCCTGGCCGGCGACGCGCTGCAGGCGCTGGCTTTCGAACTGCTGGCCAACGACGGCCACGCCGACCCGGCACGCTGCCTGGCCATGCTGCGCACGCTCGGCCGCGCCTGCGGCGCCGAGGGTATGGCCGGCGGGCAGGCGCTGGACCTGGGCGCGGTCGGCGGCACCCTGAGCCTGGCCGAGCTGGAACATATGCACGCCTGCAAGACCGGCGCGCTGATCCGCGCCTCGGTGCAGCTCGGCGCGCTCGCCGGAGCCGCCGACCAGGCCACCCTGGACGCACTGGACCGCTACGCCCACGCCGTCGGCCTGGCCTTCCAGGTGCGCGACGACATCCTCGACGTCGAAGGCGAGTCCGCCGTGATCGGCAAGACCGCCGGCAAGGACGCGGCCGACGACAAGCCGACCTTCCCCTCCATCATCGGCCTGGACGCCTCACGCGCACGGCTGGACGAACTGACCGCCGCCGCGCTGGCCGCGATCGCGCCGCTGGGCGAACGCGGCGCGCTGCTGGAACGGCTGGCGCTGTACGCCGCCCGGCGCCAGCACTGAAAC
This sequence comes from Dyella sp. 2RAB6, assembly GCF_052115385.1. NCBI lineage: Bacteria > Pseudomonadati > Pseudomonadota > Gammaproteobacteria > Lysobacterales > Rhodanobacteraceae > Dyella > Dyella sp. 2RAB6. Next base: position 8,334 of record NZ_JBFRGP010000040.1, read on the forward strand.
GCAAAGAGGCAGCCCGCAGGCTGCCTCTCCCGTTGCCGATGGCGCGCGTGCTTACTTGATCAGGCGCAGGCAGAACGGATAGCGGTAACGCTCGCCTTCGTTCGACTTGATCGTCGCCATGATCACCAGCACCAGCCACGCGATGCCGATGATGATCCCCGCCGGCACGGCCAGGATGATGCCGATGCCCAGGGTCAGCACGGTGATCAGCAGCAGCACCACCGCGATGATCGCCATGGTGATGTTGAAGTTCAGCGCTTCCTTGGCCTGGTCGTCGACGAAGGGCATCGTCTCTTTCTTGATCAGCCAGATGATCAGCGGCCCCAGGAAACAGCCGATGCCGAACCAGGCACCGGTGACCAGGGTGCCGAGCAGGGCCGACAGATGGGCCAGCATGGCCCACTGGCGTTCCTCGGCGCTGGGCATGTCCGAGGGCGGTCGCGGATCGCTGGACGAGGGATCGCTGGAAGGCTCGACGGATTCGGGTGGGACGCTCATGCGTGCTCTCCTGGCCATGCGGTGACCCGGCCTCGGTGCCGGTGGCGCCGATGCTAGCAAGGGCCGTGGTGGTTTGCCGAGCCAACGGGCGGCCTATGCACCCCCCCAATCTGGAGCCCTTCTCCCTCCGGGAGCACGCGGGGAGCGCATAGGGATGTGCGCGGCTCTCCTCGCTCATCAAAGCCGGGCACATCCCTGTAGTGGTCAACCCACTTTGGACACTCCGATAGGAGTTCTGCACGCCAGCGCGTCCACGACGGCTGGTATGCGTTGGCCGATGGCAGCATGCCATCGGCGATGGTTGTAGAAGCTCAGGTAAGCGGTGACGTCGCGGCGGGCCTCTTC
>NZ_JBFRGP010000041.1:0-8860 GCF_052115385.1 Dyella sp. 2RAB6
AACGAGATCTTCGGGCTTCTGATAGTTGGCTAACAGACTGCTAAGCAGCTCGTCGGGCACTTCGTGTTTGCGTGGACTCATGGTGTCTCCGGGTCAGATGGCAGTTTCCTGCCAATGCCCCGTTTACACAAAATCTAGGATAGGCCCGAATAGCCGCGAAAAAGAAGCTTGTAGTGCTTCCCTTCCTCAAGCACCTCAAAGCCCATCTGCTCGAGATCGCTTCGAAGCGCTCCTGTCATGCTTGTATAGCCACGCATCGAAGACTTCAGTCTCTCGATTAGCTCATCGCGCTCGGTTACAACCTGGTTACTTGAAATAATGTCCAACAGGACATCTTTCCGCCGGCTCCCCCCATCAATTTGTGAGAGCGCGCCATTTACCAACTCGATGATTAGACCAAGGCGCTCGCCTTGATACAAATCATCTGAGCTACTCCGAACCAAGAAGCCACTTTCCTCCTGATCTCGACGCACTCGACCTGCCAAAGGGTTATATCTTAGGCGAGCATTTTCCTGCTCAAGCTGGTCGATATGTTCGTTCTTGGCACGCAGCTCACTATCGAATGCCGCGATATAGTCTTCCACAGCACCCGTACCATTTTTAAGCAGCGCTTCAACGCGCTCGCGTGACTTAGCCTCCTGTAAATGCGACCAGCTGCAGTCCTGACGCGTCCGCTGCGATAAAAGGGATTGGCGCACCTTACGGATGATCGCGTAGACCATCGACGCCGCGTCTTCATCATCGTCGTACTTGGGAAGAAACGTGAACTTCCCGATTCCGTCAGGCCAATATAACGCCACAGCTCCACCATAAGCATTTTCGGCGTAACAAGCACGCATAAGCTTGATAGAAAACGAACGAGATGGTTCGACGACGACATGAGCCATGCCAGCAAGACGCTTAGCTAGCAGATCCGGATCCACATGCAGTCGTCCCATATTGGTTAGACTCACATAAGCCACAGGCATGCTACAGCCCGCATCACCAGCAATAAGCTGCGCAGCGAGCTCGACGTCAGTATCTGCAAGCTTATGCGGCTTGTCCGATACTTCAAGGAGGCCGTCCAGGCCACCGCCGAGCGTTTGCATAATAGATTTTAAAACATAGGGAGGCTTGCCTTGATAGATTCGGTCAACGGGAAGCTCGGCGTCTACATTCAGCAGGATGGACATCCAGAAGCCGCCCTGCGCTCTACAACCAACGACCTCGGTAACCCATGTCAGACCATCGTGGTCACTGTTCTCCCATCGGACGCCGCATGATTTCTTGTCTGGTTGACTCAAGATGGAGACGGAAAGATTTTCTCTAGCGGAGGAAAAATGTCCCTCGTCGACCAATTCCTTGGCTTGCTGAAGCTCATCAGCGAGAGATGAGTGCGGACTCTTGGCTATCCATGTTCTGGCGACCTCGAGTAAGTCCGCAATGGATGCATTCTTGTTGATAGGGAACTGGGTCTTGAAGGTAAGCATTTTTAGTTACTACTCCTTGTAGTTGGCACAACTGTGGGGACTATTCGCGTCACTCAGCCCCCCCCCCCGATCGGTCGAGTCAAACCTTTACGGCCTGAGATCTGCCCTCTGGGTAGGAAGCAGAGCTCACTACCAACTGCACCAGCAGCGCTCCATAGGGCGCACCCAACAGCTTGTGTTGCTTAAGCGACCCTGAGGCATCAACAGATGCGCTATTGCACGGACGGTGGTGACGCTTCCGTGGCAGTCAGGACGCCCCCTACTTCCCTCAATTGCCGCCGTGCGATCATTCCATCGACGGCCTGCTCAAGGACACTGCGTACCTGGCTGCTGGTGTTGCGAATACCAAATCCGCGCGACACCGCCTGAATCACCTGATCTCGCGTTGCACCATAGCTGCGCTCAATCAGCTGCAGCGCAGCCACTTCAATCTCTGCCGGCGGCAGCATCTCCGCCCGACGCAACGCAATCGCATTGACCGCAGAACGATCACGCGGCACCGGCACGCAGTCCGGCGTCGACAGAAACTCGCCCGAGCGGGTGATCCGGCCCATCGAGACGGCCATCTCAATGGATCGCCCAACCACATCTTCGATGCGGCCACCCGCACGCTTGAGCCCCCACGCTTCACGCATCCGAGTAATGACGTGGTCCCGATGCACCGGCCCTTCCACCTGGACCGTCTGGACGACCAACTCCGTCAATACGCCTTGCGGTACCTCATGCAGTTCCCCAACGAGATGGTGAGGCCGCACCAAGGTCACCTCTTCATAGGGGGCGAACCCGGCAGCGTCCTCCTCGTCGGTCACCGTCTCGCGCTCGACGTAAGGCGCCTCCGCATCCAATTGTTCGGTGAGCGCAACATCATCCCGCAGCTCATCGAACTCGGCCTTCAGCGCTTCAATACGGCGAACCAGCACGTCCAGTTGCTCGGCCGGGCGCTGGAACCAGTCCGTGCTCCAGATCCGATGGATGGTCCAGCCATGCTCCTCCAGGATGGCCTGCCGCAGCCGATCTCGATCGCGGGCCGAACGTGCACTGTGGTACGCAGCACCGTCGCATTCGATGCCCAGCAAGAAGCGTCCAGGCCGCTCGGCATCGAGGACGGCCAGATCAATGAAGAAGCCGGCCAAACCCACTTGCGCCTGGACCTGGCAGCCCCGTGTGCGCAGCGCATTGGCGACTTGCGCCTCGAACACGCTGTCATGGTCGCGCCCCGTGACCTCCGCCATCGACAAGTGCCCTGTGCGGGCGTAGTGCAGGAAGATCCGAAACGCATTGACGCCGGCCCGTTCGGCCGCATAGGAAGGATCGATGTCCTCATCAGTCATCGATGCGAATACGTCGCACCGCTGCTTGGCACGACTGATCAAAACGTTCAGGCGCCGCTCGCCGCCGGCCGTCCCCAAGGGTCCAAAACGCATCGGCACGCGACCATTCGGCACCGAGCGACCGTAGCCTACCGATATAAAGATGACATCGCGTTCATCGCCCTGGACGTTCTCCAGGTTTTTGACGAAGAACGGTTCTGACCGGTGTGCATTGAAGAACGCTTCGACTTCGGGCGACAGTCCCCGACGCAACACTTCGAGTTCATCGATGATGGCCCGTCGCTGAGCCGCGGAGAACGCAGCGACCCCGAGGGAGAGCTTCGGGTAGGTGCGCGCGTGCGCAATGATCGCCTGGGCCACCGCTTTCGCTTCAATTAAGTTGTTGCGCTTGTTGCCCGCGTCGAACAACCCGTCATGAATATGGTGGAACCGCAAGCCCCTTCCGCCCTGCGCCGTATAGGGACTTGGCACGATATAGAGCTTGTTCTCATAAAACTGGCAGTTGCTGACCGCAATTAGGGACTGGTGGCGACTGCGGTAATGCCAGCGCAACATTCGGGTGGGCAAGCCACGGGCCATGAACAGCCCCAGGATGCTCTCGATGTCAGCGACTGCCGTCGCACCGTCGTCGTCCTCGTCTTCATTGCTCGCGGTCATCTTGGCAAAGAAGGCGGTGGGCGGCAGCTGCTTGGGATCACCGACGACGACCACCTGCTTGGCACGCGCAATGGCCCCCAAGGCGTCGACCGGCTGAATCTGACTGGCTTCGTCCATCACCAGCAAGTCGAACTCCATGGCACCGGGCACCAGAAACTGGGCGACGGACAAGGGACTCATCATGAAGACCGGCTTTAGCGCGCGTAACGCAGGCCCCGCTCGCTCCACAAGCTTGCGCAACGAGATGTGGCCCTTCTTTTTTTGGATTTCGCCCCGCAAGATCCCCAACGGCCCCAGTGCACCGCCATCCCGAGCCGGCACGTTCTTGTAATGCGCCCGCACCACCTCCGCACTTGCGGTGGCAATACGTTGCCGATCTAGCGTGACGAACTCCTGCACAAGACGCCCATGGGTGGCTCCATCGAAGCGGGCGAGATCGGGCACGAGACGCACCATGCGCGCATAGATCGCCTCGAAGTAAGCCATCTCGAACGCCGAAGAGAGAGCATGCGGCGCGAGTCGCCCATCATCCAGGCGCGCGACCAGATCACTGCAGCCTTGGGCGCGCGCCCGTGCCGAGCGATCACGGTAGTTTACCCAGCGCGAGAGCTGCTCATGCTCCCTGCTCCAGCGCCCAAGCCGCCATACGATGACTTCCAAGCGTGCATCGAGGAGCGTGCCGCCAATCGATGCCTCCAAGTCCAATTGCAGTTCATCAGCCAACACCTTGAGGCTCGTCTGGATGAGCGCCTGAGAGGCCGTCAGCAGCTTGGCACGCGGCACCAGATGCTCGCGCTCGCCAACCTGGCCAGCCAATGCCCGGATATCCTGGTTTTGCCCGATCCAGTCCGCGGCGGATTGGAGCATCGCCCAATCGGACTGTTCTGCCTGCCAATTCTTGTCAAAGGCGGCTTGCCCGAGCGTCACGCCGTCGCGCACCGCCTGGCGATCGCGTTGACCAGCGGCCAGCGCTTCCAACAGTATCCGCACCTTGCCCGCCTCAGCGACACCGGCAGGAATAAGTGCACCGGCTGTGGCATGGGCTCCCATATAGCGCACAGCGAGCTCGCGTAGCGCATGCAGGTCGGCTCGCTCGACCGCCGCCACGTCGCCGAAGACCGCGCCCCGCGCGGACCCCAGATCCTCCCAGACGGCCTTGAGTCCCCGTTCGATCTGCAAGCAGGTAGACGACAGTTGCTTGGCACGTGCCGCCACTTCCGTTTTTTCTGGACTGCGCGCTGCTATCAGCCGGGGTTCGGCCCCCAGACCTTTGAGGGAGCGCATCCACTCGACCAACGCCAGGAGCGGCGCCGACTGCGACCTGGCACCACGCCAATCGTCGCCGAACGCGCTGCGCCCAAAAGCATCTTCGGTCTCGACCGTTTTCTTTGCGTCCTGCCCCTTGGTCAAGGTATCCAGCAATCCCAACACGATGGGTAATGGCTGATTCGGAGTGGCCAGCACCGACCCGACCAACCGGTTGGCGGCGCGCCACTCACCACTCAGAAAACGAAAGACGCTCGTGCCGCGTGCGGCCAAGGTTGCACGTGCGGAGGCGAGACTGAGCGACCACGCCATCTCGGTCAATTGGCTTCCAATGGTGGTTTTGGCGGCCTCCAAGTCGGCCACGGCCTGCGCTAGCCCGCCAGCGCGCTCGACGCCACCATTCCAGAGGTCCGAGGCGAAGGTTTCCGGGCTGGCAGGCGGCGCGGATGCTACGCGCTCACCGATACGCGCGAGCGTGTGGAAGCCGCCAAATGAGGTTCCCGGCTCGCGCCCGAGTTGCCGCGCGAGCGCCCCCGCTTCGGCCAGTAGGCGCGGCAGTGCATCGGACACCTGAGCGAGATGCTCGAACTGCTCGGCGTTAAATGTCTCGGGAAGCTCGGTAAAGACACGCAGGGTATCGCCCAGGTCCACATCCCATGCTGCCTCGACCACCTGCCCAGCCAGTGCCTCATGCCGTGCAGCATACCGTTGGCCCAGCGAGAGCAGTTGCCGGATGGCATCGAGGTTGTGCCAGGCGTCATGCCCCATGGCTGACGCGGACAGCGTAGGCGCCAGCGCGATGCGCTGCAGCAGCTCCACCATTGGCGGCACGTCGGACAGGCGAAGCGGTGGCTCGCACTCCAGGAGCGCAGCGGCCACGGCAAAGTGCTGCTGCGATGCCTGAACCCGCTCCAGCAACTGCTGAATGCGCGCGACCAGCCGCTCGGCGTCCATTGGTGAGATGGCAGCAAGTCCCACGCCTACCCAGGCGTGATCAGCCGGCCGACCAATCTCGATCACCCGGTCCGCCAGATCCGCCAGCAAATCCTGGCGCGTGGCGAAACCATCCTTACCCCACTGCTCCGGGGCCTCCAGTTGAATATCGTTGGGACGCTCGCCCTGTTCGCGCAGGCGCACTAAATGCCCGATCACCTGGAACGCGGACAGCCCCGATCGTGCATCGACGCTATGCAGGTTGCGAGCATGAGCGTTGAGGCTATCGCGCGCCTCGGTCAGGCGCGCGAACAGGCTGCCGGGATCCGCAACCTTGGGAGCACCCAATTCCCACGTACGTCGCAGCTCATCCAACACCGCGCGCTTGTTGGCCTTGCTGCTGTGAAGTTCCAGGCAAGCATCGCCGACACCCTTATCATCGAGACGGCGCTTGACGACATCAAGCGCGGCCATTTTTTCGGCCACAAAGAGCACGCTTTTCCCATCTTTGACTGCAGCGGCAATGATGTTCGCGATGGTCTGGCTTTTACCCGTTCCCGGTGGTCCCTGGATAACCAGGTTCTTGCCCCGCCGCACTTCGTGGATCGCCAGCGCCTGCGAGCTGTCGCAATCCAGTATGTGGAGCATCTCCGATGGCGGGATCAGCGCATCGATGTTTGCGTCTTCGTGCGCGAGATCGTCACCGCCAGAAAAACCATCTGCGAGCAGTGAGCGAACCAGTGGGTGGTCGCTGATCGTGGCGCCTTTAGGCCAAACCGTTTGATCCAGGTCCCGGTACATCAGGAACTTTGCAAAGGAAAAGAATCCCACCGACATATGGTCGGGGAACACCTCCCAGGTATCCTTCGTCTCAACGCTCTTGCGCACCAGCTCCATGTAACCAAGCGGCTCGAATGTGTCGTTCGCCTCAAACGCCGGCATCCGCAGCGCATGCACGCGATCGAGATAGGCTTCGAGCGACAGGTTCGACGCAAAGTCCTCCTGCCTAACCTTCAAATTGAAACGCTCGCCCGCGTTACCGCGATCGAGCTGGACGGGAACCAAGAGCAGCGGCGCGTAGCGAATGTTCTCGGCATTATTGGGATCGACCCACTTCAGGGCACCCATCGCCAAGTAGAGCACGTTGACGCCCTGCTCCTCCTCCAATGTATGTGCATCCAAATAAAGCTCCAGCAAGCGCTTCTGCAGCCCCTTGCTGGTCAGGCGTGTTTGCAAACGCGTGTCGGCGTGACGGCGCAAGACGCCGCGCTCATCCGTGCTCTCGTCGTCGGGCTGGGCCAACTCCTCGATCTCGTCCGGCTCGGCTGCAATCTTGTTTGCATCCGCGTGGACAGCCGGTTCGGGTGAGGTGTCGTCAGCGCCTCCAGGTACTGGATCTTTGGTTTCCGCGGCACGGCCTGCCACGAAAGTGAACGTCTTTCCCTCTCGGACGAGCAGACGAAAAATCTCGTCGGCTTTCTCATCAATGATTTCGATCGAGCGGCCGCCCCTGGCACCTCGGGGCATATTGAGTAGCCGATTGCGCGCGGATAAATCGAGCAACTCGACTCGCGCCCGCTCTAGTTTTTCCGCGAGCGGCAGATTGCTCTGGAAAACTGACTGCTCGTCACCGACTGCAGATGCAGTCTGCCCCTGTAGTGGTTCCATATGCCCCCCATCCCTTGATTGCCTTCTTACTAATCTAGAAGGCCCCTCCGACGCGGGAAACTATAGCGCCCCGTCGACGAAACGGCAGCGCCCGCCAAAAATTGTGACAGTGACGTCTTGATTCGCATCAGTAATGCAGATAGCGCGGCAGATCCTCCATCAATCGGGTTTCACCTGTTCACGCAAATTTCACATAAAGCCGAGTGGCGCCACCTCACATACGGAATAGCCATGAGCCTTCTCCGATGGAAGTAGGGAGGAGACGGATGCCGCCTCTTATGAAAGACAGCATCCAAAAACCGAGCCCTCCGGCAATTTGCCGACAGACGCAGGGGCGCTATCGTCCTTGCCACGCAGAGAAGCGCGTCATAGACGTGAAGAGCACCCTGAATAGGGCTTTGCTCGTCGCTGATACACCCCGATCGAGCGGACTCGGGATTGGAGATGCCATGTCCAACGCCCTGGCAGGTAAGCTGAAGCCTTGAACATTAATAAATTAGGGGCATAAATGGACTTCGTTCGCGCACGGATCTCGCGGCTCTTGACTATGCGCAGTGTGGCTATCTCCTTTGCTCTGGCGCTTTTTAGCTCGTATGGCTTTGCCAGCGAGCCTTTAACGGATATTGATCGCGCCAAGCAGCTTGGTGGTCAATATGCGATTGGCAAAGAGGCATGCAGCATTCCCGCGGAGCAGCTTGTGGCATTCAAGCGACTAGCGGAAGAAGAGTTGCAGGGAGACGCTGCACTCATCGCTGCCTACAAACAGAGCGTCAAAGACGTCAGTGCCACCATTCGCAATGATGCCCATTGGCAGGCCTCCACGAATAAAGCCATGACGTGCGTGCCTACGCATCTGCTCTTTGCTCAGATCATGATGAAGTGGAAAAGCCGGGCTGACGGTCGCGGTAAGTAGCCCAACAATTAAGCCGGGACATCTTCTTTTAAACTTCACCCCCGAGGATGAGACGGTTGCGTAAAAATTCGAGCTGAAACGCTTCCCGCCAGACACCCATGGCCATTGCATGGGCTGCTCCCTCGCCTCGTCCCAATGCCCGCAAATTGCGCATCACCTATGGTGTGGAGTGAGCCCCTCGCTCTGGACCAGAGGCAGATCGGAGATTAAGACGCCTGCTGGACGAGATTTCGTTCGTACTGATTAGGGGATAGATAGTCAAGCGCGGAGTGCATGCGCTTGGCGTTGTAAACGTCCTCAATGAACACGGGCAGCCGTGCCGCCACATCGGCAAAGCTCTCGTAGGCCCCCAAATAGACCTCTTCGACCTTGAGCGTCTTCATGAAGCTCTCCGCCTGCGCGTTGTCATAGGGATTGGCTGGCGCGCTCATGGAGCCGAGCAAGCCATAGTTGGCCAGCGCTGCCCGGTAGCGYGCACTGACATATTGGGTGAATTCAACCGATCGTCGCAACACCTCCGGATAAGAGGTTGCGATGCGCACGAAAAAGGTACGAATTGGTCGTGTGAAGATGAGGTCGCCAGGGCGGCCTCCCGTTTTACACAGAGCGCAGAGGCGTCCATT
>NZ_JBFRGP010000042.1:0-8276 GCF_052115385.1 Dyella sp. 2RAB6
GGCGGTGAGGGCTGGACGAAAAGGCCCCGCAGGGGGCGAGGACAGGAAGTCCTCGCCTTTTTGACAGGGCAGGACGCCCTGTCAAAAAGCCCGGCCAGCCCTCACGGACCCGCAGCAGCGTAGCTGCGGAGGGCGCCAAGCAGGGTGCCCTTTCTTCTTGGTTACTTCTACTTTGGGCAGCCACATGAGATCCCATATAGACTTCGCAGCTTGCTCAGGGATCGATGCTTCACGTGGACGCAAACATCAAGGTTTATAGCTATTTACGCTTCAGTGACGCCCGACAGTCCACCGGCAGCAGTGCCGATCGCCAGACCGAGTATGCGGCCACCTGGGCCAAGCACCGGCAGCTCCAGCTCGATGCTTCGCTCTCCCTCCGCGACGAAGGATTGAGCGCTTACCACCAGCGCCATGTAAAGCAAGGCGCCTTGGGCACCTTCCTCAACGCGGTGGACGAGGGCCAGATTGGTGCGGGGTCCGTGCTGGTCGTGGAAGGTCTGGATCGGCTGAGCCGTGCCGAACCGCTCCAGGCCCAGGCGCAGCTAGCCCAGATCATCAATGCCGGCATCACGGTGGTGACCGCCAGCGATGGCCGGGAATACAACCGGGAGGGACTCAAAGCCAACCCCATGGAGCTGGTCCACAGCCTACTGGTGATGATTCGGGCGTATGAGGAAAGTGATACCAAGAGTAAGCGGGTCAAGGCTGCTATTCGTCGTCAGTGCGAGCAGTGGCGGGATGGCGCCTACCGCGGTCGCATCCGCAACGGCAAGGACCCCCAATGGCTAGCGTGGCAGTCGGGCGACTGGCACCTCATCCCGGAACGGGTCGACGCTGTCCGAATGGCCATCGACTTGTTCCGGGCCGGGCATGGGGCGGTAGCCATTGTCGATCGCCTCAATGCCGCAGGACTCTCCGTCTCGGACAAAGGGACTCGGGCGACGCATCTGTACAAGGTATTTCGCCTGCCCGCCCTGCGCGGCACGAAAACCCTGTCGGTCGATGGCGTCGACTACGCCCTGCCCGACTACTACCCGGCCATCCTGAGTCCGGAAGCCTTCGACGAACTGCAGGGCCTGTTCTCGCAGTCGGGGCGGCGCAAGGGCAAAGGTGAACTGCCCGGCATCATTACCGGGCTACGTCTCACCCAGTGCGGGTATTGCGGATCGGCCATGGTGGCCCAGAACCACATGAGCCGGAAAAAGGACGAGGATGGCCGGGTCCAGGACACCTATCGTCGCCTGTCCTGTGGCTCCGGGCAGGCCTATCGCCGTTGTCCGGTGGGTGGCAGTACGAGCATCGCCCCGATTGAACGGGCGCTTTTGGACTTCTGTTCGGACCAGATCAACCTGGACGCCCTGCTGGAGCGCGGCGCCATCGACCCACCGGCGCGTCAGAAACTGGCTACCGCCAAGGCACGCGTCGCCGACGTGGAGACGCAGCTCAAGCGCTTGACCGACGCTTTGTTGCAGGATGACGGTGTTGCGCCGGCGATCATCCTCCGTAAGGTCCGCGAGCTGGAGAACGAAGGCGAGCGCCTGCGGCGGGAAATGGCAGAGGCTGACGCTGAATGGGCGGCCCTGTCTCGGAAGGCGCCGACGACCGCCGACGCTTGGCGTGAACTGGTGATCGGAGTGAAAGGCCAAGATTACGATGCGCGACTAAAAGCCCGACAACTCGTGGCCGACACCTTTGCCCGCATCGTGGTGTACCGCCTTGGTGTCGAGCCCGGCGAGCCTGCCAACCCTGTGCTAGATCTGGTCCTAGTCCCGCATGGCGGTCACCCGCGGGCGCTACGCATTCACCGCAAGACGGGGAAATGGCTGGGCGCAGAAGAGGTAAGCACCCTAGCCTTAGCCGGCTGATCCGAATATACCCTGCGTCGCGAAGTGCAGTCGACGCGAAATCAAACGTAAGCGTAAGCCTATCGTGGATTCGAATCCCTCTCTCTCCGCCAATATATTGCGATAAATATTTGATTTTAAATGACTTATGCGTAAGCGATTGCGGCTGGTATGCCATTAGGTATGCCAGCCGTTGTTGCTTCTGGTTCTGTCTCGTTGGGTTTGTTGCACTTGTTTCCGCCGTGAACGCGATTGCGGTCTAGCTAGTGAGTGCCTGCCAAACGCCTGGATCAATGATTCAATATGACTTCGCACCATGTCGCTTCGAAGCATGCTCGTGGGAGCTGTAGATCAGATCAAGCCAACACTACTCTCAGCTCAACCCAGCTCATTGCTTAGCGCGGACGGAGGTTGTCGCGATACATCGTCCAAGCGCAAGCAGTCTTAACGCCGGCAGAGCCGATCCCCATTGCGCCGCGTCCCCATTTGCGATTCACTTTATTCGAACTTGATGGGTGGTGTTCGGCAAGGGATACCAAAACTTAAGCCCTGATTTTCTATTGGGCGAATCGTTCGTTGGATGCACCATCGAACTAGGAAACAACAGAACAGGGTGGGAATTGGATATCCCTACTATCAGCGGACAGCAGTTCGCGACTAGGTTTGCGCTTCGGCCGAATCAGTACGCTTGGTTCCTGGGAGCCGGCGCGTCGGCGGGTGCTGGTATCCCCACTGGCTACGACATGATCGCCCAAGAGCCGTTCCGGCTGCGCGGCGAACAGATCGACGGCAGCTTTCAGCTCGCGAGCGAGATTTATCTGCTTGAGGCCAAATGGCACGGGCCGCCGATCGGCGTCGCCGAGCTGCACACCTTCCATGGCAAGATCGAGCAAAAGGCGGCTTGGACCCGCGGTCTCTTCGTCAGCAACAGCGGCTTCACCGAAGACGGCCTCGCCGCTTTTGGACGCGGCAAACGAGTCATCTGCATGGACGGACTCGACTTATACGACATGCTCAATCGTGAAATTTCACTCACTCAGGTCCTCGAGCGCAAAGTCCGCCGCGCCGCAGAAACTGGCGCGCCTTTCATGCGCATACGCGACCTTTTCCCTTACTAACAGGAAGGAGCGAGTATGGTGCAGTTCGATGATTGGTGCATTTCGGTCGACGCGCCGATAGGGGTCCACTATCGGCGTGTGATGACCGGTCAGGTCGCTAGCCTAGGCGTCGGCATCCAGGCGACGGCAGCTATCGTGCCTTCGCATTACGCCTCAGAGGAGCACGTAGCGCGCGCCCTCGCGCGGCTCGGCAAGCCCGCCGCCGCCGCCCTGATCGAGAGCAAGCTGCCGACCACTAAGCAGATCCGGTCCGGCGACCTGGGCGAAATCTACGCGACAGAATGGATAGAAGCTCACAGCGGCGGCTACCACACGCCGATCAAGCGCCTGCGCTGGAAAGACCATCGCAACATGGCAATGCGTGGTGACGACGTGATCGGCATCCTGCAAGACCCCCAATCTCAACGTCTTCAGTTCTTGAAGACGGAGGCGAAGAGCCGCGCCACATTGTCCGCACAGGTCCTGACCGAAGCCCGCGCCGGGCTGGACAAGGATGGAGGATTGCCTTCGGCACACGCTCTGCACTTTATTTCCGCGCGTCTCCTCGAGCTCGGCAATCTGCCGCTGGCCGATGCAATCGACGACGCTCTGCTCAAGCATGGCGTCCCGCCGCAAAGTGTCCGGCATCTGCTTTTCACATTCTCAGGCAATGCCCCCGACGCAATGCTGGCCGCCTCCCTGCAAGCGTATCCCGGACTTATCAATCAATGGGGTATCGGACTTCGCGTGGAAGGCCATGCCGCCTTTATCGGTGCGGTCTACGATCGAGTGATCGCCGATGCCAACAACCCCTGAGGCTATCGCCGCAGATATCGCCGAGGCGACGGCCGCCGGCTTTCGCGGCCGACTGATCGCTCGCGGGCAGGCCCGCGCGATCATATGGCGTGACGGCACCCTTCCGGCCGACGCGCCGGACTTCGCGCCGCAGCTTAGCTACGACCTGCACAGCTATGCCTATGCCCTGCTCGGCCTCGGTCTGCGCCTTCGGGAGGTCAACGGCGACCCGAATGAGGCTCGCACGGCATTCGAACAGGCTGCAACGGCTCTTGAAGCAGTGATGGCAAAGGGCAACCGCCAGGAGCCCGATCGCGATTTCCACTTTGTCATGGCCGCGGCCGCCTATCATCTCGCTCACCTGTCAGCACGAGCCTATTCGCTCCTCGCGATCGTCGAAGCGGATGAGAATTTCTCACCGATCGAGCGGGCGCTGGCTCAGTTGATGCGGCGGAATTTCGATGCCTTGCGCAGCAGCGTTCTCGACTACCGGACCTCCGGTCAAGGTAGCGATGAGCGGATCGCTGCCGACATGCAGTCCCACCTCGAGCAAGCAGAGGGCGCTGCCGTACCTCCGGGTGCCGGTGGTGACGACTTCCTTTTCGACGGTCTGAATACCGCGCTCACCGACACCTTCATGGCCGCCATGTCCCTCTATCTGCTCGCGCTCGAGCGCGGCGAGCGAGAGCTTGTCGATCAGGCGCTGGAGCGGCTGCGCGTGAGCCTGGCGATCTGCGGCGAAATGAACATGTTGCCGCAATGGTGGACGCATCGTGTCGCCATCCATCTTCTGCCGGACCTTTGGTCGAGCACATTCCACAAAAGAGTGCCGTTGCAGCCCGCGGGAGGGCTGGCGGTGGACTGGCCGCGATTGCGCGAACTGTTCATCGCGCTGTTGCAGCGTCGCGCTAGGGCCGAGATCGACCTTTGGCCGTCGCAGATCGAGGCGGCCGCCCGTGCCGTCGATCAGTCCGACGACTTAGTCGTGTCGCTGCCGACGAGCGCCGGCAAGACGCGCATTGCAGAACTGTGCATCCTGCGCTGCCTCGCTGGCGGCAAGAGGGTCGTGTTCGTTACGCCGCTGCGCGCGCTCTCGGCGCAAACCGAGGCCACACTCCAGCGGACCTTCAGTCCGCTCGGCAAGACAATCTCCGCCCTCTATGGCAGCATCGGCGTCACCGGCTTTGATGAGGACGCGATTCGCGACCGCGACATCGTGGTGGCGACGCCGGAGAAGCTCGATTTCGCGCTCCGCAACGATTCTTCGCTGCTCGACGACGTCGGTCTCCTGGTCTTCGACGAGGGGCACATGATCGGCCTCAATGAACGTGAGGTCCGCTATGAGGTGCAGATTCAGCGGCTCCTGCGCCGCCCCGATGCTCTGGAGCGCCGGATCGTTTGCTTATCGGCCATCCTGCCCGATGGGGACCAACTCGATGACTTCGCCGCGTGGCTGCGCCGTGATCATCCGGGCAGGCTGATCAAGAATGATTGGCGCCCAACCCGCCTGCGCTTCGGTGAGGTGGTGTGGACGTCGCCAACCGCCCGGCTCAACCTCAGGATCGGCGACGAGCGGCCATGGGTCCAACGGTTCCTCACAGGCGTCGCCCCTCCCAACTGGATTCCACCGAAGCGCCGTCGCACCCAGCTGTTTCCCAAAAACCAGCGCGAACTCTGCCTCGCCACCGCGTGGCGACTTGTCGATGACGGTCAAACTGTCCTCGTCTTCTGCCCAGAGCGGCGCAGCGTCGAACCGTTCGCTGACGTCATCGTTGATTTGCATGAGCGCGGCGCGCTGCGCTCGCTGCTCGAGGCCGACCCGAATGCACTGAACACCGCGATCGCGCTGGGCGAGGAATGGCTGGGGGCAGACAATGCGATTCTTAAATGCCTACGCCTTGGCGTCGCCCTTCACCATGGCGCCCTGCCTACGTCTTACCGCAAGGAGGTCGAGCGCCTGCTTCGCGAGAATGTCCTCAAAGTGACAATCTCCTCTCCTACACTGGCACAGGGCCTGAATCTATCGGCGACTGCCGTCGTCATGCACTCCTTGCACCGCGCCGGCGAGCGCATCGAGATCAGCGAATTCAAGAACGTCATCGGACGTGCCGGACGCGCCTATGTCGACGTCGAGGGCGTCGTCCTCTTTCCAATGTTCGATGACATCCCCAAGAAGCGACGCAACTGGGAAGCGCTCATCACCGATCTTGGCGCGCGCAATATGGAAAGCGGTCTTGTGCTTCTGGTCGCGGAGCTACTGACGCGGATGCACGCGCGTACCGGCGGAGACATCAACCAGCTCGTTGACTACGTCGTCAACAACGCCGCAGCTTGGACCTTTCCGGAGATCGGCAATGAAGAACCGGAAGACCGGATTCGCGCCCTGGCCGATTGGGAACGGCACGTTGCGACGCTCGATACAGCCATCCTCAGCCTCATCGGGGAGAACGAAATTCCCGATGAAGGGATCGAGGCTGCTTTAGACGACATCCTGCAATCTTCTCTGTGGCAGCGACGTCTGGAGCGTCTGGATGCTCAATCCCAGCAGTTGTTGAAGGCAGGTCTTTCCTCCCGCAGCCGGCTGATCTGGAATCAGTCGACCGCCGCTCAACGCCGTGGCTATTTTCTGGCAGGCGTCGGTCTGACGACGGGTCAAGCCCTCGACGCCATAGCCTCCGAAGTCAACCTACTTCTCATCCAGGC
This sequence comes from Dyella sp. 2RAB6, assembly GCF_052115385.1. Classification (NCBI taxonomy): domain Bacteria; kingdom Pseudomonadati; phylum Pseudomonadota; class Gammaproteobacteria; order Lysobacterales; family Rhodanobacteraceae; genus Dyella; species Dyella sp. 2RAB6. The sequence continues at coordinate 6,440 of NZ_JBFRGP010000042.1, forward strand.
CAATGGCGCGATCCTTGAGGGTGACGCCGAAGCCGCAATCACCTCTATCGTCGGTATCGCTGAGCGGGTATTCGCATTTTATCCCTTCATACCCGATCCGCTGCCGGCGAACTGGCGCGACATCCTGCGGATTTGGCTGCTGGGCCAGCCTCTGGCCGCGCTGGGCGGGGATCAGCCATCGGAAGTGCTTCAGTTTGTTGAAGGAGGCCTTATCTATCGGCTGCCTTGGGCAATGGAGGCGATCAAGGTCCGCGCCAGCGCAAATGGCGATGAGATAGATGTAGATGGCCTGGGCCTAGAAGACCATGAACTTGGCCTTGCGGTGCCGGCAGTCGTGACCGGCACGCTCAACCGCTCTGCATCGATCCTGATCCAGGCCGGCTTCAATTCGCGGCTGGCTGCAATCAAAGCAGTCACCGACACCGGCGCGACTTTCGCCACGGGCAAGGAGCTGCGGCAATGGCTGAATGCAGATGTGGTCGCCGCTTGGAGCGCTCAGGCCGACTGGCCAACTAGAGAAACGAGACCGATTTGGATGGAGTTCGTCCAGAGCTTCACGCCGAGCGAGAGGCACACATGGGCCGATCGGCAGTATTGGGCGGGTATCACGTGGTTGGCTGCGCCCCCGCCGCCCGGCACCGTCGTCCAGATACATCAGTGGGTAGGTCGGTCGTGGGTGCTTGCGCCAGACGGTACTCCTCTAGGTACAGTTCAGGCCGCACTCAATTCCCATCGAAGCGGCTTGCTTCGCGCACAGGTGGCGCGGGATGCCAGCAAGATCGACATCGTATATCTTGGTCCCGACGATCTAGCGGGCGCATAGCCGCGACGTCCCCCGCGCCGCTGGCCACTGTGAAATGCATTGGCCACTGTCCGCTTTAGGTTGGTTTCTGCCGATCAGCCGTCCGTTGCAGTCACAGGGCATCAGGTCTCCAGCTTCGCCAGCTGGTGCTCATAAAGCATTTCAGCCGAGATCGCTATGCAAATCGCCGAGCACGTGGCGGCGGATGCACTCAGCGAGCGCGAGATGGAGGTGCTTCGATGCGTTGCGCGGGGTGCGGCCAACAAGGATGTGGCGAACCGGCTTTGCATCTCCGAGGAGACCGTGAAGGTGCATATGAAGCACATACTCGAAAAGCTTGGCGCGACTGACCGCACGCACGCGGTGACGATTGCAGTAGGCCGAGGCATCATCGAGTTGTAGGGCGGGGCCAATAGCGCCGGCGCCAGCTCTCTCTTCGGCATCACCCTGGATCAGATCGATAAGATCGACCAGCTGATCCGCATGATCCGGACTATCGGCCAAGTGAAGATTCTCTTCTCGAAAAAAATAGTCCCCCACGTGGCGTTGAGTGACTTTGCCTATGCGGGCATGTTCTTCCATCTCATCCTCGCGGCAGGGGCACACCTTGGCGTCCATAAGCCTAAGGAAGCCCTGCCGGCTTTCGTTGGCCTGGTGCTTCTGTCGGTGTCGTTCCTGACGCAGAACGCCGCTCGCGACATTCATTCCCCCTATGCACCGAGTGCGCTTGGCGTTGTAAACGTCCTCGATGAACACGGGCAACCGTGCCGCTACATCGGCAAAGGTCTTGTAGGCCCCCAGATAGACCTCTTCGACCTTGAGCGTCTTCATGAAGCTCTCTGCCTGCGCGTTGTCATAGGGATTGGCTGGTGCGCTCATGGAGCCAAGCAAGCCATAGTTGGCCAGCGCTGCCCGGTAGCGTGCACTGACATATTGGGTGAATTCAACCGATCGTCGCAACACCTCCGGATAAGAGGTTGCGATGCGCACGAAAAAGGTACGAATTGGTCGTGTGAAGATGAGGTCGCCAGGGCG
>NZ_JBFRGP010000043.1:0-8236 GCF_052115385.1 Dyella sp. 2RAB6
ATTGGCCCGGGGCCAATCGTTGCGACAGATCGCTCGGGAGTTAGAGCGGCCGGCGTCGACGATCAGCCGGGAGGTCAAGCGCCATGGCGGGCGAGAGCACTACCGCGCCGAATCGGCGGATAGGCGAGCCTGGCAGAATGCACAACGTCAGGACTACGGTCGCGGCACGGAGGTACTGGCCATCAACCTCACTGATACGCAGCTCGCTGCGTTCCACCGCGGCCTTCCGATGCCCGGCAAGGCAAAAGACGCTTCGCCTTCTCGCCTGTTCCAAAACCCCACAGTATCGCGGACAGGTGAGCATTGCCTATGATGGCCGCGAGATCCCGTGCCTGGCCTTTGATCGCGCGTGAGGCCATAGATTCAACCCGCGCGCGCATCAATCCGCATCACGTACCTCCGCACTGAAACCGGCCACCGCGTCCCGTAAGCCATGGCCGGACGCCATCGCATCAATCGCATCAAAAATGAGGGGCGAAGCGTGCAGGCGAGGAGGGGGGACGACCGCGCGCGCCACGGCTAGGAGGCGCCAAGCTGATCAATAGTTGACCAGACGGTGGCGACGCGGCCAACGCGCCGAAAAAGCGCGCTCCCGTGACCACCGGCGGCCCCGTGTTCCACTAGGCGACCACAGAGCACCAAGCGCGGCTCGGCGCCATTGCAAAACTGCATCAAAAGAGAAGGAGAAGCGCGCAGGCGAGGAGGGGACGACTGCGCGCTCGAAGCTAGGGCGCGCCTCAAGGCAGGAAAGCCAGCTGGCCACAGAAGAGCTGAGGTTCCCCCCGGAGATCTGCCGACACCACGTAAACCAACGGCACCCAAGAAATAATGGCACCGTCCACCGATGAAACTAGACTGAGGCGTCCGGACCGCTCTCATTGGCTACCAGTAGGAATCTGTTCCCTATGACCATTCCTTTTCAAAGCCACTTGGATCTGGCTTGAACCCAACCGGAAACTTAGTTGACTCGCTGTAATGGACAGAGCGAAACGTCGCGCCATCGATTTTGGTGCCAGATAGATCTGCTCCACTCAGATCAACAGCGCCGCCCACACTGTCAGCGTCAAACACGGCACCGCGAAGATCAGCGTCACGAAAGTCCACGTCCTCATAGCTACCGCCAAGGAACTGGACCCTCTGAAGGTTAGCGCCCCGAAAATTCGCTCCGAGCGCAAGAACTATATAAAACACGCTACCCGACAGATCCGAATATGACAGGTCGGTGCCATGCATCAGCACCCCTTCAAATGACGCGTCCTGCAGTACCGCCTCACTCAGTTCAGCGTCCGCGATACTTCCACCACGTAGCCTAGGACCACCTTGCTTATCATCCATTAGCCACTCCCATCATCCCGATCACAGCCGCAATCATGCATCATCAGGGCATCCTAGGATGCCCCTCGCATCTCAATTTTCCCTAAGCGCACACCACCTAGTGAGTGGCGCATTCAATCGGATTCGAACAACGTGGCATTGGAGGCACCGGAACCGGATCAGGCACCGGGGCAGGCTTCGGGGCCGGACTCTCCACGGGAGGACAAACGACCATTGGAGGAGGTCCGCCGCAACGATTCCTGTATTCGGCCAAAGCTTTCACTAAGTCTGCCTCGTACTTGATAAGCAGTTGTTCATGCCCCCAAACGGATGCCTTGAGCGGACCGCCAGGCCCATCAAATCCCGGCGCATAGTATGGGAGCGTTTGAGGATTGGTCGCCAAGTTCTGAATTTGCCGCTGAATCTCCGCCTTGAGATTTTCAATCCTCTTCAACAAATTGGCACATCCAACGCCATTCGGATCCATAGGACTATCTTTCCAGCCAGCTCTCGAAAGTCCCAAAGGATCTGTCGCAACCAATGGAGTCGACATGACGTAGGCATACGTACTTATCCCCCCGTCCAGTCCAAGAGGATCGCTCTGCACATACCTTCCGCTTGCTGCATCGTAGTCGCGATTTACGTTATATGACAAACCGCTCTCTAGATCGTAGTACTGACCGGGAAATCGAAGGTTGAATGCATAGCCCGAGGAACTAGCCGGCTGTTGCTCACCGAATGGATTACCTTGAAATGGCCATTGCCATACGACGGCTCCACCAGCATCTGCAACCGCCCTCGGAGTACTGAGTCCATCAGCATGCACATAGCCCATGCTGCTGACACCACCACTTGTATCAACTAATGCAACCGGCAGATTGTCTAGCCAAACATAGCTTCTGCTCGCAGCCCCGTACTCACCGACAATCTGGTTGTTCTCATCGTAAATGAATCGCCGAGCGACGGAGCTTGGAAAAGTGGCCGTTTTACCAACACGCTGCTCAAGTGCGTTGTAGGTGTAGTTGGCAACCGTTTGCCCATTACGCTGCACCACCGTCATGCGATTCCGGTCGTTGTAACCATAACCGTACGTGTTACCGCCTACCGCATTACCCGTCGTGTTGCCATTGGCGTCGTATGTCCGGGCGCTGTTCCCAATACTCGTCAGCAAGTGCGTGCCCGATTGGTAACCATAGGTACCGGTCGCTAACCCGCTAGCGGCCTTGCTAAGACGATCTCCTGTCCTATTATAGGTATACGCTTCAATCGCCTGCCCTTGCGCGTTCTTTACCGTCGTCAGGTGATAGAGCAAGTCATAGCTGTAAGTCTCTGCAGCCGGGCTTGCGCCCGGCGCATTACCCAACGCCGTGATATTACCCATCGCATCGCGCGCAAAGTGAAGGTTCAGCGCTGGACTTACGATGTCCGTTACTGCGTAGTTGGCATCGTAAGTGCGCGCAATCGTCTGGCCATTGCCTAGTGTGTAACTAGCGATGGGGCCAAACGGGAGGTAACTCACATTAGTCACCACGTTGCTTGCGCCAGAGCTACCGGGCGACTGCACGCTAACAGCGGTTATGCGCCCGAGTCCGTCACGGCCGTACTGAATAAACGTGCCATCCGGCGTGCGCGTGCTAGCAAGGCGGTCAGCCAGCGTGTAGGTGTAGCTGATCGTGTCGACGTTCGTCCCTTGGGTCTGGCGCTTCTGCACTGCATTGCCGCGAGCGTCGTAGCAGTAGACCGTGGAGACCGCGGTCTCCACTATGCTAGTCAGGCGACCGATAGGATACGAGCCGACGCAGCCGGTAACGGTGTCGGCCTCGTCATAGCGATAGCTAACGTTAGAGGCGCTATTAGGATAGGTGACGCCAATGACTCGATTGAGTGCATCGTAAGTACTGTGGCTGACCACACCCTTTGCATCGGTGGTCTGCGTTCGATTTCCCGCTGCGTCATATTGAAATAGTGAAGCACCCGTGTCGGGGCTGCCGACGGCAGTTCGATTGCCCAACCCATCGTAGTTGTAGGACGTGTTGAGCAAACTTGGGTCTTTGATATTCAAAAGCTGATCTTGCGCATCGTACGAGAACACTTTCTGCGCGTTCCTCATAGAGGTATCGGCGCCATTGGTATTGTCAAGCGTCGTGATCAAGCGATGGAGGTTGTCATAGGTTTTTTTGTACTCCACGCTTAACCCATCGGCGTTATGCGACAGACTACCATTGACGTCGTAGCTATCATCGAACGTCGCATCGAAGATGACATGACCCTGACCATCGGTGATGCTCAGGAGCTGCCCCATCGTGTCGTAGGTACGACCCAATGACCGGCGCAGAGACCCGCTCGGATCGAAGGTTTCCTCTTTCGTCCGATTTCCAGCCTTGTCAAGGGTGTAATGCATCCGATCGCCGAGTGAATCCGTGACATCGGTAAGTCGATGTGCCACATCGTAGGTGTAAGTAACGAACACCCCGTCAGGATCCGTGCTCTTGATGAGGTTCCCTACGGCGTCATAGTCCATAACCGCGCTGGCGCCAGCGACGCTTTTTGTTTTGAGCCAGCCCCTTGGCGTATAGGTATAGTCAGTGAAGACTCCATTGGAATCCTTCTGACGAAGGATGCGCCCGTTCTTGTCGTACACCAGGAAGGCCGTGGTGTGCCCCAGGGGGTCCGTCACCTGTGCCAAATCACCGGCACGATGGCACGCCCCACCCACCGTGCCACAACCCGACTCATCGGTTGAGAGGTAGTACGAGTAGTGGGTGACATCCGATACATCGGTGCGCGGACCATCCACGCTCAACAGCAACCCCAACTGGGGACACTGCGTCCCATCGACGGCCGTGCAATAAGTATAGGTCGACCGGCGCACACCTGCCGGAGGTGTCCCTGAAGAAGAACAAACGTAATTCGGGGCTAAGGCGGGATCAACATCACACTGCGCCACCGTTTGCCCCGCGGTGTTGTAGACCCAAGAGGCCAGGGCTACTTTATTTCCCGAGGCATCAAGCACCGTGCGCGTCAGTGGGAGGCGAAGACCGGTGTCCCAGCTGGTATTGGTGGTGCGCTGATCCGGCGTGCCGGAGGCCTCGACGAGCTTCGTCAGAAGCCCGTTCGCATCGTACGCCGTCGTGGAGCTCACGTTGTTGAAATCCGACCGGCTTGCCGGATACCCATTGGCATCGTAAGTCACCGACGCCGAGAGCCTGTTACACAGCGGGCCACAGTACTGCGTCGTCGAGGTAAAAGGCCTATACCCGCCAGCCACGGTGCCATAACCCAGCGTTCCCACAAACCCTAGCGGATAGGTTACGGCCGTTTGGTTCCAAGAGTCCGTATACTTCAAGCGGACTTCGTCCGCATGAAGAGCCATGTTGGTCAAAATGACACGGCCGTCTGCCTGGTACATCGTATTCTGATATCGCACGCCCAACTCATCCACAACGCCGGTCATGGCATTGGGAATACTTACACCAGAAGGCATAAGCGACGCTTCGTTGTAAACGTACTGACGAACTTTGGTGTCCGGGTACTGGACAGAGATGAGTCGATTCGATGAATCGAATCCGTAGATCAATGTACCCCCATCAGGCAGCGTCACCTGATGTAAATGCCCATCACTATCGTAGGCAAATCCGAGCTGCCTACCGCCAGGGTCCGTAACGCTAATTAAGAGTCCCGCACGAGGCGCGATGCTGGTTGGCGTTTGGGACGTGCTGTAGCTGAGTATTAGCGACCGCCCAGTGTTGTCGGTAATGCTTTGCAAAAGACCACCACCATCGTACCGCTCAATGAGATGAGCATTGGCCACGCTCAAAGCGTGGCCGATCACAGCACCCTGTGCGTCCACTACATTGGTGAGTACGTCAGGATTATTGGCGCTGGTTGCCCAGCCTGAAGATGAATAAGAGAAGTTCTCTACCTTCCCATCGGGTCTAACTATGGCGGCAATCTGCGAGCCATCCTGATAGCTCACCAGATCGATCCGACGGTCGAAGCTGTGCCGCCATCCCAATCCAAGGGTAATCGAACTCGCCCCAGCAGGGGAACTGTTATAGAAGCGACTAAAATTAAGCCAAGCGCTGCCCGTAAAGTCGTTCTCTTGCTCAAACTTGTTACCAATTGCGATATTGACCGGATCCCCCACCATATTTGGTCCGTCGCCCTCGCCTCCGAGGCCTCCATCGCAAGGGCAACTAGCACCAAGATTGGGGGACGGATCGAAGCCGTAGTCGCCTAGCTGCCAAATGCTAAACGATGTGTAAGCGTACTGGCCGCCATTACCAAAGCGCACATTGCAAGGAGTTCCATCAGGAAGCGATCCCGTAAATCCAATGTCGGCAACATCAATTGGATCATGATTCGCAGGTATGACGAAGTATCCGCAGTTGGCCGCAAAGTCGGGATCTTGCCGCATATAGGCAATTCCGCCTTGGATCGCTGCGCCTATGGTCCCGTATCGTGTTTGGTCTGCAGGATGAGATGGCAGGCCTGCCAGTTGAATGTAAGGCGGCTCTCCAGCAAAGGCCGATGCGGCCATGAGCAGAAGGAGCAAAAAAATAGAAAGCCGCCTCAACGCCGCCATTCCTTGCGACACCATAAAATTTCCTCACAATGTGGACAAACGGCAGCACACTAGCAGATCTGGATGTTATCCCTGTGGAGTTGGCGGCAAATGTAGGCCCCGAGCATCTCACGCCGTAGGGCTTCCCCTACAATTATCGTAGGCATCTTTAGCAGATTCGCCAGTACCTACCCAAGATGTCCCGATAGTGCCATAGGCACGCGATCCCGCGTCGCCTACAACATCAATCGTCACTATGAAGTGGCAATGGATCACCGAAAGCGGTAGCGCCTCACGTTCGCCGCTCGCACCCATTGGACCGGTGCGAGTGGCGCCCCGTCAGGGTTTCGACACCGATGAACTAAATCGAAAGACCTCGACGCCCATCGCGTCGTTCAACCCGCGCATGCGGACCTGAATCGGCGCCACCTCATTAGCGATGAACACCTGCGTCGCCTTCTCCACATCGCCAAAGCCACCGGCGTTCGTGGGAATCATCCCCAATAGCTGTGGTGGCACGCGATGCGCCGCAAGGATGTCATCCCGACTCGCATTCTTGATCGATGCGAAATCGTCCTTCGCCGCCACCTCACTGATCGGAATCAGCTGCAGACCGTCTTTCTTGCCGCTCGGCGCGTACATGAAGAGGTTGCGGAAGTTGCCCGGCCCCTTCGCGCCCTTGAGGGCCTTGCGCAGATTGTCCACGTCGTCAGGGTTCTGCGCCGGGTCCGTCATGTAGAGGATGAAACCCGCATGCGATCCGTTGTCGTAGTACTTACGCCGGAACAGTGTGGCCGAGCGATTGAGCTGCGCGGCATGTAGCGCGCTTAGGTATTCGGGGACGCCGTAGATCGGATCAGCGCCATCACGGCGCTACCGCCCGGCACAACGGGCGCCAGCACCGGCAACATCGCCACGAGCATTACCTATCTTCCCTTCGGCCCTGTCGCGAGCTACACCCTGGGGAACGGCCAAACGGTAACGCGCACCTACGACCTGAACTACCAGGTGACGGACGCCACCAGCCCGGCGCTCAACCTGCACTTCGCCCGGGATGCCATGGGGCGAATTACGGCCCTGGGCAATGCGCCTGGTGCCAACCCCGCCATGGAGACCTACGGGTACGACTGGTTGTCGCGACTCGCTGGCGTCAACAACGCAGCCGGCACCAGCGTGGAGTCCTATACGTACGACGCCATCGGCAATCGCACCAGCAAGACCGGTAGCGGCCTCGCCACGGGCACGTATAGCTACTACCAGTACCCCCACAATTGGCTGACCTACATCGGCAGTGCCGCCCGCGCCTATGACAACAACGGCAACACGACCGCCAGTTCGGTGGGTGGCGAATCGTTTGGCTTCGGCTACAACGGCCGGAATCGGATGACTATCGCGCAGCGAAATGGCAGCACGGTCGGCACCTACACCTATAACGCCCTGGGCGAGCGCATTGCCAAAGTGACCACTCTGCCGACGTCGCTAAGCCAGCGCTTCGCTTATGACGAAAACAGCAAGCTCATCGGCGAGTACGGCAGCGCTACTCGCGACTACATCTGGCTGGAAGATCTACCGCTTGCGGCTATCGACACGCAAGGTACGCTGAGCACAACCAACTACGTGCATGCCGACGGCCTCAACACGCCCCGCGCGGTCACCAACAGCACCGGCGCGACGGTTTGGCAATGGCCGTATCAGTCCAATCCGTTTGGCGAGACGCAGCCCACCTCGACTAGTGGCTATACCTTCAACCTGCGATTTGCCGGGCAGTACTACGATGCTGAGTCGCGCATCGCGTACAACGTCAATCGACACTTCGAAGCCGCGACCGGCAGATATCTGCAAAGTGATCCTATCGGTTTGGCCGGCGGCTTGAGCACATATGCCTACGTCAGTAGCAGCCCCCTATTCGGAACCGATCCGATGGGCCTTCAAGAATATGGGGCTCCCCCGCCGAATAACGGCGCAAGTAAACCGCCACGAATGGGCGTAGGCTGTGTTATTGGCGTTGGCGTAGTGGTGGCCGGAGCTGCAATCGTCTGCGCTCCATCGGGACCAGGAGAAGCAGTTTGCCTGCCAGCCGCCGGTGTGTTTGCAGCAGGCGCGCTCGGCTGCGCCGGGGGAGCCGCTGTCGCAAACGCCACTGATGACTCTCAGGACAAAGACAACGTCATTCCATTCCCCAAGCCAATATCAAAGTCATTTCCGGGCACCGGGCCTATCCTAGATTTTGTGTAAACGGGGCATTGGCAGGAAACTGCCATCTGACCCGGAGACACCATGAGTCCACGCAAACACGAAGTGCCCGACGAGCTGCTTAGCAGTCTGTTAGCCAACTATCAGAAGCCCGAAGATCTCGTT
>NZ_JBFRGP010000044.1:0-6107 GCF_052115385.1 Dyella sp. 2RAB6
CTACTTAGGGCTGCGCAACATCAGTAAAAAATGGACGCTTCCAATCCATGATTGGAAGGCGGCGCTCAACCGCTTTACCATCCAGTTCGAAGGCCGCATCCCTCAGCTTTAAAGCGATCCCGTTTACACAAAAGTCTGTACAAGCCCCTTTCCTCCCAGCGTCGAGCAGAGTCGTTCACAGCGGGGGTAACGCTATCGCGAAGGAATGCTTCCATCAGACTGTTTGCCTCTTCCTCGCACTCATCCTTGCTTCCCCAGGACGCGTTTCGAAGTGAGTTCTCAAGGTCTTGCGCCCCACTCCGGGAGCCGCCTGCCCAGTTGCCGAGGTCCCTGACGTGGTCTAGCTCGTTACGCCGAACACTATTCTGGAGTTTTGGTGAGCTGTACTGTGGCCGCAAAAAGACCTTCGGGGTAATGCTTACCTCAAACTCATCGAGAGAATACGTGCCGTCATGGCAGGAGCACTTCGGATGTGGACCGGCCAGGCTGAGCTGCAGCACACCGCATCGTGGCCTTCCGGCTTGGCCCATTCCATGGTGCCCAGGTGTGTTGTCAGTAAGAGAAAGTGTTAAGCCTTCTCCACCGCACTGGCGGCCAGGGCCAAGGCGCGCTGGGCCGCATCCCCTTTGCGTTCGCTGTAACGGCTGACCAAGTAGTCGCTGCGCCCGCGCACCATCAAGGTGAACTTCATGAGTTCTTCCATGACATCCACCACGCGGTCATAGAACGAAGAGGGCTTCATGCGACCGTGTTCGTCGAACTCTTGCCAGGCCTTGGCCACCGAGGATTGGTTCGGGATGGTCACCATGCGCATCCATCGGCCGAGCACCCGCAGGGTGTTCACCACGTTGAAGGACTGAGAGCCGCCGCAGACCTGCATGACCGCCAAGGTGCGGCCCTGGGTCGGGCGCACGCTGCCGTCTTCCAGGGGCAGCCAATCAATCTGATTCTTGAAGACGCCGGTGATCGTGCCGTGGCGCTCGGGGCTCACCCATACCTGACCCTCCGACCAAATAGACCATTCCCGCAACCGCTGCACCTCGGGATGGCTGGCCGGCACGCTGTCGAGCAGCGGCAACTGGCGGGGATCAAACACGCGAGTTTCGGCGCCCAGGTGCCGCAGGATCCGCTCCGCTTCCAGGGCAAGCTTGCGCGAGAACGATTGGGGGCGCAGAGAGCCGTAGAGGATCAGGATGCGGGGCGGGTGGCCGGCGCCTTGTTCGCCGAGGAGCTGGAGGATGTCTGGGCTGGGCAGCAGGTCGGCATGGAGGTGAGGCAGATCGGCATTCATGGGCTTGCTCGGAATTATTTATTTCGACTATTCTAGTTTTATGGAAACAAATGATGCAATCGTCGCGCTGACCGCGCTGGGACACGCCAAGCGCTTGGCCATCTTCCGCTTGCTGGTGGTTGCCGGTGCTGCGGGTCGGATGGCTGGTGACATCGCTGATGAGCTAGGCATGCCCGGTGCCACCTTGTCCTTCCATCTAAAAGAGCTCGTGCATGCCGGCCTGATCACGGCGGAATCCCAAGGGCGGTTCGTTTGCTACCGCGCCGCCTTCGACGCCATGAACGGCCTGATTGCCTATCTGACCCACCACTGTTGCGCGGGCAGTCCGCAGGCCGAATGCGCCCCAGTGGCCACAGCGTGCTCGCCCGGCGACGCCTGTTGCTGATCTCCTGAGGATGGCCCATGGCCCATCGCGTTCTATTCGTTTGCACAGGCAACTCCGCCCGCAGTGTCCTGGCTGAGGCCACCCTGCGTGCCTGGGGTGGCGCAAGATTCGAAGCTTTCAGCGCCGGTAGCCAGCCCACCGGACGGATCCATCCTTACGCTCTTGCCACGCTCGCTGAGGCGGGCATGCCGACCGCCGGCCTGCGCAGCAAATCCTGGGATGAGTTCTCGGGGGATAAGGCAAAGCCGGTCGATCTGGTGGTGACGGTGTGCGACAGCGCGGCATCGGAGTCATGCCCCGTGTTCTTCGGTGATTTTGTGCGCACCCACTGGGGGCTGTCGGACCCGGCCGCGGTGGAAGGGAGTGATGCCGAGAAGCGGGCAGCCTTCGCGCAGGCCCACGCGACCATCAAAGCTCGCCTCATGGCCTTCCTCACCTTGACGCCGGACATCTGGGCGGATAGCGATGCGTTGAAGATCGCCCTGGATCGCATCGGATTCATCCAGTCTGACGGCACCCCTCATGCCTGAGGCCGACGGGGCAGCGCGCCCTTGCGACCTCCATCTATTCCAATGGCATCGCTGGTTTCTGCCGTGTCGCTGCGTCAAATCGCGTCGCACGAACTAGGTGATGGTGACCACAGGCACGTTGCGGCTGGCGGCGTACGGCTTGTGGACAAGTTCGTCGAAATCGGTCTCCAAAGGGTGCGCGGGTGCGGCGGGGGTAACTGCGCAGCCCAGGGGGCGCTTTGGGTCGCAAGTGGACCGCGCACTTCCGTAAGTTATCTCGACGGACTCGGTTGCGTGTACTGAATCCCATGTTCAGACCTCCGGATTCAGGGGGAGAGTGACGACGACGCGCAGGTTGCGCAGGCGGGCCTGGCCGTTCGCCCACAACTGAGTCAGTGCATTGACGACGGCAGGAAGCGCCGTCGTCGGATACGGACACTGCCCAATGGGGTGGTTACGACATATGGTTACAACGAGGCAAACCGGGTCGTGAGCCTCAGCTACAAAAATGCTAGCGGTACGCTTGGTGATCTCGCCTATGGCTATGATGATAACGGCCGAAGAATTAGCCAGTTGGGCAGTTTCGCTTCTAATAAGAAGGCTTCGGCAACCACTGCGGCGAGCCAATTTGATGCGAACAACCGACAGAGTCAAATGAATGGCCGCCCGCTAGCGTATGACAAGAACGGCAGCCTCCTCAGTGATGGTTCGAACACGTACGTCTGGAACGCTCGCCATCAGTTGGTGCAGATCCAACAGGGCGCAGCGATTGTTGCCCAGTATCGATACGACCCTATGGGAAGGCGCGTCGCAAAGACTATCGGTGGCGTTACCACCAGCTTTCTGTATGACGGGGCGAGCGCAGTACAGGAGACTCAAGGCTCCACGGTCAATCCCATTCTCAATGGCCTCGGCGTGGATGAGCGCTTCGCTCGTAATGAAGGCTCAGCGCGAAGCTATTTTTTGGCTGACGCACAAGGGAGCACGGTAGGACTCACCGACAGCAGTGCCGCATTGATCCAGCGCTATCAGTACGACCCGTACGGTAACGTGACGTCAACCGGTAGCGCTTCCAATCCGTACCAGTACTCTGGGCGCGAAGCGGATGGTGCGGATCTGTATTACTACAGAGCGCGCTACTACAGTCCGGCCATGGGGCGCTTCATAAGTGAAGATCAATTCGGATTTGATGGCGGTCAGCTTAATTTCTACGCCTATGTCGGCGGTAATCCCATCGATTATCGCGATCCATCCGGCCATTTGTTGCCGGAAGCCGTCGTTGGAGCGGTCATCGGAGGTCTATGGGGAGCTGCTAGCGGATACTTCAGTGGCGACAGGGATGATAAGCTTTTCAATGACATTATGATGGGTGCGGGCGTTGGCTTTTTTGCTGGCCTGACAGATGGCGTGAGCTTGCTGGAAGGCTCGGCTGCAAGGGTAGGTCTGGGCTATGTGACTAGGGCAGCTTTGAGTGTCGAGGGTGAAGCACTACGTCAGGGGCTCAATGACGGTTGCATCAGCCATCCTAATGACCTGTGGGTAGCGGGACTAGCTAGCGGTCTAGGTGATGCGGTAGGGGGTGCAGCCAAAGGAATCGCGAGCACGGCCGGCTATGAATTGGGTCGGTTGGGGCGAGCCATTAGCGCATTCGTCTCGGGTGGAGTGACTGGATCCTTTCAAACTGCTTATTCGCAGCAAGAGTATCTCCAAGAACAGGACGAAAGAATGAATAGGGAATGGACGCAACTTCAGCAGAGTCTGCATTAGTCTTTGAGGGTAGTGATAATGAGACTGTCGCCGCTAGTGCCATTGTTTATTGCGCTAACTACAGCCTTACTCCCGATGCTATTTCAGCTTGCAGGGAGAAAGGGAGGGGCTGCTGATGTGTATGGCATGCCAAAGGCCCTTCGTATCTTCCTGTGGGGTCTGACATTGGTTGGGATAGCTGGATTGCTTGCGGCGGCGTACTTCAAGGTACAGTTGCGGCCGTTCCAGTGGTGGGCAGGAAGCGCGATGGGTATCGCATTCGTCGCTATGTGCGCTTACATGGATCGGTATTGCGTAAGGTTGACGGATTCGTCTCTTGAAGTGACGGAGTTTCGAACAGAGCGTATTCCGTACTCATCGATCAGTTCCATCGAGGTAGTCTCCTCGGGAAGAGGTACGGATCATCTGGTCGTTGTAATTAATGGATATGGGCAGCTAGTTATTTCCGGGTACTTGGGTTATTTCGATGACTTGACCTCTAAGCTTAAGGCACGACTTGCTCTGGCGAGAAGTAAGAAGGGCACGTAGAGGGGATTTACATGCTGGGGCGGACTCGCATGATTTATCGTCGACCAGGGGGATCGTTTGACTATAGATACCGATAATGACTTCTACAATCGCGCAGATGCTGTAATTCACTTGGCGAATGATCAGCTCGCGGAGGTTTCACGCGGAAAGGTCAGTGCTTCGTGCATGTATGCTTCGTCCCGCTTCAGTGCTTGGGTGAGCGCTTGCGGTTTCAAGTCGGGCGAGGACATGGCGGCCGCGAAACAGGAAACGATTGAGTACTTCGTTAAACAATTTCGATCCATGTTGGAAGAGAACTTGGATGACTACATCGATAACTTTATAACCTACATGGACCGGAAGGGTGGCTGACATCTTCTTGATTTCGTAGCGTTCGTTTCGACCCGAATCGGACAAAAGGGAGTGAGGGGATGGATGGGAAAGGGCTAGAGATTCAAGTGGCTGTCAGAGCTCTAAAAGACTTAGGGATACGCTTTGCGCTGGTTCTTGCATGCCTCGTTGTTTCGATGCTTATGCCCTTCAGCAGTCTCATAGCTATCCTCTTATGGAATAGTGCGGCAGCAATAGCTTTTGCCTTCGCAACGTCCCACTTCGTTGGCCGATCGCTCCTCTTCATTCCAAGCGTTATACTCTTGGTTACGGTGGTTTTTCCATTCGTCATCCTCTGCTTAATAGCTATGCCAATGCATCACTCTTGGCAGGCGTCTGCCAAGGCAGTGGCTATCAGCATGCTTATGCTCAACCCCTTTCATAACCTGCTTATGCTGTTTCCAGCGGGCGTGGCTGCGGGGTTCGCTTATTTCTATAGAGGGCGCCAAGGCATCTCTTCAGGAGCGGTGGAGGGCGGTCGAAATTCGGTCGGGTGAGCGGTCTTCTGGCTGGTCTAGATGTTCCGTAAAGCGGATATATCTGCTGTCCCAGCCAGGCAATGAGTGACAGTTCAGACCAATTTCCAGCCGGAGTGGCGGATTTCGCAGGCGAGCCGGCTCGGGCGAGAGGGACGCGCAGGCCCCGCCGGTCGCGCTGGAGCCGTTGGCCTAAGCGGTGCCTGTCCGGCCGCAGCGCGCGTGGTCGTCCCCCCCTCCTCGCCTGCGCGCTTCTCCCCGTGCTTTTGACGCGCTTGATGCGATAGCGTCGAACCGCGCCGTGGTTGGCATCGCAGGAGGTTCTTGGGCGGTGCTGCGCGATGCAGAATGATGCGGGCTTGGAGTGAGCCCCTCGCTCTGGACCAGAGGCAGATCGGAGATTAAGACGCCTGCTGGACGAGATTTTGTTCGTACTGGTTAGGGGATAGATAGTCAAGCGCGGAGTGCATGCGCTTGGCGTTGTAAACGTCCTCGATGAACACGGGCAGCCGTGCCGCCACATCGGCAAAGGTCTCGTAGCCCCCCAGATAGACCTCTTCGACCTTGAGCGTCTTCATGAAGCTCTCTGCCTGCGCGTTGTCATAGGGATTGGCTGGCGCGCTCATGGAGCCGAGCAAGCCATAGTTGGCCAGCGCTGCCCGGTAGCGTGCACTGACATATTGGGTGAATTCAACCGATCGTCGCAACACCTCCGGATAAGAGGTTGCGATGCGCACGAAAAAGGTACGAATTGGTCGTGTGAAGATGAGGTCGCCAGGGCG
>NZ_JBFRGP010000045.1:0-5433 GCF_052115385.1 Dyella sp. 2RAB6
GCAGCAAGAAATACTTCGCAGCAGGTGTTGACGGACCGGAAAGACGATGTAGAATGGGCGGCTCACCCGGGACGAAACGTCTCGGGGCAATTCGGAAGAACGGGTTGCAAGTGATTGATCTTTGACAGTGTGCGCAGGTGACTTGTGTGGGCGTCTTGCGTTGGATGGGCAACTGTCCAAACAAATGCAAGCGTCTAACCTAAGAGTCAATTCAAAAGCTTGACGTTTTATGGTTAGGACTAACGCTTCAGAAAGATAGATCAACTTCGGTTGGTCGAAAACTTAAGTGAAGAGTTTGATCCTGGCTCAGATTGAACGCTGGCGGCATGCCTAACACATGCAAGTCGAACGGCAGCACAGCAGTAGCAATACTGTGGGTGGCGAGTGGCGGACGGGTGAGTAATGCATCGGGACCTGCCCAGACGTGGGGGATAACGTAGGGAAACTTACGCTAATACCGCATACGTCCTACGGGAGAAAGCGGGGGATCGAAAGACCTCGCGCGGTTGGATGGACCGATGTTCGATTAGCTTGTTGGTGAGGTAATGGCTCACCAAGGCGACGATCGATAGCTGGTCTGAGAGGATGATCAGCCACACTGGGACTGAGACACGGCCCAGACTCCTACGGGAGGCAGCAGTGGGGAATATTGGACAATGGGCGAAAGCCTGATCCAGCAATGCCGCGTGTGTGAAGAAGGCCTTCGGGTTGTAAAGCACTTTTATCAGGAGCGAAATACTGTCGATTAATACTCGGCGGGGCTGACGGTACCTGAGGAATAAGCACCGGCTAACTTCGTGCCAGCAGCCGCGGTAATACGAAGGGTGCAAGCGTTAATCGGAATTACTGGGCGTAAAGCGTGCGTAGGCGGTTCTTTAAGTCTGCTGTGAAATCCCCGGGCTCAACCTGGGAATGGCAGTGGATACTGGAGAGCTAGAGTGTGATAGAGGATGGTGGAATTCCCGGTGTAGCGGTGAAATGCGTAGAGATCGGGAGGAACATCAGTGGCGAAGGCGGCCATCTGGATCAACACTGACGCTGAGGCACGAAAGCGTGGGGAGCAAACAGGATTAGATACCCTGGTAGTCCACGCCCTAAACGATGCGAACTGGATGTTGGTCTCAACTCGGAGATCAGTGTCGAAGCTAACGCGTTAAGTTCGCCGCCTGGGGAGTACGGTCGCAAGACTGAAACTCAAAGGAATTGACGGGGGCCCGCACAAGCGGTGGAGTATGTGGTTTAATTCGATGCAACGCGAAGAACCTTACCTGGCCTTGACATGTCTGGAATCCTGCAGAGATGCGGGAGTGCCTTCGGGAATCAGAACACAGGTGCTGCATGGCTGTCGTCAGCTCGTGTCGTGAGATGTTGGGTTAAGTCCCGCAACGAGCGCAACCCTTGTCCTTAGTTGCCAGCACGTAATGGTGGGAACTCTAAGGAGACTGCCGGTGACAAACCGGAGGAAGGTGGGGATGACGTCAAGTCATCATGGCCCTTACGGCCAGGGCTACACACGTACTACAATGGTCGGTACAGAGGGTTGCAATACCGCGAGGTGGAGCCAATCCCAGAAAGCCGATCCCAGTCCGGATCGAAGTCTGCAACTCGACTTCGTGAAGTCGGAATCGCTAGTAATCGCAGATCAGCTATGCTGCGGTGAATACGTTCCCGGGCCTTGTACACACCGCCCGTCACACCATGGGAGTGAGTTGCTCCAGAAGCCGTTAGCCTAACCGCAAGGAGGGCGACGACCACGGAGTGGTTCATGACTGGGGTGAAGTCGTAACAAGGTAGCCGTATCGGAAGGTGCGGCTGGATCACCTCCTTTCGAGAACGACAGAACCACTGACGTAAGACGTCCACACAAGACACCTGCATATCCGCACGCCAACGGCGTGAAAGGCGCGCTCCGCAAGGAGCGGCCTTGAAAGCTTTATGGGTCTGTAGCTCAGGTGGTTAGAGCGCACCCCTGATAAGGGTGAGGCCGGTGGTTCGAGTCCTCCCAGACCCACCACTATGGGGCCATAGCTCAGCTGGGAGAGCACCTGCTTTGCAAGCAGGGGGTCGTCGGTTCGATCCCGACTGGCTCCACCAGTTCGTAAGCGGATATGTAGCGCACACAAAAGATTTCTGAAGCGAGACGGCACTGTGGCCGGTTTCGTGTTCTTTGAAAATGTAAACGAGTGACAAGCGTCTTGGTTCGAAACCGAATCGAGATGTGTCGTTGAGGCAATTAAGCGAACGCGTTGTTTGGAGATGTAATCCCGAGGCGACTTGGGGTTATATGGTCAAGCGACCAAGCGTATACGGTGGATGCCTTGGCGGTCAGAGGCGATGAAGGACGTGGCAGCCTGCGAAAAGTGTCGGGGAGCTGGCAACAAGCTTTGATCCGGCAATGTCCGAATGGGGAAACCCACTGCGCAAGCAGTATCACTGAGTGAATACATAGCTCTGTGAAGCGAACCCGGGGAACTGAAATATCTAAGTACCCGGAGGAAAAGAAATCAACCGAGATTCCGTCAGTAGCGACGAGCGAACGCGGACTAGCCCAAAAGCACAGCATGTTTTAGCCGAACGGTTTGGAAAGGCCGGCCATAGCAGGTGATAGCCCTGTAGGCGAAAAGGCACGTTGTGTGAAATTGAGTAAGGCGGGGCACGTGAAACCCTGTCTGAACATGGGGGGACCATCCTCCAAGGCTAAATACTCCTGACCGACCGATAGCGAACTAGTACCGTGAGGGAAAGGCGAAAAGAACCCCGGAGAGGGGAGTGAAATAGACCCTGAAACCGTATACGTACAAGCAGTGGAAGCCCGCAAGGGTGACTGCGTACCTTTTGTATAATGGGTCAGCGACTTACTGTCAGTGGCGAGCTTAACCGTCTAGGGGAGGCGAAGGGAAACCGAGTCTGAATAGGGCGCATAGTCTCTGGCAGTAGACCCGAAACCGAGTGATCTATCCTTGGCCAGGTTGAAGGTGCGGTAACACGCACTGGAGGACCGAACCCACATCTGTTGCAATAGATGGGGATGAGCTGAGGATAGGAGTGAAAGGCTAAACAAACTCGGAGATAGCTGGTTCTCCTCGAAAGCTATTTAGGTAGCGCCTCGTATGTATCTTCCTGGGGGTAGAGCACTGTTATGGCTAGCGGGTCATCGCGACTTAGCAAACCATGGCAAACTCCGAATACCAGGACAGACTGTACGGGAGACACACGGCGGGTGCTAACGTCCGTCGTGAAAAGGGAAACAACCCAGACCCGCAGCTAAGGTCCCCAAGTTAGTGCTAAGTGGAAAACGATGTGGGAAGGCACAGACAGCCAGGAGGTTGGCTTAGAAGCAGCCACCCTTTAAAGAAAGCGTAATAGCTCACTGGTCGAGTCGGCCTGCGCGGAAGATTTAACGGGGCTAAGCACTACACCGAAGCTCGGGGTGCACACTATGTGTGCGCGGTAGAGGAGCGTTCCGTAAGCCTGTGAAGGTGGGTTGAGAAGCCTGCTGGAGGTATCGGAAGTGCGAATGCTGACATGAGTAACGATAATGCGGGTGAAAAGCCCGCACGCCGAAAGCCCAAGGTTTCCTCGCGCAACGTTCATCGGCGCAGGGTGAGTCGGCCCCTAAGGCGAGGCAGAAATGCGTAGTCGATGGGAAGCCGGTTAATATTCCGGCACTTGTCTGCAGTGCGATGTGGGGACGGAGAAAGTTAGGTCTACCGGGCGTTGGTTGTCCCGGGGAAAGGCGGTAGGTGGTGATCTTTGGCAAATCCGGGATCACATACACCGAGCACCGAGACGAGCCCTTTTGGGCGAAGTGACTGATACTACGCTTCCAGGAAAAGCCACTAAGCTTCAGCTGCAGAGAAACCGTACCGTAAACCGACACTGGTAGGCAGGGTGAGAATCCCAAGGCGCTTGAGAGAACTCGGGTGAAGGAACTAGGCAAAATGGCACCGTAACTTCGGGAGAAGGTGCGCCCTTTTTGGTGGCTACATGCGTAGCTGAGCTGAGAAGGGTCGCAGTAACCTGGCCGCTGCGACTGTTTATCAAAAACACAGCACTCTGCAAACACGAAAGTGGACGTATAGGGTGTGACGCCTGCCCGGTGCTGGAAGGTTAATTGATGGGGTCAGCCGCAAGGCGAAGCTCTTGATCGAAGCCCCAGTAAACGGCGGCCGTAACTATAACGGTCCTAAGGTAGCGAAATTCCTTGTCGGGTAAGTTCCGACCTGCACGAATGGCGTAACGACAGCGGCGCTGTCTCCACCCGAGACTCAGTGAAATTGAAATCGCTGTGAAGATGCAGCGTTCCCGCGGCAAGACGGAAAGACCCCGTGAACCTTTACTACAGCTTCACACTGAACGTTGAGTTCTTCTGTGTAGGATAGGTGGGAGGCTATGAAACCGAGACGCTAGTTTCGGTGGAGCCATCCTTGAAATACCACCCTGAAGTGCTTGACGTTCTAACCTAGGTCCGTAATCCGGATCAGGGACCGTGTGTGGTGGGTAGTTTGACTGGGGCGGTCTCCTCCCAAAGAGTAACGGAGGAGCACGAAGGTACGCTCAGCGCGGTCGGACATCGCGCACTGTGTGCAAAGGCATAAGCGTGCTTGACTGCGAGATCGACGGATCAAGCAGGTACGAAAGTAGGTCTTAGTGATCCGGTGGTTCTGTATGGAAGGGCCATCGCTCAACGGATAAAAGGTACTCCGGGGATAACAGGCTGATACCGCCCAAGAGTTCATATCGACGGCGGTGTTTGGCACCTCGATGTCGGCTCATCACATCCTGGGGCTGTAGTCGGTCCCAAGGGTATGGCTGTTCGCCATTTAAAGTGGTACGCGAGCTGGGTTCAGAACGTCGTGAGACAGTTCGGTCCCTATCTGTCGTGGGCGTTGGAGATTTGAGGGGGGCTGCTCCTAGTACGAGAGGACCGGAGTGGACGTTCCGCTGGTGTTCGGGTTGTCATGCCCATGGCATTGCCCGGTAGCTACGAACGGAAGTGATAACCGCTGAAAGCATCTAAGCGGGAAGCACGCCCCAAGATGAGATCTCCCGAGTCCCAGAGACTCCTTAAGGCCCCATCTAGACTAGGTGGTTGATAGGCGCGATGTGGAAGTGCAGCAATGCATTGAGCTTACGCGTACTAATGAGCCGTGCGGCTTGACCATATAACCCCAAGACGCTTCGCAGTCCTTAGCGAACATCTCAATTCACCAGACGCTTGTCACTCGTTTACCCCTTTGCGGGGCTTGGCGCATCAACCTGCGCTGCCCCCACCCCTTCCCTGGCGAAGATAGCGCTGTGGCCCCACCCGATCCCATCCCGAACTCGGAAGTGAAACGCAGCTGCGCCGATGGTAGTGTAGCTTGCTATGCAAGAGTAGGTCATCGCCAGGGGCTTTATCCTAAAAACCCTCACCTCACGGTGGGGGTTTTT
>NZ_JBFRGP010000046.1:0-3550 GCF_052115385.1 Dyella sp. 2RAB6
CGCTGCTGCGGGTCCGTGAGGGCTGGCCGGGCTTTTTGACAGGGCGTCCTGCCCTGTCAAAAAGGCGAGGACTTCCTGTCCTCGCCCCCTGCGGGGCCTTTTCGTCCAGCCCTCACCGCCGGCGCCAAGGGGACCCGAAGATCAAAAGCAGAGATCAAGAGCAACGTCAGAAGCACACGGAGCGTCGGGCTTTGCCCTCGCTCTCGTGGAAAAAAGAAACCCGGTCAATGGCCGGGTTTCTTTTTTTCGGTGGTGTTGCGATCAGGCGATGGCGGGCAGGGTTCCCACGCCGGCTTCGATCGCGGCCTTGTGCGTCAGGCAGCGGGGGAGCATGCGGGCGAAGTAGAACGCTGCGGTGTCGCGCTTGGCCTGTTTGAAGGCTTCGGATTGGCTGCTGGTGTTGGCGGCGGCGACGCTGCGGGCCCATACGTAGGCGAGGGTGGCGTAGCCGGAGTAGTACAGGTAATCGATCGCGGCGGCGCCGAGTTCCTCCGGATTGCCCTGCACGCGTGCGGCCAGGGCCAGGGTGAGGTCGGCCCATTCCTTGGCGGTTTTGGCCAGGGGGGCGATCAGCGGGAGCAGGGCGGGGTCTTTGGCGTGTTGCTGGCAGAAGGCCTGGATTTCCTGCAGGAACAGCTTGAAGCCGGCGCCTTGCAGCTGGAGGATCTTGCGGCCGAGCAGGTCGGCGGCCTGGATGCCGGTGGTGCCTTCGTAGAGGGTGATGATGCGGGCGTCGCGCACGAACTGCTCCACGCCGCTCTCCACGATGTAGCCGTGGCCGCCGTAGACCTGCAGCGCTTCCTTGGTCGATTCCTGCGCCAGTTCGGTGACCAGGCCCTTGGCGATCGGGATCAGGAAGGCGACCAGCTCGCTGGCGTTCTTGCGCGTGGCTTCGTCGGTGGCGCGTGCTTCCACGTCGGTCTGCACCGAGGTGTACAGCAGCAGGGCGCGCGAGCCTTCGACGATGGCGCGCTGGGTCAGCAGCATGCGGCGCACGTCCGGCTGCACCAGCAGGTTGTCGGCGGCCTTGTCGGGGAATTTCGGGCCCGACAGCGCGCGGCCCTGCAGGCGTTCGCGCGCGTAGTTGGCGCTGTTCTGCAGCGCGCGCTCGGCCAGTGCCAGGCCCTGCACGCCGACGCCCAGGCGCGCGGCATTCATCATGGTGAACATCGCGGCCAGGCCCTTGTGCGGCTGGCCGATCAGGTAACCCTCGGCGGCGTCGAAATTCATCACGCAGGTGGCCGAGCCGCGCAGGCCCATCTTGTGTTCGATATTGCTGGCCACGACGGTGTTGCGCGCGCCGAGCGAACCGTCTGCATTGAGCTTGAACTTCGGCACGATGAACATCGAGATGCCGCGGCTGCCGGCCGGTGCGTCGGGCAGGCGGGCCAGCACCAGGTGGATGATGTTTTCGGCCAGGTCGTGTTCGCCGGCGCTGATGAAGATCTTGGTACCGGTGATCTTGTAGCTGCCGTTGTCGCCCGGTTCCGCGCGCGTCTTCAGCAGGCCGAGGTCGGAGCCGGCCTGCGGTTCGGTCAGGCACATGGTGCCGGTCCAGCGGCCTTCGACGATCGGCTTGAGGTAGGTGTTCTGCTGTTCCTCGGTGCCGTGCAGTTCCATCGCGTGGCAGGCGCCTTCGGACAGCAGCGGATACAGGCTCCACGACAGGTTGCCGGCCTGGAAGATCTCGGTGGTGGCGGTGCCGACCGTATTGGGCAGGGCCTGGCCGCCGAAGTGCTCGGCCTGGGTCAGGCCGGTCCAGCCGCCCTCGGCGAAGGCCTTGAAGGCTTCCTTGAAGCCCTTGGGCGTAGTCACCGTCTGGGCGGCCTTGTCGTACTTGCAGCCTTCCTCGTCGCCGCTGGCGTTGAACGGCGCCAGCAGCGCCTCGCTCAGGCGGCCGGCTTCTTCCAGCACCGCGTCGAGCAGGTCGCGCGTATGGCCTTCGCCGCCCTGCAGCTTGGTCAGGGTGGCTTCCGCGTTCAGCACGTCGTAGAGGGCGAAGCGCAGATCGTCGAGGGGGGCTTTGTAGATGGTCATGTGCGATTTCCTGCCTGGAATGCGATGAAGAGATGTTTGCGGAGAGCGGCGCGTGTTCAGCGCCAGGTGTTGGCGATGCCCGGCACCGGCGAGAGCCAGTCGTTGCCGTGGAATTCGAAATCGCGGGGCTGGTCTTCCTGCTCCGGCTTGGCGCTGGCGCGGCCGACCACGCCATACGGCACCGAGCCGCCGCTGCCCTTGGCCGCCGCGGCGGCGAGCGCCTGGCTCATTTCCGGCGTGGGCAGCAGGTTGACGCGGGTGATGTCGCCGGCGAAGGCGGGGATATCCAGGTCGAACTTCGCGTGCAGCCGCACCGGTACCAGCTCGGCCAGCTTCAGCTCACCGTCGATCGAGCGGAAATTCATGCCGCCGTAGCTGTTGTTCTGGATGCGCACGGTGAGCTGCCACTGCCCGTCGGGCCGCACCGTCATCTCCTGGATGCTGATGGTGGGCGGAAACACGCTCTTGCGCGGCGGGCCGCAAGCGACCATCCCCAAGGAAGCCAGGCCCAGCAACAGCAGCAGGGGGATCAGGCGGTACAGCCGACGCAACATGGCCACTCCAAACGATCGTTTGAATGGCGATTCTAACCACGAGAGGGGGGAGGGACGCCAGGGGCCGGAAGATCGAACCCGCCGAACCGCGAAAAACCACCACATGCGCAGCTTCCCGCGCCCTGGCGATTCCACCGTCACACGGAACAAGGCATCATCCCCGTTTCCCCCGAACCAGGTCCTCCGCATGTCCCGTCGTTTCATCGCGCGCCGCTCCCCCATCCACGGCAATGGCGTGTTCGCCACCGCGCCGATCAAGAAGGGCGAGGAGATCGTCGAGTACAAGGGCACGCTGATGACCCACCAGGAAGCCGACGTGATGTACGGCGACGGCGGCGAAACCGGCCACACCTTCCTGTTCACCCTCAACGACGACTACCTGCTCGACGCCAACCGCAAAGGCAACACCGCCCGCTGGATCAACCACAGCTGCACCCCCAACTGCCAGGCGCTGGTGCTGGAAGCCGAGAACGGCGACCCGCGCAAGGACAAGGTCTTCATCGAAGCCATCCGCAACATCAAGCCCGGCGAAGAGCTGACCTACGACTACGGCATCATCCTCGACGTCCCGCACACCGCCCGCCTGAAGAAGGTATGGATGTGCCTGTGCGGCTCGCCGAAGTGCATCGGCACGCTGCTGAAGCCGAAGCGCGGCCGTTAAGCAGCCAGGCAAATCCATCGCTCGAAAGCCGCGTGCAAAACACGCGGCTTTTTTTATGCCTGTTCTCCAAAAGCGCCCACCGCCTGGCGTGCGAGCTTTTGCTTTCGCTCTGGCTTTTGCCGTTGCTCTTGATCTTGATCTTGATCTTGGCTTTTGATCTTCGGGTCCCCTTGGCGCCGGCGGTGAGGGCTGGACGAAAAGGCCCCGCAGGGGGCGAGGACAGGAAGTCCTCGCCTTTTTGACAGGGCAGGACGCCCTGTCAAAAAGCCCGGCCAGCCCTCACGGACCCGCAGCAGCG
>NZ_JBFRGP010000047.1:0-4042 GCF_052115385.1 Dyella sp. 2RAB6
GGGCCTATCCTAGATTTTGTGTAAACGGGGCATTGGCAGGAAACTGCCATCTGACCCGGAGACACCATGAGTCCACGCAAACACGAAGTGCCCGACGAGCTGCTTAGCAGTCTGTTAGCCAACTATCAGAAGCCCGAAGATCTCGTTGGCGAGAACGGCCTGCTTAAGCAGCTGACCAAGATGCTGGTCGAGAAAGCGCTAAATGCCGAGATGACCGAGCATTTGGGGCATCAAAAGCACGAGCCGGTGGCAAACGCCTCGGGCAATACGCGCAACGGCCACAGCCGGAAAGTTCTGAAGGGAGATTTCGGTGAGTTGCCTATCGAAATCCCGCGCGACCGTGATGGCACGTTCGAACCTCGGCTCGTCGCCAAGCACCAGACACGCTGGAGTGGCTTCGACGACAAAATCATCTCTCTGTATGCCCGAGGCATGACCGTTCGCGAGATCCAGGCCCATCTAGAAGAGATGTACGGTGCTGAGGTGTCCCCAAGCCTGATCTCCTCGATCACCGACACCGTGATTGATGAGGTCAAGGCTTGGCAGAGCCGTCCACTGGATGCGGTTTATCCGATCGTCTATATGGATTGCCTGCATGTCAAAGTCCGAGAAGGCAGCGTGCGAGTAAAAGCGGTTTATCTCGCCATCGGCATCACGATGAACGGCGAGAAGGAGGTCCTTGGTCTATGGTTGGCGCAGACTGAAGGTGCCAAATTCTGGCTGAGCGTTGTCACGGAACTTCGTAATCGTGGCGTGCAAGACATTTTCATTGCGTGCGTCGACGGCTTGAAGGGCTTTCCCGACGCGATCGAAACGGTCTTTCCTCAGGCAACGGTGCAGCTGTGCATCGTGCACATGGTGCGGCACAGTCTGAACTATGTTTCCTGGAAGCGGCGCCCCGAAGTGGCTGCGGATTTGAAGCGTATCTACACCTGTGCAACCGTCGACGAAGCCGAGCTTCAACTCACGGAGTTCGAGGATCGATGGGGAAAGGAGTATCCGCCCATTGGCCAGTCGTGGCGCCGAAACTGGACGCACCTGGTACCTTTTTTTGACTACCCGCCCGTCCGATCCGGAAAGCAACCCTGAAACAGGGGCGGAGCTGGGTGAGAGATGAGCGCGGGCTGTGTCGCCTGACGGCTCGGTCAGCTATCTGGACGCGCGTATTGTCGGGACGCGCCGGCGCTATCCACTGTTCGGCGCCGGCGCGCTCGTGGCGGCCGGATATATGGACCCCGGTAATTGGGCGACCGCCATGCAAGGTGGGGCCAGCTTTGGCTACCGGCTCTTATGGGTCGTGCTAGCGGCAAGTCTCGTCGCCATGCTGTTGCAATGGATCGCATGCCGTGTGGGCGCGATCACGGGCCGCGGGTTGGCGGAATTATGTCGGGATGAATTACCACGCCGCTTCGTCTTGCCCATGTGGCTCGTCGCGGAGTTCGCCATCGTCGCCTGCGATGTGGCCGAGACTGTCGGAACAGCGGTCGCACTTCGCCTGTTGTTCGGCGTGCCTTTATGGCTCGGCGTTCTGTTGTCGGGCGTACTGGTTCTAGGCTACTTCGCGCTGGAGCGTCCAGGGAAGGCACGCATGGAGCGAGTGGTGGCCATAAGCATGGCGGGAGTCGCCGCGTGTCTGGCGGCGCAACTGACTCTGGCCAGGCTGGATTGGCCTGACGTCTTCCGGGGCCTCGCACCAAGCGGAGAGGTTTTACACACCAAGGGCGGGATGTGGCTCGTGGTCGGCATCATCGGCGCCACCGTCATGCCGCACAATCTATTTCTTCATTCGGCACTACTAACGCGCTACGCCGCGTCGGATAAGCGCTCCGTATCTTCCGTCCTGCGGCGGGCCGGTACGGATACGATCATTTGCTTGTCGTTCGCCATGCTGATCAATATCGGCCTGATGCTGCTTGCCGCGGTCGCCCTGCAGGGAGTGAGCGCTGATGTAGGGGATCTTGCGCAGGCGCAGCGGCCGCTGACGCTGGCGTTAGGAGCGACGTGGCCCAGTCTGCTGTTCGCCGCGGCGCTGCTGTGCTGTGGGCTCAATTCCATGGTGTCGGGGACCCTTGCCGGGCAAGTGGTCATGGAGGGGTTCCTAGATATCAAACTGTCTCGTTTTCGGAGGGCGCTTCTGACGCGCGGATGTGCGCTCGGGCCGGCCTTGGTCGTGGTGCAGGTGTTCGGCGGGGAGCGGTCGACGTCGCTGTTGGTGGGCAGTCAGGTTATTTTGAGTCTCAGTCTTCCTCTGGCGCTGATACCGTTGATTCGATTCGCGTGTCAGCCACGCCTAATGGGGGCGTTCGAACTGCCCTCGGCCATTCAGTCAATGAGCTGGCTCTGTGCGTCGCTCCTGGTTGGAGTCAATGGGGTGTTGCTCTGGCAGTTGATTCATTCCTGAGTCAACCGCCGACGCGCGATGTGGCGAGCTCGAAGATGTGTTCTTGCATAGGCCTATACATCTGGGGTGACACACTGCTTCGACCTTCGACTCAAGCTGGAGAGACTGACATGGCCATCAAGACCATCGAAGAGCTTTTCGTTAAAGAGCTCTCCGATATCTACAGTGCGGAAAAGCAGCTCAGCCGAGCGCTTCCCAAGTAGGCTCGGGCTAGCAGCGAGCCCGAGCTTCAGCAGGCCTTCGAATCGCATGCTGAAGAAACCAATGGCCAGGTCGAGCGGATCGACCAGATTGTGGACATCATGGGTTTGAAGCTGAAGCGCATCAAATGCGCCGCCATGGAGGGCTTGATCGAAGAGGGAAAGGAGATTATCGAGACGGTTGAAGAGGGGCCATTACGTGATGCCGCCCTGATCGGCGGCGCGCAGAAGGTGGAGCATTACGAAATTGCCGCCTATGGAACATTGAGCGCCTTGGCCAAGGAACTGGATTACACAGACGCATTGCAGCTGCTTCAGGCGACCTTGAAGGAGGAGAAGGCGACCGATGAGAAGCTGACGCTTCTTGCTGAACAGGCTGGCAACCAGCGAGCGGTCGAGAGATCGGAAGGCAAGACCTAGTTTATCCATCTTTCTTGGGCATCTTTAAGGGGGGGCGCCTTTTACTGACGTACGCCTTTGCTAGCTGAGGTGTTCTTCCGGGATAGACACGCGGGGAAGAATACGCAGTGCGTTGTCATCAGGTTTTCTGCCGTACAGTTAAAGGTGATGGATGCTTAGAGAAGGCTATCCTGCGTTGCGAAAAGGCGGCCATTTGGCCGCCTTTCACTCGATGAGGGCGCGAGAGCCCGCGCCGAGATGGTCTTTATCGGTGCGAGATGTTCTTAGCGCCTTGAGGCCATCGGCATGCACGTAATTGGTGGTGCTCACCGTGCCTTGCGTATCTGTGACCGCCAGCGGCAGATCTTCCAGCCAGATGTAGTCGCGGATGGTGCGGCCTTACTCGCCGAGGAGCTGGCTGTTTTCGTCATAAGAAAAGGCGGTCGCTGACCGCCTTTTCTTCGAGATGTGTCGCGTTCACCTATTCTTTCGGCGAATAGAGCATCTCATTAGTTCTTCGAGTGCTCCTTCAAAGTCGAACATCGATCGAAGCTCTTCGGCAGGGTTAGCGTAAAACATGGCCGAACCCGGTTCTACATCGGTGTCGGAGAAACGAATTCCTTCGCGATAGGATTCCACGTCTTGGAAGTAGAGGGTGTCCTCATCGTCATCAACCAAATTTCGGCCGATATAAGTCACGGAATCCATCAAAGGAATGGTCATGCCTTCATCGGCATACGAAACCTTAAAATAGGTGTCTCCGATAGTCAGTTCCTTGGTACTGACTGAGTCCGCGCCTTCCGGCAATTCGCGCTTATCAAAGGTGATCACGGGATGCTTCCTAGTGAGTTGCACATTCTATCGGGTCGGTGCAGTCGCATTTCGGTGAGACGGGGGCTTGTACAGACTTTTGTGTAAACGGGATCGCTTTAAAGCTGAGGGATGCGGCCTTCGAACTGGATGGTAAAGCGGTTGAGCGCCGCCTTCCAATCATGGATTGGAAGCGTCCATTTTTTACTGATGTTGCGCAGCCCTAAGTAGA
>NZ_JBFRGP010000048.1:0-2490 GCF_052115385.1 Dyella sp. 2RAB6
GAGAAATCGCCTTCACCACCCCTGACGGATGGTGGTCCTTCAATGAGCACCAGGGGACTCGCTATAAACCAAACGCATTCACCCCACCTAGGGAGCTGAGGACGTGAACGTCCACATTGGCCACCGAGGAGAGTCAACAGCGCTCGATCGGGAGAGCGTGCAATCGATGCGCAGCAAGGTATTGCACTTCGTCTAGTTGGGACGGACCCAGACAAGCTCGATGTCCTCCATGACGGCTTCTCGAAGCTCATTCAGCGATACGCCGAGAAGTTCATTGATGCCGCCGTGGCGCATCCCAAAGAAGATTCCATCACGCCGATAGGTTGCGCTCCACCTGACACGATCCGAGCGGGTGAGCTCGTACTCGCCCTCGTGTGGCGCTGACGCCTGCTGGCGCGCACTTGTTAGAGCGGCGCTGTATTTGGCGACAGAGAATTTATCGCGCAGGGCCATGTCGCCGGTCAGCCACAGGCAAAGATCACCATCAAGGGAAGGCACCTCTCTACTGCGAGCTAAGGGCAACGGGCGCGCGCTGCGCGCCCGACCTTCGCAGTTGCGGATGACCTTGCTGGGCTAGCAAACCCAGCGTGATTCAAACCACCTCAGCGCTGATACCTCATGCGGATCGAACGCCTAAGGCTTGGGTGCTGATCTCTTCTGCGCCCAGCCATTGCCCTGTCTTGCGGTGAATGCGCAGCGCCCGCGGATGACCGCCATGCGGTACTAGGACCAGATCTAGCGCAGAGTTTGTGGGGCCGCCGGGTTCGACACCCAGTCGGTACACCACGATGCGGGCAAAGGTGTCGGCCACGAGTTGCCGGGCTTTCAGTCGCGCATCGTAATCCTGGCTCTTCACACCAATCACCAGTTCGCGCCAAGCGTCGGCGGTCGACGACGCCTTCCGGGATACGGCGGCCCATTCCGCGTCGGCGTCGGCCACGTCCCGCCGAAGGCGCTCCAGCTCATCTTCCAGCGCGCGGATCTTACGGAGGATGATCGCGGGCGCAGCCCCGTCATCCTGCATCAGGGCATCGGTCAAGCGCTTGAGCTGCTTCTCCACGTCGGCGACGCGTGCTTTGGCAGCGGCGAGTTTCTGGCGAGCCGGCGGGTCGGCGGCGCCGCGTTCCAATAGGGCGTCTAGATTGATCTGGTCCGAACAGAACTCCAGTAGCGCCCGTTCGATCGGAGCGATGCTGGTGCTGCCACCCACCGGACAACGACGATAGGCCTGTCCGGAACCGCAGGACAGGCGACGATAGGTGTCATGGACCCGGCCGTCGTCGTCCTTTTTCCGGCTCATGAGGTTCTGAGCCACCATGGCCGACCCGCAATACCCGCACTGAGTGAGGCGTAGCCCGGTGATGACGCCAGGCAGTTCGCCTTTGCCCTTGCGCCGGCCCGACTGTCGGATCTGGCTCTGCAGTTCGTCGAAGTCCTCCGGACTCAGGATGGCCGGGTAGTAGTCGGACAGCGCGTAGTCGACGCCATCGACCGACAGGGTCTTGGTGCCGCGCAGGGCAGGCAGGCGGAACACCTTGTACAGGTGCGTCGCCCGGGTCCCTTTGTCCGAGACCGAGAGTCCGGCGGCATTGAGGCGATCGACAATGGCCACAGCCCCATGCCCGGCGCGGAACAAGTCGATGGCCATGCGGACAGCGTCGACCCGTTCCGGGATGAGGTGCCAGCCATCCGACTGCCAGGTGAGCCATTGGGGATCCTTGCCATTGCGGATACGACCGCGATAGGCACCGTCCAGCCACTGCTGGCACTGACGACGAATGGCCGCTTTAACCCGCTTGCTCTTGGTATCGCTTTCCTCATGTGCCCGGATCATCACCAGGAGGCTATGGACCAGCTCCATGGGATTGGCCTTCAGTCCCTCCCGGTTGTATTCCCGGCCATCGCTGGCGGTCACCACGGTGATGCCAGCATTGATGATCTGGGCGAGCTGTGCCTGAGCCTGAAGCGGTTCGGCACGGCTCAGCCGATCCAGACCTTCCACGACCAGCACGGACCCCGCGGCAATCTGGCCCTCGTCCACCGCGCTGAGAAAGGTGCCCAGGGCGCCTTGCTTTACATGGCGCTGGTGGTACGCGCTCAATCCTTCGTCGCGGAGGGAGAGCGAAGCATCGAGCTGCAACTGCCGGCGCTTGGCCCAGTTGGCCGCATACTCGGTCTGGCGATCGGCACTGCTGCCGGTGGACTGTCGAGCATCACTGAAGCGTAAATAGCTATAAACCTTGATGTTTGCGTCCACGTGAAGCATCGATCCCTGAGCAAGTTGCGAAGTCTATATGGGATCTCATGTGGTTGCCCAAAGTAGAAGTAACCAAGAAGAAAAGGCACCCTGCTTGGCGCCCTCCGCAGCTACGCTGCTGCGGGTCCGTGAGGGCTGGCCGGGCTTTTTGACAGGGCGTCCTGCCCTGTCAAAAAGGCGAGGACTTCCTGTCCTCGCCCCCTGCGGGGCCTTTTCGTCCAGCCCTCACCGCC
>NZ_JBFRGP010000049.1:0-1578 GCF_052115385.1 Dyella sp. 2RAB6
AACGAGATCTTCGGGCTTCTGATAGTTGGCTAACAGACTGCTAAGCAGCTCGTCGGGCACTTCGTGTTTGCGTGGACTCATGGTGTCTCCGGGTCAGATGGCAGTTTCCTGCCAATGCCCCGTTTACACAAAATCTAGGATAGGCCCGGATGCCGCTGACCTGCTCTTCGTCGGCCAGCGCGTCGGTGACGTAGAGGATGTATCCCGCATGCGAGCCGTTGAGGTAGTACTTCCGACGGAATAGCGTGCCCGCCTCGTTCAGCCATGCGCTCTGCAGCGCTGACAGGTATTCGGGCACACCATAGACCTCCTGGTGAATATCGGGCTCCATGAGGTGGAAGATTGAGCCCTTGGCGAACTCATGTTCCGCCTTCCATCCCGTCACCTGAAAATACACGTCCATATCATCGGCGCCACGCCGCATGTACTTCGCCAGCGCCGGCTGCAGCTCCATGGTGGTGCGCAGGCGACTCTTGCGTCGCTCAAGATAGCCGTTGCCGAACACCATGAAGTCCAGTGCCCAGCGCGAGAACGCGTCGCGACTGAGCAGCTTATGTGGCTTGAAGCACGACACCAGGATGTTGCGCTTCACGTAGATCGCGCTCGAGTGATGAGGCGTCGACCGAAACGACCGGGCCAGGCCGCTCATGGAGACGGGCGTTTCAAACCACCGCCCATTGCGCCAGGCTTCGATGTATTCGAGCACGTCACGGCCATCGAGCACCGGCATGGGGTCGCCAAAGCTGAAGGCCTCCGCGCGTGCCGGGGTGTTGTTGATCTCGGTCATGTTCAGAACATCTCCACAAAGCCGGAATTGCGCCCGTTGGCGCCTTCCAGCGGTTCATTGATCAGGGTGTGCATGCAGGCCCACGCCAGATCGGCGTGGCCGGTTTCTTCGGAACGGCCCGCCGTGTACTTCACGTGCCGTCCGCTGTCGGTCAGGGTTTTGCGAATCGCCATGAACGACTGCGCGAAGTCGGTCCAGCCGGCGTCGAACTGGAGGCGGCCCTTGCCGATCACGTGCTGGGCTTTCATCACCATCTGCGCCTTGAGCTCGACGGAGTAGACGAACTTCCTGGCCAGCGGAAAGAACTGCACCACGAGCTGGTGCACGGCCGCACCGATGCCGGTGCAGTCGATGCCGATGTAGGTCACGTGGTAGCGCTTAGTGATCTTTCGGATGAACTCCGCCTGCGCCTCGAAATCCAACCCCTTCAGCCGATGGCGCTCGAGCACCCGGAACTTGCCACCCGGGATACGCGGCGGCGCGACGACGACTAGGCCCGCACTATCGCCACCATTCCCAAGCGACGGGTCATAGCCCACCCATACCGGGTGATGGCCAAACGGGCGGGCGGCCAAGGGCTGCAGGTCGGACCAGTCCACCCAGCTGTCGACCATGCCCTCCTGCATCATCTTCAGCGTGAACAGGCTGTCGCCGTCGTCGATGAACTGACACATCAGCAGGTTGGCGAACTCGTCCGGCGTGTATTCGGTGCGTAGCTCGTCGATATCGAACAAGCTGCAGCCGCCGCGCTCGGCGTCTTCGATCGTGACGATCTGGCGCCACACCTTGTC
>NZ_JBFRGP010000050.1:0-1532 GCF_052115385.1 Dyella sp. 2RAB6
CAGAACACCACGAACATCGCCAACAACAGCACGGCGATCACCAACCTGGGCAACCAGACCACCACCAACACCAACAACATCACCTCGCTGCAGCAGGATGCGCTGCAGTGGAACAGCACGCTGGGTGCTTACGACGCCAGCCATGGCAGCGGTTCGCCGCAGAAGATCAGCAACGTCGGTGCGGGTGCCTTGTCCTCGAGCAGCACCGATGCGGTGAATGGTTCGCAGCTGTATGCCACCAACCAGAACGTCAGCAATCTGACGAACACCGTCAACAACATCAACAACGGCGGTGGCATCAAGTATTTCCACGCCAATTCCACCGCCGCCGACAGCCAGGCCGTCGGTGGGCAGTCGGTGGCCGTGGGGCCGCAGTCGGTGGCGAACGGCGTTTCGTCGATCGCCATGGGCAATACGGCGTTGGCCAACGATACGAATAGCCTTGCCCTGGGCAATGCCGCACAGGCCAGCGGCACCAGCAGTGTGGCGGTAGGTGACTCCGCCAAGACCAACGGCGCCAACAGCACGGCGCTCGGCGCCAATACGC
This sequence comes from Dyella sp. 2RAB6, assembly GCF_052115385.1. Taxonomy (NCBI): domain Bacteria; kingdom Pseudomonadati; phylum Pseudomonadota; class Gammaproteobacteria; order Lysobacterales; family Rhodanobacteraceae; genus Dyella; species Dyella sp. 2RAB6. The sequence goes on from NZ_JBFRGP010000050.1 coordinate 548, forward strand.
AGGCGACCGCGACCAGCAGCCTGGCCGCCGGCGACAAGGCCAGCGCGAGCGGCATCAATGCCAGTGCGCTGGGCGCCAATACCCGGGCCACGGCTACCAGCGCCTTCGCTGCGGGCGACAGCGCGCAAGCAAGCGCCGCCAATGCCACCGGCATCGGCGCCAACAGCAAGGCGCTGGGCGTGAGCAGTTTTGCCGGCGGCGATGGCGCCACCGCGAACGGCGCCAACGGCATTGCCATCGGCGCCAGCGCGAGCAGCGCGGCAGTCGACGATGCGATTGCGATCGGCAAGAAGACCCAGGCCGGCGGCGCGAACTCCATTGCCATCGGCGGCAATGTGAATGCCGGTGCGCAGGCTACGGCCGACAATGCCATTGCCCTCGGTGCGGCAAGCGCCGCGTCCAAGACCGGCGCGATTGCGCTGGGGCAGGGTGCCGCCGCTGGTGCGAGCACGGGTGACGTGGCGCTGGGCGCGGGTTCCGTTACGGCGGCAGCGGTGGGTACGGCCAATGCCACCATCAACGGCAAGAGCTACAGCTTTGCGGGTACCACGCCGGGCAGCACGGTCAGCGTGGGTGCCGGCGGTGCCGAGCGCACGCTTACCAACGTCGCCGCCGGCCGCCTGGGCGCGAGCAGCACCGACGCCGTAAACGGCTCGCAGCTCTTTGCCGCCAAGCAGGCGATCGACGACCTTGGCACGCAGATCGGTACGGTCTCCGGCAATGCGGTGCAGTACGACAACGCGGGCAAGACCAGCGTGACCTTGGGCGGTGCGGGTTCCAGCACGCCGGTGAATCTCGGCAACGTGGCGGCGGGCAATCTGTCCTCGACCAGCACGGATGCGGTGAACGGCTCGCAGCTCAACGCGACCAACCAGCAGGTCGGCCAGAACACCACGAACATCGCCAACAACAGCACGGCGATCACCAACCTGGGCAACCAGACCACCACCAACACCAACAACATCACCTCGCTGCAGCAGGATGC
>NZ_JBFRGP010000051.1:0-1452 GCF_052115385.1 Dyella sp. 2RAB6
GGGTGAATTCAACCGATCGTCGCAACACCTCCGGATAAGAGGTTGCGATGCGCACGAAAAAGGTACGAATTGGTCGTGTGAAGATGAGGTCGCCAGGGCGGCCTCCCGTTTTACACAGAGCGCAGAGGCGTCCATTCTGGCAGGAGATCGCCCATGGACACTCGAGTGAGGAAGCAGCTCAAATTGCTGGCGTGTCGCAGGCGGTGGGTACGAGATGGTTCCGGGAGTGTGGCGGTATGCCTCCATCGCATCTTTCGCCGTCATCGCCAGCGGCGACAGGACGGTACTTGTCGCTGGCCGAGCGGGAGCAGATTGCCCTACTGCGCGCCCAGGGCTGCGGAGTTCGAGAGATTGCGCGGCAACTTGCACGAAGTGCATCAACAATCTCACGTGAATTGCGCCGCAACGCTGCCACGCGAGGCGGAGGATTCGCGTATCGCGCGATCACGGCACAGTGGCATGCTGATCGCGCAGCACGACGCCCCAAGCGCGCCAAATTGGCGGTTAACGCCGCACTGCGGCGCTATGTCCAAGAGCGCTTGGCTGGCAATGTCGCCACTCCGGCGGGGAGGGTCATCGCTGGTCCTGCAGTTACTTGGAAGGGCCGGCGCCATGGACGAAGGCAACATCGACGGTGGTCACGTGCGTGGAGTCCGGAACAAATCACTCACCGCTTGCCAGTCGACTTCCCGGGCGATACTGCAATGCGCATTAGCCACGAAGCGATTTACCAGTCGTTGTACATCCAAGGACGCGGCGCCCTTCGTCGTGAACTCACCGCCTGCTTGCGCACGGGACGAGCTCTACGTGTACCGCGAGAGAGGGTACGTGGGCGTGGCAAGCCCTTCGTCACGCCAGAGATTCTCATCAGCGAGCGTCCTGCCGAAGTGGATGATCGCGCCATTCCCGGACATTGGGAAGGCGACCTCATCCTTGGCCTGGGCAGCTCCGCCATTGGCACGCTCGTAGAGCGAACAACGCGGTTTACGGTGTTGTTGCATCTGCCGCCACTTCCAGAACATGGGCGTCAGCCCCGGGACAAGCATGGGCCGGCACTGGCAGGGCATGGTGGCGAGGCGGTGCGTGATGCGATCACTCGAGCCATGGGGGCGCTGCCACAGCAGCTTCGAAGATCACTGACATGGGATCAGGGAGCAGAGATGAGTCAGCATGCACGGCTGTCGATCGACACGGGCTTAGCGATCTATTTCTGTGATCCACGAAGTCCATGGCAACGCGGCACCAATGAAAACACCAATGGACTGCTGAGGCAGTACTTCCCCAAGGGTACAGATCTCAGCCTCCATAGGCCGGCCGAACTGCAGGCTGTAGCTCTTGCTTTAAATACGCGACCAAGAAAGACTCTCCATTGGAGGACGCCCGCCGAGGCATTCAATGAGTTGCTGCTCTCGGTAAATCAAAACGGTGTTGCGACGACCAGTTGAACCTGGG
>NZ_JBFRGP010000052.1:0-1226 GCF_052115385.1 Dyella sp. 2RAB6
GGCGGTTTCAATCGGTCGACGCAACAACTTCCTGCAGCTTCTGGGCAGGTGTCAAGAAGCCCAACGTCTTACGTGGCCGTTCGTTGAGTTCACGCGCCACTTTGTTCAACTGCGCCTGGGTCAGCGACGCCAGATCCATGCCCTTGGGAAAGTATTGCCGCAGCAATCCATTGGTGTTCTCGTYGCTTCCGCGCTGCCAAGGACTGTAGGGGTCACAAAAGTAGACCTGCATGTCGGTGGCCAGGCTGAAGTCCTTATGCCGCGACAGTTCCTTGCCCCGGTCCCAKGTCAGCGATCGCCGTAGTTCGGCGGGCAGTTKGCCTATCACGCGCTTGAGCGCGCCCACCACTTCCTGCGTTTGCTTGCTGGAAACCTTCGCCAGCATCACGTAACGCGTCTGGCGTTCCACCAGCGTGGCGATATGGCTGTTATGGCTGCCTGACAGCAGATCGCCCTCCCAGTGACCTGGCACCGCGCGGCTTTGCGCTTCCGCCGGCCGTTCGCTGATCGATACCGCATCCTGGATCTTTCCGCGGCCATCTTCACTTCTTACCTGCTTGGATTGCCGCATCAACCGCTCGAAGCGCAGATGCGACATCAGCTCCTTTTTCAGGGCTCCGCGCGACTGAATGTACAAACTGCGATAGATCGTTTCGTGCGACACACGCATCGCCTCGTCGTGGGGATACGCCAGTTTGAGCCATCGCGCGATCTGTTCGGGTGACCAGTTGCGTTTGAGCCTTGCGGCYACCACCCGCTGCAGCCTTGGCCGGCTAGCCAGCACGCAGCGTTTGGGRCGCTGCGCATGGTGCCAGGCTCGCTTGTCCGCCGATTCAGCACGGTAGTGCTCCCGCCCGCCATGGCGTTTGACCTCTCGGCTGATCGTCGACGCAGACCGCCCTAACTCTCGGGAGAGCTGGCGCAACGATTGGCCCTGGGCCAATCCGCGCGAAATACTTTCACGCTCAGCCAGGCTCAATGTCCGCTCAGACCGCTGTCGCTCCCGGGGGGATATGCCTCCGTTAGTCTTCAATATCCAGCGGATGGAYGCTGAGTACTGGCCCAGGCTGCGTGCGATCTCGGCAATGGAGTCTCCTTGTCGCCACTGACTCCATAACCGCCTCTTCTGTTCCGCGTTCAGGCCTCTTGCGGTCGACCCTGCTTTGCTCATCGTCTCTCCCGGTCGTCATCACCATGTGGTGTTGCATTGACCAGTTGAAACCGCC
>NZ_JBFRGP010000053.1:0-1170 GCF_052115385.1 Dyella sp. 2RAB6
TACTTACTTGGTGATCTTGGCGACGACGCCGGCGCCGACGGTGCGGCCACCTTCGCGGATCGCGAAGCGCAGACCGTCCGTCATCGCGATCGGCGCGATCAGGGTCACCTGCATCTTCACGTTGTCACCCGGCATCACCATCTCCACGCCTTCCGGCAGCTCGATCGCGCCGGTCACGTCGGTGGTGCGGAAGTAGAACTGCGGGCGGTAGCCCTTGAAGAACGGGGTATGACGACCACCCTCGTCCTTCGACAGCACGTACACCTCGGCCTCGAAGTCCGTGTGCGGCGTGATCGAACCCGGCTTGGCCAGCACCTGGCCACGCTCCACGTCGTCACGCTTCGTGCCGCGCAGCAGCAGACCCACGTTGTCGCCCGCCTGGCCCTGGTCCAGCAGCTTGCGGAACATTTCCACGCCGGTCACCGTCGTCTTGGTGGTCGGGCGGATACCGACAATCTCGATTTCCTCGCCCACCTTGATGATGCCCGTCTCGATTCGACCGGTCACCACCGTGCCGCGACCCGAAATCGAGAACACGTCTTCCACCGGCATCAGGAACGGCTTGTCCAGCGTACGCACCGGCTCCGGAATGTACGTGTCCAGCGCTTCCACCAGCTTGATGATCGCCGGCACGCCAATCTCCGACTGGTCGCCTTCCAGCGCCGCACGCGCCGAACCCACGATGATCGGGGTGTCGTCGCCCGGGAACTCGTACTTCGACAGCAGCTCGCGCACTTCCATCTCGACCAGCTCGAGCAGCTCCTTGTCGTCCACCATRTCCGCCTTGTTCAGGAAGACCACGATGTACGGCACGCCCACCTGGCGCGACAGCAGGATGTGCTCACGCGTCTGCGGCATCGGACCATCAGCGGCCGAGCACACCAGGATCGCGCCGTCCATCTGCGCCGCACCCGTGATCATGTTCTTCACRTAGTCGGCGTGGCCCGGGCAATCCACGTGSGCGTAGTGGCGGTTYGGCGATTCGTATTCCACGTGCGCCGTCGAGATCGTGATGCCGCGCGCCTTCTCTTCCGGCGCCGCGTCGATCGCGTCATAAGCCTTGAATTCGCCGCCAAAACGCTCAGCGCCCACCTTCGTCAGCGCCGCCGTCAGCGTCGTCTTGCCGTGGTCCACGTGACCGATCGTGCCGACGTTGACGTGCGGCTTGGT
>NZ_JBFRGP010000054.1:0-1066 GCF_052115385.1 Dyella sp. 2RAB6
ATGGTGCGCAAGGGCATCAATCCGGTACGCGCGAAGGTGCTGGTGCTGGGGTTGGCGTTCAAGGAGAACTGCCCGGACCTGCGCAACACCCGCGTGATCGACATCGTGCAGGCGCTGCGTGGCTACAACGCGGAAGTGGATGTGCACGATCCGTGGGTGGATGCGGCCGAATGCGAGCATGAGTATGGGTTGGCAACGCTCGCTGCACCGGGGCAAGGCAACTACGACGCGGTGATCGTGGCGGTGGGCCATCGCCAGTTCAAGGCACTGGGCGGTGCGGGTATCCGCGCCTATGGCAAACCCGCATCGGTGGTGTATGACGTCAAGTACGTGCTGCCGCGCGACGCGGTGGACGGGAGGTTGTGATGAAGGTGTTGGTGACTGGCACGGCGGGTTTCGTCGGCTCGCACGTGGCGCGCAAGCTGCTGGCGCGGGGCGATGAGGTGATTGGCCTGGACAACCTCAACGACTATTACGACGTGGGGTTGAAGAAGGCGCGTCTGGCGCGGGTGCAGGCTTATCCGGGTTATACGCACGTCAACGCGGACCTTGCCGATCGTGACGCGGTAGAGAAGTTGTTCGCCACGCATAAGCCCGAGCGCGTGGTGAATCTCGCGGCGCAGGCCGGCGTGCGCTATGCGGCGACCAACCCGCACGTGTACGTGAGCAGCAACGTCACCGGCTTCCTGCACATCCTGGAAGGTTGCCGCCACCACGGCGTGCAGCATCTGGTGTTCGCGTCGACCAGCTCGGTCTACGGTGCCAACCGCGACCTGCCGTTCTCGGAGCATCGCCCGGCGGAGCATCCGCTGACCTTGTATGCGGCGACCAAGAAAGCGAACGAACAGATGGCGCACAGCTACGCGCACCTGTACGGCATACCGGCCACGGGGCTGCGCTTTTTCACGGTGTACGGTCCGTGGGGCCGGCCGGATATGGCGCTGTTCCTGTTCACCAAGGCGATCCTGGCCGGCGAACCGATCCGGGTGTTCAACGAAGGACGGCACAAGCGCAGCTTCACCTACATCGATGACATCGTCGAAGGCGTGGTGCGTGCGCTGGATAC
>NZ_JBFRGP010000055.1:0-1066 GCF_052115385.1 Dyella sp. 2RAB6
ATGGTGCGCAAGGGCATCAATCCGGTACGCGCGAAGGTGCTGGTGCTGGGGTTGGCGTTCAAGGAGAACTGCCCGGACCTGCGCAACACCCGCGTGATCGACATCGTGCAGGCGCTGCGTGGCTACAACGCGGAAGTGGATGTGCACGACCCGTGGGTGGATGCGGCCGAATGCGAGCATGAGTATGGGTTGGCGACCATCGTCGATCCGTCGCGCGGTGCCTATGACGCCGTCATCGTGGCCGTCGGCCACCGTGAATTCGCCTCCCAGGGCGCGACCGGCATCCGCAGTTACGGCAAGCCCGAGTCCGTGGTCTACGACGTGAAATACGTACTGCCGCGCGAGGCGGTGGACGGGAGGTTGTGATGAAAGTCCTGGTGACCGGCACCGCGGGTTTTATCGGTTCGCACGTGGCGCGCAAGCTGCTGGCGCGGGGCGATGAGGTGATTGGCCTGGACAACCTCAACGACTATTACGACGTGGGGTTGAAGAAGGCGCGTCTGGCGCGGGTGCAGGCTTATCCCGGCTACACGCACGTCCATGCGGACCTTGCCGATCGTGCCGCGGTGGAGAAGCTGTTTGCCACCCATCAGCCCGAGCGCGTGGTGAATCTCGCCGCGCAGGCCGGTGTGCGCTATGCAGCGACCAACCCGCACGTGTACGTGAGCAGCAACGTCACCGGCTTCCTGCACATCCTGGAGGGTTGCCGCCACCACGGTGTGCAGCATCTGGTGTTCGCGTCGACCAGCTCGGTCTACGGTGCCAACCGCGACTTGCCGTTCTCCGAGCATCGCCCGGCCGAGCATCCGCTGACCTTGTACGCGGCGACCAAGAAAGCGAACGAACAGATGGCGCACAGCTACGCACATCTGTATGGCGTGCCGGCCACGGGGCTGCGCTTTTTCACGGTGTACGGCCCGTGGGGCCGGCCGGATATGGCGCTGTTCCTGTTCACCAAGGCGATCCTGGCCGGCGAACCGATCCGGGTGTTCAACGAAGGACGGCACAAGCGCAGCTTCACCTACATCGATGACATCGTCGAAGGCGTGGTGCGTGCGCTGGATAC
>NZ_JBFRGP010000056.1:0-1036 GCF_052115385.1 Dyella sp. 2RAB6
CTACTTAGGGCTGCGCAACATCAGTAAAAAATGGACGCTTCCAATCCATGATTGGAAGGCGGCGCTCAACCGCTTTACCATCCAGTTCGAAGGCCGCATCCCTCAGCTTTAAAGCGATCCCGTTTACACAAAAGTCTGTACAAGCCCCGCTCGCATTTTTCCAAGTCCTCCACTAGCTCCTGGAGAATGATCTATGGCACGTGGTCCCGATCTCATTGCATCGGTGCACTTCTTCCCCAGTTCACGCGGTGGGCGTAAAGGGCCAACGCCACCTCGAATTTTTCGCTGCCCCCTCGAATTTCAAGGCGAAAAATTTGACTGTGGATTACACCTGGAAGAGGTAGGAGCAATCTCACCCGGCATGACCGTTACTGTTCCTATCACTTTGTTGTCCCCTGCATTGGTGAAGCCGCGACTCCGGGTAGGGAGCATCTTCACTCTATGGGAGATGGGAGCTATAGCTGAAGGTAAAGTGGAAGAGCTCATACCTTCCACTTAGGACAGCAAACACTAGGTATGGTGACTATCAATACCTGTAACGGCGTAGTCAGTGAACGAGACGACTTCATCACCAAGCCAATCGTTGATCTGGCGGAAGCGCGCCATCAGTGGCAATAGTTCATTGATCGCAAACACCTGCGCCGCCGGCACCACCGATCCGAATCCGGTGGTGCCGGTGGGCACTAGGCCAAGCAGTTGCGGCGGGACGCGGTGCGCAGCAAGCACATCGTCACGCGTAACGTTCTTGATACTGAAGAACTCATCCTTGGCCGCCACCTCACTAATCGGCATCAGCTGCAGGCCATCCTTCTTGCCATTGGGCGCATAGATGAAGAGGTTGCGGAAGTTGCCCGGCCCCTTGCTGTTCTTCAGCGCGTCTCGGATGCCGGGGCTTGTACAGACTTTTGTGTAAACGGGATCGCTTTAAAGCTGAGGGATGCGGCCTTCGAACTGGATGGTAAAGCGGTTGAGCGCCGCCTTCCAATCATGGATTGGAAGCGTCCATTTTTTACTGATGTTGCGCAGCCCTAAGTAG